>SVEN01000059.1 GCA_015057365.1 Lachnospiraceae bacterium | reverse complement strand
AAACGCCGGAGGAAATAATAAACTATCTGATGTCTTTTATAACACTATTCTAAGTCAATCAAATAGGTGGCTTTTCTGTTTTATATGGTGTGTAATTTCCTCAGTGGACTTACTCCACTGAGGTTTTTCTGTACCCGAAAAGTGGTACGGGGAACCGTATCATAAGTAAAACAAAAATGAGGTGTGCCTATTTTTTCGCACACCTCATTATGTATTATACAACAAATTATATTACAAGTCTATACCTTTTTTTGAAAAAATGCTAGAATATTTTTGCAACGGAAAACAGTGTTCGTAAAGGGATGTGCAAAACTTGCAAAGAGAAGGAGAAACGTCAAATGAAAGTACTGGGAACCGGCAGGGAAGCAGAAGAACAGCAGCTTAGCAAAATCCTAAAAGTGGCACAGAACAATTTGGAGCGGATTGAGAAACGGCAGGAGGGGTTATCGGAGCAATTAAAGGAAATGCTGGAAAACTTTGATCCCAATGATAAGGAGGCACAGGCACTGTGGAATAATACGGAGGCAATGTATCATGCAAGTAATCGGGAATTGCTTCGTAGTGTAAAAGCCCGGAAGAAGCCGTACTTCGGAAGAATCGATTTTAAGAGTGAGGGCATTTCGGAACCGGAATCCTATTATGTGGGACGAGTGGGTATTTCGGAGGACGGAGTGGACCCTTTGGTCATTGACTGGAGAGCGCCCATTGCATCGGTGTATTATGAAAATGCCCTGGGGACCTGTACCTATGAGGTGAAGGACATCGCGGAAAATGAGACAAGAGTGCATGAGATTGACTTGTTTCGAAAGCGTACATATGAAATTGAAGAAGATAAACTGGTTGATTTTTTCGATTCGGATATTGTGGCAAACGATGACCTTCTGACAAAGTTTCTGGCAAAGAGTAAAAGGGCAGTGCTCGGAGAAATCATCGGAACGATACAAAAAGAACAAAATGCGATTATAAGAATGTCTCCGAAGACAAATTTAATCGTACAGGGCGTGGCCGGGTCCGGAAAAACAACGGTGGCCATGCATCGTATTTCTTATATTTTGTATAATTACGAGCAGTTTCGTCCGGTTGATTTTTATATTGTGGGAAGTAACCGTATTTTGTTAAATTATATTACCGGTGTGTTGCCGGAACTGGATGTATACGGTGTTTCGCAAATGACGATGGAGCAGTTGTTGACTCGTTTGCTTTATGAAGATTGGGACGATAATAAGTACAAAATTGTAGCTACAGATCCAAATGACAAAGAGGCATATAAAAAAGGCGAATATGCGTGGTTTCATAAACTGGAAGCCTTTTGTGAGGAATATGAAGCTAGGGTGATACCGACGGAAACGGTAGTGATTGAAAAGAACGGCACGGTGCTGTTAGAGAAGAAGTCCATTGAAAACTACAGAAAGAGTAATCCGCAAATGTCGGTGCAGGCTAAAATAAATGCCTTGAATGAATGGTTGCTCGGCAAGCTGGAAAACGAACTTACCGGGAAATCCGTTTCTTATACGCCGGAGGAGAAAAAAGAGCTGAACAGAAGCTGTAAGGTTCATTTCGGCAAAGATGAATGGAAGGGTTCTTTATTCGATTTGTACGAAGAGTTTTTGGAAGGCCAGAGAAAAGACGGTAACAAGATTTTTGCGGAGCCGGGGAACTATGACGTATATGACCTTGCAGCGCTGGCCTATTTGTACAAGCGTATTAAAGAAATTGATCCGATTCGCGAAGCATCCCATGTGATTATTGATGAAGCGCAGGATTTCGGTATGATGGTATATGCTACCCTTGCCTATTGTCTCCGTGGCTGTACCTATACGATTATGGGTGACGTTTCCCAGAATATCCATTACGGATACGGGTTAAACGATTGGGAGGAGCTACGCAAGCTGATTTTGACCGGAGATTACGATAACTTCGGTATTTTGAAAAAAAGCTATCGTAATACAGTGGAAATATCGGAGTTTGCCACGGAGATTTTGCGCCACGGCAGTTTTTCGATTTATCCGGCAGAGCCGATTCTGCGTCACGGAAATCCGGTGAGTGTGCGGGGATATGATTCTGAAGACGAAATGAACCGGGCGGTAACAGAGGTTATTGAAAAATGGAAGAAGGAAGGTCACGGAACCATTGCGGTAATCTGTGCCGATGAACAAGAAACAGCCTATGTAACACAAATGCTTGGTAAAGAAATAGCGTTAGCGGACAATAATCCGGAGACGGCCGTATTTGATGAGGGAGTTATGGTGCTTCCTGTGGAATATACGAAAGGTCTGGAGTTTGATGCAGTATTACTGTACCATCCGTCTAAGGAAAACTATCCGACGGAGGATCGGTATGTAAAGCTGTTGTATGTGGCGGCCACCAGAGCATTGCATGAATTGGCAGTGGTGCATTTACATGATTTGACGGATTTGATTGCAACTCCGGTATCGGAAGAAAAAAGACTGCGCTCCCTGGAGACGCAGCAGGATATGTTACGTGTGGCAACACCTCGTGTGATTCCGAAGATTACGGAGGAGAAAAAGCAGGATGAGCTTGCGAAGATTCTGGAACGGACAACAAAGCGGTACGGGTTGAATCAACCGAAAATACAAGAGAAGCCGGAAGTAAAAACGGTAGAGAAGCCGGGTGAAAAAGCAGAAGAAAAGCAAGTGCACAGATTGCAGGCCCAAGTGGTTGTGAATGCGGCGGAGGGGCCTAAAAACGAACAGGAAATGAATACATCCCCATACCCGTTTAATTCTATTGTAGAAGCGGGCAAACTGACGCCGAAGGGACACAGCAGGATTAATTGCGGAGTGCGTTGGGTGAAGAAGGCAAAGACTTTTGTGGATTTTGTAAGTAACTACGGAATTCTTCGGGTGACACCGCTTGCGGAAGAAATCGTACGAGTACAATTTATCAGAGGACAGGAAGATGCCTTTTCGGACGGAAACTTTAAGTATGCGGGAGAGAAGAAGGTTCAATTCAGTACCAGGGAAAACGTAACGGTATATGAGATTGTTACGAAAAAGCTTGTGGTGCGTATAGAGAAAAAAAGCGGTGCACTTGCCTTTTTTGACACGAAAGGAACGCTTCTTCTGAAGGAATCCGTAAAAGAACCGCGTCAGATAGAGCCGGACCTTTTAAAAACCTGGAATTATTTTGAATGGGATAAAAACGAAAAAATCGTTGCGAAAGGAATTCTGGATACGGATTTGGAGCCGGTAAACGGAAAGGCACGGTATATTTCCATCGGAGGAAAGAAAAAAAGAATGCCGCTGTTGCTTTCTCGAAAAGGCTATGGGCTTTCTGTTTCCGCGGAACATACGGTTTCTTTTTGCGGTGTGGGAATGTACGGACAGTACATCTGTACAGAAGAAAACGCCCGGATTGACTATTATTTTTTATTCGGCGGAAGCAACGAAGAAAATTTGCAACTGTATAAACTTTTTATGTAAAACAGAGGCCTTCATTTTCTGATGAATGATTTCAAAAAAATATATAAAATTTTAAAAATTTGTCTGTTATTTTTGCAGAGAATATGTTATAATGTATATAACATAAAAATAGTGGGAATCAATACTGAAAAAGAGGAGGACGTTCTATGGAGCTGTTTTTAATTATATTAGCCGTTGTTGAGTTATTGATCATCGGTTTTCTTGTGTTTACACTGGTGAGAAATAATCGGGCTTACAATGACATTTTGGAAAAGAGCCGACAAATCGTGCACGGTAAATTGAACGTGGAAGATATTAAGATAGGCGAAGGAAAAAGTACATCGAATATTATTGCCGGCTCCGTCAATGCGATTAAGAGTAATCTCATGACCTTTGTAGAAGCAACAAAGGGCAATGTAATTGTTCTTTCGGACGCGATAGAGGTCCTTTCAAAGAGTGCGGATGCCAACCAGCTGGGAAACGAACAGATTGCAAGCGGTGTTACGGCAGTTGCAGGGAAGACTTCGGAGCAGTTTGAACTGGTAAAGGACAATTTGGAATTGATTGAGTCTAACAGTGAGCAGATGAAAAATGTGGAAGACTCCATGCAGTCCATTCAGTCGCTGTTGAATGTTACCGTAACCAATTGTGAGCAAGGTATTGCAAAGTTAGAGGGTTATGAGAATGATATGAGTGCCATGTCGAAGGAGCTGAACAATATCGACCAGATATTGAACCGCTTCAATTCCGACATTAAGAAGATTGAAGAAGTCGGCGACTTTATTATCGGCATTTCCAATCAGTTAAAGTTGTTGGCATTGAATGCTTCCATCGAAGCAGCCAGAGCGGGACAGTCCGGTAAGGGCTTTGCGGTGGTTGCGGACGAGATGGGCGAGATGTCCAATAAGACCAAAGACGGTATGGATACCATCAATAAGATTGTACAGGAGATTATCAGCAGCAGTGAACAGGTAAATGAAAGTATTCGTGCTTGCGAAACTACATATAGTAAGAGTACCGAGACCTTTGAGCAGGTAAACAGTTCCTTCCGTTCTATTAACGAGCAATCGAACGAGATTCATAACCGGATGGCGGATGTTTCTCAGAAATTTGTTATTATGGCAAATAATACGGCCGAAACAAAGAGCAAAGCGACAAAGTTGTTTGAAACTTCACAGGCAATCAGTGAGAATACATCGGATATAGCGGCTGTTTCCGAGGAGGTTGCCGCAGAATCAAATGAAATTGCCTCTCATACCGAGAAGCTTGGCAGTATGCTGAAGAGTATTCAGGGCTTGCTCGGTCAGTACAATACCGCAATTGTGCCGTCCGCGTCCAAGAAAGCAAGACCGGTTAAGATTATGTTGTTAAGTATGTACGATAACGAGTTCTGGTACGGTGTCGGCCGCGGCGCAAGTTATGCGGCAAAGGAATTGGAAGCTGTCGGCGGTATCGGAGAGTTTGTACCGATTCTTCCTAACAGAGATATGAACGAACAGATTATAGAAGCGATTGAACGTGCGATGAATCAAAACTTTGACGGTTTGATTTTCCCGGGCTGGATGAATACGATGGAATATGCGGAAAAGGCCATTGAGAAGGGTATCAAAGTCATGGTATACAATTGTGACTGTCCGCCGGAAATCGCAAGAGTGGCGTGCCTGTGTCCGGACCCTGCGGAGCCGGGACTTATCGCAGCCCAGTCTCTGGCAAAGGATTTAGGAAAATCCGGTCAGGTTGCTATCTTATACGGTGACTTGGAGATTGGATCTAACGCTGAGCGTTATAACAGCTTTAAGGCTGAGATTAAGAATTACGGCGGAATTAAGGTTGCGGAAGAAGTACTCATTCTTGATAATGATGATGACGTATATAATCGTACCGTTGAAACACTGACTGCTAACCCGGATGTAAAGGCGTTGTTTATTACCAACGGATTCCCGTGTTCTGCGGCAAGAGCGGTGGAAGACTGCGGAAAAGCCGGCAAGGTTCAGTTATATGCGTTTGATACCGATCCGGAGATTGTTGCCTATATCAAGAAGGGTGTCATTGCATGTACCGTAGGTCAGGATTCCTTCGGACAGGGCCATGACCCGGTAATCTGGCTCTACAATCATCTTGCAGCGGGAGAGAAGTTCCCGAGCGACATCATTCACTGTCGTGTATCCGTAATCGATAGAAATAATGTAGATAGCTTGATTGTTTAAAGTTGCCGATATATAGGATAATTAAATGAAATGAGATAAACTCACCTGCGACGGATTTGGAAGTAGGTGAGTTTATTTTTTTCCTTGCATTCTTCCCCTCATTGTGCTATACTCCCTTTTGTTGTTTGTAAAATTATTAACAAAGGGAGAGAATTTATGAAGAAAGTACGTATGATGATGTGCCTGGTAATGGTACTGGCACTGAGCTTTGCCGGTTGCTCCGGTGTGGATTTGAATCTGGATGACGAGAAGTTCATTGAAGAAGGTGCCGCAAAGATCTCCGAGGAGCTTACCAGCGGTCAGTTTGTCATCGATGGTGTAATTTATCAGTTCCCGATGCCGCTTAAGGATTGGTTGGACAACGGCTGGCATGTGTCTTCTACCTATGACAATGTTGCGGATTTCCGCTTGGACCCATATTATACCAGTACAGACTTCGAGTTGTTTGACGAGGAGAATGAGCGGTATGTCAGAATGACGGTATACAATGATTCCGATAAGGCGGCTCCGATTGAGGAGTGTATTGTATACTACCTGTACATGTCCACCACGGAAGTGGATGTGGTATTACCGAAGGGAATGACCAAGAGAAACAAGCCTGCAGAGGTACTGGAAGCTTACGGAGAACCGGATGTAAAAGGTGATGAGCCAAACCATTTGGAAGCTACGTACTACTTTGCGGATGACGAAATGGGTCAGTGTTATGTGGAATTAGGTATTCATGATAATGATTATACGATAAATCCGTTTACCAGTATAAAATTCGGTATGGTTCCGGCGGAAGATTACTGGGATACTATGGTGAGCCAGAAGGGTTTGGAAGGTGCAGCGGAGTTCTACTTTGATGCGGCAATGAAGGCCAGCTTCTACGCGGATTACGAAGATTATGTAAGCATGAACATGGATTCTTTGGAGGGTGCGCAGGAGCTTTATGATGCTGAAATCGATTATTTTGCAGAGTGCCTGCTGTACTATATCGATATCACCGAAGAGTATATCACCAACGATGTGAAGAATCGTGCGGTTGAGGTGGCAAAGACGGTTCTTTCCAAGGTAAAGTGGGATGTAAAGAGCGTGGATGTCAATGCGTTTAAGGAAGGTACCATGACCGTAACGCTGTATCCGACGGATTTCTTCTATGTGATTGATGAGGATATTTATGCAGCATCCGATGCATTCAATACCAAGTATGCCGATGTAGATTTTGAGACCATTTCCTTTGAAGAATACGATGCATTGGAGAAGGAATACACGGAGATGATGGTAGCGGTGCTGGAGAAGCATGCGGCTTCCGCCGGTACTTTGGATGCGGTGGAAAAGACATACGATGTGGATTTAGAGGATACCGTACTTTCCGATGCGGCATGGGAAGATGTGGACGACACCATTATGGATTTGGTGGCAGAAGAAGAGTAAGCATAGTGCAAAGGGAAGAATGTCCCTTTCGGTTATAAAGCAATAGGAAAAGGGGGAACATACAGATTATTTGAAAAAATAGGTGTATGTTTCCCTTTTTTGTGTGTAAGCGCGTAGTAGGAATTTATCATTTACTTCTAAGTGAGGTTCGGGTAAAATATGGTAGAACGGAGGTATGTCATATGATTAAAATCGATGAGGCGGTTCTGGAAAAGGCAGAACTTCTGGCAAAACTGAAAATAGATGTGGCTGAGAGGGAACGGACCATGAATGAGATGGAGAAGCTTCTTCTGTATACGGAGAAGCTGAATGAAATAGACACGGAGGGTGTATTACCGCTTTCCTACGGAGAGCCGGGGGAAGCAACACTCAGAGAAGATGAGGTGACGAATCCGGATGGAAAAGCGCAGACCCTGGCAAATGTGCCGGTGCAGCGTAACGATTGTCCGGTGGTGCCGAAAACCGTATAGGAGGGGAACCAATGGAATTATTACAGATGTCCGTAAGGGCAATGAGTGAAAAAATAAAGAGTAAGGCGCTGGGTGTGACAGAGACGGTTTCTGCATTGCAAAAGAAGATTGCAGAGAAGGAGCCGGGGCTCGGTGCTTTTTTGACAATAAATGATGCACATTTGAAAATGAGAATGGATGAGGTACAAAAGGGAATTCGGAGCGGGCGCTATGCAGGTCCTCTTGCCGGTGTGCCGATTGCCATAAAAGATAATATTTGTACGAAGGGCTTGCGGACTACCTGCGGGTCAAAAATGCTGGAGAATTTTGTGCCTGCCTACGATGCGACGGTGGTACAACGGTTGCATGATGCGGGCATGATTATATTGGGAAAGACCAATATGGATGAGTTTGCCATGGGAAGTACGACGGAGACATCGGCGTTTCGGTTGACGAAAAATCCCTGGAATATGAGTCGTGTGCCGGGAGGGTCCTCCGGCGGTTCTTGCGCTGCGGTGGCAGCGGGAGAGGTACCGCTTGCGTTAGGCTCCGATACCGGCGGTTCCGTGCGACAGCCGGCGGCTTTTTGCGGCGTGGTGGGCTTAAAGCCTACCTATGGCAGAGTGTCCCGTTACGGGCTGGTGGCTTATGCCTCCTCAATGGACCAGATCGGACCGGTAGGACGAACTGTGGCAGATTGCCGGGCACTGTATGAGTGCATTGCCGGATGGGATGAAAAGGATGCCACTACTGTGAAATACGACGTTACAAAAACACTGGGACATGAACCTAATGCCGAAGAACGGATAGAAAAACTCAAAGGGATGCGGTTTGCGGTACCGAAGGAGTATCTGGGCGAGGGAACACAGGAAGAGGTCCGGGAGGCAGTAAACGGTGCCGTAAAGCTGTTGGAGCGAAACGGTGCCGTTGTGGAGGAAATCTCCCTTCCGCTGGCGGATTATGCGGTTGCCGCCTATTATATCATTGCCTGCGCGGAAGCCAGCTCCAATCTGTCACGGTTTGACGGAGTGAAGTACGGATACCGGACCGATGAAGCAGAGAAGCTTCATGACTTATATGTAAAGAGCCGGTCCGAGGGCTTTGGCGAGGAGGTAAAGCGCCGGATTTTGCTGGGTTCTTTTGCGTTAAGTGAAGGCTATTACGATGCCTATTATTTGAAGGCATTAAAGGTACGACGCCTGATTCGGGAGGCCTTTGACCGGGTGTTTGCGAACTATGATTGCATTTTGACACCGACGGCACCGACCACGGCGCCGAAGTTCGGTACTGCCCTAAAGGATCCGCTCTTGATGTATTTGCAGGATGCGGATACGGTGGCGGTAAATTTGGCGGGACTTCCGGCCCTCAGTGTACCGTGCGGTGTAGACACAGAAGGATTGCCGATTGGACTGCAGTTTATCGGAAACGCCTTTTGTGAGGATATGCTGTTTACGGCGGCGGAAGGCTACGAGGAACTTCGCGGTAAGTTCCCGACGGCCTGGGAACAGGTCGGAAGCGGAAAGGCGGGTGAACGCTAGGATGGAACAGAGTAGCAAGCAGTACGATACCGTCATCGGTTTGGAAGTACACATTGAGCTTTCTACGGAAACGAAGATATTTTGCGGGTGCGCAACAAGGTTCGGAGCGATGCCAAATACCCAGACCTGTCCGGTGTGTACCGGTATGCCGGGCAGTCTTCCGGTGCTAAATAAAAAGGTGGTGGAATATGCCATTGCGCTTGGATTGGCAACCAACTGCCGGATTAACCAAAGAACCCTGTTTGACCGGAAAAATTATTTCTATCCGGACAATCCGCAGAATTATCAGATTTCCCAGTTATATGAGACGGTTTGCCGGGACGGAAGTCTGGAGATAACACTGGATGCGGAAGAAGAGACGGAGCGTGAGTCCGAAATACCGGAGAAAACGTCGAAAACCGGACAAAATGCAGGAAAGAAAACTACCAAGACTGTCCGCATCCATGAAATGCACATGGAGGAGGATGCGGGAAAGTTAATACATGACGAGAGTGTCGGAATTTCTCTGGTGGATTATAACCGGAGCGGTGTGCCGCTTATCGAGATTGTATCGGAGCCGGATATGGAGAATGCAGAGGAAGTCATTGCTTATCTGGAAAAGCTTAGGATGCTTTGTCTGTACCTGGGGATTTCCGATTGTAAGCTACAGGAGGGCTCCATGCGGGTGGACGTGAATCTGTCTGTGAAGGAGGCGGGGAGCAAGACCTTGGGCACCCGGACCGAGATGAAGAATCTAAACTCCTTTAAGGCCATTACCCGCGCTATCGGAGCGGAGCGGGAACGGCAGATTGCGCTTATAGAGAGCGGTCATGAAGTGGAGCAGGAAACGAGACGTTGGGATGATGCCGCAGGGGTGTCCTATTCCATGCGTTCCAAGGAGGATTCCAAGGATTACCGGTATTTTCCGGAGCCGGATGTACCGCCGGTATTGATTTCTGAGGAGTGGATTTCAGAGATAAAGAACCGTCAGCCGGAGTTTAAAGAGGAAAAGGCTGCACGTTTTGTGGCGGAATACGGTATTCCGGCCTATGATGCGGAGATTTTGACTCAGTCAAAGCATCTGGCAGCGTTGTTTGAGGAGACGGCGAAGCTGTCCGGGCAGCCGAAGAAAACGGCCAACTGGTTTATGGGAGAACTGCTCCGTTTGCTTAAGGAAGCGGGAAAAGAGCCGGAGGAGCTTATCTTTTCACCGAAGCATGCAGCGGATTTGATTGTAGCGGTAGAAGCCGGGAAAATCAATCAGGCCAATGCAAAGGAAGTATTTGCAAAGGTAGTGGAAGAGAATGTGGAGCCTGTTTCCTATATGGAGCAGCACGGGCTTATGAATCTGTCGGATGAGGGAGCGTTGCAGGCGGCAGTGGATGAAGTGCTGGTCGAGAATCCGGCAATCGTAGAAGAATATCGCTCAGGCAAGGATAAGGTATTCGGATTTCTTGTGGGGCAGGTTATGAAAAAAACGAAGGGAAAGGCAGACCCGGGGAAAGTAAACGAATTGCTAAAGGCGAGCCTCACGAAAATGTAAAGCAAAGCGAAACGAAAAATTTTGCGGAAATTGTGTTTTCGGGCACTTTCTTTGCCGTTTTGCTTGACAAACGGCGATAGGCTTGATAAAATACACTTTGATATAATACAGTGAGAAAGAGGGGACCTTATGAGCCGAATGGTATTGTCGCTTTTAGTAGAGAATACGGCAGGTGTATTAAGCCGTGTATCCGGTTTGTTCAGCCGTCGTGGTTACAACATTGACAGTCTCTCCGTGGGTGAGACG
>SVEN01000009.1 GCA_015057365.1 Lachnospiraceae bacterium | reverse complement strand
TTAGGGCTTGGTGGGAAAATGTTTTGCGGTTGGCGAACCATTTCGATGAGTCTTTAGACTCTTGCGCGGGAAAAAAGCCCTTATAGGGCTTGAGCAAACCACCGGCTAAGCCGGTGGTGCTGATTTTGAACTCGGAAGCAAACTTGCGTGAAACTCGGATTTTTACATTTCCCACAAGGGTTACGAGCAGCGTTCTGTCACTGTCGGGGCTATATTCAGTCACTTTTGTGATATTTAGGAGCGTTGACTTTGACACTCGTAAAAAGTCGTCATCTTTATACTGTTCCTCCAGTTGAGACAATGAGTTTCGTACCACAAGACGTCCGGAACGCAGTACAGCAACTGTTTTTCGACCATCGGTCTCAAAAAATAAAACTGGAAATGCCTAAAAAATGACATTGATAACAATAATAAGGCAAATTTTGCAGAAATATGTCACGTATAACATATTTCTTGTAGCTAATGATAAAATATGTTATGCTTAACATAAAAGTAGACTGTTGTTATGAATGAAGTAGAGTTGAATTCGATATTTGAACATATGAATCAGAATTGTTAAAACAGCAACTTCTGCAGTTTCAGTATTTAGAGGGAAAGATTCTAAGGAGGTAATCTATATGAAATGTAATATAGCTGTTATTGTTACGGTTGCTATCTTGCTTTCGTTGTGTCCTGTGAGGTCTGCAGAGGCGGAGACAAAGAGTAAGGAGTTAGTGCTTAAGGATGTATTACGGTTTGATTTCGGAGGAGCCGGAACGGAAGCAGGTTACATAGGAGTTTCTGCAGAAGATGCATATAATGCAGAGACCGGCTACGGCTTTGCCAATACCGCGGCGGTAGAAAATGTTTCTGCAAGCGGTACGGGAGCCTTTTCGGATGCAGTTCGCTTCCTTTCGAATGTTCCGAATCATGTGTTTCATGTGGATTTACCGAAGGGAGTTTATAAAATTAAGGTTACTACCGGTGATGTTACCTCTACTACCATCCGGGCAGAGGGAGTGTCACAGCTTTTCTTCCTGACAGGAAGCAATGCAACGGATTCCTTTACCATTCCTGTTACGGACGGTCAGCTCAACATTTACGCCGGCTCCGGCGTGGGGACCGAGTTTTCCGTCAGTGCCCTTGAAATTGAGCGGATTTCGGACGGTACGACCACAAAGCCGACCATCTGGATTGCGGGTGATTCTACGGCTGCAAGCTTTTATAACGTCCCAGAGAATTCAAAGCGCGGCTGGGGACAGTATTTGGACAAGTATGTGGATATGACGAAGTATGAGATTCGAAACATATCCGCAAGCGGTGTGACAGCAAAGGCAGTATGTGATTCTCTATTCCCTACGGCCGAGCATTACGGGAAAAGCGGCGATATTTTGATTTTGCCGGTAGGTATCAATGATTATACAAAGCAGTATAAAGGAGATGCAAGTGCCCTTGACCCAACTGAGTACATTACCTATATGACGGAAATGGTGCAGCGTGCGAAAGCAAAGGGAATGACGGTGTATCTGGTAAAGCAGCATGGGCAGCTGGATGATTGTAACAAATACCCAGTGCTAACCCATAAATGGTTTAGCGCTGAAATAGAGAAAATCGCTGCGTCAGAGAAGGTTGGTATCATTGACCTGTTTTGGCCATGGCTTGAATATTGTTTGGAGAATACCGGAAGAGTTGCCAAAGCGTATTATTGCGAGGATGACAGCCTTCATATGAATGCCAAGGGTGCGGATAAGCTTGCAAAGACGGTAAGTGAGCAGTTGTTCCCTACGAATAAGTCGGGCGGCACTGTGACAGACCCGTATAAGGATTTTGATACATCCTCTACGGTATATTATGAGACGGAGATTTCCGGCGGACCGGTTGTGAATCCCCATAAGGGTTACGTTATGACCGTATATAACGCATGGGCTTTTGAGGCATCCAATCCTTACGGAATCGGCGGTTCCATGAACAATACCGCTTGGAATATGTCCACGATTTGTTCCGGGGAACCGAAATGGGATGAGTTAAATCCGGCGGAGGGTGTATATAACTGGGAATCCATTGACAGTATGTTAGAAGCCTGTGAAAAATACGGTTATACCTACGGTATCCGAATTCTTCCTTATTCCCATCTTACCGGTTCTCATGACAATTACGGAGAAGCGCATATGTTTGTACCGGACTGGGTGTTTGAGAAGGGGGCAAAGAAGCAGCGCTGCACGCTGTATAGCGATCCTTCCGTGGAATTAGACCTTCCGGTATGGGATGACCCGATTTACTTACAGGCCTGTAAGGATTTCGCGGATGCCCTTGCGGAGCACTATGACGGCGACCCGCGGGTAGAGTTTATTGATATCAGCACATTCGGCAACTGGGGAGAATGGCATACTTCTACCTTTATCGGAAATCCGATGCCTTCTGTTGAGATTCAGAAGGATATGATTAAGTATTACAGCGATGCCTTTGATGAAACTTGGCTTTGTGTTACCTCCGGTGCATACGGCGAAGTGTATGAGTATGCATTGTCTCTCGGAATTCCGAAGCGTGTAAACGGTTTGATCGGTTCTCATAATAACGAATGGAACTTAAGACCGAACTATTATGAAAATCTTCCGGTAATCGGCGAAAACTTTTTGCCGTACCGGATGATGCTGACACCTGAGGTTGGCGAAGCGGCCGGCATTGTGAAGGACTATGATAAGCATTATTTAAGATGGACGCCGCAGCGTTTCCGGGAAACCATTGAGATTGCTCATTTGTCTATCTATGCCTTTGACCAGGACAGTCATCACAGCTATGAGTTCTACAACGAACAAAAGGAGCTGGTTGAGGAAATGAATAATCGTCTTGGTTATAATTTTACCGTGACATCTGCAAAGAGAAACGGAAACAAGCTTCTTGTTAAGATAAAGAACACCGGTCTGGCTCCTGCATTTTTCGATATCGAGCTGGCCGCGGAGCTTACGGATGCAAGCGGAAACAAGCTTGGGAACTTCGGAACCCCGGTTAGAATTGCAAGCGGTTCCTTCCGTGACGAAGAGGAAAAAACGTTTTTGTTTGAGTATAAGGGTACTCTTGACGCGGATGCATTGATTTGTCTTGCTATGTATGATTGTGATAATAATCTTGTGGAAGGTAAAAATCCAACCGTCAAATTTGATAACAAAAACACCTTATCTACGAACCGATTATGGTTAGCGGAAAAGGGAGGAACCCATAAGCATACAGGTATCGTTGTAGCGAAGAAAGAAGCTACGTGTACCGCTTACGGTGTAATGGCTTATTATACGTGTTCCTGCGGAAAGTTCTATTCGGATTCCGCATGTACAAAGGAAATTACGGACCTTGCGGCATGGAAAAACGGTGAAGGAAGAATCGAATTGGGAGAACATAACTATGCGATAGCCTGGAGTACGGACGGAAGAACCCATTGGCATACCTGCGCTGTCTGCGGACGAAAGAGGGATATCGGAGTACATAAGGATACGGATGGCAACGGCGCATGTGATGCATGCGGCTATGGAATGGTGACGGAAACGCCAACACCGACACCGAAGCCAACTCCAACGGCAACGGTAACACCAAAGCTAACGACAACCGCAACGCCAATGCCTACAGCAACGGCAATGCCGACACCAAAGCCTACAGATACTCCGATTCCGACGGTTACGGCACTGCCGGTGGCTACACCGATGCCTTTACCGACGACGAAACCTGAGATAACAGAGAAGCCTGATGTAACAGAGCTACCTGAGACAACAGAGGTACCCGAGGCAACAGAGGCACCGGAAGAACCGGTGGATTCTATTGAGGTGTCTTCGAAGGAGCCTGTCATTACGTACATACCAACGGAACCAATGCCTTCTCAGGCAAATAATGATATTATACTTTGGATTTTTGGCGGTATCGGTTTTCTTACGATATTGATAGGGGGCGGCATGTTTCTTTGGAATAGTAAGAAATAGAAATTAGAGTAACATCGTCTTATTCTGATACAACGATAATGCTATGTCATTACAAATGTTTTGACATAGCATTATTTATTTGTTATTCTTATTGTAGTGAAAGGAGGTGCCACGTTGGAGGAACAAAAGAGTAAAATAGCGGTTGCGCTGGAATACGAGCCTTCCGAGGAGGCACCGAAGATTGTGGCCTCCGGCCGAGGGTATTTAGCGGAAAAGATTATCGAACGTGCGGTAGAGGAAAATGTGCCGCTTCACAAGGACGATAAGCTGGCCGGGACGCTGTCGAAGCTTGAAATCGGGGATGCCATACCGCAGGAGCTTTACGAGGTGGTGGCAGAGGTGTTGTTGTTTGTGGATAAGGTAGATAAGATAAAGGGGAAGGTAAAAAAGTCGCTGTAAGGAGTTAGTTGTAGGATAGGGAGGAGTAATGGTAAATAATAACGGATTTGGGAGTAACGGTTTGACTTGGAACCGCCGGCGTGTGGGCTCCGAGCAAGAAACAAAGGTACAGGAGTATTTGCAAACGAAAGGCTATGAGATTGTTGCCCGAAACTTTTATACAAAGCACGGCGAGATTGATTTGATTGCAAAAAAGGACAGCTATCTGGTATTTGTCGAGGTGAAATACCGTGCCGATAATCGATTCGGAGCGCCGGAAGAGGCTGTGGATTACAGAAAGCAGAAGAAAATTATTGCGGCGGCGCAATATTATATGTATAAGAACCGGATTCCTTTTGATACGCCGTGCCGGTTTGATGTGGCAGGGGTGACTGGGGAAGGGATAAGAATTACGGAGAATGCGTTTTGGATGTAGTATGAGCGATAGAAGGAGAATACGGAATGAAGCTTTATCTGGTGAATTACCGTCATAAAGATAGTGTGCCATGTAAAAGCATTACCGAGCTTCCACTGGAGGAGGCAAAGAAGCTGGCAAAACAGTTATACTCCGGGAGCTCTTGTAGGGCGCACAGAAGGTTCGGTGCGGAGTTTGAACGTTATTACGGCGACAGGCGTAAGGCAGAGCAATGGATGTATGATATGTTTTGTGAGTTGGGTGGCAAGCCGGAAACGAAGCATCCATACTATTTTACGGTACAGCCGTCGGAAGCACTTTCCGAAAATTACGGAGAGTATCGTATGATACAGATTGATTTGGATGAGATTGACGATAGTGACATCAGCTTTACTTTGGGTGACAGCATGGCGTTGTATTATACAGAGAAACTTCATCAAGTGTACACGAAGACTGATTTGTTGGAACAATTGGAATTGTATGATAATGATGTCAATAAGATGTTGGAACATAAGAAAGAACAGGCTGCATTTATTGAAGCGCAGCTTTGGAATGATATGTATTTGAGGAATGATTAGAAGGAAAGTAAATAGGAATCAGAATATGGAATATAAATTACAGTTACTTAATACTAAGGAAATGGCAGTATCGGGTACAGAAGTACCGTTTTTATATTTTAAGCGTCTGGCTGAGCACTCGGGTGTAAAGCATGGCTGTTCTACAAGAGTAGGAGGAGTCAGTGAAGGGTGTTTTTCTTCCATGAATCTCGGCTTCGGACGGGGAGATGCGGACGAAAATGTTCTTGAGAATTATGACAGGCTATGTGATGCCATGGGTTTTGCGAAAGAGCAGGTGGTGCTGTCGGCGCAGGTTCACGAGACTGTGGTTCGAAGAGCGACCAAGGCGGATTGTGGCAAAGGAATCATAAAACCGAGGGATTATACATCGGTGGATGCGCAGATTACCAATGAACCGGGAGTGGCATTGACTGTATTTATGGCAGATTGTGTGCCGGTGTTTTTTTATGACCCGGTTGTTAAGGCTATCGGCACAGCTCACGCGGGTTGGCGCGGAACTATCGGACGGATTGTCGAGAAGACGGTGGAGGCCATGGAAAAGGAGTTTGGAAGCAAGCCTGAGGATATCGAAGCTTATATCGGTGTATCCATTTGCGGAGATTGTTATGCCGTAGGCGGTGAGGTGGCGGAAAGGTTCATGAAAGAGTATCCGGAAGCTACCATGCAGACAGAGGAACAGAAGAAAGACGGTACTTGTCAGCTGGATTTGTGGCAGGTGAACCGTATCATATTGGAACAGGCAGGAGTTTTGCCGGAAAACATTGTGGTCGGAGGCGTTTGTACCAAATGTCATTCCGATGTGTTATACTCCCACAGGGTACAGGGAAACGATAGAGGCAGTCTGGCGGGCTTTTTGATGCTGGCGGAGGAAAATCAGTAAGTACAGTAATAGAAAATGTTGAAAACTGTAGGTGGAAAGCCTACAGAAGTAACAAAGAAAACGAGGTTCGTATGACTAAGAAACTACAAGAACATAAAATCAAAGAAGTTCTCCCTGGCAGTATCGCAGAGGAACTGGAAATCGAAGCCGGCGATGTGCTGGTGTCCATTAATGAACAGCCGATTAAGGATGTGTTCGATTACCGGTATTTGTCTGAGGATGAGGAAATTGTCCTTTTAATCCGGAAGCCTGACGGTGAGGAATGGGAACTGGAAATCGAAAAGGATGCTTATGAGGATTTGGGTCTGGTATTTGAGGACGGGCTTATGGATGAGTATCGTTCCTGTCGGAATAAGTGTATTTTCTGCTTTATTGACCAGATGCCAACCGGAATGCGGGATACGCTCTATTTTAAGGATGATGATGCAAGGCTATCCTTTTTGCAGGGAAATTATATTACACTGACCAATTTATCCGAAGAGGATATGGAGCGGATTTTGTTTTATAAATTGTCTCCCATTAATATTTCTGTGCATACGACGAATCCGGAGTTACGCTGTAAGATGCTTAACAATCGGTTTGCGGGTGAGGCTTTGGAGAAAATCAAGCGTTTTTACGATGCGGGACTTGAGATGAACGGCCAGATTGTGCTTTGTAAGGGATACAATGACGGGGAAGAGCTGGAGCGGACGATTCACGATTTGACAGCCTATTTGCCGTTGATACAGAGTGTTTCCGTTGTGCCGATGGGTATGACTAAGTTTCGTGAGGAACTTACGCAAGTAGAGCCGTTTACCAAAGAAGATGCGATTGAAGTTATCGGAATCATAAAGAAATGGCAGGATATTATACAGAAACACTACGGTACCCGTATGATTCATGCCAGCGATGAGTGGTATTTGTTGGCAGGTTTGCCGTTGCCGGCGGAGGACGACTATGAAGGATATCCGCAGCTGGAAAACGGTGTGGGTATGATTCGTTTGTTACATGTAGAAGTGGACGAGTATCTGGCAGGATGCAAGGGAGATGACAGGACGCGGAAGCTGACTCTGGTCACCGGAGAATTAGCGGCTTCTACAATAAAAGAACAGGTGGAAAAGATTCAAAAGAAGTATCCGAACATCGATGCAAAGGTGGTAGCGATTCGAAATGATTTCTTCGGTAACAGTATTACCGTGGCCGGATTAGTAACGGCGCAGGACATCATTTCCCAGTTAAAGGACCGGGAATTAGGTGAGATTTTACTGCTTCCGGAGGTTATGCTTCGAAGCGGAGAGGACGTTTTTTTGGATGATTTGACTGTTTCTGATGTGGAAAAGGCTTTACAAACCCGCGTGGGTATTGTAAAATCAGAAGGAGAGGCTTTTGTACGAGCCGTAATAGAGAGTGATTGATTTTTGAAAGTGAGGATAAATTCCTAAATGAGTAATCCGATTGTAGCTATCGTGGGACGCCCGAATGTAGGGAAGTCCACGTTGTTTAATGCCCTTGCGGGGGAACGTATTTCTATTGTTAAAGATTATCCGGGTGTAACCCGTGACCGTATTTATGCGGATGTGACATGGCTGAATTACAAGTTCACCATGATTGATACCGGAGGTATCGAGCCGGAGACCAAAGATAAGATGCTTACGTACATGAGAGAGCAGGCACAGATTGCCATTGATACCGCAGATGTGATTGTATTCCTGACGGATGTGCGTATGGGCCTTGTGGATGCGGACTTTAAGGTGGCGGATATGTTGCGCCGTTCCGGTAAGCCGGTTGTTCTGACTGTTAATAAGGTAGATGATTTTGAAAAGATGCAGGCGGATGTATACGAGTTCTATAATCTCGGTATCGGAGATCCGATTGCAGTATCCGGCGCGTCTCGTCTCGGTTTTGGTGAATTGTTGGATGCCATCGTTGAGTATTTCCCGGCACCGGTAGAAGGCGAAGAGGAGGAAGAACTTCCGAAGATTGCAGTAGTCGGTAAGCCGAACGTCGGTAAGTCTTCTATTATTAACAAGCTGACTGGAGAGAATCGTGTCATTGTATCGGATATTGCGGGCACCACCCGTGATGCCATTGACACAGTGGTAACGTTTGAGGAAAAGGAATATATCTTTATTGATACGGCAGGACTTCGTCGTAAGAATAAGATTAAAGAGGAAATCGAGCGTTTCAGTATCGTGCGTACTGTCAGTGCGGTAGAACGTGCGGATGTTGTGGTAGTGGTAATCGACGCTACGGAGGGTGTGACCGAGCAGGATGCAAAGATTGCCGGTATTGCCCATGAGCGGGGAAAAGGTATTATTATCGCAGTTAACAAATGGGATGCGGTAGAGGATAAGGACGACAAGACGATTTATCGTCAGACGGAGCGTATCCGTGAGATTCTGTCCTTTATTCCGTATGCGGAGATTGTTTTCATTTCCGCAAAGACCGGTCAGCGTATGACCAAGATTTTTGAAAAGATTGATCTTGTGATTCAGAGCAGAACCCTGCGTATTCAGACCGGTGTGCTGAACGAAATCCTCATGGAGGCAACGTCTTTACAGCAGCCGCCGTCCGATAAGGGTAAGAGACTAAAGATTTTCTTTATGACTCAGGTGGCGGTGGGACCGCCGACCTTTGTACTGTTCGTTAACAGTAAGGAGCTGATGCATTACTCCTATCAGCGTTATATTGAGAATAAGATTCGTGACACCTTCGGTTTTGTAGGTACTTCCCTGAAGTTTATTATCAGAGAGCGTGAGGATGCGACGAAATAAGTAAAGCAGAAATGGCAGGATAAGTAATATGATTTGGCGTATTGCGATTTGTTTGATAGTAGGATATGTATTCGGATGCATCTCGACGGGATATATTGTAGGGAAATTCCAAAAGGTGGATATCAGAAAGTACGGAAGCGGTAACGTAGGAACGACTAATGCGCTTCGTACATTGGGAAAGAAAGCGGCGTTGATTACACTTCTCGGAGATGTGTTTAAATGTGCAATCCCGGTAGTGTTGATTAAGTTTGTATTTTTTAAGGATATCCCGTATGCGGATTTGCTGGGATTATACACGGCATTAGGGGCGGTTCTCGGCCATACCTTCCCGTTTTATTTGAAGTTTAAAGGGGGCAAGGGGATTGCGGTTTTGGTCGGTACGATTCTGACCTTTGACTGGCGTATTTTCCTGATTTGTGTTGCGACATTCTTTGTGATTCTGGCAATTACCCGTTTTGTATCACTGGGTTCTTTGGTGATGGAAGTGTTATTTGTTATCTGGGTGGCTGTTACCCGGCCGGGCGACTGGCATATGCTTGCCTTAAGCCTTGTGTTTGCGGTACTGGCGTTTTATACTCATAGAGAAAACATCAAGCGTCTGCTTTCCGGGACCGAGAATAAAATCGGACAGAAGGTAAAAATCGACACGGAAGATAAGAAGGAAGATAAGCCGGAGGGGCAGTAAGTATGAAACGTTCGTCTGCAGTAAAGCGGCAGACAGAATGAAATGTGAATGAAAGGGATGTGTGCGCCATATTGCACATAAATAGGTGGATGGAATGAAAAAGGTTACAGTGTTGGGCGCCGGCACATGGGGCGTCGCGCTTACCATATTGCTTGCGAATAACGGTCATGAGGTGACTCTTTGGTCAAAGTTTCCCGCAGAGACCGGAGCGTTGGCGGCAGACCGCAGTCATATTAAGAACTTACCGGGGGCAGTGCTTCCGGATAGTGTGAAGTTGACCAACGATTTGGCGGAGGCTGCGGCAGGCGGCACGGATTTGATTGTAAATACGGTGATTTCTCCTTTTGTAAGAGAGGTGTCTCATGCACTTTCTTCTTATATCAAGGAAGGAACTGTGATTGTGAATGCTTCCAAGGGAATTGAACATGGAACCTTATACACTATGACGGATATTATTTCCCAGGAGATTCCGCAGGCAAAGGTGGCGGTGCTTTCCGGACCGAGTCATGCGGAGGAGGTTAGCCGTCATATTCCGACCACGGTGGTGGCGGGAGCTTCCGAAAAGGAAGTTGCCATGTACATTCAGGACATGTTTATGAACAAATATTTTCGTGTTTATACCAGCCCGGATGTATTGGGTATCGAAATCGGCGGGGCACTAAAAAACGTCATTGCTCTGGCGGCGGGAGCGGTGGACGGTCTCGGCTATGGCGATAACACGAAAGCGGCGCTCATTACCCGCGGTATCGTAGAGATTGCAAGATTGGGTGAGGCGATGGGTGCCAGATACGAGACTTTTGCCGGCCTTTCCGGTATCGGTGATTTAATCGTTACCTGTACCAGTCTTCACAGCAGAAATCACAACGCCGGGTATTTGCTCGGTCAGGGAAAATCCCTGGAGGATGCAAAGAAGGAAGTCGGTCAGGTAGTGGAAGGCGTCAATTCTGCCCAGGCGGCGTTGGCTTTGGCTGAAAAGTATGGCGTGGAAATGCCGATTGTGGAACAGGTCAATGCGGTTCTCTTTGACAATAAGGATGCAAAGGAAGCCTTAAAGGATTTGCTTGTCCGCGATAAAGTAACCGAATATAGTTCACTTAGTTGGGAATAAAGATTTACCCCTTTGGCATATACTGTAACAGCAGAACCAAGGGGGATTTTTTATGGAAACGTTTGATTTATACAAAGACATGAAGCTTCGTACCGGCGGAGAAATCTACATAGGTGTGGTAGGCCCGGTGAGAACCGGAAAATCTACCTTTATCAAGCATTTTATGGATGAAATGGTGCTTCCGGTGATGACGGAGGAAGCAGAAAAGGTGCGGGCAACCGACGAGATGCCGCAGTCGGCCCAGGGACGTACCATTATGACGACGGAGCCGAAATTTGTTCCGAAGGAAGCAGCAAAAATTGCCCTTCCGGACGGAACCGATGTAAAAATCCGCCTGGTGGATTGCGTAGGCTATATGGTGGAAGGGGCTGTCGGACATATGGAGGGTGAAAAGGAGCGTATGATTAAAACACCTTGGTCCGAAACAGAGATTCCCTTTACGAAGGCTGCGGAAATCGGAACCGGAAAAGTAATCAGAGAGCATTCTACAGTAGGAGTACTGGTAACGGCAGACGGCAGTTTCGGTGAATTGACCAGAGAAAACTATGAGGTACCGGAGGAACGTACCATTCATGAATTAAAACGTCTTGGTAAACCGTTTATCGTTCTTTTGAATTCCGCAAGGCCAAGAGCGGCGGAAACGGAGCAATTGGCAAAGCAACTTGCCGAACGCTATGATGTGATTGTGCTTCCTACCGATTGTACAAAGTTAAAAAAGGCGGAGCTTACGGAGGTGTTGGAGGCAATACTTACCGCATTTCCGGTCAGTGAAATGAAATTCCGGCTTCCGATGTGGATTGATCTTTTGGAGCAAACCCATGAGATTAAACGGGAAGCGCTTGAGTGTGCCAAGGAATTGCTGTTGAGAAATCGTAGAATACGGGATGTCAGAGAGCAGAAGGAACTTCCGTCAGGGAATTATTTTGAACGTGTTACTGTATCCGGAATATCCATGGAGGACGGAAGTGTAGAATATCGTTTTGAGCCGAAGAAAGAATATTACTACGGGATGTTGAGTGAGTTGCTCGGCTGTGAGGTAACAGGGGAACGACGTTTTTATCGGGAGCTCCGTGCATTGGCAAAACGTCGGGAGGAATACGAGAAGATTGCGGCGGCTTGTGAGGAGGTAGAACAGAAGGGCTACGGTGTTGTGCTGCCTGCGGCAAATCAAATTCAGATTTCTACACCGGAATTAATTAAACAGGGCGGGAAATTCGGTGTGAAAATCCGGGCAACCGCACCGTCGATACATATGATTCAGGCAGATATCGTTACCGAGATTGCTCCGATTGTGGGAAGCGAGGAACAGGCCGGAGATTTGATTTCCTATATGACAAACCGAAGCGAGCAGGAAGAAGACGGACTGCGTACCGCTTCCATTTTCGGGAAGAGTGTCAATCAATTGGTAGAGGATGGAGTGAACGCTAAAATCGGAAATATTAACGAAGAATGTCAGGGGAAACTACAGGAGTCGATAGAAAAAATTATTAATGAAAGCAGTGGAGGCGTGATTTGCTTCATAATTTAGGTCGATTTTTTGGCAAAAATGCCTAAAAACGCCTGAAAAACCAAAAAAAATCATCAACAATGTTGACAAAAACAAGCAATCTTGCTATAATAAGCCATGTAATAAAATTTAATATTTATGTAACATTTTTATAGAGATTGTTTGTTGGAGGTACTTTTGGGATGAAGATGAAGCATGGGGTGTCACTTGCTTTGATTATGGGCGTTGTGATTTCCTTATTCGGAACCGGAGCAACAGCGGAGGCTGCAGTTGTTACCGGCGGTAATGCATTGGGTGGTTTTTCGGTTGTATCGAATGACTTTTTTGCAACTGCTTCAGAAGAGAATATTGAGAATGCCGCAGAGCTTTTATCCTCGGTTGAGATTCCGGAGGGGATTGCTTTTGCGAATGTAAATGATGCGTTAAATATCAGAAAAGGCCCGGGAACCAATTATGCCCGTGTCGGTAAGCTGGGTAAGAACGCATATTGTATTGTTGAATCCGTTGAGAACGGTTGGGCGAAGATTTCCTCCGGTCCGGTAAAGGGTTACTGTACGACGGAGTATTTAATTATGGGCGACGAGGCTGTTAAGCTTGCCGAGAAGCTCGGTTCTCTGAACGCAACGGTAAACAGAGGTATTACCAATCTTAATGTACGTTCTACCCCGGATACTACGGCGGACAATATCATTGCGAAGGTAAGCGCCGGTGAAAAGTTCAAGGTAGTAAAAGAAGTTGTTATCAGCAAGAATGATCCGGAAGCAAAGACCTTTGTTCAGGTTGAATGGAACAGTGATGCGCAGAAGAATTCGGAAGCTTATATCAGTTCTGAGTTTGTTACGGTTGCCTATAAATATAAGGAGGCTGTAGAAAGCAGCAATTACGGAGACGGTGTTTCTCAGCTTCGTGTCAATATGCTTGACTATGCACAGCGATTCCTTGGCACTCCGTATGTTTGGGGCGGAAACAGCCTGACAAAGGGTGTTGATTGTTCCGGCTTTGTTCAGCAGGTATTTAAGGCATACGGCTACAATACGCCGCGTGTTTCCAGAGAGATGGCAAGAAAGTATACTACCGTATCCAGATCCGAGGCAAAGGCCGGCGACCTTGTATTCTATCACAACTTAAAGACCGGTGTGGTAGACCATGTAGCTATTTATATGGGTAACGGTAAAGTAATTCATGCACGTGACGGTGTTGAAATTTCCAATGTAAATTATCGTACCGTTTATAAGTATGCAAGAGTTATCTGGGATTAAAAACTGAGAGGGTATATAATAATATAGAACCGCACATTGTACGTAAGGTATGATGTGCGGTTTTTTTCGTGCAGGTAAAGTGAGCATTGAGCTGTCGGTGCAAGCATGCTTGCATAAGACAGCGAAATGCGAGCGCGCCCACGACTGAGCGGCTATGCCGCGATGTGTGGACAGGTGCAAAGCACCGCCTGCACGAATTCTCTTGACATTTCACTTTACTAAGTCTATACTTTATCTTGTATAATTATATCTAAAAGTGAGGGTTTGTATGGAATATCTTGTGCTTGCAGTTGTGGTGCTTATCTTCCTTATCGGGAAGGGGATTTACGATAAAAAGAAGTATAAAGAGAAGGTCAGACGGATGCTTTCGGATGACTTCGGAACGGTGTCAGATGAGGAGTATTCCGCTGAGAAACTGAAGTCTTTGCAGAGCTATTACCGGGCGGTGAAGAGAGAGTCTTATGACGTTGACGATATTACCTGGAATGATTTGGAATTGGACGAGTTATTTATGGTGATGAATCGTACCGTCAGTGCCATGGGTGAGGAATATTTATACGCGATGCTTCGTCAGCCCCAGTTTGATGAGGCGGAAATGAAGGAACGGGAACGTCTGATAGAGTTCTTTTTTAACAATGAAGAAAAGCGCATTGATTTGCAGGAAGCGTTGTATCAAATCGGAAAGCATCGGAAGTATTCGGTGTACGAATGCATGCATTATATTAAAAATATAAAAAGAGAGTCCAATTTACCCCATATTCTGGTGATATTTCTGTTGTTTGGGGCACTTGCACTGGCGTTTTTAAAGCCTACGGTGGGTGTAATTGCTACGGTGTTGGTAATTACGTATAATCTGGTTTCCTATATGAAGCGGAAAGGGGAGCTGGATGCGTATATAAGCTCCGTGACCTATTTAATACGTCTGTTATATGCTACGGAGGATATAGAGAAGCTTTCTGTGCCGGAACTGGACGGTTATGTAGCCCGCATGAAGGAGTTAAACAAGCATTTTGCGGCCTTTAAGCGGAATTTCTGGATTATCGGCAGCCGGAAACCGACCGGGGATATGATGGATATGTTTATGTCTTATTTCCGGATGTTGTTTCATATTGACTTAATTAAGTTTAACCGAATGCTTAAGATTTATGACAAGTATGTAGAGGAGTTAAATGGTCTTTACAAGGTGGTGGGTTATCTGGATGCGCTGTGTGCCGCGGCATCCTTTCGTGCCCTGTTAGGGGAATGCGGTTATTGTGTGCCGGAGCTTCTTTCCGAAAGTGTGCCGGATGTGATGGTTAAGTCTGCTGCAGGGAATGGGGAAAATACCGGGGATTCCGGTTTTTCGGGAAAGGTATGGACGCCGGTTTTCGAGGCAAATGGTTTGTATCATCCGCTTCTGGAGTCTCCGGTGACCAATTCCATCCGAACGAACCGGAGTGTGCTGTTAACCGGATCCAATGCTTCGGGTAAGTCTACCTTCTTAAAGTCGGTGGCCATGGGCGCTTTGCTGGCCCAGACGATTCATACGGTACCCGCTAAGGCCTACCGGGCATCCTATTTCCAGATATTATCGTCTATGGCGCTTCGTGACAATATGCAGGGCAATGAAAGTTATTTTATTGTGGAAATCAAGTCTTTAAAGCGGATGTTTGAGGCGGCAAAGGCGCCGGTATGTACGTTATGTTTTGTAGACGAAGTTTTGCGCGGAACCAATACGGTGGAGCGTATCGCGGCTTCCAGAGAGGTGCTTTCCGGCCTTGCAAACAGTGGACGGACCATATGCTTTGCTGCCACACATGATATCGAATTAACCTATTTGTTGGAACAGGATTGTGAGAATTACCACTTTGAAGAAACCGTAACAGATGACAAAGTGGAGTTTGATTATTTATTGCATGAGGGGCGGGCGACTTCCCGGAATGCCATTAAGCTTCTCAGGATGCTTGGCTATCCGCAGGAAGTAATAGAGCGTGCCGAAGCGTCGGCAGAGCATTTTTTACAAACAGGTGAGTGGAAGTAAGGACGTAAGAAGGATAGTTTTGTAAATCGATGAGAGAACAAGAATGTCGGTAAGGTTGAAAGGAGTTATTTATGAAGGTTACCATGTATACAGACGGAGCGGCAAGAGGAAACCCGGACGGGCCGGGAGGCTACGGAACCGTGCTTTCCTGTGTGGTAAACGGGGAAGAGCACATCAGAGAGTATTCCGGCGGATATGTACGCACCACTAATAACCGCATGGAACTGATGGCGGCAATTATCGGCTTTGAGAACTTAAATAAGCCGTGCGAGGTGGATGTGTATTCCGATTCCCAGTACCTTGTAAAAGCCTTTACCGAGCATTGGCTGGAAGGATGGATTAAAAAAGGCTGGAAACGTGGGAAGAACGAGCCGGTGAAAAATGTGGACCTGTGGATGCGGCTTTTAGCGGCTATGAAACCGCATACGGTGCAGTTTTTCTGGGTAAAGGGACATGCGGGACATCCGCAGAACGAGCGGTGTGACGTGCTGGCCACCACCGCTGCCGACGGAGATGATCTGATGATAGACGAAGGTTTGGAAGAGGTATAAAAGGAAAAAGAAGGAGAATACCCTTTGGAACGGCCGCAATGAAAACAGGCTTTTGTCGAAAGGGTTAGGAGGAACCATGGATAAGGCTACTTATGAAAAGTTGACGCCGATGATGCAGCATTATTTGGATACCAAGGATGCTTACGGCGATTGTATTTTGTTTTATAGATTGGGTGATTTTTACGAGATGTTTTTTGAGGATGCGGTGACGGTATCACGAGAACTGGAACTGACACTGACCGGGAAAAGCTGCGGCTTAGAGGAACGTGCGCCCATGTGCGGCGTGCCCTTTCATGCGGCGGAAACGTACCTCAACCGCTTGGTGGGGAAAGGCTACCGTGTGGCCATTTGCGAGCAGGTAGAGGATCCGAAGTTAGCCAAGGGCATGGTAAAGCGTGAGGTGGTCCGGGTAGTAACGCCGGGTACCAATACGAACCTTCAGAATTTAGACGAGGGCAAAAATAATTATCTGATGGGGATTTATTACAGCGGGGATTCTTTCGGTATTTCTGCGGTGGATGTGACCACCGGTGATTATTATGTGACGGAAGTGGACGAGGCACGTAAGGCGGCGGACGAGCTGACAAAGTTTGCACCGTCGGAGCTGATTTGCAATGCATCCTTTGCCATGAGCGGTGTGGATTTGGAGGATTTCAAGAGTCGATACCATATGGCGGTGGAGACCTTGGAAGAGCGGTTCTTTGACGGTGGCGCCTGTGAGCGTTCTTTGATGAATCATTTTAAGGTAGGAACCCTTGCGGGGCTTGGGCTTACGGATTTTCCTCTTGGCGGTATTGCAGCCGGGGCAGTGATGCAGTACCTTAAAGAGACACAGAAGACTTCCATGGAGCACATTACCCAGATTCAGACCTATGTCACCGGAAAATACATGATTCTGGACAGCAGTACAAGAAGAAACCTGGAACTTACGGAGACGCTTCGGGAAAAACAAAAGAGAGGATCTCTGCTTTGGGTATTGGATAAAACGAAAACTGCCATGGGAGCGCGTTTGCTTCGCAGTTGTATTGAGCAGCCGCTTTTGGAAAAGGACGAGATTAATGGCCGTCTTTCCGCCGTGGAGGAATTAAAGGAAAACGGCATTACGAGAGCGGAACTAAGAGAGTATTTGAACGCGGTATACGATTTGGAACGTTTACTTAGCCGTGTGACCTATCGTTCTGCCAATCCACGGGATATGCTGGCTTTCCAGACGTCCCTTTCCATGCTGCCGCCCATTAAGACCTTACTGACGGATTTGGAAGCGCCGTTACTTAGGAAAATTGATGAAGAGCTGGATACGTTATCGGATTTGAGTGCGCTGATTGAAGCGTCCATTGACCCGGATGCGCCGCTGACCGTAAAGGAAGGCAGCATCATAAAGAGCGGCTATAACGAAGAGGTAGACCGTCTGCGCCTGGCAAAGACCGAGGGCAAAGGCTGGCTTGCGGAGGTGGAGGAACGGGAGCGCGAGGCCACCGGCATTAAGAATTTAAAGATTAAGTTTAACCGGGTATTCGGTTATTATTTTGAGGTGACCAACTCCTATAAGGACATGGTGCCACAGACCTGGATTCGTAAGCAGACTTTGACCAACGCGGAGCGTTACACCACGGAGGAGTTAAAGAAATTAGAAGAAGATATTTTAGGAGCGGAGGATAAGCTGTTTTCCTTGGAATATTCCCTGTTTGCGGAAATCCGTGAGGCAGTGGCCGCGGAGGTAGTCCGTATTAAGCAGACCGCTAAGGCGGTGGCTTGGCTGGATATGTTTGCTTCTCTGGCTACGGTGGCGGAAAAGAACCGTTTTGTACGTCCGGAAATCAACAAAGAGGGTGTGTTGCATATTGTAGGCGGCAGACATCCGGTGGTAGAGCAGATGATTCCGAATGATATGTTTGTGGAAAACGATACCTACCTTGATAATCAGGACAAGCGTATTTCCATCATCACCGGACCGAATATGGCCGGAAAATCCACCTATATGCGCCAAACAGCCCTTATTGTGCTGATGGCACAGTTGGGTAGCTTTGTGCCGGCAAAAGAGGCGAAAATCGGCATTTGCGACCGTATCTTTACCCGTGTGGGTGCTTCCGACGACCTGGCTTCCGGTCAGAGTACCTTTATGGTGGAAATGACGGAGGTGGCAAACATTTTGCGGAATGCCACAAAGAACAGTTTACTTATATTGGATGAAATCGGCAGAGGTACCAGTACCTTTGACGGCCTCAGTATTGCCTGGGCGGTGGTGGAGCACATCGCAGACCCGAAGCTAATCGGTGCCAAGGCTTTATTTGCGACCCATTACCACGAACTGACGGAGCTGGAAGGAAAGCTTCCGGCGGTACATAATTACTGCATTGCCGTGAAGGAGCAGGGGGAGGATATTGTATTTCTTCGTAAGATAATCCCTGGCGGAGCGGACAAGAGCTACGGTATCCAGGTGGCAAAGCTGGCAGGGGTACCGGGAGCAGTGCTTGCCCGTGCAAGAGAAATTGCGGACGAGTTGGCAGAACGTGATATTACGAAGAATGCGGCTCAAATTGAGGTAAAACAGGGCGGAAAGGCCGGAGGCAGGGCAAAGTCCGGTAAAGCGGATAAAGATGCCTTAAACGGCCAAATAACCATGTTTGGAACGGAAGAATCCGAGAATGCAGGCATTACGAAGACGCTTCGTGAGTTGAATTTGGCGATGATGACGCCGATTGATGCGCTGAATATGCTGTACAAGCTGCAGGAGCAGGCGAAGAAGTAGGGGGAAGAGTACAAGGCGGAGGCATTGTGAGTACGTTTGCTTTAAACGCGCAAAGCAGTAAAGGAGGGAGTTATGGGAATGCGGATAAAAAGTTATATTGTTTCTTTAATGTTGGTGCTGGTAGTTATATCTGTAGCCGGCTGTAACAGAAGCGGAGGAACGCTAAATCAAGGAACTCCTACGCCTTCTGAGACATTGACACCTACGCCGGAACCGACAGAGACACCAACACCTACGGCGATATCGATTCCTACAAGAGAAGATATATTGGCAAAGTCTTGGTTTGATGAGTGCAAGATTGTTGATTGTGAAGAGTATTATTTTGAAGTGCTTTCTTTTAAAGAGCGTGAGGTAGGCGGGTACGCTATGGAAGCTGTATTTGAAAACAGACAGCCGTTTGCCGTGTATGTTGGAATATCTGATGTATATGTTAATTTTTTAAGACATCCGTATGATCGGTGGCCACTTGATTGGAGTGATATAATGGTTGGACCGGGTAAGAGAGAAATCGTAGAGTTCTGGATTCCGGACTATTATGTGAACCAATTGAACATTATAAAGGTAGAGGACTTTAATTGTGCATCGTTTACTTTTACGGTAGAGGCGGTAGCGGATGATATTATTGATTACAGTGATTATGAGGAAATTATGTTTTACCGGTACGGAAGGGAGAATGTAGTACCTTATGAACATGTCTTGATGGAAGATGATGTTGCATTGGTGGACCGCGAGGATGTAAAGTTCTATCTGACTGATTTTGCGCAACAAGATTCCGGGATCTACACAGTTCATTTTTATTGGGAAAATAACACAGATCATTACCTGTATTACAGCTTTTACAATGAGTCTGTAAACGGATATGTGTGTGATTCATTTTGGGCGGAAAATGTTTGCTTGGAACCGGGAACTTGTGGTTATGATTATTTTGGCTTTTATGCTTATGAATTAGAAGACTGCGGAATTACTTCGGTTACGGAAATTGAGTTTGATGCAAGTTTGTATTATGATTCCGGCATATGGCAATGGACGGATTTGGTGAAGGATACCTTTTGTGTGTATCCGTTAGGACAAGAGGCGGCACAAAAGCAGGAGCGGGAACTGCAGGATACAGATATCCTGGTTTTTAATACGGACGAGTATAAGTTAGTAATCACAGATTTTTTATATGAGAAAAATGAGTATAATGAAAAAATAATGGAAGGTAAGCTTAAGGTTTATTTAGTAAATAAGACAGATTGTCGGGTGCAATTTGTGATAAATGAGGCTAAATTTAATGGCGAAGAATTCAGAGACAAGTTTAATAGCAGAAATGTATCTCCCGGAAAAAGTTTGTATTGGGAATTGTCATGGGATGATAGAGAGAGGAAGATTGCTGATTTTTTAAATCTGGACAGCTTGGAATTAACGGTGCAGATAAAAAATATGGATGATGAGAAGCAAAGTGTAATTTTTGACGAGAGTTTTGCGGTAATTCCGTAATGGAGTTGTGTTGCATAACAGAGATCGGCAAGGAGGGAGTTTATGAGGATGAGGATAAGACGTTATAGTTTGTTTTTAATGTTATTCTTGATTACGGTTGCACTGATTGCTTGCAACAAAACGGCAGAAACAAGTGACATAGGCACTCCTACGCCTTCCGTGACAGCGACACCGACGCCGTTCCCGTTAACGACACTGCCGCCTACACCAACCCCGGTTCCTGCAAAGGAGAAAGTATTGGCATCTAAACTATTTGATGAGCGTCGTGTAGTCGATCGTGAGGATTATTATTATTTTGAGATGCTTTCCGTGAAAGAGAAGGGGGAAGGAGGCTATGCCATTGAGACGGTGTTTGAGAACCGGCAGGATGTTGCGGTTGCTCTATCAATCTTCGATGCACATATCAATTTTTTGAAGCCTATGCCACGTGAAGGAAGCGTTGACTGGGAGAAAAAAATGATTGAACCCGGTGAGAGAAAGAAAATCGAGTTTTGGATTTCGGATGCTTATGTGAGGCGTTTGAAAATTGAGGATATCTCCGATTTTTATTGTGTACGGTTCGAATACTTGGTAGAGGCTGTGGACGATATAAATCATAATAATTATGACATGTATGAAATCCTATTTTATAATTGTGACAGGGAAAAGGTGAAGCCTTATGAACATGTCCTTACTGACAATGATATCGTATTGGTGGACCATGACGATGTAAAATTGTATTTGACCGATTTTGTTTATGAGGAAGACGGTTATTGTTACGTGTATTTTTATTGGGAAAATAATTCGGGTGGTACCTTATATCGTAGTTTTAACTGTGATTCGGTGAATGGATATGAGTGCAATGATGCTTTGCTTTATGATGAAGAAGCGGAATTGCATTTTGGCATGGGTGGATACGATTTTTTTATAATCCGTGCTTCCGAGATAGAAAAGAGCGGAAATACTTCCGTTACCGAGTTCGAGTTTGATGTAAGGTTTTATTATGATACCTGGTTATGGCGTTCGGAAGATGTTGTTGAGGAGACCTTTACCGTATATCCCTTGGAGCATAGAGCCGTTCAAAAAGAAAAGCCGCTCGAAAAAAACAATGAATTGTTTGATACGAAATACTACAAATTGGTGTATAACGGATTTTCCACAGAGAAACGGAAGAACGGGGAGACAGAATACACGGATTATTATATTCACGTATATTTTGAGAACAAATCTGCCCAGACACTGCAGCTTCTGATACCGGAGGCAAAGCTGAACGGGATAGATTATACGAATGAACTCAACTACCGAACGGTGCCCACGGGAGAAGGAGCGGACATTAAGTTTAAGTGGACGGACACCGGAGAGGCGCTTTCGGAATTCTCTGATTTGAAGGCTCTTGAATTAAATATTCTGATAAAGAATCTGGACGATGAAAAGCAAGGCATTGTATCGGAAACACGTTTTGGGGTAAGTCCGTAAGTGATAGATTATGAAGGAGTTTTTTATGAAATGTAAAAAGTTATTTGTGACGGGATTATGTATATTGTGTTTTATGTTGACCGGCTGTAAGTCCAGAGAGGTTAGTATTGATGCATGGATGAAGAACCAGGAGGCACTTCCGACCTTTGCGCCGAAAGAGAGTATGGTGCAGGCTACGAAGGAGCCGGAGGCGACAGCAACGCCATATATACGGGAGGAACTGAAAGGAACAGATTCGGTCAAAGCGGATGTAACACCGGAGAGTACAATCGAAACCGAAGGAACGGATGAACCGGAAGAAGCGGTAAACGGGGAAATTTATGGAGAATCGGCTGCTTTTAAAGGAGAGACCTATACGTTTTATCAGGTGGAGGATGCATTGTATATGCAGAATCCGGATTTGGTCCGATATAAAATCAGAAGTGTTTATGAAGAGGCCATGTTTGACAATGGTTTTAACGGATTGTTTGTGGGACAGGTCGTAACTATGTTCGGAGATGAGAATGTGACCGGTGATTATGAGGCGCTGTTGTCCTATATCGTGGCGGCGGAGGATGCCTCGGGAGAGGTGATTTATCTGGAGGTGTATTTCGGCCCATCGGGACCTGCAATCGGCGGCAGCGCGGGAGAAAACTATGACAAGGCAGCAGAAGAGTTAGAGAAAGTGATTCGTAGTATTGAGCCGATGGATTATGAATGCGAGTGTACGTATTTGGATTTGATAGATATCGGCGGCGGTACTATCATGGGAACCAAGGACGGAAAAGGGTATTATCGTATGGAAATTGACGGTGTCTGGTACTAAAATCATCAGACGAAGTAATTTTGTTACATAAAGGAAGGAGCAACACATGGGAAAGATTGCTTTACTGGATAAGAATACCATTGATAAGATTGCGGCAGGGGAAGTGGTGGAACGTCCGGCTTCTGTGGTGAAGGAGCTGACGGAGAACGCCATTGATGCCGGTGCAAATATGATTACGGTGGAGTTAAAAGAAGGCGGAAGCGGGCTGATTCGTATTACGGACAACGGTTCCGGTATTGCGACGGATGATGTGAAAACCGCCTTTTTACGCCATTCTACCAGTAAAATCCGTACGGTGGAAGACTTGCTGACCGCGGGAAGTCTCGGTTTCCGAGGTGAGGCTCTTTCCAGTATTTCCGCGGTGGCCCAGGTGGAGCTGATTACAAAGACCAAGGATGCTTTTGTGGGCACCAGATACCAGATCGATGGCGGTGTGGAGCAGGCAATGGAGGAGGCCGGATGCCCGGACGGAACGACATTCCTGATTCGAAATTTATTTTATAACGTACCGGCGCGCCGGAAGTTCTTAAAATCCGCCATGTCGGAGGCTGGACTTTGCTCGGAGCTGATGCAACGTATGGCACTTTCCAGGCCGGAGATTGCTTACAAGTTTATTAATAACGGAAAGATTGTACTCCAGACCTCCGGAAACGGCAACTTAAAAGAAGTGATTTACCAGATTTACGGAAGAGAGATTACGGCAAATCTGTTGGAAGTGAATCATATTGAGGAAAGTGCCGGGATTTCCGTCAGAGGCTTTATCGGAAAGCCGGTGGTGTCCAGAGGCAATCGTAATTACGAAAACTATTTCATTAACGGGCGATACATTAAGAGTAGTGTGGTCAGTAAGGCCATTGAGGAAGCGTATCGCTCCTATATGATGCAGCATAAGTATCCGTTTACGGCGTTACATATTTCCATGGATACAGCGATGATTGATGTGAATGTGCATCCGACAAAGCTGGAGGTGCGGTTCTCCGACAGTGAGGCGGTGTACTATGCCGTATACCATGCGGTACGGGATGCGTTAGCCGGAAAGAACATGATTCCTCAGGTGGGATTCGGAAAAGAAGAGAAGTCTACGCGAGTAGAATTACAGAAAAAAGAGGCAAGACCGGAGCAGTTTGAGACGGTGCGGATGGCGCAGCAGATGGGGAAGGTATCAGTTAACGGAAGTACTGAAGGCCTGGTCGGAAATGTTGTGAAACCGGCAGAAAATACAGTAAATTCATTGATTGGAAATACAATCAGACCGGAGGAGAAGACTGTAGAATCGGCTGGTAAGGCGGAAGAGTCGGTCGGGAAGATTGTTGCGAAACAATCGCTGTTTGTTGAACACAAGCCGGTGGAATCGGTAAAAACATCCGCTGCCGATCTTTTCGGCGGAACAGTGCTAAAAGAAGAGAAAGCACCGTATGAAAGTAAGAAAATTGACAAGGACATTGTTGATTCTACAGAAGTAGATGCTGCTTCGAAGGGTAGTTTTGAAGAGGATTTGAAGTCCTTCCAAGAGGAACCGAAACCGCAGGAGCAAAAAGCTCCGAATGTAAACGTCCAGGAACAAATGGAGCTTCCAAACCTTCTCAGTGATGAAAACAAGAAGGAATACCGCATCGTAGGCCAGTTGTTTGCTACCTACTGGCTTATTGAAATGGACGGTCAGCTGTTTATGATTGACCAGCATGCGGCCCATGAGAAGATTTTGTTTGAGCAGACCATGAAGCGCATCCGGGAAAAGGAAATGCTGACCCAGCAGATTGCACCGCCGTATATTGCCAGTCTTTCCCTTCGGGAGGAAGAAGTATTGCTGGCACAGGCAGAAGTATTGCGTCGTTTAGGCTTTGAGTTTGAGCATTTCGGAGGAAGGGATTATAAGGTGACCGGTGTTCCGGCGGATTTATGCGGATTGACCGGTGGTGAGCTGTTTATGCAGTTACTTGATGAGCTTGTAGCGGAAAAGCTTCACGGAAGCCCGGAGATGCTGGTGGAAAAGGTAGCTTCTATGTCCTGTAAGGCGGCGGTAAAGGGAAATATGGTGCTGTCGGAGCAAGAGGCAAAGGCTATGATAGACCTGCTTCTTACCTTGGATAATCCGTACCATTGTCCGCATGGACGGCCGACCACGATTTCCATGACAAAGCAGGAAATTGAGAAAAAGTTTAAGCGGATTGTGTAAGGGAGACAAATTTATTTTGGAGACAAAATGAGCATAAGGAGGAGTATGTATGAGTGAGATAATTCAGATGAATGAGAACACCTGGCGTATCGAGGACGGTATGGTCCGTATGTTTTTGTTGACCGGAACCAAGGAGGCGCTACTCGTTGACAGTGGAGTATCTGCGCCGAATGCAAAGGAAATTGCAGAAGGACTTACAGACCTGCCGGTAAAACTTATCAATACCCATGCGGATGGAGACCATATTGCCGGAAATGAGGCTTTTTCTGAGTTTTATATGCACCTGAAGGAGGAAGGAAATTACCGATTCCGCGGGAAAACAGGAACCATCATTCCGGTACAGCAGGGAGATATTCTTGATTTGGGCGACAGACCTCTTGAAATTATTGATTTACCGGGACATACGCCGGGCAGTATTGCGATTTTGGATGTAAACAACAGAGTACTCATTGGAGGCGATTCCATTCAGGACGGACGTATCTTTATGTTCGGGGAGCATCGGAATTTGCCGGATTATATTGCGAGCCTTACGAACCTTTCCGCTTATGATGGACGGTTTGATACGGTGTACGCTTCTCACAGTTCCGTGGAGGTGGCGCCGGACTTAATCCCAAAGCTGATTGCGGGAGCAAAGCAGATACTTGCGGGAGAAGCAAACGGTGAGGAGATTGACATGTTCGGGAATTCCGTACTGTTGTATCAGTTTGAGTTTGCGGGTTTTTTGTGTCCGAAGAAGTAATGATGGTGTGAAAGTCGGACAGTGTTTGGTAAATGCATTGTAGAAGCAAGCCGGGAATGGAGGAAAAGGATGGATACAGCAATTAATTATGAGGAAATGTTTGCTTATGTAAAAGATGCTCTTGCAGCCTACGACAATCACGGCGGTGCAGCAAAGAACAGAATCAAGTACAGTCGTTTCGAGCATACGGAGCGTGTCTATCGTTGGATGTTGATTCTGGCAGAGGAGTATGCGGATAAAATCAATATGGAAGCATTACGGATAGCAACCATATTTCACGACATCGGATATTCGTTAAACAAAGAGGATATGCATTCTCATGCTGAGGACGGCGCGGTTCTTTGTCGGGAGTATCTAAATTCTATCGGGTATCCGGCGGAAAAGACGGAGTTTATCTGTGACCTGATTGCAAGACATTCCGATAAAGAGGTCCTTCATGATGTGAATACGCCGATGGAGCTGGTGCTTTTGATGGAGGCGGATTTGTTTGATGATACGGGAGCTCACGGCATTGTAATGGATGCGTGGATTCAGGCTACGAAAGAAGATGTGAGCTTTGAGTCCATTTTAGAGCATATTAAGAAGTTTTCCTTAAAGCAGATGCAGGTAAATCCCATGCGGACGGAGAAGGCTCGTCGGATATGGGAGGAGAAGAAGGAGTTAACGAATCGGTTTGTGGAGTCACTGACAGTGGATTTGTACGGAAAGAGTGATGTTTTGGCGTAGCCTGAAAACATTTTGAAAGCGCTGCCATAGTCGGAAATGCTTTGGTATGCGAAGAAAGGAGAACGCATGAGACGCTTATTTACCTTAGATTTACATGATTATGATGAGTCTTGGCGGCATGATTTGCGTCCGACGGTACGGGGCATTATTGAACATGATGGAATGCTTGGTCTTGTATATGAGGCACAAGGCGATTATTATTTTCTTCCGGGCGGCGGCATTAATGACGGGGAGACCTACGAGGAAGCCTTGATTCGTGAGGTAAAGGAAGAAACAGGCATGATTGTCATTCCGGAGAGTATTACAGAGTATGGCGGAGCCCTTCGGTTAAACAAGAGTACTCGTTTTCCGGAGACTGTGTTTGAACAGGAGAATTTCGTCTTTAAATGCCGGGTTCAGGATGATGTGGGCGAGCAAGACTTACAAGAGGGTGAGGAAGGCTTCGAATTGGCTTTTGTTACCCCGGAGGAAGCAAGAAGAAAAATCCGTTATGATGACCACGGACCGGAAAACGGCGGAATCTGGGTGGAGCGAGAAAGCATTTTATTTGAAATGCTGATTTTTGAGAAAAAGCTTGCAAAAGAGCCACTTGATATCAAAGATGGCATTTACTATTTTGATTCCCACAATGATGGTGACTACTTCGACGAAGAAGATGCGGCAGAATGGGATAACGGTCGTTTGGAAAGTAATTGGAAGAAACTAGATTTTCTTGAAAATCCGACAACAAAGAAATTAATAGATACCATTATTGCTAACGGAAAAGAAATCATTGACCTTGCCTGTGGACCGGGTATGGGACTGATACCGTCCGTAAAGCAGTTGGATCCGGCCTTTCATTGTACGGCAACGGATGCAAATGCCATGGTTTTGGAACATTGGAAGAAGTATCTTGATTGGAACTTTATGACCCACGGCGTAGGTTTTGCGCAGTTTTCGGTACTGGATATGCCGTTTAAAGACGCTTCCGTGCCGTCCTTTAGCAGTAATATCGGCTTATCTTCGGTAAGAGGAGGTGCAGCTGATTATGATGCGGTGTTAAAGGAAGTGTACCGCTGCCTTGCATCAGGAGGATATCTGTATGTCATAGAAAGCGAGTGGCTGGATATCCCGGCGATTTTACAGGTGTTTGAGAAGTGGGGACAGGAGCCGTGGACCTGCTTTACGGAGGAACAGAAGAGCTGGCATGAACGCTTTCTTGCGGTCGGATTTGAGATTATTTCGGAAGAAGAAGTACAGCATAGAATCTTTACGGCAGAGGACAATGAACTGGGTGAGGCGTCGGTGAAGTTCGGAATCCCGGTGGGAACGAAGGAAACGGCGTTTGTCTTAAAGAAGAAGTAACGTTTGGATTATTTTGAAGAAGTTCACAGATAGGGAGAGGCTTATGGTTACAAAGGAAACGGTGAAACATTCTTTAGAGGCACGGTGGTTAATGAAAATCATCGTAAGTACAAGTGTATGCTATTTACTATGTTTTATTCCGTTTATTATTTACAGAACAGAAGTAAAGCCGATGCTGCTTTTGTTTTTCGGGGGAGTTATGTCGATGTTGTTTTTACCGATAATCGGATATCATATCTATTGCTATGTCAATTTGTTCCGGTACATAGAACGATATGAAATTTATGAGTTGGAGTTAAATCATCCGAAAAGAGCACCCTTTTACAGGGGGGCACGACACTATACGGCGTCTTTTCAGACACGAAAAGGCCGAAAGGTTGAAAAACTTACGAGGCCTGTGTGGAGGGATGAATTTTTAGCGAAGGTTCGGCCTTTAAAGGAAAAGAGTATACATGCAAAAATCGCGTACAACGATGTACGGGATGCGATACTTGTGTTGGAGAGTGATGAAAGATGATGATTTCTTATACCGAAAAAATGTCGGCGGAGGAATACAACGAACTTCGGCTCAGTGTGGACTGGAAGGCTTTGACTCCGGGGCAGGCGGAGCGCGGCCTTACCCATACCGCTTTTGTGGTGGCGGCAAGAGACGGCGAAAAGATTGTGGGCATGGGAAGAATGCTCTTTGATTTCGGTTATACGGCGTATCTGGGTGATGTGATTGTGCGACCGGAGTACCAAGGGCAGGGAATTGGGACCGAGATTGTAACACGTCTGAAGGATATGGTCATGGAGGCTGCCGAACCGGGAGATAAAATCATGTTTATATTGGGTGCTGCAAAAGGAAAAGAGGCATTTTACGAGAAGTTTGGGTTTAAGGTGCGACCGAATGAGTTTTCCGGAAGCGGTATGTCTATGTGGAGAGTGAAGGAATAGGTGAAGTTCGTGTATAAATTGTTGATGTAGGAAAGGAAGGGAGATAAAGTGGACGAGAAGAAAGTTTCAAAGTATATGACATTATATATGTCGCTGGGAATGTGTATGGGAATGTTGCTTGGGGTAAACTTTGGATTGCTTCTATTTGACAATTTGGCTCTCGGATTGCCAATAGGTATATCTACAGGAATGTGTATTGGCATTGCAATCGGGGCAGCAAAAGATAAACGCTTGTCCGAGCATATGATGAAAATCAGTCGGATTGAAGATGTGTCGGATTCGACGGATAAGCTTGTATATGCCATAGATGAAAACGGTGAGGAGAAAGAATACCGGATGAATGAAAAAAGAATCATTTCGGAGAAGTTTTCTGTGGGCGACAGAGTTGCAGAAGAAAAAGCAGGGTACTTGGTGTCGTTGGAGAGTAAGTAAGACAGTGAAAGGTAGGATGACTATGCGGCATCGAAGCTTGGCATTGGTAGTAAGGAACAGAAAAATATTGATGATACACACCTATCGTTTTCAACGGTACATTTATGAACTGCCGGGTGGCGGTATCGAAGGAGGGGAAACACCGGAAGAAGCTGCAGTGAGGGAACTTTGGGAAGAATGCGGTCTTGTGGGAACGGTGGTAAGGCCGTTGAATGTGTTACATCGAAGCAACGGAAATAGGGAGTATGTTTTTTTTGTTGATGTTTCCGCAGATCAGGAACCGATGGTAGGATATGATCCGGAAATTGAGGCGGGCGGCGAACAGGCAATTAAGGCAGTTTGTTGGAAAGAATTATCGGAACTCAGTGAAAAAGACAGGGCGTTTCTGTGGTCCTATGGGCTAATGGATGTGGAAGGGTTCCGGGAAGTTGTGCTTGGATGGGGCGACGAAGTCAGTTATCCGAAAGGAGAAAGCATATGACAAAGCACATGATTATAGCCGGTGTTCCGAGAGCCGGAAAAAGCACGGTATCACAAATGATTGCAAAGAAGTTCGGATATCAGCATATCAGTATGGATTCGATTATTGCGGGCTTTGAAAAAACTTGTGAGATATATTATTTTATTACTTCGGATGTGACGGCAGAGGAACGTTTTGAACTGCTGAAGCAGTATGATACGCCGAAGGACTATACATATTTTAAGCCGGAGGAAGAAAATCGCCGGAAGTGCGCAGAAATCGTGGAAATCAGCAAGTATTATAAAGAGCAGTGCGAAAAGTATCAATTGCCGTATTATGAAACGGCGCAGAACAGGGAGAAAGTGCTTGAGGAATTCATAAAGAAGTTAATGCTGTAATATGGATAGTGAGGTGAGCCTATGACAAACTTAAGAAATGAAATTGCAGAACTTATCGGGCTTTCCTTACCTTGGAAAGCAATCGATGTTACATATGAGGTGCTGGATTCCGTGAAGGAAGAGGGCTATACAAGACAATTAGTATCTTATACGTCTGACGGGGACAAGGTCAGTGCATATTTGTTGTTACCGGATACTCTTAAGAATAATCCGGCGGTTCTCATCAACCATCAGCATAATAGAGAACACCATTTAGGGAAAAGTGAGGTTTGCGGTTTGGTGGGGAATCCGTTGCAGGCCTTTGGTCCGGACCTTGCAAAGCAAGGGTTTGTAGTTTTGGCTCCTGATTCCATATGTTTTGAAGAACGTCGGAAGGACACTACTGTGGAAGGTTTTGATTTTTGGCAGCATTTTCATGAAATGACGTATCGAGTGATCAACGGAGAGTTTTTGATGAAAAAGGTTTTGACGGATGCTATGAACGGGATTTCACTGCTTGCAGGCTTACCGTTCGTGGATACTGGTAGAATCGGAACTCTTGGTCATTCCTATGGCGGAAATACGGTATTGTTTCTTGCCGCACTGGATGAGAGGATTTCCTATGCTTGTGCAAGCGGAAGTGCATGCACTTATGAATATCGCATGAAGCACGGTACCGGAATCGAACTGGCCAGCGTCATTCCGAACTTCCATGGGAAGTATGATATTGACGATTTGGTGAAACTGGTTGCCCCGAGGAAGCTTTTGATTGTTTCTTCCGATGAGGATAAGTATTCCATGGATGCACCGGAAATTGTGAAGATGGCTGGTGTACGGTATGAGATGCTAGGTGTAGCGCAGAATTTGGAGCACAAGCGTTATGCGGGTGGACATGCACTGACGGAAGAACGATTTCGGGATATTATAGAGTGGATGATAATGAATTAAGGAATTAAGGAGGCGTTTTCATGGATAAACTGCCATTACTTATACTGACAGGCCCTACGGCGGTAGGAAAAACCAATCTGTCCATCAAACTTGCAAAAGCGGTAAACGGCGAGATTATTTCGGCAGATTCCATGCAGGTGTACCGTCGGATGGACATCGGTACGGCGAAGATTAAGAAAGAAGAAATGGGCGGTGTGACGCACCATTTGATTGATATTTGCGAGCCTACGGAGGATTATAATGTGGTGCGGTTTGCCACAGAGGCGAAACGACTGATTCGGGAAATCGTCGGGCGTGGACATGTGCCGATCCTTGTGGGTGGTACCGGGTTTTACATTCAGGCGGTGCTGTACGATATTGATTTTACGGAGACGGAGGAAGATACCTCCTTCCGCGAGGAACTGACGGCCTTTGCGGAAGAACACGGTGCAGAGGCGTTACACGCAAGGCTTCGAGAGGTGGACCCGGCATCGGCGGAGGCGATTCATGCAAACAATGTAAAGCGGGTCATTCGTGCGTTGGAGTTTTTTGAACAGACCGGCACAAAGATTTCCGAACATAACGAGGAGCAACACGGCAAAGAATCGGCCTACAACAGTGCTTATTTTGTATTGACGCAGGATCGTGCGGTGTTGTATGACCGAATTGAAAAACGAATTGACATCATGCTAGCGGAAGGCTTAGTTGAGGAAGTAAAGAGGCTTCTCGCGGAAGGCTGTAGGCCGGAATCCGTATCCATGCAGGGCCTTGGCTATAAGGAAATTGTGGCATATTTACAAGGGGAATGCACCTTGGAGGAAGCAATCTACATCTTAAAGCGGGATACAAGACACTTTGCGAAACGACAGCTTACCTGGTTTAAACGGGAACGGGAAGTACTTTGGTTTGATAAGGGTGCATATGAGAACGAGGACGCGATACTTACAGCAATGCTGGAAGAGGCGAAGAAGAGAGGGATTATAGAATGACACATGAGGAACTTGCAACAAAATTGTTTGCAGAGAAATACCACTGTTCTCAGGCTGTGCTGGGAGCATTTGCAGATGAGTTCGGAATGGACATAAAAACTGCACTAAAGCTTGGTGGATGTTTCGGCGGAGGCATGTGCAAGGGTGAAGTATGCGGAGCCTGTGTCGGTGCGTTGATGGTATTGGGGCTAAAGTACGGACAGTGTGAGATTGCTGATTTGGAAAGCAGATGGAAAACAAACGATATGGCAATCCGTTTTTTAGAGCGATTTAAGGGTGAGAACGGTTCTTATATCTGTAAAGAGTTGTTAGGATGTGATTTGGCAACGGAGGAAGGCAAAGCTTACGCAAGAACGCATAGTCTTTTTACGGAGTTTTGTCCGAAAATGGTTGTGTCTGCGGTAAAAATCGCAGAAGAACTGTTGGAAGAATAATCATCCCCCGAAAACAATGAATAAAGAGTATAAGTGAGGTATTGATATGAACATAAGACGTGCAGAAAACAAGGATATGAGTGGCATTAACAAACTACTTCATCAGGTACTGATGGTGCACCACAACGGCAGACCGGACATTTTTAAGCCGAATGCGAAGAAGTACACCGATGCGGAGCTTATGGATATTCTGGAGGACGATAGTAAGCCAGTGTTTGTGGCAACGGATGAGCAGGAAGAAGTGATTGGTTATGCATTTTGCGTATTTCAGCAGCACTTGAATAACAACATTTTGACGGATATTAAGACGCTTTACATCGACGATTTGTGCGTAGACGAGGAAAAACGCGGAATGCATATCGGAACGGCGCTTTATGAGTATGTGCTGGACTTTGCCAAGGCTTCCGGATGCTATAATGTGACATTGAATGTGTGGTCCTGTAACGAAAGTGCCATGAAGTTTTACGAAAAGTGCGGGCTGGTGCCGCAGAAGGTGGGAATGGAGAAGGTGTTGTAATGGTCGGAGTAGGAAATACGGCGGAAGTGTTCGATTACGGAGAAGGAAAGGTTTGCAAGCTGTTCTATCGAGGCTATCCGAAGGATGCGGTGAAGCGGGAGTTTTGGAATGCATCGGAAGTACAGCGTCAAGGTTTGCCGGTGCCGAAGGTGTTTGAAATGGTTGAATCTAAGGGAAGAACCGGCATTGTGTATGAAAAAATTGCCGGAAAATCCATGCTGGAATGTATTTTAGAGAATCCCGAAAAGGCTGTTTTTTATCTGGAGGAATTTGTACGGTTGCAGAAGAACTGGTTGAAAGAGGCATCTGTACAATCTGCTTCGGTTTTGTCCTATAAAGAATATTTGCGAATGCTGCTAAATGGTGCAGGTCAAAAAGCAGAGGCGTCGTTGCTTGAAGAAATCAATGCATTACCGGAGGGCGTTACGTTGTTACACGGGGACTTTCATCCGGGAAATGTGTTGATTTCAACGGAATATCGCGCGGTTGTAATTGATTTTATGAATGTTTGCAGGGGGCCGGAGCTGTATGATATTGCAAGAACTTATTTTCTTTTGAAGGAAAAGGATGAGGCGTTCGGAAGTGCGTATTTGGCGAAGATGGAGGTTTCGGAAGAAGAAATTTTGCCATTTTCGAAAGTGATTGAACGATGCAGAATGTACGAAAGGTGAGGAAACTACGATGGAAACAATGATATATCAAGGAATCGCAATTGTTCTTTTATTCACATTTTACACCTTTTACATAGCAAAGCTTATTATCCAGAAAAAGCAATCCATCAAAACCAATCAGATGGGCATGGGAAACAAGCCGAAAAAGGTGTTGGTGATTGAGCGGATCATGAGTATTGCCACAGTGCTGGTGATTGTGGCGGAAGTGGCAAGTATTTTTCTTGTGAAGCACTATTTGCCACTGCCGGTACGGATTACGGGACTTGTACTTGGTGCAAGCGGTGTTCTTTTCTTTGCCATGGCTACAGTTACCATGAAAAGCAGTTGGCGTGTGGGAATTCCGGAGGAAAAGACGACGCTTGTCACGAGCGGAATCTATGCCTGGAGTCGGAATCCGGCATTTGTAGGTTTTGATTTACTGTATTTTGGAATTTGCATGGTGTTTTTCAACATCCCTCTTCTTATCATTTCCTTGTGGGCGGCAGTAATGTTACACTTGCAGATTTTGCAGGAAGAAGCCCATATGGAGAAGATGTGCGGAGCGGAATACCGGGAGTATCGGGCACGTACCATGCGGTATTTGGGACGAAAGAAAGCAGGAGGTATTCTATGAGCATCATCGTAAATTTATACTACATCGGACAAAACGGCAACGCCCGAAAATTTGCGGAAGAAATGACCGCCAGGGGAATTGTGGATGCGGTCCGGGCAGAGGAAGGAAACGAACGCTATGAGTATTTCTTTCCTATGGAGGATGCGGAAACGGTGCTTTTAATCGATCGTTGGAAAGACCAGGAGGCGCTGGATATCCATCACAAGTCGGAGATGATGAAGCAGATTGCGGAGCTGCGGGATAAGTATAAGCTTCGTCTTCGGGTGGAACGGTACGTTGAGGAGCCGAAAGAATAAGGAGGCACATATGAAAACCTTAATTTTCAACGGTTCTCCGCGGAAAAACGGAGATACCGTCAGTTTGCTCAAAATTTTGACGGAACAGCTACCGGGAGAAGTAAAAATCGTGGAGGCCTACCGGTGTAATATTTCCCCGTGTCTGGATTGCAGATATTGTAAGGAAAGGTCCGGCTGTGCCATACAGGATGAAATGCAGGATGTATATGAGTACCTGAGGGATTGTGACAACGTGCTGATTGCCTCCCCGGTGTATTTTTCGGAACTTACGGGACCGATGCTTTCTGTGGGAAGCCGCTTGCAGACCTACTTTTGTAGCAGATTTTTCCGTAAGGAAGACAGTGGACTGATTCCGAAGAAGGGCGCGGTGCTGTTGGTGGGGGGCGGTGACGGCAAGCCGGATAAAGCCTACGAAACAGCGAAAGTACTGCTAAAGAACATGAACTGCAAGGAGATTTATCCGCTTGTTTGCTCCCATAATACGGACAAAGTACCGGCAATTGAGGATGCACAGGCAGTTGCGGGGGTAGAGGAGATTGTGAGTTTCTTTTCCTGCGCAGAAGTTTAGTGATTTTTGTGGAAAATCGGATGATTTTTGAAAGAAAGTATAGATTTACAGAAAACGGAGACTTGGGATGAATATTGTAGTCAGAGAATATCAAGAAAAAGATTTATCGGCCATGATTCGAATTTGGAACGAAGTGGTAGAGGAAGGAATTGCTTTTCCGCAAGAAGATTATCTGGACGAAACGACAGGCACTGAGTTCTTTGCATCCCAGACTTATAACGGTGTTGCGGAAGATGAAGATACCGGGCAGGTGCTGGGATTATACATATTGCATCCCAACAACATCGGACGTTGCGGTCATATTTGTAATGCCAGTTATGCGGTAAGCAAAGACTGCAGGGGACTACATATCGGAGAAAAGTTGGTTTTGGACTGCTTGGAGCAAGGGAAAAAGCATGGGTTTGGTGTGTTACAGTTTAATGCGGTGGTGGCGACGAACATCCATGCCAGACATTTATACGAACGTTTGGGATTTGTACAGCTTGGTACGATTCCGAAGGGCTTTCGGATGAAGGACGGGCATTTCGAGGATATTTGTCCGTATTATCATGAACTGTAGGAGAAGAAAACTATGACAAAGGTCAGATTTTATGATACCGTCGATGAAGCACTGCTAAAATTTGCGGTCATTATTACGAAAAGTGCCGGAAAATGGGTGTTCTGTAAGCACAAGGACAGAACCACTTACGAGGTTCCGGGCGGTCACAGAGAAGCAGGGGAGTCCGTTGAAGAGACTGCAAAGCGGGAACTTTACGAAGAAACCGGGGCCACAGAGTATGAGATAATGCCGGTTTGTATATATTCCGTTCAAAAAGACAGTGGACAAGAAACCTTTGGAATGTTATACTATGCCGAGGTGACTTCTTTTGAAGAGGAGCTCCACAGTGAGATTGAGAAGATAGTTTTGTCGGGGAACTTGCCGGGAAACTGGACTTATCCGGACATTCAGCCGGAGCTGATTGAGGAAGCCGAACGGTTGGGCTTTCTGTAACGGATGAGAAAAACGTGAAAGTAATAAAGAAAATCGTTTGAAAGCGGATGGAAGTTTACATAAAATATTTATGACATCTAAAATAAAAATGTAAGGATTAACTACAATTAGATAATTAGAACAAATTCAATTAAATCAATAAAATCAATTATATACACAGGAGTGACATTACCATGAACGATTATTTAAGACTGATGTACAAGGACTGCAAAATTGATGACAAGGTATTTGATTTGTGCAACGAGGTGGAAGAGTCCTTAAAGGAGCGTTTTCAGGCCATTGATGAGGTGGCGGAGTACAACCAGTTAAAGGTGCTGGCTGCCATGAGGAAGAATAAGGTGTCCGATACCCACTTTAACGATTCCACGGGGTATGGCTATGATGACCTGGGAAGAGATACCTTAGAGGATGTGTATGCTGATGTGTTCCATACGGAGAGTGCCTTGGTGCGCCCGAATCTGGTGTCCGGTACTCATGCGCTGACCATTGCATTGTCGGCGAACCTCCGTCCGGGAGATGAGATTCTTTCTCCGACCGGTAAGCCGTATGATACTTTAGAGGGTGTTATCGGTATCCGTGAAACCAAGGGCTCTCTTGCGGAGTACGGGATTACCTATAAGCAGGTGGATTTGCTCCCGAACGGCAATTTTGATTTTGACAAGATTAAGGAAGCCATTAACGAGAAGACGAAGCTGATTGCTATCCAGCGTTCCAAGGGCTATCAGACCAGACCGACCTTGTCCGCAGGACGTATCGGTGTGCTGATTTCCTTTATCAAAATGGTGAAGCCGGATGTGATTTGTATGGTTGACAACTGCTACGGTGAGTTTGTAGAGGTTATTGAACCGACGGATGTAGGCGCGGACCTTTGTGTAGGATCTCTTATTAAGAATCCGGGTGGCGGACTTGCTCCCATCGGCGGCTATATTGTAGGTAAGAAGGAATACGTAGACAATTGTGCGTACCGTTTGACCGCACCGGGTCTCGGCAAGGAGGTGGGCGCAAGCCTCGGTCTTAACCGTTCCTTCTTCCAGGGGCTTTTTATGGCGCCGACAGTGGTTGCGGGAGCTTTAAAAGGTGCGATTTATGCGGCAAATATTTATGAAAAGCTCGGTTTTAAGTGTGTTCCGAGAGGAAGAGAAGAACGTTTCGATATTATTCAGGCGGTGACTTTAGAAAGCAGAGAAGCTATGCTTGCGTTTTGTCACGGCATTCAGGAGGCGGCACCGGTGGACAGCTACGTAGTACCGGAACCGTGGGCAATGCCGGGCTATCACGATGATGTGATTATGGCAGCCGGAGCCTTTATTCAGGGAGCTTCCATTGAGCTTTCCGCGGACGGACCGGTGGCAGAGCCGTATAACGTGTACTTCCAGGGGGGACTTACCTGGTATCATGCGAAGTTCGGTATTATGAATTCCGTGCAGAAGCTGTTTGAGAAGGGACTTATTCTGAAATAAAACGAGAAAAAGGCGGCGATTCCGGAAGGAAGCCGCCTTTCATAAAAAACAACCGAAATGTGTAGAAAACAATTGAACAAATATTCGATTTGTGTTATAATACAAGCAGGGAGAATTTTAGGAAAAGAGGGATTTTTATGAAGACCGGAAAAGCTTGGGTTTTACTTTTGTTATTACTGTGCGGTGTGGTAATCGGCGGTTTTTTGGGATATCTGACTAAGGATATTTCCTGGCTGTCCTGGCTGGATTACGGTATGACTTTCGGACTGGGTACCGATGCAGGTACCGGGGCATTTGTTCTGAATCTCGGTGTGATTACGCTGACCTTCGGTTTGTCCATTAAGATTTCCATTGCCAGCATTATCGGCGTAGTGATTGCGTTTTTAGTATACAGAAAGCTTTAAGTTTCGGTTCCTTTTCGCAAGAGAAGGAGGCTTATGGAGCATTATTTTACAGTAAAAGAACTTCCAGAGTCGGAGCGCCCCTATGAGAAGTGCGAGCGCTTCGGTCCGGGAATGTTATCGGATGCGGAGCTTTTGGCGGTCATTATCCGCTCCGGTACGAAGAAGGAACGGGCGGTAGATCTGGCGGTTCGTGTGCTAAACCGTCCCGGTGCGAAGAAGGGGCTGTCTGCCCTTTATTATTATTCCCGACAGGAACTTCAGAAAATCAAAGGAATCGGCAAGGTAAAGGCGATTCAGCTTTGTTGTGTGGCAGAGCTGGCGAAACGAATGCACGCGGCGGAGGATGAGACGAAGCTGTCCTTTCATTCACCGGAAAGTATCGCGCAGGCCTATATGGAACGGATGCGGCATTGCCGTACGGAGGAGATTGTTTTGCTGATGCTTGACACCAAGGGGCGGAAGATTGCCGATGAGGTGATTTCAAAAGGGACGGTGAACATGGCGGTACTGGAACCCCGTGAAGTACTTTGTACGGCCCTCAGGTATGAAGCGGTGTTTTTAATTTTGTTACACAATCATCCCAGCGGGGTCCCTATGCCCAGCGACGCAGACATTTCCGTGACATTAAAGCTGGCAAAAGCCTGTGAAATCGTAGGGATAGAGCTGCGTGACCACATTGTGATCGGAGATAATTGTTATTTCAGTATGATGGAAAAAGGCATTTTAGAGTGATATTTGTCTAAATATAGGACAAATAAATTATTGAAATAAATAGGAAAAAGTGGTACACTATGATAGAATATAGAAATACTATGCGAAGGGAGATAAGAAAGTTGTCATCAAAAGTTTTTGCCATAGATTTTGGTACGAGTATGTTAAAGATTTACAAGAAAAACGAGGGTGTGATTTTCGACGAAAAGAATGTAGTAGCCATCTGTAACGGAGCCGTAAAGGCAATCGGTGATGAGGCCTTTGAAATGTATGGGAGAACCCCGGATAATTTTGAAGTAACCTTCCCGGTAAAATACGGTGTAATTGCGGATTTTGCAAATATGTTGTCAATGTTGAACGCATCTCTGGATGCGATTTCGGACAAGCACGGAAAGGTAAGCGGTGCGGAGTTTATCGTTGCAATCCCGAGTGATATCAGTGAGGTAGAGTGTCGTGCATTCTATGATTTGCTCTGGAGCTCCTCTGCGAAGCCGAAGAAGGACAAGGTACGCGCAGTACACAAGCCGGTTGCTAATGCCATCGGTGCGGGCCTTGAAGTTATGACCGCCAACGGTATTATGGTAGTGGATATCGGTGCGGAGACTACCGAGATTGCGGTTATGGCTCTCGGAGGTATCGTAAACAGCAAGAAGGTAAACATCGGCGGTACCCGCCTGGATGATACGATTATTACCAATGTGAAGAAGAGATATAACCTTATTATCGGCAGCAAAACCGCGGAGCTCATTAAGAAGGAGCTTTCCTGTGCGCTTCCGCCGAAGGAAGTAAAGACGATTCGTGTTTACGGACGTGATGTTATGTCCGGTCTTCCGACTGAGGCAGAAATCGATTCCGCTTTTGTATATGAGTCCATTGCGGAACATCTGCAGTCTATCGTGGATGCGGTAAAAGTGATTTTGGAAAAGACTCCGCCGGAAATCGCTTCCGATATTTTGGATACCGGTATTTACGTAACCGGCGGTTCTGCGAATATTAAGGATTTGGACAAGCTGTTTGCCCAGGAGACCGAGCTGGATATTCATATTTGTGAGAATTCCGCCAATACGGTTGTTGTGGGCTTAGGTAAGATTTTAGAGAACGGAAAGTTCAGCGATTTGCGCTTGACCCTGGACAAGATGGCAAACGGAGGTTGATAGAGGATGAAACGTCGCAGAAGGAGAAGACGGAGCGACTTTGAGTTCAATCCGAAGTATTTATGGATATTCTGCATCATTCTTTGTGTTGTACTTATGTTTGTGTCCTATCGTTTCCCGGAGCGTTTTTCCGGAGTGAAGACCTTTGCCGGGAATGTTATGGCGCCTATGCAAAGGGGCATTAACTCTGTAGGAAGAGGAATTTCCGATAAACTGGAGGCTTTTCGCAGCGTGAAGGCGTTACGGGCGGAGAACGAGGAGTTAAAGGAACGAATTGAGGTCCTTATTGCCACGAACCAGTCACTGACGCAGGATAAGTATGAATTGGACGGCTTGCGTCGTTTGTATGAGCTCGATGCCAAGTATATGGATTATGATAAGGTGGCGGCACGGGTGATTGCCAGCGATACCAATAACTGGTTTTACAGCTTTATTGTAGATAAAGGCAGTGAGGACGGCATTAAAGTCGGTATGAATGTGATGGCAGGCAACGGGTTGGTCGGTATCGTCTCCGAAACCGGAAAAAACTGGTCTCGTATTCGTTCCATCATTGACGATAATTGCAACGTCAGCGGCATGTCCATAGAGACACAGGATACTTGTATTGTATCCGGTGATTTGAAATTAATGAAGGAACAAGGCGTAATTCGAGTGGAAATGATTTCCATGGATGCGTCCTTTCAGGATGATTACGAAATCGTAACGTCACATATCAGTGATAAGTATTTACAGGGCATCTTAATCGGTTATATACAGGATATTAAGGTAGACTCCAGTAATATGACAAAGACAGCATATTTAATTCCGGCGGTGGATTTCGAGCGCCTGGATGAGGTGCTGATTGTGACGGAGTTGAAAGAGGCTTATGATTTCAAATAGATTCATCGGAAAGGGACGATAGTTTGATTCGCGTATTACTTGTTTTTGTGGAATTGATACTTTGCTTTTTATTGCAAAGTACGGTAATGCCCGCGATATCCATGGCGGGTGTCGTTCCTGATTTGCTGTTGATTCTTGTGATTACGGTTGCGTACACACGAGGTCGGGTGGCGGGGATGCTTACCGGCTTTGCGGCAGGCTTACTTACGGACGTATGTTTTAACGACATGGTAGGTTTGTGTGCGTTATTTTACTTATGTATCGGCTATATTGCCGGTTATTCTCAAAAAATTTATGAGGAACGGGATTATACACTTCCGTTGTTGATGATTGCGGCAGGGGAGTTTCTGTATTCTTTTGCGTATTATGTTGCATATTTCCTGCTTCGAAGCAGAACGGAGTTCGGATATTATTTTGTGCATCTGATTCTTCCGCGTATGGTGTATACCGTTTTTGTAGCCGCTTTTTTGTATCCGTTGTTCCATTGGATACACAAGCTGGTGGTTCGATATGTGGAAAAGGAGGAGTAGCGGTTGTTTTATGTAATTATCGGCAAATTAAAGGAATGGCTCTCTTCCCGTTTGGTTCCGATTGCTGCCTTTTATGTGATTTTGGCCGGAATTTTGATTTTCCAGATGTATCGGATTCAGATTCTGGATGCCGGTCCGGTAGTGACCGAGGATGAGTATAAGCTGACCAGAGAACGCCAGACCGATAGTACCAGAGGGTTGATTTATGACCGGAACGGACGGGTGCTTGCTTATAACGAGTTGTCCTATTCCGTGATTTTGGAGGACAGTCCCCTTCTGAATACAAATGATAAAAAGAATGCCATGCTGTACCGTCTGATTCAGATTTTAAAAAGAGAAGATGTAGAGCTGGAACCGGAGTTCTATATAGAAATGGGGGAGTCCGGGATTTTGGAATATACGGTGGAGGGCACCGCACGGCTTCGTTTTATAAAAAATGCCTTGGGAAAGCAGTCCATCGACAACCTGACGGAGGAAGAAGCCGAAATGAGTGCGGAGGAGTTGTTTGCTCTTTTGCGCTACGGCAATCTGAAGTTCGGTGCAATGTACGGGATTTCCGATGACTATTCCGTAGAGGATGCGTTGCAGATTATGTCCGTACGATATGCGATTTTCACCCTGTGGCCGAAGTATTCCCAGATTACGCTGGCCACCGGAGTATCGGATACATTAATTTCCGCACTGAAGGAAAACAGTGCGGAGCTTCCGGGTGTTTCGGTTGTGATGAAGACGAAACGTGTCTACAATTACAGCGAATATTTTGCACATATTATCGGTTACACCGGAAAGATTACCGAGGAGGAACTTGAGGAGTACAATGCGGAATCAGATGTGTTTTCCGCAACCGATGTCATCGGTAAGACCGGCCTTGAGAAGACCTTTGAGGACGAGTTAAACGGGCAAAAGGGAATCGAGCAGCTGACACTGGATGAAAATTACCGTATTGTGAATACGGAGGCAATGTCGGACCCACAGGCAGGAAACAATCTATATCTTACCATTGATGCGGAGATGCAGAAGGCCTACTATCATCTGGTGGAGAAGGAGCTGGCCAAGATTTTGCTGGAACAGATGACCGATAAACTGGATTACGGTACCAAGGGAGAGTCTGCAGACGATATTCTGATTCCGGTGTACGAGGTATACGATGCTTTATTTTCCAATAATGTGTTGGATGTGAATCGTATTTTCGGTGAGAATCCGCCGGAGGATGCCAATGCAAACGAGCTCAAGATATATCAGAGATATCAAACCAAGTATGATACGGTTATGAAACGGTTGGACGGTTACCTGGCCTACGGCAGCAAAACAACAAATGCCAAGGTTTCCGATGAAATGGCGGAGTATATGGATTATATCTATACCAAGCTGACTTCCGCAAATGTAGGGATTTTACCGGTTTCAAAAATCGATAAGACCGACGCGGTGTACGTCGCCTATAAAAACGATAAGGTCAGCCTCAGTGAGTTTTTGGTACATGCCATTAATCAGAACTGGGTTGATTTCGGAAAGCTTGGAATTGACACATATTATGTCACCGACGAGATTTACGAGATTTTACTTGGTGAGATTATGGATATGTTAGAGGAGGATCCGGCCTTTGCCAAAAAGCTTCTCCGTAACATGATTTTTCAAAAAGAGCTGCCGGGAAGAGAGATTTGTCTTCTGTTGTTTGACCAGAATGTCATCAAGTATAATGAGTCCGATTACAAAGCGTTGTCAAACAGCCGGATTTCTGCGTACAACTTTATACGGCAAAAGATTGAGAATGTTGAGATTACACCGGCACAGCTTGCATTGGAGCCGTGCGGTGCATCCTTAGTGGTTACGGATGTCAATAACGGTGATGTCCTGGCTTTGGTGACCTATCCGAGCTACGACAACAATAAGTTGGCGAATAAAATCGACTGGGAGTATTATCAAAAGCTTCTGGCGGACAAATCCAATCCTTTGTCCAGCCGTGTAACCAACTCCAAGACCACCACCGGTTCTACCTTTAAGATGATTACAAGCTTTGCAGGCTACGGTGAGAACGTACTGGGACTTTATGAGAAGATTGACGACTTGGGAGAATTTACTAAGGTAGACCCGTCTCCGAAGTGCTGGTATTATCCGAGAAACCATGGTAAAATTGATGTACCGCAGGCAATCAATCATTCCTGTAACTACTTTTATTTTGAAGTAGGTTATCGCCTTGCGGAGGATTTTAACGGAAAATACAGTGACTCCATCGGTATCGGTAAACTTACCAAGTATGCGGAAAAGTTCGGTCTCGGTGCAAAATCCGGTATCGAAATCGCAGAATTGGAGCCGCAGATTGCGGACCACGATGCGGTACGTGCGGCAATCGGCTATTATCACAGTTTTACGCCGTCTCAAATTGCCCGGTATGCAACAACACTCGGTAGCAGCGGAAACTGCTACAACCTGACCTTGATTGACCGGATTGAGGATACAAAGGAGAATATTACGCGGGATAATTCCGCAACGATCGATAATAAGATAACCGAGTTTACAAAGGCAGAATGGTCGCAGGTACAAAAGGGAATGTATCTTGTGTTAAACAGTAATGACTCTACAGGCCGTTTGTATGATTCCTTAGAGTTTGATGCTGCCGGTAAGTCCGGTACGGCTCAGGTGTCGGATACCAAGCCGAGTCATGCGTTATTCGTATCCTATGCGCCGTATAAGAATCCGGAGATTTCGGTAAGTGTCGTTATTCCGAACGGCTATACTTCCGGTAATGCAGTGGATTTCGGATATGTCGTATATGATTATTTTTATCATTCGGATACGTATGATAAAAACTATAATAAAATTGATGCGGAATAAGCAGAGGAGGGGATATGTATGAATAATGCAGTGGTAATCAAAGGAACCACCTACGGCTTTTCGGTATATGTGGATGAACAGGCAGAGTTCGCAACGATTTGCGAACTGGTCAAAGAGAAGTTTAAGGAATCTGCGAAGTTTTTCGGAGCAGCCAAAATGGCGATTTCCTTCGAAGGCAAGCGTTTGAGTGATGAAGAACAGCGGGAACTGCTTAATATTATAGCCGCAAATTCCGAGGTTCAAATTGTATGTGTCATCGAAAAGAACGGAGAAACGGAGGAACTGCACCGTCGTTCCTTAGAGGATTGTATACAGGAGCAACAGTTGCAGGCACTTGACAGTTCCAACGGACAGTTCTATAAAGGAAATCTTCGTTCCGGTCAGGTACTCGAGACAGAGACCAGTATTATTATCGTGGGGGATGTCAATCAGGGTGCCACCGTTACATCAAAAGGAAATATTATCGTATTAGGTGCGCTTTTGGGCAATGTATATGCGGGAGCCGGCGGCAACGAAAATGCCTTTGTTCTGGCATTAGAGCTGGACCCTGTACAGATTCGTATTGCAGATACGATTGCCAGAGCTCCGGATAAGGTGGGAAAAGCTCTCTGGAAGAGAGAAAAAGAAAAGACAAAGGAACCGAAAATCGCGTTTCGGTCCGGCGGGAACATATTTATTGAACCGGTTTCCAGAACGGTTTTAAATGATATAAAATTATAATAATCGGAGGATATGAACGAATGGGCGAAGTAATTGTTGTAACATCGGGAAAGGGCGGTGTAGGTAAAACCACCACTACGGCAAACGTAGGTACCGGCCTTGCAAAGTTGGAAAAGAAAGTTGTATTAATCGATACCGATATCGGACTCAGAAACCTGGACGTAGTTATGGGTCTGGAGAACCGTATTGTTTACAATCTTGTAGATGTAATCGAAGGGTCCTGTAAGATTAATCAGGCATTTATTAAAGTAAAGGGATATAACAATTTTTATCTTCTTCCGTCCGCACAGACCCGCGATAAGACGGCGATTACTCCGGAGCAGATGAAGAAACTTACCGACCAGTTAAAGGAAGAGTTTGATTACGTTATTATTGACTGTCCGGCCGGTATCGAGCAGGGCTTCCATAATGCAATCGCAGGTGCGGACCGCGCGCTTGTGGTTACGACACCTGAGGTTTCCGCGGTACGTGATGCGGACCGTATCATCGGCCTTTTGGAAGCAAACGAAATCAAAAAGACCCACTTGATCGTAAACCGTTTGCGCATGGATATGGTAAAGCGCGGCGATATGATGTCCAGCGAGGATGTTGTAGAAATTCTTGCAATCCCGTTAATCGGTGTTGTACCGGATGATGAGAACATTGTTATTTCCACCAACCAGGGTGCTCCGCTTGTAGGTAATAACACCATGGCAGGTAAGGCATACATGAACATTTGTAAGCGTGTGGACGGTGAAGAGGTTCCGTTCCTTGATTTAGCAGGCAAGGGTGGTTTATTCAGTCGTCTTTTCAAGAAAAACTAACGGAGGGTAGATTATGAGTTTCTTTGATTTTTTCAGTAAGAATAAAACGTCCGGTTCCGTAGCGAAGGACCGCTTGAAGCTTGTGCTCGTATCGGACCGTGCCGGCTGTTCCCCGGAAGTTATGGAGCAGATGAAAAATGATATTATTGCTGTCATTTCCAAGTACATTGAGATTGACATGCAGGGTCTGGATATCCAGATTAAGCAGACCCAGTCGGATTCCAACAACGGTACGGTTCCGGCCATTTTTGCAAATATTCCGATTAAGGAAATGCGTGGTAAAAACTAAGAGGGTGTTTCATGTTTAAACTATGGGAACGGTATGATTTAAAAAAATACCGCTGGATTATTTTAGTGTTGATTATTCTCATCTGTACCGCCGGCATTTATGTGCTCGGTCAGGTACAGGGAGAAGAAGAAGTCGACATGGTGTCAAGACAGATTAAAGGCTTAATCGGCGGTGTTTTGCTGGCCGTGTTTGTGTCCATGTTCGATTACCATTTTGTATGTAAGTTTGCAGGATTAATGTATATTGTTAATTTTGTGTTATTGTTTGTGGTAAAGTATGTAGATTACTTTAACATTAAACGAGGCGGCGTGAACCGTTGGATCGGTATTCCGAACGGAGAAAATCCGAAATTCGAGTTCCAGGTTTCGGAGCTTACCAAGGTAGTGCTGGTGATTTGTCTGGCAACGTTGTTTGATCGCTTGATGGATCGGATGAAACAGGGGTGGGTATTACTGGTTGCAGTGATTATGTTGGCGCTTCCGGTCGGTCTTGTTTTTTTACAGCCGGACCTGTCCACCACCATTGTGATTTGTGTATCGCTCGTGGTTGTGATTTTTGCATCCGGAATCAAATATCGGATTTTACTACCGATTGTAGCCACCGCAATTCCTGTGGGAATCGGTCTGTTCTGGTACGTACAGCAGGATTTCCAGGTGCTTCTTTCGAGTAAGCAGCAGGAGCGTATTTTATCACTGTTGCATCCGGAAAGTCATTCGGATACGTTGTGGCAACAGGAGAATTCCATTACAGCTATTGCGTCGGGAGGTCTGACCGGTAAGTTTTTTAACGGGGAAGGCGCTCTGGGCTCCAAGAATATTCCGGTTATCGAGAGTGACTTTATATTCGCGGGAATGGCGGAAGCCTTTGGTTTTTTAGGTGCCTGCGCAATTATTTTTGCTATCTTTTTTATATCGTTCCAGTGTTTTATGACGGCAAAGAAGGCACCGGATTATTTGGGGAGATTACTGGCGCTGGGAATCGGCACTACTTATATTTTTCAGGCGTTCGTTAATATCGGCGTGGTTACCATGCTGTTACCGAACACAGGTATTCCGCTTCCGTTTGTAAGCTACGGACTCAGTTCGTTAATGTGTAACATGATAGGTATCGGAATTATTTTAAACATCGGTATTTCGAAGAAGAAGGAGCGGAATTCCATTGATTTGGATTTTGCTGAAATACCGAGGAAGGGGGAACTATGAATATTGGGTTGATTGCACATGATGCAAAGAAGAAGCTGATGCAGAATTTCTGCATTGCCTACAAAGGTATTTTGAGTAAGCATACGTTGTACGCAACAGGGACAACCGGTCGTTTGATTGAAGAAGCGGCAAACCTTTCCGTTCATAAGTATCTTGCCGGGCCGCTGGGCGGGGAACAGCAGATGGGGTCCCAGATTGAGCATAATGAAATAGATCTCGTTATTTTCCTCAGAGATCCGTTGACGCCGAAGTCTCACGAGCCCGATGTTAACAATGTTGTTATGTTGTGTGATACCCATAACATTCCGTTGGCCACCAATGTGGCAACGGCAGAGAGCTTGATATTGAGTTTAGACCGCGGTGACCTTGATTGGAGAAATTTATACAAAAGTTAAGCAGAAAAGGAAGTGAGCAAATGATACAATTGAAACGTAAGCAAATTGCGCTGTTGCTATTATTTGCTCTTTTTTGTGCGGGTTGCGGTAAGAAACCGATACAAGAGGAAGCGGTTCCCCTCGGATATACCGGTTCTCAATCCTATGAGTACTATGACGTGGGAAATGACCGTAACGCAGACTTTTTAACCGGTCGTGGGGCTGAGGTTAGTATTCCGGCCGGCACTGCGGATGATGCAGTGGCTGCGAAAGAGGATTATGTGTACGGTTTGTATCGGTTGTCTGACCGAAAGGTGCTTTGTGAGCATGGGCTTACAGAACAGATTTATCCGGCCAGCACTACGAAGCTTTTAACCGCTTTGGTTGCATTAAAGTATTGTAACATAAGTGAAACGGTAACTATCAGCTACAATGCGTCTCATATCGGGATTCCCGGAGCAATGCTGTGCGGCTTTAATGAAGGCGACACAATTATGCTTGGGGATTTGCTTACGGCACTTCTTGTTTACAGCGGGAATGATGCCGGAATTGCCATTGCGGAGCATGTGGCAGGTTCCGAAGAAGCCTTTGCGGAGATGATGAATGAAGAAGCGCGAAAGCTCGGTGCGGTGGATACCCATTTTGTCAATTCACACGGATTACATAAAAAGGATCATTATACCACAGCGTATGATATTTATTTGATTATGAACGAGCTGATTCATTACAATTCGTTTTTATCAATTGTATCCATGCCGTCCTGTGAGATTCATTATTCGGACAAGTTAGGGAATCCGAAAGTCAAGAGTTTTAACAGTAGTAATCTTTATTTCGAAGGCTTGTTTAAAGTTCCGGAAGGCATCGAAATTATCGGGGGAAAGACCGGAACTACCGGTTCTGCGGGATGTTGTTTGATTCTGTATTTTAAAGATGAAAAAGGTGTGTCTTATATAGCGGAGGTATTTCATGCGCCGACCTATGAGGCACTTTATATGAAAATGACGGAGCTGATGAAGCAGACGGCTTCCTATTAGTATGAATAATGAAGCCCGGCACAATGTTATGTTGCGCCGGGGCTTTTGATGATATTGTAGGCAGAGGGAGGATCTGGAAATGGCAAAGGATCGGAACATAATTAAGTTTCGTACAAGAAAAGAAGTGAATATCGGATTGGTGGTAGCCTTCGGTGTACTTGTTTTGCTTGTGATTAATATTTATCGCTATTTTACAACGCCCCATTTGGCTCTCTATGAGGTACAGGCCGGCAGTTCCGGGAGTGAAGTGTCAGCGGTGGCTATGATACTTCGACCGGAGACGGTATATCGGACCGAGCATGCGGGATATTTAAATTACTATTACAGAGAGGGTGCAAGAGTCACCAAAAACGCAAAGATTTACTCTGTAAACGATTCCTCGGAATTACAGGATATTTTAAATTATAATGAGGAGAACTCTGCCTTAAACACCAATGATTTGAACCGGTTGAAGGGTAGCGTTCGAAGCTTTTGCGCAACATATTCCGATGCCACCTTTTCGGAGTGTTACGATTTGCGGGAAGAGTTTCTTTCCGATTATTTACGGTATCGTGATGTATCTATGTTGGATACATTAGCCAATCAGAATGCGGAGTTGAATTCTTTTCTTACCGTAAACTCCGAAAAAAGCGGTGTGATTTCCTATTTTTCCGATTTATATGACGGATATACCAAGGAAATGATTACCGGAGAAGAGTTTCTTACGGAAAAGCGGACTGTACCGCAATACAGTAAGCAGACCGGTATTTCCGCAATCGACAGCTTTGCATACAAGTTGATTCCGGAGGACACTTGGCAGCTTGTTATTCAGATACCGGATGATTGTATGACCCGGATTAAAAAGGCAGGAGCTACCGTCAGCTTCCGTATTATGGGAGATACGGTATTGTATGAAAAGCCGTATGAGGAATTGTACGCCGGAGGGGGCTCCTATTTGGCGATAGAAATGGACCGATACGGAACAGAGTATCTGAGTGAGCGTTTCCTTGATGTTACGTTGTATCTGGATGCCAGAGAAGGCCTTAAAATACCGGAGACCTCTATTTTGACCAAAGATATTTATCAGATTCCGGAGCGCTTTGTGATGAAGGGCGGCGGTGAAGAGGACACGCTCGGTGTCAGCCTGGAGCGCTATGATTCGAAATCGGGAGAAGTAAAACCGGATTTCTTTGAAATTCATCCGTTGTTTTATGAAAACGGATATTATTATGTGGCGGAAGAGGATATGGATTCCGGACAGTATATTAATTCTGCTGGTCTGACCGGAGAACCGGAGCGTGCCATGCTGTATTCTTTTATAACCGGTATGGAAGGTGTTTACAATATGAATAAGGGCTATGCCGTTTTCCGACGAATCGAACGTATTACAGATGTGGAGGATTATGTACTTGTACGTGCGGACCAGGCCGGAGGGTTATCGGTATATGACCATATTGTATTGGATGTTTCCGCAGTAACAAAGGATATTATTCTAATTGAAGGAGAGTCTTAGGATGCAGAATATAACGACGGTTTCATCTGCGGTGGCGGATGTGTCCGCAAGGATTACGGCAGCCTGTGAACGGGTAGGCAGAAATCCGCAGGAGGTTACGTTAATTGCGGTCAGCAAAACTATGCCGGTGGAAGCTATTCGAGAAGCAATGGAATGCGGAATGGTAGATTTCGGTGAAAACAGACCTCAGGAGTTAAGAGATAAGCAGGCAGAGATTACAGAGCCGCTTCGGTGGCATATGATCGGAGCCTTGCAGACAAATAAGTTAAAATATGTCATCGGAAAAACTACGTTGATACATTCCGTGGATTCTGTACATCTGGCGGAAGCTATTGAAGAAATGTCTGCGAAAAAGGGACTTGTAACGGAGGTTTTATTGGAAATTAACATTGCCGGAGAAGACTCTAAGCACGGAATCTCACCGGAGGATTCGGAACAACTGGTACGTGATGTGGCAAAGTTTTCGCACATCAAAATTCGGGGATTAATGACGGTTGCTCCTTATACGGAAGATGCGGAAGAAAATCGTGTTTATTTTAGAAAAATGAAGCAATTAATGGTTGACATCAATTCCAAAAACATTGATAATGTATATATGGACGTATTGTCTATGGGTATGACCGGTGATTATGAAATTGCGGTTGAGGAAGGTGCTACGTTAGTACGTGTCGGTACCGGTATTTTCGGTCATCGTGTCTATTTGCCAAAGGAATAAAAGGAGATATTAGTATGGGAAACTTTTTAGAACGTATTCTGAACAAGATGAATGTAACGGATGAGGACGATTTTGACGACTTTGACGATTTCGATTCGGAGCTTCCTTCCAGAAAAGAAAGAAAGAAGGCAGAGAGTCCGGTCCGGGAAGCGGCTGCTGAAGAGTCCCCGTCTTTCCGTAAGGAGCCTTCCCGTGTGGCACCCGTGGCTGCTACAAAGGCTGTAAAGCCGCAGAAGTCCTATGAGGAAGACAAGTTCGAGCATGACTATTCCGAGAGCAAAAAGGAGCGCACACAGCGTCCGGAGCGTGTTACAACAAACAGAGTGGTTCCGCTTCGTTCCGCGTCCGCAGCGTCTGCCAGAACTTTAGAGGTCAGCATTATGAAACCGACTCGCTTTGATGATTCCCAGGATATTTGCGATATGCTGGTGGACGAGCGTGCTACGGTGGTAAATCTCGAAGGAATTGATTTGGCCTTGGCGCAGCGTATTATGGACTTTATCTCCGGTGCGGTGTATGCATTAAACGGTAAGATTCATCAGATTTCAGGATTGATTTTTATTGTTTCTCCGGAAAATGTAGATATTTCGGGAGATTATCTATCCTATGTGGAGCAGAACGGATTTGAAGTTCCGACTTTGAATCAGTAAGTAGGAATATGGATGAGCTTTTATTAAAAAAGAGAATCATGGAGCTTCGGAAGCGTGCGGAGTTTTCTTATCGAACGGAGTTTACGGACTTTTTGACTTTAAGTGAAATCGATACCGCAAAGACAGTACTTTCCGGCTCTAATTACATGTTTTACGGCGGACATCCGGATACGGAACGGCAGATGCTTTGTATTGCTCCGGAGGATGTTGATATCACAGCGGAGTTGTTTCCGATATGCAGGTTACGTATTGTGCCGAAGCATATGAAGTTTGCCGGTGACTTTTCCCATAGGGATGTGCTGGGAAGTGTTTTAGGCTTAGGACTGGACCGGGATGTTATCGGCGATATTTTTGTGAAGGATAAGGAGGCGTATCTGCTTTGTGCGGAGAGAATTGCTTCTTTCCTGATCGAACAGCTTTCCCAGGTACGTCATACAAATGTGGTTTGTGAGCTTGCGGGGGCGGAGGAGTCCGGTTTTGAAAAGGAGTTCTTGATGGTGTCCCGTACGGTTTCCGCAATTCGTATCGATTCCATAGCGGCGGCTGCTTTCGGCATATCCAGAAGCAGTGCGGCGACAGCGGTATCCGGCGGCAAAGTATTTATCAACGGTCGCGAGGTAACGAGTCCGTCCGCTTCGGTAAAGGAACAGGATGTGATTTCTTTTCGTGGTTTGGGAAAGGCAAGGCTGAAAGAAATCGGCAATTTGACAAAAAAAGGGCGTATTTCGGTTACGCTAGAGCGTTACCAATAGAGAAAGGAGTAAGTATGATTACACCGATTGAAATTCAAAACAAGGTATTTAAATCCGGCGGTTTGGGGTATGACAAGAAGGATGTCGACGGATTTATGGAAGAAATTCTTGAAAATTATGAGACGCTGTATCGTGAAAGAATGGAAATGAATGACCGTATCAATGTTTTAAACGAAGGTCTGCAGTATTATAAAACAATCGAAAAGACATTACAGAAGGCTTTGGTTCTGGCGGAACGTACCGCAGAGGAAACAAAGGGTACCGCAATGAAAAATGCGTTGTTAATCGAGCAGGAAGCGGTATCAAAGGCCAATATTATTTTAGAAGATGCAAAGCGTGAATTAGACTTGATTCGCAAGCAAACCATTGAATTGGTACGTCAGTACGATATGTATAAAGCGAAGTTTAAGAGTCTGGTTAATTCCCAGACGGAGCTTTTGGACAGCCAGAGCTTTACCGTGAATCTTGATCAGCTTTCTATGTTTGATACAGTACCGGAGTCTATTGATACACCGGTTGGGGTATTCGGTGAGCATAGTGAGCCGATGAGGGAGAATCCTCTGGATTCCCTTGAAAAGGATGATATTGAAATTATTAATTTAGATGAGGATTAATGTTTTATGAAGGAAGAGCTTATTGTACGCGGCGCAGATCATGCGCCGCTGTATTCCATTATATTAGATAATTCATACGACGGATTGGTCTCTGTAGCGCAATCGCTTCAGATGAACGGACGTAAGCTGTGTGTGGTCAGTGATTCCAATGTGGCACCGTTATATGCGGGGACGGTATGCGGTCTTCTTGAAAAGGAAGGCTTTTTCTGTGTTTCTTATACTTTTCCGGCAGGAGAGGCGTCGAAAAATCTGGATACAGTAGCCGGATTATATGAGTTCTTAATTGAGAATTCTTTTGACCGGAATGATGTACTTTTAGCGCTTGGCGGAGGTGTGACCGGGGATTTGACCGGTTTTGTCGCAGCCACATATTTACGCGGTATCCGCTTTATCGGTATGCCGACCAGCCTTCTTTCTATGGTGGATTCTTCCATCGGAGGAAAGACCGGAGTGGATTATAAAGCATATAAGAACATGGTAGGTGCGTTTTATCAGCCGTCCGCGGTATATATCAATATCGCTGCGCTGAACACTCTTCCGGAACGAGAGTTCTTGGCCGGTCTCGGAGAAGTGGTAAAGCATGGTTTTATTTTGGACAAGGAGTATTATGCATTTTTAAAGGAAAATACGACACTGATTTCCGCTAAGAACCCGGAAGTACTCCGTTCCATGATTTACCGAAGCCTTTGTATCAAACGAGGAGTGGTAGAGCGGGATCCGAAGGAAAAGGGAGAACGGGCACTTCTTAATTTCGGGCATACCATCGGTCATGCTGTTGAAAAATTAAATGATTTTGCTTTGCTTCACGGAGAATGTGTTTCGGTAGGTATGATTGCTGCAGCAGAAATTTCCGTATTACGGGGTGTGCTTACGAGAGAAGAAGCAAATGAGGTAAAAGACCTCCTTTTGGAGCTCGGTATGATGACAGAAGTTTCGGCTCTTGATAAGAGAGAACTTTTGGCGGTATGCCATCGAGACAAGAAGGCGGACGGAGCAAAGATTAAGTTTGTGCTCCTGAGAGGAATCGGGGAATCCTTCCTTGACCCTGAGGTGACCGATGAGGAGCTTTGGGAAGGCTTTCAGACCATTTTATCGAAATAAGTATTTTAAGAGTAGGTGGATGTATGGAACGTAAAACTTTTATTCGTGATTGTTTTTTTCATATAGCGTTGTTAATTGTGGTATTAGTAGCGGATCAGCTGACGAAATGGTGGGCACGTACCGAACTTCCGGGAAATCCGGTTGTTGTGTGGAAGGATGTGTTTTCCTTTCGTTTGATTTATAATACCGGAGCGTCCTTTGGAATTTTTCAAGGAAAAACCTTGGCGCTTACCATTTTTTCTATCGTTGGTATGGTAGCGATTGCCGGATTTTATTTTTGGCTTCCGAAGGAGAAAAAAATGCGCCCGATGCGTCTGACACTTACGATGATTGTTGCGGGCGGTGTGGGAAATATTATCGACCGTATCTGGATGGGCAAGGTAACGGATATGATTTCCTTTGATTTGATTGATTTTCCGGTGTTTAATGTGGCGGATATCGGAGTTACCTGTGGTGCAATCATAATGTGTGCGTTATGGATTTTTTATTACAAGGATGAGGATTTTAAATGGAAGAAATCAAATTCATAGCAACGAAATCCGATGAGGGACTTCGTTTGGACAAATGTATTGCGGTGAATCATCCCTCGGTATCCCGGTCTTACGTACAAAAGCTGATTGAAAGCGGAGGGGCGTGGATTAACGGAAACACCGGCCGCTGTAAGGATTTCGTAAAAGAAGGCGATGAAGTGAAGGTTCTGATTCCGGCTCCCGAGGGACTGGAGGTGGACGCAGAGGAGATTCCGCTTGATATTGTGTATGAGGATGATGATGTAATTGTTGTGAATAAGCCAAAGGGAATGGTAGTGCATCCTGCGGCGGGACACTATACCGGGACACTTGTTAACGGTCTGTTATATCATTGTAAGGGCACGTTGTCCGGAATTAACGGTATTTTGCGTCCCGGAATCGTACATCGTATTGACAAGGATACTACGGGGATTATAGTGGCATGCAAAAATGACGTGGCTCACCGTAATCTTGCGGAGCAGTTTAAAGAACATACGATTACCAGACGCTATGAGGCGCTGGTATACGGTGTGTTTAAAGAGCCGGAAGGCCATATTGAGTCGTTCATCAGCCGCAATCCGGAGGAACGTATGAAAATGATGGTAAATCCTTTGCGCGGCAAATTTGCGGCTACGAACTATAAGGTGATCGAGCAGTTCGGAACCAAGTATTCTCATATCGTTTGTCAGCTTGAAACAGGGCGTACCCACCAGATTCGTGTGCATATGACAAGCTTGGGACATCCGCTTTTAGGCGATACGGTTTACGGGCCGAAAAAGGATCCGTTCCAGTTGACCGGTCAAACGCTGCATGCGGGAGTTCTTGGTTTTCACCATCCAATCAGCGGAGAATATATGGAGTTTGCTGCGGGCCGTCCGGATTATTTTAATGAATTAATTGAAAAATTCCGTAATCAATTTTAATGTATATTTAAGCTTACGGAGCGTGTCTGGAACGATTTGCAAGAATAGGTATCGGGAAGGAGATTACGACAGATGAAACGTAATGCCGTAACAAAATTAATCGATTGGAAAGAAAGCGGAACGAAGGTTCCGTTTTTGTTGCTTGGAACAAAGGGGACCGGAAAAACATATTTGGCAATGGACTTTGCTTCTTCCTATTTTCCGCAGTATTTATATGTAAATTTTGAATTGAATGAAGGCGCAAAGCTCTTTTTTGAAAATAGAATAGAAGAGGGAGCGTTGATATCAGAGGTTATTGCGGCTTATTTTCAGATGGATGAGCGGTACTTGGAGGAAGTGATAGTGATTTTGGATGAAGCTTCTTTTTGTCCGTTGCTTTGGAAAGCATTGGAAGAAACCGTTACGGTTCCGTTAATCGTGATTTCTGGGATATTATCGGAGTCGGTTGATCTTATGCGTTTTTATGTATGCAGACTTTATCCGATGGGATTTGACGAATTTCTATCGGCAGTCGGAAGTGATTGGTACATCGATATTATTCAGGGACATTTTCAAAATGCAAAACCGGTGCCGGATATTGTACATCAGGAGCTGCTGGCGTTATTTGAAGAGTATTTGATTGTTGGTGGAATGCCGGCGGCGGTAAACGAGTATATTTCGTCGAAGTCGGTATATAATGTGGCAGAAGTACATCATACGGTAATGTGTAGAATGAAGTCGGTTTTGGAAAGTTTGCATGACGAAAAAGAAACCGGAAAAGGCCTGCAGGTACTGCAGGTATTACCGGAGCAGCTAAAAAAAGAAAACAAAAAGTTTCGTTTTAATTTAATTCGGAAAGGTGTGACCTATGCCTTATATAAGGACAGTATCGATGCTTTGGTTCGAAGCGGATTGGTGTTGCGTTTGAACGAGCAGAAGAGAGAGTCTCACTTTAAATTGTATTTGCCGGATGTGGGAATGTTATCTTCGGCCTTTTACGGTACGGAAACAGAAGAGACAAAGAAGGCTGTTTTAGAAAATTATGTAATGCAGACCTTGGTAGCAAACGGTAAATATTCCCTCTGCTTTTGGGAATCTGAGGCCCAGGCAAAAGTAGATTTTATTCTTGAAGATAACGGACATGAGACAGCGGTAGAACTTAGAATTTCAACGAGCGGCAAAGCGAAGAGTATTGCTTCGTATCAGGCTGCAAACAAAAAAAACGGAGAGGAATATTTCAGATTCGGATTTGAAAATTTCTATTCTACATCTGTAATGAGACAAATTCCGTTTTATGCCGTTTTTTGTATCAAATGAGTCATACGCCCTTTTTTGACAAATAATTCAATCTTCCTCTTGCAATTTAAATTCTAATATGGTAGAATAGTACTACACCGTCACTCAAAACGAGACATGCGGATACCGATGATGTCTGATAAAGATATTACAGGTGTAGAATTGGTGTAAAGGGGTTGAAATTCATGGGCGATATTCGATTACATGAAGGTGAATTAAATATTATGGAATTACTTTGGTCCAACAAGGTATTGGCTGCAAAGGATATTTCTAAAATCATTAAGGAATATGTCGGTTGGGAAAAGAATACGACGTATACCGTGATTAACCGTTTGATTGAGAAGGGGGCGGTTAAGAGAGAAGATCCGGGTTTTATTTGTAAAGCTTTGATTTCCAAGCGGACAGTACAGAATATTGAGACAAAGGCTCTGTTGGACAAGGTATACAACGGTTCATTAAATAATTTCCTGGTGGAATATTTGAAAAATCAGTTATTAACACCGACGGATGTGATGGAGCTGGAACGCATCATCAACGATTATAAGATGTAACCGTTTGACAAGGCAGATACCGTCGCCTTACTTACATAGCAAATTATACTATTTTTTTTCGCGTAGCGTAACAGCATTTTTTGCGCTACGACGTCTTTCTTCCTCAATATCTGCGTAGTGCTTACGAGTGGTATTTACATCTTTGTGACCGAGGACATCGGCTACCAAATATATGTCACCGGTTTCTTTGTAAAGCTCCGTGCCGTAGGTACTACGCAATTTGTGTGGTGTAATCTTTTTTACAGTCGTCACAACTCTGGCATATTTCTTTACCAAAACTTCCACATTACGAACACTGATACGCTGCATACGATTGGACAAAAAGAAGGCGTTTTCATGTCCTTCTTTCGGTACAAGCTTTTTCCTTTCTTCGTAATAGGAGAGAAGGGCATCCCTGACTTCATCCCCAAAGTATACAAAGGATTCATAGCCACCTTTGCGTACAATATTGATACGGTCGCTGGAAAAATCAATATCCTTGATATCGATTCCCACACATTCGGACACACGGATGCCGGTACCTAAAAGTAATGTGGTAAGGGCTAAATCACGCAATTTATTGGATTCATGACGTACTTGTTGCTGTTTCGTAAGGCGCGCGCCGCTTTCGACCTGGTCCAAGAAATCAGCGGCCTCATTCGGTTCAAAACGTATAATATTTTTCTCGTGAATCTTTGGCATAGTGACCTGTAGCGTCGGATTCTCGTCAATCATTCGATTCGCATGAAAATACCGGTAAAACGTACGTAAAGAAGAAAGTTTGCGTTTGATTCCGCGTTCGTTATTTGTAATTTCTTTTCCTTCCCGGTTCGTATATAATTTTAAATATTCCAAGTATTCCTCAATGTCCATCGGAGTTAATTGCGTAAGTAAATTAAAATCAATATCCTTTAAAGGCTTTCCTTGGTACAACGGATTGGTAGCAGAAATATACTCAAAAAAAACATGCAAATCAAACGCATAGGCAATACGTGTACGGGATGCGGTAACCGGTTCAATGCCACGAAAAAAAGTTGCGACGTAAGACGGCAAATCCGAAATCAATTCGCGAAGACGTTTTGTGTTTTGAATTGTTGTTTGTTCGTGATAGGTACGTTGTTCCATACAAACCTCCAAAACCGTTAAAATAACAAGTAATAAAGAAATAGACGGGGCCAATGGTGAAGAGAAGTACTAAATTGCTCTCTATCAAATTGCGCTAAACCATAGTTTAACGAAATTTGATGTCGATATAACACCGAAAGAGCAGGTATCATTAATTTCATCTATTAGTTTCATCTATTTGTTCAGTTCCTTAAACATATTGATAATTGCTTTGTTGTTTTCTTTAGAAATCAAATATCTATAACTAAACAATACAAAACCGTCTACAGACTCTGTATTTCTTGCATAACGAATCATGTTGCGTAATACATTGTTGTCTTTGTACCAGGCGGTTCCTTCGGTTTTTAATCCGGCCTTATATGCAGCAACGCCTACGTAGAATTTCACGTCCGGATTTTTCGGCACGGCAAGGAAACGCTCTAATATGTCATTGTACGGGTAAACACTGTGATCATTGCTCCAATATAACTGCGGACACAAATAATCGATATATCCGTCATGGCCAAGCCATGTTTCAAAGTCCACATAATACTTATCGTCTGCCTTTAAGGCATCCATAAAGCCGCCCGGGCTGATCCCGAATTCAACCTCCGGATTAATCTTCTTTACAGAGGAATATACGTTTTTTACCAAGGTATTTACGTTCTCGCGTCTCCAGTCCGCAATAGATAAATACTCTTTGTTTTGCGCAATTTGCTTAGATTTGTAGTCTTCATATTCCGGTGCATCGAAATTGCTTGTGAAATTTTTACCAAGCGACGGATAGAAATAATCGTCAAAGTGAATGCCGTCTACATCGTAATTGCGGACGATTTCTTTGATTCCGTTGGTAATCAGTGTTTGTACCTGCTTGACGGACGGATTATAATACAAATTACCGCTGTAAGTAAGTACGTAACGGTCATTCTTTTTGGAACTGTCGGTACGGTAAATTCTTGCAGGATTGTCAGTGCTTAAATTCTTTACATTAGTCGAATTTGATGCAACACGGTATGGATTTAACCAAGCATGGAACTCTAATCCTCTTGCATGAGCCTCTTCTACCATGATTTCTAACGGATCAAAGCCCGGGTCTTTTCCTTGTTTGCCGGAGGCATAACGGGACCAAGGAAAGTAATCGGACTCATACATGGCATCACCGAAGGGACGAACATGTACCACTACCGCATTCATATTACGTTCGCATACTTCATTAAACATCGTCTCAATATGCTTACGGAACTCTTTTTCTGTGTAGCCGGAGGATTTGAACTCCAGATAAGATATCCAAACTGCACGAAATTCTTTTTCGGCCTCAATATTTTCTCCGAAACGACGGATGACAATATGAGAATTGCCTGCCGCGTCTGTGGCGGCAAAGGTGTATTTGCCTTCCTTTAACGGAAGGGTTATTGTGTCGGAAAAAGACGGAACATCATTCCAGACAGCATCATCTAAAGACGCATATGCGCCTTCCACATAGCGGATGTCAACCGAACGTGAAGTTGTATCATCCGTGGCAGATAAGGTCACAAAGTAGTAATCTTCTGACTTTTCTTCACTGACGGAAAGCTCCGGTGCCGTGTTGTCAATGTTTCTGATTTTAAAGGTAATCAGGGCTTCTTCACCTTTTTCGTTTAAGGCAAAGACGGAATAATATCCGTTTTTAGTTACGGTAAAGGTATACTCTCCTGCAGGGGTTGCTTTGAGTACGGTACCGTTTTTCTCGTAGTTCGTAAAGTGTCTGCTGTTTGCAACACGTTTGTCCGTATACTTAAACATAGTAAGCTCGGAGGAACTGTTTACAGATACTCTGATTTCCAGGGATTGACTTGGAGTTCCCTTGTCGTAATCTACGGAAAGATGTAACGCAGCGGCATTTGCCGGTGTCCGGTGAGGAAAGGCAAGGCCCAGTAACACTACAATTGCAAGTAACAGCGCCCATTTGATACTCTTTAAAAATCTCATATAATCTCTCCTATCTTGTTATACGTTTGGTCGGATATGTTTCAAAAATCTCGGTAACCGCATCATATAAAGCTTTGGCAGCCTTCTTTTGATACGAAGAACTCTTGATTTTTTCAAAATCCTTGTTGTTGGTAATAAATCCACATTCCACTAAAACCGCCGGAACGGTATTGTTATGTATTACAACGAATTTATCGGTTAATATTCCGTTATTTTTGGTGCCCCATGCACTTGATAAACGGTTGCCGATTTCGGTAGCTAAAATTGAACTGCGAAGTCCCGATTCCGCAAAAGTATTGTTTGATTTGGAGTAATAAACCCCGGTACCGTTGACAGAAGAATTGGAATGAGCGTTCACATGGAAACTGATAAATAAATCGGCACCGACAGTGGCGGCAAAGGCCGCTCTTGTCTCAAGGGCAATCTTCGTATCCGTGGTACGGGTAAAATATACTTTGATATCGGAATCTTTAAAATACTCTTTTGCATACACATTAATTACGTTGTAATTTACGTCTTTTTCATACACACTTCCGCGAAGTGTGCCGGGATCAATCCCACCGTGTCCCGCATCCAGGACGATAATCTTGTCATAAATTTCCTTTGGATCTGCGATTTTTACTGCCAGGAAATCATCGGCTACCGTAAATTGGTAACCCTGGATTTTGGTGGTATGAAAGGTAAGTATTGTGGTATCGTTTGCTACCTTGTAACTGAATTGCACATTCTTTAAGGTAGATACCGGATTATAGTAATCCTGCTCCGAGAGAAAACTCATATGATTGCCCGGGATGGCTATAGTAAATCGGTTCTTACCGTACTCGTCGGTATCGGTAATTGCCCCCTTTGCAATATTCTCAGGAAGACGAATTACAAAATGGTCTCTGGTAAAGACTGCATCCGGCAAATACTCCGATAAGTCCGCTCCTTCAAACACATCCGTATAATTTGACTCGGTATCGGTACCGGTATCCGTATCCGGAGAGAATGCGTTGTTTTGCTCCGTAAAGCGTAAATAATCCTCATACATACCGTTACTGTCCGTAAAATGTATGACGCAGCCATCCGGCACGGAATAGGTATAGTAATGCAATTCTTTGTTTTTGATAATGATAATTTTAATTGAATCCGAGCCGCTTATATAACAATAATTTAAAAATGCGGCATCCGGATTGAAATTCACTTTTCCGTTGTAAGGATTGTGAAAGTCGGAAATCGTGAGCTCCAGCACATCCGCTTTGTCTGTGATTTGAAGGTTACTGCTGTCCACACCCTTTAAATATAAGGCGTCGGAATTCAGACAAGAGTATGCGGAAAAAGCTTCGGGTACGCGATAATCCTGTTGGGTAAAATACTTCTTAATCTGCTCGTGCGTTTCATATGTAAATAAACAGGAACCGTAGGATGCGGTATCCGGTAAAATTTCTATAATTGTATCTTGTTCTGCCGATTCTCCGGTTTCCGGAATATCAGAATCTCCGGAATTATGTTCCGGGAGTTCTCCGGAAACTTGAAATACTTCGGTTGATAAATCATAATTGACCGTATATCCCAAGGCTTTTAATACAAATTCCGCAGGAATATATACACTTGCTTTGGCAGCCTCCGGTGGAGTAATCAAACGAGGTACTGTGGATAAAAGGTAAGCATCATTATCAATATATGCAATCGGGCTGTCTAAAACCAGACGAACCATGCGATCTCCTGTCTTAAACAGAATCAGACCACTGCCCTCTGCGTAAGCATAGGAAGCCAGGCCGGTGTCTTTTATGTACTTCTCTGCAGAAAACAATACCGTATTATCAAGAATATATCCCGGATAATCCTTATGTGTAATCGGACGGTCTTGTAACCAGAATGTCGGCGTGTCACCACTGTATTTTATCCGCTCGGTACCATCATAAATGATATTGGCCCGTCGAATAATTGCTGTAGAGGCCACCTCATTCCAGGTATATTCAAAACCGAACGTCTCTGCTACAAAACGGGTCGGTACGTAAAGATGCTTTTCATTAGAATCACCGAAGGAATACACAAACGGTGCGTTATTCATTAGGCATTTGGTACCGTTTACGATAGCTTCACGGTTCCCTAACGACATTTCAATTGTGTGTGGTCCGTAAGAAAGCGTAAACCTGGTTCGGCCGAATACATAATCGGTCTTTGCGCCTAAAGTCTCGCTAAATACTTCGTAAAAAGGACCGACGGCAGCTCCGTTTGATAAAATCAGACCCGGTGGTGCAGACTCTAAAAGGAAACCATCCACTTTATAGAGGACTGTTTTGCCGGAATATGAAATTGTGTCATCGGTAACGTAGTTATGTACGGATATTACCGCAGCATTTGCAGTGTATGCAGTGGGATGCATTACTCCCGAAAAAAGAAGGGAGGCCATACAAACACCGCTCAGAACACATCGTAATAATTTTCTATACCGGAAATTGTCTTTTGTTCTTTTCATAGAAAAAAGTAAACCGCCTTTCCTAAGAATCCCATAAGTTCATTCGTACGGATTCATTGTAAAAAAGAAAAGTGTTATAAGTGTGTCAAAACACCTTTTGGGAAGAAAAAACTTGTCAAAAACCGCATGATATGGTATAGTTGATATGCCAAAAGTACTATATCTTAGAATCTGAGGAAAAGATTGGAAAGGAATAAGATATGAAGTTGCAGCAACTACTCAGCTATACAAGAAAAGCGGTGGATGATTATCAGATGATTCAGCCGGGAGATAAAATCGCAATCGGTATCTCGGGAGGAAAAGACTCCCTCGCACTGCTCTATGCTTTGGCGGGACTGCGACGGTTTTATCCGAATCCTTTTGAATTGTGTGCGATTACCGTAGATTTGGGATTTGAAGGCTTTGATTTGAGTGAAATCAGAGCTCTGTGTGAGGAACTACAGGTGCCGTATTATGTACAGAAGACGGAAATCGGGGACGTGATTTTTAATGTTAGAGAAGAAAGCAATCCCTGTTCCTTATGTGCAAAGCTTAGGAAGGGAGCCTTTAACGATAAAGCCAAGGAACTGGGCTGTAACAAGTCGGCCTATGCTCATCATAAGGACGATGTCATAGAGACAATGCTGATGTCCTTGTTATATGAAGGAAGATACAACTGCTTCTCTCCCGTGACCTATCTGGACCGCTCGGACATTACGCTGATACGCCCGTTAATCTATGTGGAAGAGGCAGATATCATAGGCTTTCAGCATAAGTACAATCTTCCGGTAAAGAAGAACCCGTGTCCGGCGGACGGCTTGACCAAACGGGCCGATACCAAGGACCTGGTAAAACACTTAAACGAGGAATATAAAGGCTCCAAGGAGCGGATGTTCCATGCGATTACCGACGGCACGTTACCGGCCTGGAAAAAGGCGGATAACGGTTCGAGAAGAAAATAAAGGATAACGAGTAGGTGTAAGAGACGTTGGCTTGTCGGAAAGGACTAAGACAGCGTCTTTTTTACGTAGTACTGAACCACCAGATAGGTATCCGGATAAATGGTGTCGCTCTCTAAATGATTTGTCTCCTTGATGGAACGGACAAACTCAGGGATACTCTCCTTCTCCTCGCAATAAAAGCGCTCCGCAATCTTCCAGAGGGAGTCATTCTCCGTAACACGTACGGAAACGATACGCTTCTCATAAGTAACGGTACTCTCAGCCTCTGCCTGGGCAGACGGTGCAAACAGTAAAATGGCAAGAACAATGACCGCAATGCTAAGCACAGCAATGGCAACCTTCTGTAAAACAGCTTTACGCTTCATGCTGCGACGGGCCTCGGCAATCTGCCGGTAAGAACGATACTCGTTTACAATCTCGTGATTTACTACTCTATCCATACTCATACCTCCTAAAAACAGAACAAACATTCCCGAACATCTGTTTATAATATAACATGCGAACAATTGTTTGTCAATAGGTTTTTATAAAAATTTCGAACAAAAGTTTGACAAACAGGTGTTTGATGTGTTATACTTGGTACAAGGAAACAAAAGTTTGTTTTATGATAGAAGGAGGTAACGTCTATGGGTTATGGTAAAATCACTGCAAAGCAGCAGGAAATCTTAGACTTTATGAAAGAACGTATTTTGAATAAGGGATATCCGCCGGCGGTGCGTGAGATTTGTGAGGCCGTTAAGTTAAAGTCCACCTCTTCCGTGCATGCACATCTGGAAAGCCTGGAGAAGAACGGTTACATCCGTCGTGACCCGGCGAAGCCGCGTGCCATTGAGATTGTAGATGATAATTTCAATATCACCCGTCGTGAGATGGCGTATATTCCGGTAGTAGGTACCGTGACTGCAGGCCAGCCGATCTTAGCCGTGGAGAATGTGGAGTCCTACTTCCCTATCCCGACGGATTATTTGCCGAATGCGGAGACTTTTATGCTTCATGTGAAGGGCGACAGCATGATTAATGCCGGCATCTTTAACGGCGATCAGATTCTGATTAAGAAGCAGAATTATGCAAAGAACGGTGATTTTGTTGTGGCTCTTATCGAGGATTCCGTTACGGTAAAGACTTTTTATAAGGAGGACGGTTACTACCGTCTCCAGCCGGAAAATGACACCATGGACCCGATTATCGTGAACGAAGTCGAGATTTTGGGTAAGGTTATCGGATTGTTCCGGATGTTCTAAATCTGTCAACTTCTTTGAATGAAAATCAATATAAAACTAAGGAGAAGGTTCCGTATGGTCCCTTCTCCTGCTTTTTGTTATAAGATTTGTAATGTACTTCTGTTTGGAATTTTACTTTTTACAAAGAATATTTCCCAATATAATCCATAACACACTTATTAGGATAACCAGAACAACACATATCTTTGCCATGATATCTACAACCGCTTTGGTACAAAAAGCTTCAGTTAAACCCATAATAACGCAGATTGCAGCTATAATAAGTACGAAGATGCCGGTTCCGCGACAAAGCTTTTTCTTGTCGTATTTTGCCTGTTCTTCCGGCTTCATGGTGTTATAGCCGGCAATGAAGCGGCTACCGTGGCCGGTACAAAGAACAATGCCTAGAATAAGTAAAAATGCTGCCACACAGAAAACACCGCTTACTGTTCCCGACACTGTTATCCCTCCCTTACCGTTTCTCTTTTAACGCTGCCACAACATAGTATGCCATTTCCGTATCAAATGATTTGAAACTGATATGATGCTCCTTGAGAAGTCTCATTAATTCCTCGGAATCCGGTGCACCGACTACTCCGGTAAAGTATCTGGACGTAGCATACACACCGGTTGCACCACCCGGTACAATGATAATACCGCTTGATATAACAAATTTAAAAACCTTAGTTGCTTCATCGTATTCTATTGATTGGATTGTATAAAACTCGCCCGGCTTTTCGGAAGAAATGAGCTGACAACGAACTTCTCCCGGAACGGTTTCAAAGTCAAATGCAACAGATTCGTCAAAACGGTACTTCGCCGGGCATCCCGGAAAGAGCTTATAGACGGTTTTGCTTCGGTTTATTGCATAAATAATAAGATAAACGCACAACACTATAAAAGCAATGAACCCAATGATTCCCAATACCACGGTGAATGGAGACGGAATCATTACGAACAGCAAACTAGGAAACGGAATCATCGCCCAAAGCGCAAGCAGTATCCCAAGTTTGGTGCCGTACAAGCGGATGTGTTCAAAAAATACAACATTAGTTTCTTTCATAATAACATCGCTCCTTTTCTAATTCTCTTTTATATCATAAAGCACTTTATAAGAATTCCCTTTATAATAATACACAATTACACTATCATTTCCCTTTAGTACTGCTTTCGCATCTTCAAGGTTGTCATCGAAGATCTGAACCTCTATTGAAGTACCGTCTTCTGTTTTTCCTGTTAAATGGTTTACAAGTTGACCTGAACCATATCTGCTGTACCTGCGTTTTTGAACTATCTCTGCATCTTCTAACACAATTTCCTGCGGACCTTTCACAAAATCATAGATTGAATTTGCTACAATTCTACCGGTCCAGATAAAAAGGATACCTATAAGCAGTACGGCAACGATTTTTTGTAAAGAAGATCTCGACGTGCTTTTTACATTACTCCAAGCCATAAATGTAATAAAAATTAAAGTACCGCTCATAGTAAGCAGTCTTCCCAGCGGATAGTAGCCTTTAGAAATAGGTAAACTTGAAATAATACCACCTACAAGAATAAGTATTATTAATCCCAATATAAATAGCATCAGTTTTGTTCTTGCTTTCTTCTTTTCCTTTGTGTTTATTCCGTTTTCCATAACATGGTCTCCTCTCATATCATATTTAATATACCAATTATAAAAAAGTACAGGAAATAAATACAGAGTAAAAAAAGCAAAATAAACGGCTCTATTTTCTCTTTCGGAGTAAAATAGCTTTTCTGTAAGGATTTGTCAAAGCAATCGAAATCAGTTGCTTAATCTTTCGCTTTTATATCATAAAGTGTTTTAAGTGATTTATAATATGACACAATTACTTCATCACTTGTCTTTAATAAGGTGCGTGTCTTGCTTTCTGTCTTATATTCTCTGATACGTATTTTTATTGTTTCACCGGTTTTGGTTCTACCGATTAAATAAGTTACGTCAGTTGAACCGTATTTGCGGAGTCCCTCTTTTATTGTCTTTACCTTTGCTTCTGTCAGCACAACTTCTTTTGTTCCCAAGGCTATATCGGATAAGGAAACCAATACACGGCTTCCCGCAAAGAAAAACAGGACGATTGCCAACAGAACAACTCTTGTACGCTGGTATACCCTGTATGTTGTCGTGGATTCCTCTTTCGAATTTAATAGCGAATGAAGAAAAAGTGTAAAAAGCAGTAGGAAAATACCGCTAAACAGTAACAGTATCCCCAGTGGGTAGGAACGTTCAAAATCGGTGACATAGGTAAAGATTACACCTGAAATAAGTAATATCGGAATTGATATATATGCTATCATTCGATATGTTTTGGCTATTTTCTTTTCTCTTGCTGTAAATTGCATAGTAACCCCTCTCATGCCCCTAAATAATTTCCGGAAGCACTGTAGAATCAATGCTTCCGGAAAAATTATATCATTTATACTCTATCGGTGTCAAATAGTAACAGTTCCTTTGAACATTTCTTTGACGGAAGTATTACTGCATGCTCTCTCACCACTTCTTTTATAATGCGAAGCTCCAGATATTGTCGATGCTTTAAGTGCGCAATCAGGTCATCAAAATTTTCCAAACTGTGTTTCATACCGTATGGCGAGTTCTTTAGGTACTCCAACATCATGGGAAGCCACAGCGGAGTACCGTCGGTGTCGCTTCGCTCTTTGCTGATGATACGGATGTTTTCTTCGACATCGTCGCTGTAAAGATACACCAGGCGAAAACTATCTTTGTCAAGTGCATCGTACAGTTCCCGGTAAAACGCGAGAATCTCCTCGTCGCTTTTTTCATGGAACAAAATCAAATCTTCCGTAAGATTCTGTAAAAAGGAACATTCAAACACATAGCCGGTATCCTGAAATGCCTTGTAGCGAGATGTGACAATCTCTTTTATCTCGTCAAAAGATTTCCGACCGTTATAGATTTCATATTGCTCTAAATCCCTGTGGAAGCCCGGAATGTCTGTAAGAATTCGGGTGTACATCACAATATAGCGGTCGCATTCTTGTTCCGTATATTGCTTGATTTCCTCGGAAATAGCCTCATAACGGGCCAGAACCGCTTCGTACTGTTCCTTGTCCATCCACGTACACCAAGCCAGCTCTACCGGGGAATAATCACCTTCGCGGCAAACTTTTAACTGCGGATAGAGAGTAACAAGTTCCTGTAATAAGGTGGATTTTCCGGAACCTTGCAGGCCTTCAATCCATATATTTATATTCTTTTGATTTGTCATAGCTTTTCTCCTTTCAAAGTTGTTGCCAAAAGGATTAATTCTATATGTATTTTGCTTATGTAGCTCTTTTTTGCATACAAAAAAGAGAGGTTATGAGAACATAATCCACTTTTGGCAACACGATAAACAGTATCCGATGTCACGAAATACTGCGTTAATAACATATCATGTAAACAAAAGTAAATTATCTTCTCATCTTTTCACCTCTCTCTTTTTTATAAGTTTATTTTAACATATGGCTACCGTAATGTCAACGACACGCGCCTAGCTCCGGAAACACATGTTTTATACCGTACAAGTACTAGTTTATGCTCACATACCCAGTCTCTTCAATAATCTTCTGCCCTTCCTCGGACAAAATCCAGTCGATCAGCACAGGGATGTTTTCGTTGGTGTTATCGGCTCGGTAAATGGCATAAAACTGCGCAATGATCGGATAGGTGCCGTTTTTGATGTTCTCTGCGCTTGGGTAGACGCCGTTTAAGGAAAGCATTTTAACATTTTCGTTTCCTACCATATCGTCCATGTAGTAACGGAAGGAAAAGCCGATAGAGCCGCCGGTGAGGGCAAAGGGGGATTTGCCTTTGATTTCCTGTCCCTTCATAAAGGAGTCCATGGCACTCTGGCTGCCGCTTCCGGTAAGGCGTGTCACCGGATTGATGACACGATTACTGCCGCCCACGTCCTTCCAATTGGTGTATTCTCCGGAATAAATGCCACGGACCTGCTCAACGGTAAGGTTGTCCACCGGATTGTCTTCATTCACAAAGAACACAAAGCCCTCCAGGCCCACCGGCACGTAAACCAGCTCCACACCCTTCTCTTCTGCGTATTTCTTCTGGTCTGCCGAAGGTGCTGCACAAAACAAAATGTCCGTGGTGCCGTCCACAATGGCCTCATAGCCCCGTACGGTGTTTTTGTATTGCATCTTGCTGTCCGGGGCAAAGTTTTCTCCGTAGAAATTGTCGTCGGAAAACACGCCCCCTTCAAAGGTAACGGAGCCTTCCGGGTAAACATTGTCTACAAAGGCTGCATACACCGGAACAAGGGCTGCCGCGCCGTCCAGTACCGGCAGATTGTCGGTAAGCTTAAGAGAAGAATCGATGCGCACCAGATTCGAGTCCGGATTATGAGGCAAATAAGCTGCCACATCAATCATTTTTGCCTGAGAGGTGTCACTGAAATTATTGGCCAGGCGTCTGGTCAGGACAAAGTAAATACTGAGGTTAAATGCCGCAAATATAGCAATAATCAGCACTAAAACCGATAACTGTTTGCATAACGTAACTGATGCTCTTTTAGAATCACCTGCCATACCTACCACAGCTCCTTTCCGATAAAATAGATAATGGAGCAATGCTGGTATGCATGTATTGCATAAATCATATGTACAATCGTGAAAATCAGACATAGACCTACAATGGCCAGTGCGATTTTTCTAAAGGTTTTGGATTTCATAAATGCCCTCCTTAGCCGTAACTTAATATGTTTATGCGTTTGCCTACATATATGCAACAGCCGTATACATCAGTGCGATAAAGCCGATTACAACGACCAACAGGACACCCATGATAATTGAGGAAACGATGAGTACTGTTTTTGCGGCGCTTTTCTTCTGCACATTTAAATCATTCGGTTCGGCTTTATACTTTTTCTTGGCCGCAATATAGTTGCAAAGGCTTACGATAAAAAAGACAATTGCCACTAACGGAATCAAATAAATCAATGTCAAAAATAATATACCTGCCATGGTAAGGCCCTCCTGAAAATGAACTATAGGTAAGATTTTTGTCTTGCTGTATTAAGTCCCCCACCTATTAGAATCAGTATAACATTCTATCTCCGAAAACTCAATTCGTTCATAAAATCATAAGAATTTCCGAGTCTGATTACCGGATTTATAATATAAGTTAACTTAAATGTTTTATGACATCAAAAAGGACAACATTCCGAAGAAAGTCGTCCCAATATAATTTTTTATTCTTGCAATTTCAGAAAAGCATCCGTAAAGGCCTTTTCTTGTCTTATAAGCTCTCCGGCTCAATTGCCTTGCCGTCTCTCCAAATACGCTCTAAATCGTAGAATAAGCGGTCTTCTCTGGAGAAAATGTGGATGACTACGTCATTAAAGTCCATCAAAATCCAGCCGGAGGAACGGATTCCTTCGATACGCTCCGCGTGAATTTTCTGCTTTGCCAGTGCGTCGGTTACCTCATCCACCATTGCCTCTACCTGAGAGGAATTGGTACCGTTTGCGATGACAAAGTAGTCCGCAATGACGGAAATACCGGAAATGTCAATAATCTTGATGTCCTCTGCCTTCTTATCATCCAGCGCCTTATAGGCGATTTTTACGATTTCTTTTGCTCTTTCGGTCATAGTTTGTCCCTCCGATTTTTTCTTTTCTCTATTATACCCAATCTTTTCTTTGGATTCAATGCGCTGTTAAATTTAATTGAACAGCCATGCACATTAACACCATAAAGCCGATGACTGCCGCTAACAAAATTCCCATAATAATCGAAGATACGATAAGTAAGATTTTTGATGT
>SVEN01000058.1 GCA_015057365.1 Lachnospiraceae bacterium | reverse complement strand
TTCCCAAAGGGCACCGAATACTCCGCCTTCCGCCGCCGCATGGACATAGACCGCACCGTCCGCCATCGCAAGATAACCTTCCTCGTTCTTCTCTGTATCAACAAGAAACTCTGCGGCCCGTTCGATAAACCGTCGCGGATATCTGGTGGCCAGTTCATCCGTAAAATGACCCGCCAAAAGTGCCGTACCTCCAAGGCCGCAGGTTTTTGTCATGACAATATCGAGTCCGAGGAATGCATCCGATTTTTCGATTTCTGCTCGTTTTCCCTGACCATCATTCGCCCTCGGAGCATTCACAACACCCATCATCTGTACTGACACCACCGGTTCTGTCACCACTGCGCTTACCGCCGTGTGACCGCCGACGATCTTTATATTATGCTGCTGCAAATAGTCGCAGTAGCGTTCGTGCATCTTTCGTAAGTCCCTCTCGTCCATGGACTCCGGCACCGTAATGGCGATAGAAGCCGACTGCGGTGTCGCCCCCTTGGCCGCCAGGCTGTTTGCTGCCCGCACCGCCGCCAGATAGGCAGTCAGAAGACCTTCTCCGGATACCGTCTGCATAGCACTGAATACCGCTACCTCTTCCCCGGCTCGTGCCAGCCCTCCGGACACATGGCAATTCGGGACAGTGGTCGCGCCTCCGCCCACTGTCGGCGAAAGGGTTCCCTGATTCACTTTTTGTACTTCCTTTAGTATAGACCGCCGAAGGGCGGTATCCGAAACCTTTCCGCTTTTCATAATGCCTCCTTAAAGAATAAAAAGCAATGTAACAATCGGCAATGTCTTTCTGTAATCTTTGTTCACCAGTAAATAAACGGCACCAAACAAAAAACCACCGATAGCCGAGAGAAGTCCGACAACCAAACTTCCCTTTGTAAAAATATGTGCCAATCCCCATGTTAAACCGAGAACGATGCCGCCATAGGGCATTTTTTCATTGTGAAACCATTTCTCACAAGCCTTTTGTCCGAACACAATAATAAGGGAAATCAAAAAGCCCTCCGCCAGATAATAAAGGTATTGGAACACAAACAATAACGGACCTCTGGCATTCCATTCCGAAACCACTTTAAATCCATCCCACTCCAAGTACTTAACAATGATATTGACAACAAAGCAAATAACAATTGCAACATATTGCCACGGCAGCATCTTACTGCCACGCTCCCATATATCAAAACCTGTCGTTCGTTTTCCGATATAGATTACCAGAATGCCCAACAGCACCCAGCCGACAATTGTAATCAACCAATGCACGATATTCTGCATCGTTGTAAAATTGTTCATCTCAAGCCCCATCATACCTTCCACTGCTACTACCAGCAGTTCAAACGCTACACTTGCAAATGCATATAATGCACACCATAAATAATCAAATCCGGTTACTTTTTTGCTTTCCATACTTCCACCTTAAACGGCTTACCCCTGTAATCCGTTTGCCTGTCTGATCATATCTTCCACTACAATATCATAAATCTCACCGATTGTATTACAATATTCTAAAATCTTCCAAGGTTCGTTGGTATGGAAATGGATTTTTACCATATCTTCATCCCCGGCAGCAATTAAACTATTCCCCTCGAAATGTTCCGTAATATAGTCCGCAATTGCATCCTCATCCAGATCTTCATCTCTTCTGTCGATTAACAACTGTGTATCATAGCGATATGCAAACTGATCATCTTCTGCATCAATTGAGTTAATTCCCATTTGTTTATACCTCCAAAATTATCAAATCTACGTGTAGGCTCGCACTTCGTGCACCCCCAACCTCGTGACTTTGTGCACCCCCAACCTCGTGACTTCGTCACTCGGTCGTGGGCGCGTTCGCATGACTGCTCAATTGCTTGGGAACAAGTTCCCGCAAATTGCGCGCATGCTCACTTTGCCTACACGAAAAAAGCCCTAAGCCGATAGAAACCTATCAACTTAGGGCGAACAATCTGTCCGTGTTACCACCTAACTTCAGGGAAAAACCCTGCACTCTGCCGATACAAGAATCTCTTCTAATACCGTTTCCCTGTAACGGAGGAACTCCGTTGAAGCCTACTGGGCTGCGCCGTTCGGTTCAAAGCTCCGGAACTGCTTCACTATCCTTCCCGCAAAGACTCGCACCGCCGTCTTCTCTCTGTACCGTTTCGGATACCTACTCTTTTCCTTCACTGCCTTTTCACTGATTAGTGTTATCTTATCATAGGTAAAGCGGGAAGTCAAGCAAAAAAGCCCAGATACTTTTTTCACAAACAAAGGTTACAAAGCACAGTCAAAATTCTCCCTGTTTCTCTCTTTTTTTCTGGATGTTTTCCCCCTTATATGTTATACTGAGTTTTGGAAAATAATGTATAAGGAGGGGTTACACCATGTATCAATTTCCGAAAGATTTATACACCGATGTACGAATCGAAGAAACGGATAGCACTAACTTTTTCGTAAAAAACGGGGATGTAGAAGCGGATTCCGCCACCTCGGTCACCGGCGCCATCATTCGCATCTATGACGGCACCATGTGGTACACCGGCACCACCAATGACATTGCCGGCATTCAGGCAGAAATCGACAATCTGGCTACGCTGGCCACTCCGAACCCGGACATTTTAAAAGACCCGGTGGTGGCTGCCTTTGAAACAAACAAGGACACCGTTCTTCTCTATGAAGGAGAAAACGATTTACGGAAAGTTCCTCGTGAAAAAGCGAAAGAGCTTATCCTTACCTATCTGGACGAATGCGTGGACCAATCAATTCCGGAACTGAAGCTCTACACCGGAAGTTATAACAGCACCCACATAAAGAAACAGTTCTACTCCAGCAAGGACGCCGCTATTGTACAGGATATGCAGTACTGCACCATGAGCATCTTCTATTGCTTCACGGTAAACGACATCACCACCGAAGGCGGAAAATACTACACCGAGCTTTCCTTCGACCGCTTACTGGGTCGTACAGACGAGATCATTGCCGAACGGGACCGCTACTTAGACTATGCAAGAAACGCCGTAGACGTAGTTCCGGGCGATTACACCTGTATCTTATCCCCGATTGTCACCGCTATGTTTACCCATGAGAGTTTCGGTCATAAGAGCGAGTCCGACTTTATGTTAAATGACAAAACCTTACAAGACGAATGGGAGATAGGCAAAAAGGTGGGCAACGAAAGAATCACCATCCGTGACATAGGTAATCTGCCGAATCACGGTTATGTTCCTTACGACGACGAAGGCACCAAAGCAAAAGGCGTTTGCCTGATTGAAAAAGGTGTACTTACCGGCAGACTTCACGATGCCAAATCCGCCACCACCTTAGGTGAAGCCCTTACCGGAAATGCAAGAGCCGAGAGCTATCTGTATACGCCGATGGTCCGCATGACCAACACCTACATAGAAGGCGGCACCGATGATCCGGAAGATATGATAAAAGAAGTCACGGACGGCATCTACGTTTACCAGGTAAACTACGGTACCGGTATGTCCACCTTCACCATGCAGCCGAGTCTTTGCTATCGCATTCGGGACGGCAAGCTCTGTGAGCCGGTTCGTGCCAACGTAGTAACCGGTAACGTATTCAAAACCCTGTTTGACATCGATGCCGTAGGCACGGATTTTGAGCTGTTTGACACCTATGTCTGTGGCAAAAACGGACAAAGCGCCCCGGTTTCCGCCGGCGGTCCGACCATCCGTGTCAAAACACTTACCGTAAATTAGGAGGGGAATCACATGAAAGAAAAACTCAGTTATATCAATACAAACTCTACCGTAGTATTTGAAGAAAATAAAATCGTTTCCTTTCAGAAAAAAGCAGCTCCGGAATATTCCTTCCGCGTGTACCGGGACGGTTTTGTAGGTATCCACTATCAGGTGGGAGAAATGAGTGACGAAGAAGGCTACAAAAGAGCAGAACAGAACCTTGCCCTGAAACGTCCGTATCCGTACCCTCTTGCCACCGGAAACCGCAAACGCAACAAATGCGAACGTGTTCTTAGTGACCGGGAATTGTTAGACATTGCAAAAGAAGCACTTTCTCATATCAGTGAAAAATATCCGCAGTTTACCTTGTCAGGCTCCTTTTACCAGGAAACCGATACCCATCTCCGCACCAATGACAACGGACTGGATTTTGCGAACACCGACAGCAGTGTCCATGTAGAAATCAGCTATAAACACAAAGACAGCAAAGACATTATGGACGGCTATTTCGAAATCGGCCAAAGAGATTTCACCTTTGAGAAGCTTTACGACATGGCTGACAATTACTTGGGAAATTTCGAAACCAAGGTGGAACTCCCGGAGGAAGCTATTTTGCAGTCCCAGTACTATGGACTAATCGGCATGGTAAAAAGCTGTCTTAACGCAGAGAGCCTTGCTCTCGGTACCTCCCTCTTTTCCGGAAAGCTGGGGCAAAAGCTTTTCTCCGAAGATTTCACCTTAGTGGATGATTGGTCCGACGAAGAATGCTGGCACTATACCTTCTGGGACGGCGAAGGCTACGTAAGAGAAAACGACCGTCGTGTGTTCATCGATAAGGGTGTACCGCTTCTCGGTTACTCCGACCGCCGTGTCGCAGAAAAGTATAATGTAACCTACACCGGCAATGCTTGGAATAACTTTTCCGACGTTCCGTCCAACGGGAAGACCAATCTTCTCATCAAACGGAGTGATAAAACCATTAAAGAACTTCTAAACGGAAGATACACCATCGTTTTGGATAACGCCAGCGGCGGCGGCTTCAACGAAAAGGGCGACTACGTTATGCCGGTTCATCACGCTTTCCTTTGCGACGGCGAGAAATTCCTCGGCTCCCTGCCACCGTTTACGCTTTCCTCCAACATGTATGACATGTTCGGAAAGGACTTTATCGGTGTGGGTTCCGACCAGCCGGTATTTAATGATAAAAGCGTGCTGGTAAAGGTATCCGTTTCTCTAAATTCCTAATATTACAATAAAAGGACCGATTTACGGCAATATTCCCCGTCAAATCGGTCTTTCTTTTTGCTGTTTTTCTTGATATTTTCCGACAAATATGGTATAATATGTATAATTATTCTCACTTTATTGTTTGTGTTATTTTACAGGTCCATACGGTTAGGATGGTGACAATTATGATCGGAGACAAGAAAATCATCGGCGCATGTATCGCCGGAATCCATAACAATGCTCAAATTTCCTATTTGAATCAATTGTATCGCTATGCCCGGGAGAACGATTATAAACTACTTATATTCAACAGCTTTGCCGATTCCAAAAATCAGAATTCATTTCACGATGATGCCGGCGCTGTTTATGGCTTGATTAACTTTCATCTCATTGATGCGCTTGTCATCCACGAGCAAAGTATGTGTTCCTCTTCTCTTACAGAAGCACTGTACAGCCAGGCGAACGCACAGGGTGTTTCGATTCTTCCTGAGGAGCTCTTTTTATCGGATTCCTTCCGATCCGAAGACCTGCAAACACCATCTGCCGACCGGATTTCGGATACGGTCTTCGACTTACGTCATGCAATGATGGATTCCATACTCCATGAGGATTTTATGTATGAATGGCTTTCCAAAGTTCTTACTATACGGGATATCAAGGACCTGGATACCTTGCTGGCCGAAGTCATTCTCTATGATTCCTATCTGTGTCTGAATCATAATATCATCGACCTGATTCTTCATAATGCATCACAGGACGGAAATTGCTTTTCGGAAAACCCGATTGTCATTTCCTCTCAACCGATTGCATCCGACACCGATCTCAAAACCGGGTTCCCTTTGTCCGATATGATACCTCACAGTACCGAATGGCTTACGGACAATTCCGCCTATATTCTCAGTACGGTCCATGTAGACGGGAAAATCTACGGTTATTATGCCCTTCGGACCGACAACTTTACTACCATGGCCTCACCGTTAAAGCGGGTTAATTCCGCCCTAAATCTGGCCTTTCGTATCGTCTCCAACGAATTCCGTCACACGGATATGAGCCTGAGTATCAAACAGGCAATGCTGACCGACACCGACAAGCATCTGCCGTTAAATCTGCTGATTGAAAAGAATCTGTTCTTTTATCATTTCCAACCGATTGCGGATGCTCATAACGGCACCATTTTCGCCTACGAAGCATTGATGCGTACCGATCCGGTTATTTATATGTCTCCGCTTGAGGTATTGAATGCAGCCTCTGCCTACGGCCGTTTGTATGACATTGAAAAAGCCACGATGCAAAACACCCTTGCCTATATCAGCGAACACGAAGAACTGTTCGAAGATTGCAAGCTGTTTGTAAACTCCATCCCCGCCCATATGTTAAACGCTGCCGATTGGTCTGCTATAGTAAACAAGTACGGACATCTGTTAGACAAACTGGTCATTGAAATGACCGAGCAGACAGAGATGGACAACGACCGGATTACGGTGATACGTAACCGTTTAAAAGCACATAATATTTCCCTTGCCATCGATGATTACGGCACCGGATTTTCCAATATCTCCAACCTGATACGTTATGCACCGAACTATGTAAAAATCGACCGTTCTCTCATCGAGAATATTCAGGAAAAGCCGAAGATGCAAAAACTCGTTGCCGGTATTATCGAGTTTGTACACGAAAACGGATTCTATGCCCTTGCAGAAGGGGTCGAGACTCATGAAGAATTAAAGACCATGATTGCTCTCGGTTCCGACTTAATCCAAGGATATTATATTGCAAAGCCGGCGTCCTATATTTTACGGGAACTGCCGGAGTCGTTACGTGACGAGATTGTGGAGCTGAACCGGATGCGTTCGGGATACGAAATCAAGGTATATTGCCCGAAGGAAGACGAGGTGGTAGACCTTGCCCGTATTACCGCAGAGCACTACAATGCAATTCTTATTGAAACCGAACACGTTACCGTTCAAGGTGTTCCGGGGACTGCCATCAATTGTTCGATTGCCATCCGGGACGGATTACATACTCATATTACCTTAAAGGATGTTTACATCACCACAGAAAAAGAAGGTCCGCTCCTTGACTTGGGTAATTTCACAAATGCAACCGTTATTCTGGAGGGCGACAACGAAATAATTAACCGCGGTATCCGGGTTCCGCAAAGTTCGGATTTTCATTTGACCGGCGAGGGTTCCTTGCACATTCACAGCGAGATGTTGAATTCCTACGGTATCGGCAATGACATGGATAACAGTTACGGAAATATTTGGATTGACTTTATCGGTCAGCTTCATATCGATATCAGCGGTGAAAACTCCGTCGCCGTGGGCGGCGGAAAAAATGATGCAGGTTCCATTATTTCCATCCATCAGACCAAAGTACAAATAGAATGCTCCGGCAATAACTGTGTCGGCATCGGTAATTTTGACGGCAATTGCATTATTGATATCAAAAAGAGCAAAGACATCCTGAATGTCTCCGGTGCAAACGCGGTGGGTATCGGATGCATAAGCGGCAACGCTAATATATTAATCGACCACCACAAGATTTCCGTTACGGAATCCGGTATCGGTCTTTGCGGCATCGGCGTCCTGCGGGGCGGAGCCGGCCGCCTGATTGCCTCCCACGGTTCCATTGCCTGTGACCTCCGGGGCCGGAATATCGTCTGCTTCGGAACCGACGGCGGTTCCTTGGACTGCAGTACATTCCTTACCTCTACCGATTTCTACTGTGAGGGTAACTCCGTTACCGGTATCGGCGATATCAACGGAAGCGGCAATATCTATCTCCGGGATTCCAATCTCACTATGCGAATCCTCGCCAGAGATAACCTGGATATCGGCAGTAAATACGGAAAGCTGGAGACCATTAACATTCAGAAGCAAATTAAGGTAAATGAATAACTCTCCGAAACATAACAGGGCGTGTGCTTTTGGCACACGCCCCTTCTCTTACTCCTGTAGCAATTCTACGTTCACCTTCGGATTTCCGCTATCATCCTTAAATATCTCTACCATCAGGTAATTTCCTTCCACCTTAAGTTCGACGACATCGTCTCCCATAAGATTTCGATAAGTTTCCTTCAACAAAGAGTAGGAATCATCCAGTTCATCCAGCTCATTGGTATATCGGAATCGGATCGGCTCCTTCGGAAACTCCATCCCTTGGATTTGTGCCTCAATACACGCTACTTCCAATACAACCGCAACCGTGTCCGCCTGATTTCGATCCATCGCCTGTTTGGAACTATCTACGTAAGACATAAAATCGTGGTACATTCCACCGAGCGTTCCCTTCTCATCCTCTTTCTCAGTACCGACTGCATCCTCCGCATTACCTTTCTGCTCTGTGGCATTGCCCTTTTGCACTTCCACAGCCGGGTCCATGGTGGGAAGTACCCGTTCCTCCGACGAAGGCGCCGCACCGCAACCGCCAAACAGCAGCACCAGCACCATTACCAACAATAAGCCTTTCTTTCGCATCTGTAATCTCCTCTCTGCCCTTTATAACATAAGGCTGCTCCCCCTTAGACAAGCAGCCTTTGTTCTTACAATCTCAAACCCGGTTCTGTACTCTACTGAACAGCATCAATCGCCTTACCGATATCGTTTCTCTTATACTTATTGGCGAAGGAAATCCACTCCGTTGCCGCATAAGCATTGGCGCGGGCACCCTTTAAGTCGTCGCCTACCGCAACCACGCCGAGCACACGGCCTCCGTTGGTCACGACCTTACCGTTGTCAAACTTCGTACCCGCATGGAATACGTAGTAACCGTCCTTGGTCTTGAAGGTGTCCAGCCCCTCAATCGGGAAGCCCTTTTCGTAATGCTCCGGATAACCGTCAGACGCAAGCACCACGCAAACTGCCGCATTATCTGCAAACTTCAAATCAATGGTGTCAAGCTTTCCGTCGATACAAGCCTCAAATACGTCTACAATGTCGTTTTCCATACGCGGAAGCACTACCTGAGTCTCCGGATCTCCGAAACGTGCATTGTACTCCAGCACTCTCGGGCCGTTCGGGGTCAGCATAAGTCCTACGAAAAGCACACCTACGAACGGTCTGCCCTCTGCCTTCATGGCATCCATGGTCGGCTGGTAAATGTACTTCTTACAGAACTCGTCTACCTCATCGGTGTAGAACGGAGTCGGGGAGAAAGTACCCATACCGCCGGTATTCAGTCCCTGGTCGCCGTCTTTTGCACGCTTGTGGTCCTGAGCACTGGTCATAGTCTTAATAGTGGTACCGTCACAGAATGCCAACACGGAAACTTCCGGACCCGTCATAAACTCTTCGATTACCAGCTTATCGCCTGCGGAACCGAACTGCTTGTCTTCCATAATGGCCTTAACGCCTGCAACCGCCTCGTCGTAGTTATTACAAATCAAAACACCCTTACCTAAAGCCAAACCGTCTGCCTTTAATACAGTCGGATACGGGCTCGTCTTTAAATACTCGATTGCCGCTGTCGCATCGGTAAACACCTCATATGCTGCGGTCGGGATGTTATACTTTTTCATCAAATCTTTGGAGAACGCCTTGGAGCCTTCGATGATTGCCGCATTCTTTCTCGGTCCGAATACGCGCAGTCCCTTTGCTTCAAATGCATCTACCACGCCCGCACCGAGAGAATCGTCCGGTCCGATAATGGTCAAATCAATCTTTTCCTGTGCCGCAAACTCGGCAAGCTTCTCGGTCTCCATGACACCGATATTGACACACTCACAAAACTCTGCAATACCCGCATTGCCCGGTGCGCAATACATCTTATCTACTTTCTTACTCTGGGCTACCTTCCACGCAATGGCATGCTCTCTTCCGCCGCCGCCTACGATTAAAACCTTCATTCTGTCTTCCTCCGTTTTCTTTTCTATCAGTCAATAACAAATGCCTTACCGTCCTGCCAGGTCACCTTGCCGTTGGCAATGGCATTAATGGCCGCCGGGAGAATCTCCCACTCTGCTTCTTCCATAACACGACGCTGCAGTACTTCCGGGGTATCACCACACTTTACGGCAACCGCCTTCTGCATGAGAATCGGGCCGGTATCCGTACCTTCGTCTACAAAGTGTACCGTGGCACCGGTTACCTTATTGCCTCTTGCAAGCACCGCCTCATGGACATGCAGTCCGTAAAAACCGTCGCCGCAAAAGGACGGAATCAGAGACGGATGAATATTTAAAATCTTCTGCGGGTATGCCTGAATGAGGCATGCCGGCAAAATCACAAGATAACCTGCCAGTACAATCAAATCCGGCTCATACTTATTCACACCGGTCAACAAAGCTTCGTTAAACTCGGCACGGGAAGCAAAGCTCTTCGGAGAAATACACTCCGCAGCAATGCCCTTATTTCTTGCACGTTCTAAGGCATATGCATCTGCCTTATTACTGATAACAGCCACGATTTCCGCATTGGTAATGGCACCGCTGTCCATCTTGTCCATAATCGCCTGTAAATTCGTTCCGCCGCCGGATACCAAAACTACGATTTTCGTCATAGGGACCTCCTTTATAAAAGAACATGGCGTCTGCCGCGCCGACTATATAAAAAAGCCGGACACCGCACACGCCGTAGAATTCATTACAGAATATCAATACCCTTTTCGCCGTTTACAGCCTCACCGAGGATATATGCCTCTTCGCTGGCTGCCTTTAAGGTAGCAACTGCCTTGTCAGCGTCAGCCTTATCCACAGCGATTACCATACCGATACCCATGTTGTAGGTATTGTACATCATCTGCTCTTCGATATTACCGTCCTTTGCAAGCATCTTAAAGATTGCCGGTACTTCATAAGCATTCTTCTTAACCTGCGCACGGATGCCTTCCGGAAGCATTCTCGGAATATTCTCATAGAAACCGCCGCCGGTTACGTGACTGCAAGCCTTTACAACGATACCGTTGGTCTTTAAGGAAGAAAGTGCCTTCACGTAAATCTTGGTCGGAGTCAAAAGCTTCTCACCGAGGGTCATGCCTAAGGACTCATAATAAACATCTAACGGCTTACGCTCCATCGGGAACACCTTACGAACCAAGGAATAACCGTTACTGTGAATACCGGAGGAAGCGATACCGATAAGTACGTCGCCGTCCTTCATGTTCTCGCCGGTAATCATCTCTGCACGATCTACGATACCAACCGCAAATCCCGCAAGGTCGTACTCATCTTCCGGATAGAAGCCCGGCATCTCCGCAGTCTCACCACCGATGAGAGCCGCACCTGCCTGCTTACATCCCTCTGCCACACCGCTAACGATGGTAGCAATCTTTTCCGGAATGTTCTTACCGCATGCAACGTAGTCAAGGAAAAATAACGGCTCACCGCCTGCACATGCTACGTCGTTTACACACATTGCAACACAGTCGATACCGATGGTATCATGCTTGTCCAAAATAA
>SVEN01000008.1 GCA_015057365.1 Lachnospiraceae bacterium | reverse complement strand
TTCTTTGGATTCAATGCGCTGTTAAATTTAATTGAACAGCCATGCACATTAACACCATAAAGCCGATGACTGCCGCTAACAAAATTCCCATAATAATCGAAGATACGATAAGTAAGATTTTTGATGTTTGCTTTTTTTGACCATTAATATCACACGGGTCTGTGTTATACCGGTTTTTAGCAGAAATATAGCTGCAAAGACTCACGATAAAAAATGCAATTACAGAAAGCGGAATCAAATAAATCAGTGCCATTAATAAAATGCGTGTCATAAAATCCCCCAAAAAATTATAATATAGCTAATCTATCCTTTGTATGTTGTATATCTATTCATACCTTGTCCGGTACTCCTCGAACGTTTCCGCTGTGGTCTGATCCGTTTCCCGGCCGGTGCTTGCCAGATAGCGTAATGTATTCTTTAATGCCAAATACACTGCCCTGTCAATGTCCTGAAAGGCTATCCTGCGGATTTCATTTAACGCAGGCTCTGTAGGCTGGGTACGGAACGGTTCCAAATAGTCCGCCAGAAATACTGCTTTTTCCAGGTCGGTCATGCCCGGACGTCCTGTGGTATGATAAGAAATGGCGGAGAGTATCTCTTCGTCTGTAATAAAGTACTTGGTCCGTGCATAAAAGGCGCCCAGCTTTCCGTGGAGTAAAAAGCCGTTCCGGCGTTCCACCTCGGTAACGGAAATGTCGTATTTATCGCAATCTGCCACCAGTTGTTCGTCGGAATAGGCTTTGGCGCAATCATGTAAAATACCTGCAATCAGCGCACGCTCCGGGTCATATCCCAAAGATGCCGCATAGGCAGCAGCCAAATGCGCCACTGCTACGGAATGTAAATACCGCTTTCTCGGCAAGTTCTGTGCCATTTCCGCATCAAGCTCCGCAAAGCCGGTCTTTGCATACAACCGATGCTCCTGTAAATACGCCCAAACCGCCTCCGGCAAATACTCCTGTACCTGCTCCGGCTGCCCGGTATAAAAGGCCTCGCGGATTTTGTTGGAGGAAATCGGATGGTCGGAAAGCTCTACGGTGCCGATTTCTGCCTTCGGAAACTGCTCACGTAAGCCTTCTGCAGCCTCATTTACCGCCGCTACTTCATAGCCTGCCCTACCGGCTCCAAGTAACGTACAAAGCTCTAAAATCCGCTCCGGACGTCGCCAGCTTTTGAATTTAATCAGGGAATCCCCGCCCACAATAAAGTAGAACCTTACATCCGGGTATTCTTTGGTCAAAAGCTCTAAGGTATCTGCAGTATAAGTCAGTCCTTCTCTTTGTAATTCAAAATCGGAAGCCGTAAACCGAGAATCTGTCTGTACTGCAAGCTTTGTCATAGCAAGACGATGCTCTTCGGAAAGCATGGCAAAGTGCGACTTGTGGGGCGGAAGCTTTGATGGCATCAGCCATACTTCCTCCAAGCCGTATTGCTCCATAGCTGCCGTAGCAAGGGCTAAATGGCCTTTATGAATCGGGTTGAAGGTCCCGCCTAAAATTCCGATTTTCTTCATACAAGCTCCGTTCTGCCGGTTTACCGTTGTGTACAACCGACGATGTGACCTTACGTTAAAATATTGAAAACTGTACTTGATTACTTCGGCAGTACGATTTTTCTCTTTTCCGGCTGTCTTGCCTCGCGGTACAGCACAATCTTTCTTCCAATCACCTGTACGACTTCCGAAAGTGTGTTTTCCGCAATGGCATATGCCAGCTCCTTCGGCTCATCCAGACAATTCTTCAATACATTAATCTTAATCAGTTCTCTTGCCTCTAACGCCTCTTCCACTCCTTCCAGATACTCCGTGGTGAGTCCGCCCTTACCGATCTGGAAAATCGGATCAATGTTCATGGCAAGTCCCTTTAAATATGCTCTCTGTTTTGTTGTCATAGTATCCCTCTTCTATATCTTTAAAATTCTAACCGAATTGCGACCTTATTTATAGTAATCGAACTGTAAGCCGTACATGCGCACCGTATTGCCGTCCTGAATACCCATGGCTTCCAGTTCCTCCAAAATACCGTTGTTCTTTAAGAAGTTCTGGAAGAATTCGAAGCCCTTCTCGGAATCGATATTGGTATAGCCGAGCATCTTTTCGATGCGCGGACCTTCTACCACGTACATCTTGTCCTTTTCGTCGTATTCCACCGTATACGGCTCGTTCGGCAAAGTCAGATTGTCCAAGGAGAATTCTCTCTCGAATACAATCGGTTCTTCCTTTGTCTCCGCTAACAGCTTGGCTGCGGCATATAGGAGCTCCTTTACACCCTTACCGCTGACTGCGGAGATGGAATAAATCGGATACCCCTCTTCCGCGAAGGCTTCACGAAGCTTATTTACTGCCTCTTCTGCCTCTTCCGGAAGCATGACGTCCGTTTTGTTGGCTGCAATAATCTGCGGCTTCTTTGCAAGTGTCGGATCGTAGGCTGCCAGTTCTGCATTAATTGTCTTTATATCTTCAATCGGGTCACGGCCTTCTGTGGAGGCTACATCTACTACATGAATAATCACGCGGGTACGTTCTACATGACGCAAAAACTCGTGACCGAGACCGATACCCTCGGAAGCACCTTCGATAAGCCCCGGAATATCCGCAATCACGAAACCGTTGGCACCGTCCATATCTACCACACCAAGGTTCGGGTTCAGAGTGGTAAAATGATAGTTTGCAATCTTCGGTTTTGCATTGGTAACACGGGATAAGAACGTAGACTTACCTACATTTGGGAAGCCTACAAGACCTACGTCCGCAATCACCTTAAGCTCCAGAATTACATTTAATTCCTGAGCATCCTGGCCCGGCTGTGCATACTTCGGTACCTGCATGGTTGCGGTAGCGTAATGCTGGTTGCCCTTGCCGCCGCGTCCGCCCTTTAAAATCACCTCACGACGATTTTCGTGGGACATGTCGGTGATGACTTTGCCGGTCTCCTTTTCCTTGATTACGGTACCCTCCGGCACCTTTAAAATCTTATCCGCACCGTTTTTGCCGGTACAACGGTTGGTTCCGCCGTTTTCGCCGTCTTCCGCACAGTACTTTCGAACAAAACGAAAATCCGCAAGTGTATTTAAACCTTCGTCCACTTCGAAAATAATGTCGCCGCCCTTACCGCCGTCACCGCCGTTAGGACCACCGGCTGCGACAAAGAGCTCACGACGGAAAGATACACTGCCGTCACCGCCCTTACCGGAACGAATATAAATTTCAGCTCTATCTGCAAACATCTGTTACCTCCTGAAAAAACATAAACCCCAAATTCATTTTATAAAAAAGAATTCAGGGTTTATCGTGTCTCATTACATGGGGACTTATTCAGCGTCTACCGGATATACGGAAGCCTGCTTCTTATCGCGTCCCTTTCTCTCGAACTTTAAAACACCGTCAACCAGTGCGTATAACGTATCATCGCCACCGCGACCTACGTTTACACCCGGATGAATCTTGGTACCACGCTGTCTGTAAAGAATGTTGCCGGCAAGTACGAACTGACCGTCAGCACGCTTAGCGCCAAGACGCTTGGACTCGGAATCTCTGCCGTTCTTCGTGGAACCTACACCCTTTTTATGAGCGAAAAACTGAAGGTTCATCTTAAACATGACCTATACCTCCTTATGAATTCTGAAAAACAATACGTAAATACTTCTCTCCATACTCTTCCTGAATGCCCTGTAATCCCAAAATCAGAGATTGAAACAAAAGCTTTGTCTCAGGACTCGGTTCGGAAACGATTTTGAAATCAATCATCCCCTTTTTCTCGTCTTCGCTGTAATCGAATACATCCGAGGTGAAGGAATGAATCGAATTCATGGTGTTCATTACCAGTGCCGAAACCGCTGCACATACAATGTCCTTGCCGTGTCTGGCATAACCTGCATGTCCTTCGGAACAAAAACCGATAACGGACTCTAAATTGACTTTGACATTTTGCTCGATTTCTTTTGCGAAAAATGTAATCGTAATCATAAGATTCGAATATTAAGCGTTAATCTTGTCAATCTTAACCTTGGTGTAAGCCTGTCTGTGACCATTCTTCTTATGGTATCCGGACTTTCTCTTATACCGATAAACAATAACCTTCTTTGCTTTGCCTTCCTCTACTACGGTAGCGGAAACACTTGCACCGGCAACGGTCGGATTTCCTACGGAAAGGGAACCGTTATTCACAGCAAGAACACGATCAAAAGTAACCGTATTACCAGCTTCAACGCCGAGCTTCTCAACCTTAATTACGTCGCCTTCGGCAACTTTGTACTGTTTACCACCTGTTGCAATGATTGCGTACATCTGATGGCACCTCCTATTTACAATACTCGCCAACTTTGGTGTCTCTCCTTAAAAAAGGACAGAACTTGAACCTCGTTGTGCGGCACACTAGATTAATATAACATGGTTTTATGGGGATGTCAAGCAGTTTTTTCTACAATTTTACAAAAAGAAGCCCACATATTACAACAAACTTTTTCTCAGTTCTTCCCCGCTCTGTGGATGCAAATATGCCGGCGCAATATCCAGAACGGTCTTACAACCGAACTGTCCCTCGCTTGCGAGACGATATGCTGCTCTTGCGTAAGCCACCAATACACTGGAGGTAAACTCCGGATTGGAGTCAAGCTGCAGGCGATACTCAATCACATGGTGATTCTCGTTGTTTGCACCGGTGGTGCCGGAACGGAATACCATACCGCCATGGGCAATACCGCTGTGGTCTCTCTTTAATTCCTCTTCGCTGATAAAGTGTACCGTGGTGTTATAATCCGCAAAATAATTCGGCATGGTAACGATAGCCTGCTCGATAACTGCAAGGTCTGCGCCTTCTTCCGCTACTACAAAACACTCTCTGGTGTGCTTATCACGGGTAGAAAGCTCCGGATTATCGCCGGCACGTACGCTTGCTACTGCGGAATCCACCGGAATCGTATACTGCTTCGCATCCTTTACACCCGGAATACGACGAATGGCATCGGAATGGCCCTGGCTTACGCCCTTACCCCAGAAGGTATAGTCCTTACCGTTCGGTAAAACAGCCTGGCCGTAGCAACGATTCAAGGAGAACATGCCAGGGTCCCAGCCCACGGAAATCACACTGACCTTCTTTGCTTCCTTGCTGGTTGCATCAACATTGGCAAAATGCTCCGGAATGCGGGCATGGGTATCAAAACTGTCAATGACATTGAAATACTTTGCAAATTCCGGGGTCTGCTCCGGCAAATCATTGGCACTGCCGCCGCATAACACCATAACATCTATCTGATCCTGCATCTTTATCGCATCTTCCATCTTATAAACCGGGATACCGGTACGGGTCGTAATCGTCGCCGGATCTCTTCTTGTAAACAGTGCCACCAGCTCGCAATCCTCGGTTGCGTTCACAGCTGTTTCTACTCCACGGCCAAGGTTGCCGTATCCTACGATTCCAATTCTAATCTTCATAATCGTTACCCTCCAAAAAAGATGTTTTCATTATAATCCTGTAAAAAATAAATGTCAATGAAAAATTGTATACAAGAATACACAAAATACATTGTGTTATGGTTCTTTACATACAATTGAGTTATCATAATTCTTTTATGTATACTTACACGAAATACTCACTTTGTAATATGGAAAAATACAGCCTTCCCGTATAGGCTCCATCCATATAAAAGTAATCCCGCAACATTCCTTCATAGGTAAAACCGCACTTTTCAATCACCCGTTTTGACGCAGCATTGATTTCTTTGGTACAAATCTGCACCTTATGTAAGTATATTTTTTCAAAGCCGTATCGTATCACTGCCTTGGTAGCTTCGGTGGCATAGCCTTTACACTGAAATGCCGAACCGATACAATATTCGATTTCTGCAAAGTGATTTTTGTTGTCTACAAGAAAGTAGGCAATCTGACCGATACACTCTCCTGTTTCTTTTAATATAATTGCCCAGCGGTAGTAGTCTTCTTTTTCATAAGAATCGATATACTTATCTAAGAGTTCTTTCACTGCTTCTTTCGTTGTATAGACCGGTTCCGAATACATAGACTGTATCTTTTCATCGGCAATCCAATACTTTAACATAGCTTCATCGTCCGTATATAGAAAACGACGAAGGAGTAAACGTTCGGTCTCGATGGTAGATGTTCCTACATGTGTCAGCATAATTCATCCTCCTTTACATCAAAATACAATTTGAATACATGTATACAATCTACTTGTATGTGCTTATTATAACATTTAAATTATATTTGTCAATACTTTTGAATACGTGTATACAATCTTTTCTACATAAAAATCTTCCGGATTTGTCCGGTGTTTCCAACCGAGACGGTATCGCGGAAGATTTATGCTTTTTCATTATGCACGCTGTTTTATAGAATTTCCTGTATGATACATTATTCTTTTGTTGTCAGTTTCTCGATTTCTTCTGTAATATAGGCCTGTACACTTTGCTTTTCAATTCCCAGTGCCACCGCCAGCTCCCCGTACAATAAATCCTCTGCCTGCTTTAAATAACGCTCATCCAGGCCGATTATCTTCTGTCCCTTGGCCAGACGGTCCTGTTTCCGCAAACCACATACGCACCTTTTTTAAACACGTTTTCAACCTCCGCAATCATGCAAATCAATCGATTTTTCTGTTTTTGGGTAAAGTGAAACGCCTGTTCCCACAACCACGGGAAAGGCGCTTGTCATCACATATTTCATATCGATTATAGCATGTTTTTTTCGAAAATTTCAGTGCAAAATTTCCGGCAGAAGCATTTTTGTGCAAAATGCGCATGAACTATTCCGCTACCATCTCATGCAACGGCTTCTTTACCTTCTTTCTGGTCAATTCCACCAGCCGAAGCCCCGTCATATCCACTACATTCACAGGAATCCGGTCCTTTGCCGCAAGTTCTTTTAAAAGGCGCATCAGCTTTTCGTTATACTCCTCAGACTCCATATTGATAAAATCAATCAGAATCATACCGGACAGATTCCGGAGGCGTAACTGCCGCATACACTCTTTTGCCGCTTCTTCGTTTATTTTATAAAAGGTCTCATCTCCTGCTTTCTTGCCGCTGATGGCCTTTCCTGTGTTGACATCAATGACTGTCAAGGTTTCTGTCGGCTCAATGACCAGAGAAGCTCCGGATTTCAGCCAGACATGCTTCGACAAAGCCTCCTTTTCCCACTTTTGCAAAGAATATAGTGCCGCCAGAGAAAGGTTTTCATCTTTATACAATCGAAGTTTGGCCGTATCCTCCGGTTGAAATTGTGCGGTATAATCGGAAAATGCCGCAAATATCTCTTCCTCGTCTGTGACTACCTCGGTCAGTTGGTCCTGGGGCAAATCACGTAATAAATCAATGTACCACGGATAGCTTTGATACAGCAAGCTTCCTTTGGACTTATGGACTCCGGTGGTGCAGATGTCACGGTACAAAGCAGCCAGACGTTCCTCTTCCGCTTTCAATCGTTCATTCGACACCTGTAGTGCATTAGTCCTAACGATAAGACCGTAATTCTCATTCTCACAGTTAGAAAATAGGACTTTTAGCCTATTGTTTTCCTCTTTGTCTTTGATTTTATTGGAAATCCGAACGCCTTTCATACCGTGCACCAGCACCAGATATTTGCCGGTAAACTGCAGCTTTCCTGTAACGGAAGGCTGTTTTGTCTTAATATCTTCCCGCTCCACCTGTACCAGCACATAATCTCCCATACATAGCCTATCGTTATTGGCATGAGGGCCGAACAAATAGGAGCATTTTTCCTTTAAAGAATGGTAACACATACAGCCCCCTTCGGTCTCAATGAAGGCGGCATCGATATTTTTCACAATATTGTTGACGTGACCGACGTAAATATTCCCGAGGCGTGACGGCGTATCCGCATGCTCTGCCGCCATCTCTAACGGCTGATTGTTGTCATCAAACAACACAGAATAAATATAGCGGTCTTTTTTTGTTACAACAAGGCGCATAAAGGTTCTCCTGTCTTTGTTATGTAGTCGTGGCTTTGCCGGTGTACTTACTCCGGTTCTACTTTCAGTACTTCTAAATCAACCAGAATTTTAAGGTTTTCATAATAGTACAGCATATACCTATCCTCTTCTAATCCATAGATAGATTCACAGATATATGAACCAACCAGCATGGTTGTATCCACTTTGTCTAACTTTTCTTCGTTCACTCGGACTTTCAGCAACTCGTTTTTCTCATCAAGGGTATAACAATATAAATAATACCTATCGGTACTGGATCCTCTGTAGCGGTAAACGTGTCGTTTTTTGAGGGATGTATTGTGAATCGGCTGCTCCACCGGTCCGTTTATCGTATCCTTCAAGGCCCTTGTACCGCGGATTCCTAACTGCACCGTACCTGCAAGCCAAATCAGAATGATAATTACCATAACAATGATTCCGCTGACATCCTTCTTTCTTTTGCGACCGGTTCCTTTTATTTCCTGAAACAAAGATGGTATAATGATAGCAACCACCGTCATCGCCAAAATTAACAAGCACAGGCATGCCGAAAACACTCCGAGCGGCAGCGTACGGTCCTCCGGTAACAGCTTATTTGCGATAATACTTGCAATAATGATTAGAAGGATGGCAATTCCTTCTCCAATCCAAACTTTTTTCATCAGCAACTCCTTTGAAATCTAAGCTATTTAGCAAACGCAAGTGACATGGAAACAAGGAAGTTTCCTGCACCGTGAAGTAAAATACTCGGGATAATCGAACCGTTAAACATCTTTTCGTTAAGCCATCCCAGTAATAATGCACCGGTTCCGGTGAATATAAAAGCAAGGATATGATACCAAAGACTTACCTCTAATCCTCCGAGAAGAAAAAGTACATTATGCATTAAGCCGAACAATACCGCCTGAATGATAATTCCCCAAACGGTTCCGGCTTTGGAACAAAATCTCTTGCACAAAAATCCTCTGTATAAGATTTCCTCAGCCACACCGTTTGCGATAAAATTCTCAATAAATGCAGGAATAATTGCTACAACGCCCAAGCCTGCGTATATATTAGTGGCTACAGCAGAACTGCTTTCCATTTGGTTCAAGTCTTCTGCGGAAAGTAACATTGTAAAATCAAATTTGTAGAAAAAGTAATAGATACCGGCAAAAATGAGCAGTGTCCACCACTTACAATTAAGCTTCGGAGTATAAAAACCGAGCCATTTAAAGAAATTCTTCTTTTTCTTTCTGTGTCTGCACAGCCACCAAATAAAAGGAATCAACGAAAAGACGATTAAGTTTACAATTGCTGTTACGATTTTTGAAATAATAAGTTCCATAAGTGTTCTTTTCCCATTAATTTTATTTTAATAATACGGTTATGTGTTATGTAATTATAATTTTTCTCTATCGTAATACTGAAGTATTTCAAGGCCGGTTCCGCAATACGGACATTTTAGAATATGCCAAGGGTCGGAACGTCCGATATGACTGTTACAGTGCGGACAACAAATCTTAAGATAACCGATAATAAGCCATAATAACCAAATGACGAAAATGGCAATCAAAGCAATTCCCCCTATTTTACTTGTTGTTTCTGATATGTCATACACCTTTAATGCACTCAAACCTAAAAATAAAACTCCAAACAATACGATTATTCCGATTTCATAAATTTTCAAGCGCTTACGAAAGGCTTTATTCTTTTCGTTGCGTTCTTTTGCTGCCTCGTAGCTCTCGTTCATTAAAATACTCCCCTCCTTTTATGTTTTACAAGCGTTTCAGCTCCGGATTTTCCCCGGTATACATATCCAGTCTGTGAATTCGGAACTTCAACTCTTCTACCTCTTCGTAACCTAAGAATCGGGCAAAGGCTTCCATTACCAGTTCCGGCTTAATATTGTCAGCACTGCCGGCGGATACACGTAAAAGTACGGAAAACAAGCCTTTTTCCGCACAAAGAGCCTTCTGCTCTGATGCAAAGTCCGGAATTTCCGGCACTTCATAGAAGGTATTGTCGTTCTTACGTGCTGTTACTTCCGGTAACGATGCCTCTACAGTATCTCCGGACACCGTTCCGGCCACTGCCCCGTACAAAAACGGCTTCAAATCAATGCTTGTTTCGGAGTTGGACTTCTTTACCTTTTTAATTACGGAAATACTTTCCTGTCCGATAAAACGTGCCCAGGCCTCATTTAACTCCGCTAATGACTTTGTCCCAAGAAACGTATCATTCTCCTTTACCGTCACCAAATAATCCGCCGCCGTCACCAAAGACATGGCAGTTTCTCTCTTACGACCGTTTTCCAGGTCCGGAAGAATATGGGCGGAAAGCACCGTAAAACCCTCTACCATGGCCGTATTTAAGGCATCTACAATCTCCTGCGGCGTATACTCTGCCGTAAGCTCCATGTCCATATATTCGCCCTCGCTGGTGATACCGACGCCTAACGGCGATGCAAAGGACATTATCTGATGCGGGTGGAACCCCTGGGAATAAGCGATTTTCAGTCCCGAACGGCGGACTGCCTTCTGGAAATAACGCAGTACATCCAGGTGTCCGATGAATTTTACCGCACCGTATTTTGCAAAACGTACTCTGACATTCATAAAAATTCTCCTTATCCATTAACAATCCGGAATTAAAACTTCGTTTCCAATGCTCTCGCCTGCTTCATTCCGCGGCTCATAGCATACGCCGCCGTGGAACTGTGCCGCACCGCAGCCTGCGCAACCCTTACGGCAGTTCGGAGTAACGATTCCCTGCTTACTCTTTTCATACTCTCTGTATAAAAAGCTTCTGGAAATACCTGCATCAATGAAATCCCACGGAAGTAATTCGTCCTTATCACGTTCTCTGGAGGTGTAAAACTCCAAAGAAAGTCCGGTCTTAGTGAACTGGTTCATCCAAATATCGTTACGGAAGTATTCGGACCAGGAATCAAACAAACAACCGTCTTTGTATGCGCCTTCAATCAGCGCTGCACAACGTCTGTCACCACGGGCAAATACACCCTCAAGCATGGTGACGTCCGTATCATGCCAGTTGTACTTGATACTCTTGGCGTTTAACTGCTCCTTAATGGCACCGGACAGCACCTTTCTGGCGTCCATGAATTCTTCCGCCGTAGCCATGCGTACCCACTGGAACGGAGTAAACGGCTTCGGTACGAAGAAGGAGGTGCTGGTGGTAATCTGTACCTTTCCCTTACGCTCCGACTTCGGAATGGTATCATAATAGGTTTTTGCAATCTCGTTAGAAAGCTCTGCAATGGCCTTAATATCCTCTTCCTGCTCTCCCGGCAGACCCAGCATAAAGTACAGCTTTACCTTATTCCAGCCGCCCTTAAAGGCTTCCGTAGCACCGGCAAGGATTACGTCCTGGGTCAGTCCCTTATTAATCACATCACGCATCCGCTGACTGCCTGCCTCCGGCGCAAAGGTCAGACTGGACTTGGTAATGTCCTGCACCTTATTCATTACATCTAGGGCAAAGGCATCGATACGCAGGGACGGCAGGGAAATGTTCACTCCGTCGTTCTGGAAGGTATCGATTAAGTAATATACCAGTTCCTTTAAACAGGAATAATCGCTGGAGCTTAAGGAAGACAGGGAAATCTCCTCATGTCCCGTGGAACGAAGCATCTTTGTGGCCAAATCCTTTAAAAACTCCACATTTCGCTCGCGAATCGGACGGTATAACATCCCCGCCTGACAGAAGCGACATCCTCTGATACATCCGCGCTGGATTTCCAGCACTACACGGTCCTGAATCGCACGGATAAACGGTACCAGCGGCTTTTCCGGGTAATAGGTATCGGAAAGCTCCATTTCTACCTGCTTACGGATAGTCTTCTTTGCATGGACATTATTCGGAGTAAAGGAGGCCAAGGTGCCGTCGGCATTGTAAGTCACATCATAAAACTGCGGCACATACATACCTTCGATATCCGCCACAATCTCTAGAAATTCAAGGCGACTGCCGCCCTTTGCCTTGTGCTCCTTATACTTGTCCAGAATCTCATTATAAACGGTTTCTCCCTCGCCAAGGTAGAAAAAATCAAAGAAATCCGCCAAAGGCTCCGGATTATAGGCGCACGGACCGCCGCCGATGACAATCGGGTCCTCCTCGGTACGTTCGGTAGCATGAAGCGGAATTCCGGCCAGGTCCAGAATCTGCAAAATATTTGTATAGCACATCTCATACTGCAGCGTAATTCCGAGAAAATCAAAGTCTTTTAACGGCTCCTGGGATTCCAACGCAAACAGCGGAATGTTCTGCTCTCTCAAAATCTTATCCAGATCCGCCCATGGAGAATACACACGTTCACAATACGTGTCTTCTCTGCGGTTAAACATATCATATAAAATCTGAATGCCGAGATGAGACATACCTACTTCGTACACATCCGGAAAACACATACAAAACCGGATATCCACCTCTCTCGGATTCTTCCGAACCATATTTACTTCACCGCCGATGTAGCGTGCCGGTTTATCTACCGCCATCAAAATCTCATCGGACAGAGCTAATTTACGTTTGAAAGTTGTATTTGACATTTTTTCCTCCAAATTCAAAGACTATCGACAGTATAGCATAAAATCTTCTTTCCGTAAAGAATAAGAATATGTCGGAATTTTTGTTGAATTTCTCTTTTGTTTACGGTATACTTGTTGTATGTGAAAAAAGAAGTTTTTTCTAATCTTTATAAAAAAGAAAATTGGAGGTTTGTTACTATGCCGTGGTGTCCGAATTGTAAAACGGAATATCGTGAGGGGATTACCCATTGTGCCGATTGTAAGACGGAGTTGGTGGCCGAATATAAGGACGTTGTGTTGAAAAACGCAACCGCAATGCTGGTTCAGGTAGAAACGGGACAGCAGGATTTTGTCGAGAAGTTACAGAGTTTTTTAGAGTATTCAGGGATTACTTCCGCTACTTTGGAGGAGGAAGGCTTTACCGGCGTGTATGTCGCTCCGGAAGATTTAAACAAGGCAAAGAAGTGCTTTAAAGCCTTCTATTCCGTGGAAACGGAACGTGTGATGCAACAGGCGGCCGAGGCTGCTTTTATGAAAGGAAAAGAGTTTGATTATTTCGGCGATGACGAAGAGGATGAGGATGCTGACGATGAAACGTCCGGTGAACTTATAAATGATGAGGATGCGGAAAGCAGCGAAGAACGTGCTGCCGCAAAGTATGTCAGTGCAGCTTCACGTTATGAGGATTACCGCACCTCAGGTATTACTTTTACCGTATTGGGCGGCTTAGGCGTGATTTTCGCATTGCTTAATTTTATGGAGGTTTTCACCTTGTTCGGTTCGACCTTCTCTTCTGTTGTGTTGTTTGTGATGTTCGGCATTTTCCTTGCACTGGGTATCTTCTCTTTTATTAAAGCAGATAGATTAAAGGAAAGTGCGGAAATCGAGAATAAAACCGTTGCCGAAGCAAAAGAATGGATGGAAAAGAATTTTACCGAGGATATGTTAAATGATATCGGAACCGATTCCGAGAATGAAGCTACCTCGGAAGAACTCCTCTACATGGAACGATTGGATCAGCTGGTAAAGCGCCTTCTTGATGCTTTCCCGGGGCTGAAGCACTCTCTTGCGGAGCAGCTGGTAGAGGAATTCTTCGGTCGGTTTGAATCGTAGATTTCTTATGCTTCCGGGTCGGCAAAGAGCTCTCGGATTTCTTCCTCTGTCAGTTTGTTTAGGAAGGTTTCGCCCGCTTCGATGACGGCGTTGAATAAATCCTGTTTCTTTTGCTGTAACCGGAAAATCTTTTCTTCAATGGTACCCTTGGTGAGAAGCTTAATGACGTGTACATTCTTCTCTTGCCCGATACGATGGGCACGGTCGGAGGCCTGATCTTCCACCGCAGGGTTCCACCAAGGATCAAAATGAATGACTGTGTCGGCGCCGGTTAAGTTCAGACCGGTGCCGCCTGCTTTTAAGGAGATTAAAAACAGGTCTCCTTCTCCTGCATTAAAACGTTTTACATATTCTCTACGCTCTGCCGGTTTGGTGGCTCCGCACAGATAAAAGAACGGAATCTCAGCCTCGTTCAGGGCGTCTTTTAATAACTCTAACATGGTGGTAAACTGGGAAAATACAAGGATACGATGTCCGTTTTCCCGCAGCTCGTCCATAATCTGCAAAAACAGCGACACCTTTCCGCTACCGCCTTCGTAATTCTCCAAAAACATACCCGGATGGCAACAAATCTGACGCAGACGAGTAAGTGCTGCCAGTATCTGCATGCGGCTCTTTTCGAAGCCCACGCGGGAAATTTCGTCGGAAATCTCATTTCTTGCCTGTTGTGCATAGGACAAATACAGCTTTCTCTGTTCTTCTGTCAACTCCGTTACCAGCTTTGTTTCAATCTTATCCGGAAGGTCCGCTAATACATCCTTTTTCATTCGACGCAGTAAAAACGGCTTGATTCTGCGGCTCAACTGCTGCAATACGTCGGTTTCTCCTTTGGAGGCCGGACGTTCGAACCGCTTAGCGAATCTTGTGTAGGAGAATAAATACCCCGGCATAATAAAATCAAAAATGGACCAAAGCTCCGATAGGGAATTCTCTATCGGCGTACCGGTCAGGGCAAACCTGGTCTTTGCATGAAGCCCCTTTACGGAGCGGGCATTTCCGGTCATGGCATTTTTTATAAACTGTGCTTCATCGATAAATACCGTATGGAACTGCTTTTCGCTGTAATACGGTAAGTCTCTGCGAAGAAGCGGATAAGATGTGATATAAAGATCACAGTCCGTGCTCTCGTTCAAATGCTCTCTCCGTTCCTCCGGAGTGCCCTGAATAATCTTTACCCGGAGATGCGGCGCGTAGGTCTCCACCTCATCCAGCCAGTTGTATACAAGAGAGGTCGGACATACCACTAAAAACGGTGTCTCGGAAAACGTTTCCGTCTCCAGTAAGGATGCCATATACGTAATAGCCTGTAAGGTCTTACCAAGCCCCATATCATCCGCTAAAATGCCGCCGAAGCCGTTATCCGCCAGCATTCGAAGCCAGGAAAAGCCGACCTTCTGATAGCCGCGAAGTTCGATTTGAATCGTCTCCGGCACCTTGTAATTTTGAGCCTCCGGATCATGAAGTCGTGCAAGAAATGCAGAAAAGTTTTTGCCCCTGGTAACTTCAAAACCGTACTCCTGAGGTGCTGCATCCAAATATACCGCATGGCTTTTTGCGATTTTTAAAATACCGTTTTTATCAAAGTCACGGTAGGATAAATTCATGTTATCCATAAGTTCGGCCGCTTTTACAAACATATCGTCCGTTAAATCCAGGAAACTGCCGTCGTTTAAACGGTGATAGGTTCGCTTCTGACGGTAGGAATGGAAAATTGCACGAAGCTCTTCTCCCGAAATGTCGTCGTATTGAAATTCTACCTTTAAAAAATCCTCTCCCGGCGGCATGGAAATACCCATATGTGCCGAGGTATTCCTACGCAGGCGCATTTTTGCAAAATCGTCCGAGGAAAACAGCTCCGCATAAGAGGAAAGGTCGGATAAGCCCTCGGTCAGTAAGGTGTAAATGCCGTCCTCCTGCTTCAGTAAAAAGAAACCGTTGTGAGGCTCAAAGCCGTACATAGCCAGTGCGGTACATACCTCTTCTTCCTTCTCCTTTTCCCGCACCAATATATACCCGCCCTTTACGTTCGGGGAGTCAAACATATTGAATTCATAGTCGCCGTACACAAAGGACACCTTTGCCTGTACGCCGTCATGGAACAAATCGAAGTAAATTTTTGCGGAAAACGGCAAGGTTAAATAACGGTCCTGTACTTCTTCCGGGATTTCTACCTGCATGGAGTCGTGAATCACCGGAAGTACGTGCTCCAAAAAGGCGTCACGCTCTCCTTCTTCAAACACCAATGCTTCTTTTTCTTCCCCCAGGCTGGAATAAAACGGTAAATACGTCTTCATAAAACGTGCGTCCGGTAAGTAAAGCGCATTATCCCGTAATAACAAGGAACCGTCCGCGGTAATCGGAACCACGTTCTCGCTCTCCTTGTAATCCATGGTCAGGAAATCATTCTGCATGGTAATGTCATATTCAATCATCGGATTTCCTTTTACAAAACGTACCCCTTCAAGCTCTGTGCCCGACAGCACCAAAGAATAGGTAAGCCCCTTACACTGGGATAAAATCTTGGAAAGAAGTCTTCTGTTTAACTGGATTTTTGACTTTTGGAACAGCTGCATACTACCGGTACCGTCCAATACCTCGAGGATTTCCAAATAGGCCAAAAGCTCCTGCAGAAGGCGCTCCGAGGCATGGTCAAAGCTGCTTTCGTTCGGCAAATAACAGAACTCTTTTCCGAGAATAATGCTCTTTTTCTCTTTGTAATCCATTAAAAAACGCTTTAACATCTGCACACGGTACATCTTTGTACTGCCTACCCGCAGGGATAAATACACCGGATCGGAATCGGTACGGAGTAATCCCGGAATTTCGATGCAAGGCTCGATGTGATAGACATCTTTATCGTAATTCGGCTCTCCGGCGTCCATAAAATACCGGATGATTTTACCGGCTCTGACATCCGCAGAGGAATGTGTCGTGCCGCTTTTTTTCTCCTTTTGTTCCAAATACTGCTGTAAATATAAAAGTGCCGCTACGGAATGCTTACAGGCGCCCTTCTGGCTGTACATGGCAGGACAATTGCAGGCAAATTCCACATCCTGCTCCGGTGTTTCTTCCACTGTGACACGATATTTCTGGTTGCCCTGAATGGTAAAGGTATATAATTTCTTGTTTTTTGAACATGCGGCATGCACCACGCGCTTTTCCTTAAAATAGGCAAGCCCGCGTTGAAATACCGCTTCATTGGCGGCAAGATTTTGAATTTTACTTCTGGAAAGTCGTATCATGAGTCACACCTCGCAAAAACAAGTGATTATCCGTAACAATTCATTATAACACGGATTTGATGAGATTTCTACTGATTTTTCCTTAAAAATTGCACATTTTACATGTGTGGAATCTCCGGAATATTCACTATTTCCACGAAATTATGAAATTACACTTGAATTTTAGAACAAACAGTATTAAAATAAAGCCCGCACAAAGGAGGATTTTATCATGAAGCCGAAGCTGTTCAGTGTTTTGAAACACTATAATGCAAAACAATTTTTCTTGGATATGAAAGCCGGTATTATTGTGGCCATTATTGCTCTTCCGTTGTCCATTGCCTTTGCTCTCGGATGCGGTGTGTCTCCGGAAAAAGGAATTTATTCCGCAATTATCTCCGGTATTATTGTAGCGATTCTTGGCGGCAGCCGTGTACAGATTACCGGTCCGACGGGTGCGTTTATTGTTATTACCCAGTCCGTTATTGCGGGTTACGGTACCCAGGGCTTAATTATCGCAACAATTATGGCCGGTATTATGCTTGTCTTATTCGGTGTATTCCACTTGGGAAAGCTGATAAAATTTATTCCGTCTCCGATTACCATCGGATTTACGGGCGGTATCGCCATTACCATTGCCACCCTTGAGATAAAGGATTTTCTCGGCTTTGAAATTGCGAAGATGCCGACCTCTTTCCTTGGAAAATGGAGCACCTATATCGTAAATTTAAAAAATATTAATTGGCAGGCGCTGGTTCTCGGCTTGGTCAGTATTGTAATTCTTGTTATATGGCCGAAAATCAACAAAACGATTCCGAATTCCTTCGTGGCGCTTGTTATCGGTACTGCTGCCGCATATTTCTTAAAGCTGGATGTTGCGCTTCTGGGTGATATTCCGAAGACGTTGTCTGTGGCAAAGCTTGAAGGAGTTCATTTTGACGATATATTTCATCTCATGTCTCCGGCCTTTACCATAGCAATTTTGGTTGCTATGCAGGCACTGTTATCCGCTGTGGTAACCGACGGCATGATAAACAGCAAGCATAAGCCGAATGCAGAACTTCTCGGTCAGGGTGTGGCGAATATGGTTCTCGGTTTGTTCGGATGTATTCCGGCAACCGGCGGTGTTGCCCGTTCCATTGCAAATGCAAAGAACGGAGGTCGTACCCCGATTGCGCTTGTGTTCCACAGTCTTACACTGCTTGTAATGCTGTTATTCGGTATGCCGCTTATTAAGCTGGTGCCGCGTCCGGTACTGGCTGCAATTCTTTTGGTGGTATCTTACAATATGTTTAACGTAAAAGCGTTCCTTGCGTATCGTAAGGCTCCGAAGTCCGATGCAATTGTACTGATTACTTCCTGTGTACTGACCTTTGCTTTTGACTTGGTAATCGCAATCGAAGTAGGTATCGTCCTCTCCTGCGTTCTTTTCATGAAGCGTATGTCCGATGTGACCGATGTGTCCGGCTGGAAATATGTGCGTGATACCCATCTTCCGGAGGAAGAAAACGATCCGGAGCATATTTCCTTAAAGGAAGTTCCGGAAGGCACGGAAGTATTCGAAGTAAACGGACCGATGTTCTTCGGTGCGGTGGACAAACTGCTCCGATTAAAGCACCAGACTATGAAAAAAGATACGAAGGTGGTTATCATCCGTATGCGTGGTGTTCCGGCAATTGACGTTACCGCCATGAATACCTTAAAGGATGTGACCAAGGACTTAAAGGAATACGGAATTACTGTTATCTTTTCCCATGTTTTAGAGCAGCCACGTTCCATTATGGAGAAAAACGGATTTATTTCTACCGTCGGAACCGAGAATTTCTGTGAAAATATCGATGCCGCACTGGAACGTGCAAAGGTATTGATTTCCGCATCAAATGCAATGGAGGAAGCGGCTGCTACGGTATAATAACCGACAATGTATTACCTGAGAAAAACAGGTCAAGTAGTTCATTAAGATAATAGTTAAAATCTACCGGTACAACCGTTTCGGCGGTTTGTATCGGTATTTTTTGTATGCAGTCGCCGTTTATTGCAATGATGAGTTCACCGACAATTTTCCCTTTTTCTACCGGTGCGGAAAGGTTATTTTTAAAAAGTTCGGTACGAAAGGTGATGCTTTCGTCTCCGGTACGCAGCAAGCAAAACTCTTTCACCTGCTGTAATACTTCCGGGTCATACAAAAGGTCCACGGCATTTTTTTGTCCTTTTTCTACCGGGAGATTCGGAAGGTCCGGCAATGTTACGGAATCATTTAACAAGGGAAGTTTTTGAAAGTGTTCCAGTCCGTAATTCATTAGAAGTCTCGTATCGCTCCATTTGTAGGTTTTATGAGGAGGCCAGCCGCTTGCTAATACTACACTGATGAAAAGCCGGTCTTCCCGTTCCAAAGCCCCCACAAAGCAATATCCGGCCTTCCCCGTAAAGCCTGTTTTTACACCTACGGCACCTTCCATCATGGAAAGAAACGCGTCCTTGTTGTTGACGGTAAAACTACGTCCTTTAGTAAGCTCTGTAAAGGTATGGGACGGTGTGGTTGTTATTTTACGGAATTCTTCCTGTTTTACCGCATAGGCCGCAATTTTAGCCAAATCGGCAGCGGTGATGCCGTGTCCTTCCGCATCCAGACCGTTTGGTGTTACGAAATTGGCGGAATAGGCGCCTAATGCCTTTGCTTTTGCATTCATCATTGTCGCAAAACCTTCCACGCTTCCGCCCACATGCTCTGCCAGGGCTACCGCTGTATCGTTGTGGGATTCTAACATTAGGGAATAACATAAATCTCCTACATAATACTGCTCCCCGGTATTCATGTTAAGCTGTACATCCGGCTGTTTTGCGGCGTTTTGAGACACGGTAACGATATCCGTAGGCTCCGTATGCTCCAGCACAATCAGAAGTGTCATAATCTTTGTGGTACTGGCCATGGGAAGTACCTCATAACCGTTTTTTTCATACAGTACCCGTCCGGCTTCTCCGTCGTAAAGAACGGCGGAATAGGCATGCAGAGAGCCGGCAGCGGGGGCTGCGGCTTCCGTGTTCGATTCACCGTCCGCTGTAGAAAAGCCGGAAAAATCCATTAATTCCGTCGGTACTTTTACCGATTCTTCCGCTGATACAGAAAAAAGATGTCCCGGAGATGAAACAGTACGAATTAACATTAAGAACGCAAAAAAGAAACACATCAACGGATGCGTTCCTTTCTTTTTATGAATCTTATTCTTTTTATATGCGTGATATGTCGTATGTATTTTTGTTCTATGTGTCCGAATGTTCATTTCATTCCCCGAAAACAGTTCTTTTTCAAAGGATATGCGGACCGGGCGGAAAAAATATACAAAACCGGAACGAAATACAAAAGATTCCGTTACATTTTACGGATTAAGCGTTAGATTTCCAAGGACAGCTGCATTTCTTCCTCTACCTCGAGCTTGAAATCCTCTACCTTTTCCGGATTAATCACCGGCAAATCATCCAAGGATACCAGACCGAAGCTACGTAAAAACTCCTCTGTGGTACCGAATAAGATCGGACGTCCCGGTGCATCCAGACGACCGACTTCCTGAATTAAATTGTACTCTACCAGCTTATTGACCGCGTGATCACAGGAAACACCCCGGATTGCTTCGATTTCCTGACGGGTAATCGGCTGTTTATAGGCAACAATGGATAAGGTTTCCAGCAAAACTTCCGTCAAAACATGTTTTTTCGGTACATGGGCAATCTTAATAATGGACTCGTACATGGACGACTTGGTACACATCTGGAACGAACCGTCCAATTCGATAATCTGAATGCCGCGATCCTCTGCTTCATAGCGGTCCATCATATTCCGCAGTACTCTGCGTACCGTATCCACATCATGCTCCAATGCGGTGGCCAGGCGGTCTACCTCTACCGCTTCGCCCATGGTAAATAAAATGGCTTCTAACTGTGCTTCTAACTCTTGTAACTCCATGTCTTCCTCCGATTAAAAATCCGAATCCTCAAAGTCGATAATATCCTCCGCCAGGTATTCGATTTCTATTTCATCAAAAATTTCTTCCTGCACTACGTGCATTCTTCCGATTTTCATTAACTCAAGTATACATAAAAATGTTACGACAACATCCATCTTGTCATACTGTTCCATCAAAAGCGCACGGAAGGAAAAACGCTTATTTGCAAGGGCATATTCCTGAATCTCCCGCATTTTCTTCGACATGTTGACTTCTTCTTTTTCGATACGTCCGAACTTGCTTCGTACCGGATCAATCTTTTCTACCTGCTTTTTCATAACCGATTCAAAAATCGAGTGAAGCTTTTGCAAGGTCAAATCGGAAAGTAATGCCCGGGTATCGATAGGTTCCTTGTAATCTGCGATTTCCGGCGGAAGGTTCGCCTCCTTGAACAACACTCTTCCTGCGTCCAATTGACGGTCCGAAAGCTCCAAAGAGGCATACTTATACATCTTGTACTGTAACAAGCGCTCTACCAGCTCCTGACGCGGGTCCACCGGCTCTTCCGTGTTCTCCGGCTCCTCCTGCGGAAGCAGCATTTTGGATTTGATGTTTAACAGAGTGGCTGCCATGACTAAAAACTCGCTCATAACCTCCATGTCCTGCTCCTGCATCTGACGGATATAGTCCATATACTGCTCCGTGATTTCCACAATCGGAATGTCGTAAATATTTATTTTGTTTTTCTCAATGAGGTGCAGCAGTAAATCAAGCGGCCCCTCGAATTTTTCCAATGTAACGGACAAACTCATAGTGATTTCCTCGTTTTTGTATTGATGATACAATATTCTACACGGTTAAACAAACGTGCCGGCAGGGAATGGGAACCGATTCCTGCACTTACGACCATTGTAGAATTGCCTAATCTATAACAGCCCCGGGTATAAGGAGGTAAATAAAGCTGAGGAGAAATAAAACCTCCTACGATCGGCAACCGGATAATGCCTCCGTGATTATGCCCGGATACCACAAGAGGCGCAAGTTTCGCATAAGCCGGAAAATGATCCGGGAAATGGGCCAGAAGTATGGTGTTTTCCGGGGTTTCAATCAATAACTCTTCCGTTGCTTTTGCCGGCAACTCCTGTCGTTTCTTTTTAAAATAGTAGGCATGATTTAGTGTCAGTCCCGCAAATTCGATATTCTTCCCCTGTAGAACAAGAGAAACGGTCTCGTTATCCGGGAACGAAATCCCCATATCTTCCACGGTTTTGCGATATTCCTCAAACTGTTCCGGAAAATATGTACGAAGGCGTTCTTCGTGATTTCCCATACCGTATATGACAGGTGCAATTTCTGTTAATTTCTTTAAAAATCCGGGAACCCGGAGATTTTCTTTTTTGCCGTATTTGCTGATCATATCTCCTGCCAGTAAAATAACGTCCGGTGTTTCCTCTTTGAGTTGCTTTATCACCCGGTCGTTTTTACAAATCAGCGGATTGCAGTGTAAATCCGACAGCATCAGAATCCGCAGACCGGATAAGTTTTCCGGAACATCTACGTCATATTCTCTTTTTACCGGGACACCGTGCTCCACAAGCTGATAAATCGTTGCTCCCAAGGCTAACCCGGCCATGCCGAGAAAAAACAGACTGCTGCTTTTCATTTACACACCTCCCGTTCCCATCTGAAAAAATGCAACTATTGAGATTTCCTCACTTCTCTATCATACTTTATTTTTCAGGCGGTGTCAATGAAAGTTTCTCCTCGGCTGCCGGTTCTTTTTCCTCTGTTACAGGCTCCTGTTTTACACCTTTATCTCCGAAAAACAAGTCCTTACACTTTAGAAAGCTTGCACCGAAGCTCATTTCTTTTACCTCTTCTTTACATATAATGTCCACACTGCCCAACTCTGTTCCGTTTAACGTGTAGCGGTATTCCCCTATGGTATCTCCTGCTGCCAGCGGAGCCTTTATTTCGTCTTTTAAGACGATTTCCCTCTTAATTGCGGACAAATCCTCTCCCGAAGTAAAAACACGGCTGAAATTCGATTTTAAGCCTACTGTAACGGTTTTCTCTCTACCGTTCTTTATTTCAACCTCCGTAAGAGGAAAATCCGTACCTTCATCCCGGTATACGGTGCATTTTGCAAAGCCGTAATCAAGAAGTGCTGCCGCTTCCCGGAATCTGGTCTTGGTATCCGGTGCCGCCAGAACTACAGCCACAAGCTTCACACCGTTTCGCTCCGCTGTAGCAGACAAACAATACTTGGCCTCATCGGTGGAACCGGTTTTTAATCCTGTAATACCGTTGTATTGCTTTAGCAACTTATTGGTATTGGCGAGCCCGAACTCGCTGCTACCGCGCCTTGTGGTGTGAATGATGGTGTCCATCCAGGTTGTGGTGTATTTTGTAATCCAAGGGTGATTTTTCATAAGCTCCGCGGACATCAGCGCCACATCCCGTGCACAGGATACATGTCCGGTCACATCCAGCCCGCAGCAGTTGTGAAAGGTTGTATGGTTCATGCCCAGTTCCTTTGCTTTTGTATTCATCCTCTCCACAAAGGCCGCCTCACTGCCGGCCAAATGCTCCGCCATGGCCACACAGGCATCATTTGCGCTGGAAATACTGATGCATTTCATCATGGTTTCTACGTTCTGGGTTTCCCCCGGTTCCAAAAACACCTGGGAACCGCCCATGGAGGCCGCATATTCGCTTACAGTTATCGTATCGGTAAGTTTAATCTTCCCCGTATCCACCGCTTCCGCAATTAAAAGAAGTGTCATAATCTTTGTTACGCTGGCAATGGGACGTGCCTTGTCTGCCTCCTTTTCCGCAATTACGGTACCGGATTCCGTTTCCATCAAAATTACGGATTCCGATGTGAGTGTAAGGCCCTCCGGGGCTACGGTAACAATACTTTTCGCTTCATTTCCCTCCATAGCATCCACTGACGTATCGACTATCGAAAGCTCCTCTTCCGGAATTCCTCCCGCCAATGCACTTACAGTTCTTCCCGACGGTAAAATCACCGTTTCCGCCAAAAGAAAAACAGAAAGGATACCGGCAAGTGCGCGTCCTGCCCGTATCCTTTTTTCTGTTTTGTTTTGCGTTTTGAATTTCATCTTTTTCATTTCAACGCTCCGAAACATCTCTTTTTACAAGATATTCGGAAAAGCCTAAACTATGACTGTTCCACTACACCTAAAATATGCGGGACCGGGGAAATCGGTGTCTGTCCGACGGTAATTGCCTTTTGCAGACGTTCGGTTGCTGCGGAAAGCTTCTCTGTATCGTTCGCATGGAGTACCGCGATGGTATCTCCTGCATTTACCTTTGCTCCGATTTTTTTCTCGAATACAATACCTACCGTAAGGTCGATTTTGCTTTCCTTTGTCTCACGTCCACCGCCCAGAACAAGAGAGGTAAGACCGATTTCTTCCGTATTCATAGCAGAAATAAAGCCGTCTGTCGATGCTTTTACCTCGAAGGTAAGACTTGCCTTCGGGAAACGGTCCGGTTCGTAAACATAGCGTTTATCGCCGCCCTGGGCCTCCACAAAATCAGCCAGTTTCGCAAGTGCCGCACCGGAATGTACCGTCTCCGCAAGAAGCTCCCTCGCCTCCGAAACGGAAGCTACGCGGCCGGCACCTAGCAACATATAGGATGCCAATGTCATGCAGGCATCGCTTAAATCCTCCGGTGCTCTGCCGTTTAAGGCCTCGATGGCCTCTTTTACCTCTAAAATATTACCTACGGCATAACCTAACGGCTGGTTCATATCGGAAATCACCGCATAAGTCTTTCTGCCTGCTCCGTTGCCGATTTTTACCATGGTTTCCGCCAGCCGTCTCGCGTCCTCGTAGTTTTTCATAAAGGCGCCGCTTCCGGCCTTTACATCAAGTACAATGACATCTGAGCCCGCAGCCAGCTTTTTACTCATAATACTGCTTGCGATTAGTGACAACTGATCTACCGTAGCGGTTACATCCCGGAGAGCATAAAGCATTTTATCCGCAGGGGCCAAATCTGCCGTCTGACCGATGATAGCAAGCTTCATACGGTTCACGTTTTCGATAAATTTGTCATTGGAAATTGATACGGAAAAGCCCGGAAAGCTTTCCAGCTTATCAATGGTGCCACCGGTATGCCCAAGTCCTCTTCCGGACATTTTTGCCACAGGGACACCTAAAGACGCCACCATCGGGCCTAAAATCAGAGAGGTTTTATCCCCTACACCGCCGGTACTGTGTTTATCCGCTTTCCTGCCGTGGATTGCCGATAAATCCAGCATTTCTCCGCTTTCTGCCATAGCCATGGTAAGAGACAGTGTCTCTGCTTCATCCATTCCCTGAAAACAAACTGCCATTAAAAAGGCAGACATCTGGTAATCCGGAATTTCGCCGTTGGTATATCCCTTAACGAGAAAGCGAATCTCTGTATCTGACAAAGCCTCACCGTGTTTCTTTTTCATGATTAAATCATACATTCGCATATGCAATCCACTCCTTTATGACAGGTTTCGTTTTATCTGTTTCGGAACATTTTTGTCTTGTGTTACATTCTTGTTTCTTTTCATATTATCAGTTTACCATATCCGGAAATATTCCGCAATACGCCTATTGACACTGTTCTTCTTAAGTTTTATAATGTATTTTGTATGTAGAAAAATACATGATTTACTATAAATGATCGGCAAACAGCAAATGAAATTGCCGGAAAGGACAACATATGAGTTTCACAAAAATCAGAGAAGTAATCTCCCCGGAAGTATTAAAGGATTTGTATCCGCTGTCTGCGGAAGCAGCTGCGGTAAAGGTTGCCCGGGACGAAGAAATGAAGAAAATTATTACCGGAGAATCCGACAAGTTTATGGTGATTATCGGACCTTGTTCCGCTGATAACGAAACCGCCGTACTTGATTACATCCATCGTCTTGCAAAAGTGCAGGAAAAGGTTGCGGACAAGTTATTCCTTGTTCCGCGTATTTATACCAATAAGCCGCGTACCACCGGCGAGGGTTATAAGGGTATCGCTCACCAGCCGAATCCGGAGCAGGCTCCGAATATGCAGGAGGGTTTGATTGCGGTTCGTAAGATGCATTTGCATGCCATTGAAGAGACACACCTTACCCCGGCGGACGAAATGCTCTATCCGGAAAACTGGCCGTATCTGGATGATATCCTCTCCTACGTTGCGGTAGGTGCCCGTTCCGTTGAAGACCAGCAGCATCGTCTGGCAGTCAGTGGTATGGATATTCCGGCCGGAATGAAGAACCCTACCAGCGGTGACCTTTCCGTTATGTTAAATTCCGTAACCGCGGCACAGCACTCCCACTCCTTTCTGTTCCGTCAGTGGGAGGTACAGACCACCGGTAACCCATATGCACACTGTATTTTGCGCGGTGCCGTAAACAAGCACGGCCAGAGCCAGACCAACTACCACTACGAGGATTTAATTCATTTGCTGGATATGTACGCACAGCATCCGCACTTAAAGAATCCGGCGGTTATCGTAGATGCCAACCATAACAATTCCAACAAAAAGTTTGCGGAGCAGCCGCGTATTGTCTCCGAGATTTTACACAGCCGTAAGGTAAACCCGGATGTTGCAAAGCTTGTAAAGGGTGTTATGATCGAAAGCTACATCGAAGAAGGCTGCCAGAAAATCGGCGAGCACATCTATGGCAAGTCCATTACCGACCCGTGTCTGGGCTGGAATGACACCGAAGATTTACTGTATCGTATCGCTGAAAGAGTATAGTATTATAGAATGGCAAAAGCCCGTCCCCTACGCTCTGGGATGGGCTTTTTTGTACATTTCGGGTACCGACTGAGCCTGTCTCTCGAAGTTCATGGCGGCAGACAGTCGTTTGGTTCCGAGGAGCTGGTGAACTCCCGCATAAGAGGCACCGTTACTCATTAAATGATGGATCATGGAGTTTCGCAGGATACGGGGCGTAATGTTCGGCAATCCTGCTTTTTTTGTGTATTCGGTAATTCGTTTAAAGAAGCCCTGACGTGTCATTTCTTCACCGGATTTATTGTAAAACAAAAGCTCCGGGTCGGAATCTGTTTTCTTTAGCACTTCTCTTCCACGCTCTAAATATGCTTCCAATGCATCGCAGGCCGGCTGTCCCAAAGGAAGTACCCGGTTCTGGTCGCCCTCACTGACAAGGAGTATCTTGTATTTTAACTGTACCTGCGAAAGCTTTAAGGACAAAAGTGAATTCAGATGAATGCCGGTGGCATACAACACCTCTAACATTGCCCGGTCTCTGAGTCCTTTTGGAGTATCGGTTTCCGGTGTCGTAAGTAAGGTTTCCAGTTCGTCCACCGAAATAATCTCTTGCTGTACCGGATCTGCCTTCGGTGCTTTAATCCGTTCTGCCGGGTCATCCTTTAAGATGCCTTTTTTTGTTAAATAGTCAAAAAAACTATGGATGCTTGAGATTAGTCGTACAATGGAAGAAGCTTTTAAACCCTCACGTTCCGCAGAAAGGATAAAAGAATTCAGCTGTGTTTCCGTTATCTGTTCCACGGAAGTAATACCGTTTCCGCGCAAATAAGTTACCATGCGCAGTAAATCCGAACGATAGGCAAGCATGGTATTGTCGGAAACCTGCTTTTTTTCTTTTCTATAATCACAAAATGCCTGAATATAAGATTCCATACATGCCCTCCTTTCGGCTACTTTTTCAACTCTTTATAGGCAAACAAGCCTGCCACGGTCTTGGAATCCGAAATCTTCCCGTGTATAATCTTATCAATCAGCTCTTCGAGAGAATACCGTTCAATCGTCACGTATTCGTTGTCATCCAGCGCAAGTTCTGCGTAGCCCGTTACCTTACAGTAAAACATATGAACCTTTTCATCGTTGTATGCCGGCGAGGGGTGAATCATAAGCAAAGGCTCGGCTGTGTCACACAAGGCTCCGGTTTCTTCCCGAAGTTCTCTGACTGCTGCCGCCATCGGCTCCTCGCCTTGGTTAATTCCGCCGGCCGGCAGCTCTAAGATTTCTTCTTCCGCGCCCGGACGCCATTGACGAATCATTACGATTTTTCCATCGGCGTCCTCTGCCACCATGGCAGCCGCACCGTTATGATGGATAAAATCCCAGTTTGCAAAATTTCCGTTGGCAAAGGCCATGGAATCGGTATACATGGAAATCCAGGCTCCTTTATATACCAACGAACGGTCAATACGTTTTATTTTCTCCATAATTGCTCCTTACTTTTGCATGGACTTTACCTTATCAAAGGTAGCAATACAAGCCTCCATTACTGCACTGCGGAAACCGTTTTCTTCCAAGGCACGAATACCTGCAATGGTGGTTCCGCCCGGGGTACATACGTTGTCCTTGAGCTTTCCAGGGTGTTCGCCGGTCTCAAGTACCATTTTCGCTGCACCCAGCACGGTCTGTGCCGTCATTTTATAAGCGGTATCTCTCGGAATACCGCAGCAAACCGCAGCGTCTGCCATTGCCTCAATAAACACGTAAACAAAGGCGGAGGAACTGCCGGAGGCCGGAATCGCCGCATCCTGCAAATTCTCCGGAAGCACTACGTATTTTCCGAAGGAATCGAAAAACTCGCCTACCAGCTTCTTCTCCTCATCAGTAAAATCGGAACCTTCATCAAAGGTCACCGCAGACATGCCTTCCCCTACCATGGCCGGGGTATTCGGCATGACACGCACCATCTTAACGTGTCCGCCCAAAGTCTCTTTTACGTATGAAATTGTAATACCGGCAGCTACCGTCACAACAATAGCGCCCTCCTTTACCTTACCCTTAAGCTCCGGAAGCACCGTGTCATATACATACGGCTTAATGACAAGCACTACCATGTCTGCCTGCGTTGCCAGCTCTGCATTGCTTTCGCAATACACGGCGCCTGCCGCCTTGCCTCTTTCCTTGTCGGACTCACTCATGCAGGTGAAAAGTACATTCTCACCGCCTACCACCTTCACTGCTCCCTTTAACATCGGGTAACCCATGTTACCCGCTCCGATAATACCGATTTTCATACTGTTTTCTTCCTTTCGTTTATATTAAAACTTTGATTTTAAATAATTACTTTAACACATTTTAACGGATTTCTGCATGCTCCACCAGAAAATCCAGCCCCTTTTCTACCAGAAAAATGTCTTCCAATACCGGTCTGCTGTTCACCCTTAAGAATTCCTTTTTTGAAATTCCGAAGTCTTCACACATATCAGCCACATAGTAGTCGTAATCCGCCTCCGATACGGTCAGACCTTCCTCTTTTGCAACCACATAAGCCATCACAAACAGCTTTTCCCGTTCTCTTCTGTCTGCTTTGTACATGGTCAGAAGTTCTTCCTCCGTATGTTCGAACATGCCCAGATATTCTTCCCATTCGACGCCCAGAGACTCCATTTTTTCCTTATGACGGTACATGTCTATCTTGGCTTTTTCTGTTACCACATCCTCATCTACCTGTTCTGCTTCACCGTATTTCAGCATATAGTACATGATTGCATTGGTGTAAGAAAGTTCTTCGCAGTCCTCCCGTAGCTTCCGCTTATCCTTTTCCGAAAGAACCTTGCCTTCCAGCAAAGCATCCTCTTCCATTAAGGCAATATAGCTTTCATATTCACTTTCCGTCACCCTGTCTACCGGAATTCCCACATACCGAGGCGGCAAAGTGACAAACATGGAGTAGAATTCATAATCCACCGGCGTAAGCTGATATTCCGGTCGTGTCAACATGGCATCCATGCTTTCTTCTAACTTCTTTTCACATTCCTTTAAGGCCTCCGCAGCCGGCGCATAGTCCTCTGCAATAGAAGAAAGCTTACTTTCCGCATCTTCATAGTCGCCGTTTTCCATGGAAAGCATGGCCAGGGAATAGTAATACTTCGTAAAGGCATCCTCGTATTCGGATGAATACAGGCTCTGACGATAATAAACAAATTTGTAATAGAACTCTGCCTTTTCGTAGTTTTCTTCCGCCAGATACCGCTCTCCCAATGCATAGTAGCATTGGCATATTCCTGCATCCATATTCCATTGGTGAGTTTGGATTTTATCCAGAAGCTTTTCCGCTTCCTCCGGCTTTCCTGCCTCAAACAACAGCATGGCATCGCAAAACAGTATATAATCCGCGGAATCCTCGTAGTTATCGGATTTTTCTAAGGCAAGAAACATCTCCTTTGCCTTTTGGTAATCCTCCGCATCCACATAGCCTAAAGCCGCCATATACCTTAAGGCATCCGGTTCAAACGCTGCTCCTGCAAACCATGACTTTGGAAGTCCGGTTGCATGAAAATTGTTCAAAACGCCTTGCACATCCGTCTCCGCAAGCCATTCCACAAACTCAGATTCATTCTTAAACTCTACTGTATTTTTATCCTCAGGGAATGTTACTTCCCCTCCCGGAAGCATTGTCTGTTCGGAAGAAATACCAAGTAAGAGTTCGTCGCCGGCCAAAAACGAATATGCTACACTTGATGTGTTTTTCTCTGTTTCGAAAGAAAGGGAAAGATTTAAATCCTGAAATTTAAAGGAGAGCTCTTTATATGCCTCCAGTTCCTCGTCAAACTCCTTTAAAAGGTCCTTTGCTTTCCCTACCGGATACAAAGTAACGGTTCCTGTTCCGTTATTACGGAGCGCTTCCTTCACATCCGCCGAAAAGGTTCCTTCAAAATAGCTTAATCCCTCGCTTAAAATTTTATAATCACCGGCGAATTCGGATTTATTTACCGAACCGGTACCGGTAAGAGAAAGCTCTGTTCCGTCTGCTTCCAGTTCAAAGGTAAAGCCGATTTTGTTTTTCTCGCGTGGAACCGCGTAATAAAATCCGTTTTTTCGGCCTATGGACAGCTTATGCCCCACAACTGCGCCGGTTTTATCCACCCAAACGATAATCTCGGACTCTTCATCAAAGCTCTTTAATTCTCTTGCGGAAAAACGTAAATCATTTAACGCCTTATAAATGTTGTCATACAGCTCGCCTTCATCCATAAAATGCTGACTTTCGGTAAAGGTAACAATCAGTTCTTCCAGTTCCTTATCCTGCAGCATTTCCTCCACTGCCGACTCCAATACCTTGGAAAGCTCCTCACCGTCAAGTGTCGCGGTCAGCTTGGTACAGCGCATGTAAACACCTTCGGTGGAAAGAAGGGATGTTTCCTCCTCCACCTCTTTGATTTCGGAAAGCCCCGCACAATAATAGCGAAGCAGCATTGCCTCCAGCTTTTCCTTTTCCGGGAGCGTTGCGCTCCATTCCTTCAGAAATGCCATAAACTCATCCGAAGGAACAAGCATACTCTGTTCGGAATCTGTCATGGAAAACTTAATAATGTCCCCGGAAAGCTTAGGAATCTGCAGATAGCTGACATTCTCCCAATTGTTCAGCCAGTAGGTGCCGTCAATTACTTCGTTATCGTTGATGAAGAGGGATACCTCGTTTTGCGATGTTCCTGCATCCGCTCCGCGTCCCCCGGAATATGTCATTCCTACCTTAGAAAGCGTCCCTGTCCCGGCATCTTCCTCGCCAAGAAAAAGTGGCTGCAGTCCCTCTCCGAATTCTACTTCGGCAGTTCCTTCATAGGATACACCTTCCTTTGTGTCAAAGGACTCCGTCAATGCTTCATAGGAAGTCCCTACAACGGAAAAGGCTTCCTTTGCGGAACGTTCCTCAATATAGTAAAAATACTCCTCCGGTGTACTCGTCCACTTACGAATACTGTTGGAGATGGTTTTAAAATTCCACGCTCCGATACCGATGGCTACAGCACCGATACTGCAAAGAATCCCTATTATAATCTTTTTCCCTTTCATCCTCTGTCTCCTTCTATACGATACAAATTATATGACAACCTCATGTCACAGAAAATTGTAGCACACTGCTGTTGTAAAGTCAAACGAAAGAAAAACGTACCTGACGGATTTCTCCGAAAGGTACGTTCCCTTGTATCGGTTCTTTTTTTATGATTCGTTCATCCAATCCGGTTTCGGAAGCTTCGTTACATCTACCCAGATAGCAGGACGAATCAGTACATGCTGTTCCTTAATCGCCTCTTCCTCAAAGGAAACACTTCCGTCCGGCATCACTCTTGCAAATTGTACCTCAGAAAAATCACCGTCGGTGGTTCCGGTCACAGTAACAATCCACGGAACCGCTACATCCGTAAACTTAACATTTTTATCCAGCCATGCGCCCTTTTGCGCTGCGTAGGCGGTCGGTATGGTGATACGTGACTCCTCTGTCCGGAAATACTTGGTCTCATCCTGTCCTTGTCCGTATAGAACATCGTCGGTTTCCAATAAAAAGGTATAGCCCGGATACTGTGTCATCCCCCAAGGGAACTCCGCCAGAGATTCGTTCTTAATCGGATTTATTTGTATCAGTGCTGCCCGCTCCCCCGCAGAAAAGGCCGCCTCATAAATTGTCCGGTTCATCATCCAATACAAATCATCCACGTCATAAGCCCCTATCGGTTGGTCTTTGTCCCAAAGTAAGGTCTCAATACCGTATTTTGATAAAAGCAATGCCCGGTCGCCGTCCCGTTCCAAAACCAGCCATTCTAACGGTTCTTTCCCGTTCCTATAATCTCCGTCCTGCTCATATGCTCCAAAAATCACGGAAGAGCTTGTTTGAGGGTCATACGTAAAGCTGTTCGGCTTTGATGCATACGGGGCATGTTTCCATGTAATGCCGCCGTCCTCGGACACGAAACAGGAACTTTGGGATGTAGTACCGCTGATTTCAAACCAGCATACAACCGTATCCTTCTCCGGAATCAGTATCCTTGCGATGCCTCCTTCCGCTACACTGAAGTTTTCCGCAACCATCCGCCAGCTTTTCCCACTGTCATCACTGCGATAAATGTTGTAATACACACTGCCTGCCGCAGCCTCCTGCGGAAGAAAAGCAATTTGTACTCCATTGACTACATCAACACCTAAATTCGGAGAATCAATCTCGATTGCCTGACCGTCAATCAGAAATGTCTCGGTACTGTTTCCTGTATATATTTGATGGATAACTGCACAGGCATTAACCCGTTCAAACTGCACCTTGTCTATTGCGTCAAGAGGCTTGATTCCGTGTCCGTCAAACACATCCGGCCATCCGTCAGTGTAATCTATAGTGTAGTCCTTTGAATAATTCCCATAGAAAAACATCATGGAAAAGGGATATAAGTTTCCCTCCAATTCGCCGAAGGAAGTTTCAAATACTTCGGAATCGTTAATAATCAAGTATGCATATGGATATAAATTTTTCTCCAAATCGTGCTCCGATACAATGACTTCGATTTTTAAAGTGTCCCTGTAACCGTTCCGCTTTAAATCGGAGTATATTGAGGAAATCTCATTCGTCAAATCTACCGGATTTCCGTAGGCAGGTTTTGTCGTGGCCGGTACATAGACTTTATCGCTTCCGATGCTTACAATTTCACCGTTCTCTAAGCTTTCTCTCATAATGTCTGTTCTTTGCGCAACAATCCGAATCGGAGTCGTCGGAACATAATACTTTTCCGGTTTAAATTCAATCCAATGTTCTGTGTTATTGATAACGGTTTTTAAGTATACATACTTTGTATTAACGTCTTTTGCACTACTATAAAGCTCATAGGAACATGTATGACTCTCCTGCGGATATTCTCCCGGATACAACCATGCCTGATGATTCAGATACTCTAAAAATACAGTTTTAATTTCTTCGTAGTTATAGCGCTCCGGTAAGTTTTTTACGATTTCCGGTACATCTCCCGCCATCAGCACTGTTCCATCCTTTGTAATTCCGATGGTTACACTTCCGTTGGTATTTACTGCAATGACATTGGTCCAGTCATCCACCTCGCACTGTCCCTTATCGCTTCGTGCCGGGCAGACCGCAACCACCGTTCCGTCACCCTTTAAGCCGACTACGGTCTCGTTCCCGACCGCAATTTTAACGATGCCGCTCCATTGTTCGATGGTATTTATCAGATACTCCTGCTCCACACCCTCAGAGATTACGGTGCCGTCCTCGCAAAGGCCTACAAAGAAATTGTAGCCGGCTGCAATCTGCTTCAGCTGTTGCGGCCATGCATCCAGCTTTTTCTTACGTAGTACATCACTTACATCTGTCATTACAAGGGTGCCGTCTTCTTTCAAGCCGGCAATAACTCCGTTGGTTTTCGCCGTTATTTGTACTACTCCGGTCAGTTCCTCTTTTTCTCCGAGATATAATACGGTTCCGTCTTCAAGCAGTGCCGTATACCTATCATACGGATAGGTAGAAAAGATTTGCTTTACCTCTGATATGGTTTCAAAGTCTTTTGCAATGGAAGGATCAGGCTTTCCGAGCCCATAATTACCTCCTGCTTCCATCACCGCCTTTAGAGTTTCCTCTAAGATAGCCTGCATTTCCTCAGCTGTCTCATAATAAGACACGGAAAGTCTTCCTTCTTCATCAATCGCCACCAGTCGATACGGGTCGGTTCCCAGCGTTTTGTAGGTCTTTGAGGTATCAATTCCTCTTGTAGCGCCTACCGTGTCATATTCATTTGTAGCGGAAGTATCATACAACACATGAAGCTTTCCGTCCTCATCCAGATATGCCGCATATTCGTCGCCGATGGCTATGGAGATATTAGTAGTTTCGATTGCAGTTACCAGTTCGCCTCTGTTTTTGTTATACTCATTTTTCAGGTTATAGCACCCTTCGATTACTACCTCTTCCACTACCGATAAATCAAGATCAATAACCTTTAGCTTCGGACAATTTTTAATAATGACTTTCTTTAAATCCGTCGCATCTCCTGCAATATATTCAAGAGACGGATGCCCATCAATGACAAGAGAATCCGCATTACTGATATATAGGTCCGTCAAATTCGGAAGATGGTCTAAGCCATCCATTCGTTCCTTGTACAGACTGACAGAATTCATGTAATTCAAATAGTAAACGTTTTTACGTTCGGATTCGGATAAGCCCTCTTCCCCATCGGAATTATAGGTCTTGTTTAAATGATTTTGTAATGCCTTGGATGAAAACCATACTTCAGGCTTTTGGATTCCCTTTGTGTCCGGAGTATGCTTTAGCATATCATATAATTCATAGTTCCAATAAAGTAATCTTCCGTTATTGTTTTTATCGACATGCACATAAAAGCCAAAGTCCTCCATGGTAGCAAGTGTTCGTTCTTCGCCGTTTTCCCGATACAAAATATCCACATTAACGCTTCCTCGTATTTTTAAGCCTTTGTCAGCCCATGCGGTAACAGAGCTTACTTGATAATTTTGACCGGTTCTTAAATACAAGTCGCCCTCCGATACCCCATCCGGCAGATCCGGGACTTGAATATATCGGTACTGGTCTATATCGACTTCGTCGTCCTCCATAAGCACGACACCATCATAGAACCATAGGAAAGACGAAGTACTGTTTTCTTCTTCCTCCGTAAGAAACACGTACTCGCTGTCTCTTTCCTTGTCATAAATACGGGCTTGTAAAAAGTCAACATCTTTTCCGACAAAGTACGTTGCAAACGGTTCGCCGTTAATTCCGACACCGTTTTCTGTCCTCTTTAGCCATTCCGTCGGAATTTCTTTGTAATACTGGGAATAATAGGTCTTGGTTGATCGGATTTCCTGAAATTCCTCCTTGTATTCCAAACGAATGCTACAACGCGAATTTAAAGGAATAATGTATTTTTCTTCTCGACCGTTTAAATATTCTCCCTGATAAATACAGTCCTCCGCCACGTCAGAAATATAGTAAGAAGCTATAGTTCCACTGCTTGAGGAAATCACCTGAAATTTCGGACAATCCTCCACATGAAGGTACGCCAAGCCTCCTTTGACTTCAACATAACGAATGGACGGATGATTATTGAAAAGAATCTGCTTCGCATTATTGGTGTAAACATATCGAAGATTCGGGAAGTATTCAAAACCATCCAGCACATCAAATCCGTCTGTTTTCAAATAATAGGCTTCGACCGGTGCTTCCAAATACAAATATCGTACTTCCTCTCGCTCTTCTTCCGACAAATATCCGTTGCTATCCCTATCATATTCCGCAGATAAGTATTCCCGGAACTTTTGACTTGTAAAATGTTTTTCATCAATCGCAACCTCTGATGCCGTTGGCATCGGGGACACTTCCGGAGGCTCCGTAACTACAGGAGATGATGTTGGTATAGGCGTCGGCGTTATCTCCGGTGTTTCTTCCTTGCTCTTCGGATTCGTTAAAAAGCAGACTGCCATAACCACACAAACCAGTACCGATGCCACTAATACCCAAAAGGCCGGCTTTTTATAGTGCAGTACCGATTTAACCCGCCCTTTTACTCCGTTTTCTCCGAAGGCCAGCGGGCAGGCAGAAATCATTTTCCGTGATACGCTGCAATTAATCAATGCCGTAGAATAGGTCTTTTTCTGTTCTGCCCCCAGCTCCTTGATTACTTTTTCGTCACATGCGAATTCGATATCCTTACATAAAAGGATATATGCCACCCAAAGAAGCGGATGGAACCAATATACACTCAGTAAAAGGAATCCCAACGGCTTCCATATATGGTCAAGACGCTTTAAATGGGCTTTTTCGTGCGCAATTACGTACTCTCTGTCTGTTATGCTAATATCCGACGGCAGGTAAATCCGCGGACGTAACATACCTAAAATAAACGGGCTGTCAATCCGGTCGCATACCCGTACCTTATCCTTTAGTGGTGCGGATTCCTTGACGCGGCGATAAACACTTATGTAACTGAAAGCGGTATACAACAGCATAATACAGATACCCACTAACCATACAATCGCCGCAACTGCAAACCAATCGGTTCTCTTTATCGTAAAGTTGCTTCCGTTCACTCCTACCTCGGTATAGGTTACGGATACCGGTGTTTTCTCCACGGTTCCGGCGTCTTCTTCCTTATCAGAGGTGGTCGTTTGCTCTCCCGGTGTTTCAAACTCTACAAACTCCACACCCTCCGGTAACTCATTCGGAATTATGACCGGTACCGGACCTCCTGCAACCGGTTCGTTCTCGCTTCCCGATAACGATTCGTCCGTCTTATCCGGTGAAAGATTCATGTTTTCTTCCAGCATAAGATCACCGGCATCTATCGAAGGATTTCTTCCTGCGGAAACAGGAGTCTTTTCTTCGAAAGCTCCCGTCGCCTCCTTCTCCTGTGATGGATTCTCCTGTAAAGAATTCTCTTCCGGCATTTCTACTTGAGAAAAAAAGTCCTCCGCCAGTTCTGTTTGTTCCAACGGCTCCGGATTACGAATCAGGCTGAAGCTACTTTCAAAGGTAACCGGACAAACAAGTCGAACCGCTACCAGCGCCCAAAGTATCGGAAATAACGCCTTCGGAGCCTTTTTCTTGAAAAGAAGGCGCACCAATAACACCGCCAGCACAATCCAGCCGGCCGTGAGACTCATATTTAATATCTTAATAAACACTGCTCCCATATCCTACTCCTCCTCATATTCCGCCACCATACGTCGCAGCTCGTCAACCTCCGCTTTTGATAACTTTCCCCGTCTGGAGGTAAACGCCGCCAGAAAGGCCGGTAAAGAACCTGCAAAGGTATCCTGTACAAACTGTTCGCTTTGCATCGCAAAAAACTCGTCACGCTTGATTTTTGACGTTACAATGCAGCTGTTGTTTTCAAAGATCCCCTTGTCACAAAGGCGTTTTAACACTGTATAAGTCGTAGACTTCTTCCAGTCCAGCTTTTCTTCCGCCAGACGCACCAGTTCTCTGGAATGTACCGGCTCCAGCTCCCATATCATATCGGCAAACTGCGATTCCACCGCACCCATTTGTAATTCTGCCATAGATAGTCCCTCCTCACTCGACATCATGTAGATTGTAATTTCAGTCTACATCATGTGGAGTGTTTTGTCAAGCAATAATACATCTTTTTCTCAATCTATTTTTACCTAAAAAAAGAACCGTCAAAACAAGCATAAACCACTCTAAATTTGCTTGTTGACCGTTCTTTTTAAGATACAAGCTATTTTATTGTCATTGTGTTGTTCCTGCAATATCGCTTACTTCAGTAGCTCATCCGTAAGTCGTAAAATCTCCGGCGCAATCTTCTCCCTCTCCATCTTCGTTATCCGCATATACACCGGATAGGCCAGGGAAAGCATGATTAATCCTACAATTCCGATGATAATCCCCGGTATAAACCAGGTGTTTTGCCACACCAGAACACAGCACATCCCTACACCGAGAATCAGGGTGCCGATAACACCAAGCACAATGGACATCATCGTTCCTTTCTTTCCGGCACTCTCGTCCAACCGGCGTAAATATGCCATTTTATCCTCCTGCGGTGCTTCGTATTTGCTACGAATCCGCTTGATTTCTTCCTGTTGCTTTGCAGAATAAGAATACTGAAATCCTTCCGTTTGTTTCTGTTCCATCCTTGTTTACTCCTTATTTTCTGTATTTCGTATTGCTTTCATTTCCTTGACGGACCGGACAATCATAAAGCTTGACATAAGAACTACAGCCACGCTGACTCCTCCGCCGGTAGCCGCAATCAAAACCCGTTTTTCCGTCTCTGCCATTTCGGCACCGAATTCCGATAACATGGCTGTTTCCAGAGAAAGCATGGAAACCAGTGCTGCCGACAACGCTATGATTTTTGCCGTTAACATCACCGGACTGTTATATTTCCGATATTTGACCACATTTACAATGGCGTACACCGTAATATAAAACGTATACAGCGCCACCACATAAATCAGGATTCCGTGATAAAAGAATCCTTTTTCCGCATACAATATCATCAAAACCGCTCCGGAAAGCACAATGTTCACCAGTAATAAAATCGATGAACACAAAACGGCCCGGTGCAATTCTCCCATGCGGTTGCTTCCGATTTCATGCTTTGCCTTATACCGCAGCAGCAAAAAGCGCATCAGTGCCAGAATGCCGTAATACACCGCCAAAATCACGAACCACATGGAATCGTATAAAAAATACATAACCGTATTGACTGCCACATACAGTAGGTTGACCGCAAGTGTGGCATACAAAGATAACTGATTTTTAAATACAACATCCGTCATATATTGATTGCCGTATTTGGTTCCGAAAAACCACTCTTTGACACGTTTCAACTCTCTTGGAAAAGTAGTTCCGAAGGCAAGTGAAAGCACTGAAATGGTATAAAAAGATACCACATACACCACATAAGCCACCGGATGGGTTTCCAGATGTTTTATAAATACCGTCACCAATGCCGCGGCGCATACCACCGTTAAAAGCAAGATTATCCAGACCGGCGGAAACAACCATTTCTTCCAAGATTTATTAACTTCTTTCCTATCGTTATTTGTCTGTCTCATAATCATCCTTTCGGTATTTTTACCGTAAATTCCGTACCTTGCCCCAGTGTGCTGTCTACCCGGATTTCTCCCTGCATTATGTCGATGACACGTTTCACAAGGGCAAGTCCGAGACCGTTTCCTTCCGTGGCATGAGACGTATCTCCCTGATAAAACTTATCAAAAATATGAGCGCCCACTTCCGGCGACATGCCGCAACCGGTATCAGCCACCGTTACGATAGCGTGATGCTCCGTTGTTTTTAGTTTCAAAGAGACCGAACCTCCGTCTTCCGTAAACTTAAAGGCATTGGAAAGTAAGTTGTTCCATACCAGCGTCAGCAACTCCTGATCGGCCGTTACGTTAACTCCTTCCTCCAATTCCGTGTCGATTTCGATATTCCGGCGTTCCCAGACATCCTCGAACTGAAGCAAACATTCACATAACTGCTCACTTAAATCGTACTGCGTCGCCTTCGGATAAATTTGCTGATTCTCCAGACGGTTCAGTTTTAACATATTGGTCATCATACCGGCCAGACGTCTTGCACCGTCGGTAACTCCTTTGGCATATTCCAGACGCTGTTCCTCGGTCAGCCCCGGTGTTTGCAAAAGAGTCCCGAAATTCTGCATTACGGCAAGGGGTGTTTTCATCTCATGGGAAACGTTTGCCACAAAATCCGTCCGCAAGGTTTCCACGCCGGAAAGTTCCTCTGCCATTTGGTTAAAACAACGGATAATTTCATTAAACTTCTCCCCGTCACCGAATCCTTTGATCGGCTCGATACGTACGGAAAAGTCACCTTGCATCATTTGCTCCGCCGCTTTTGTAATCTTACGAACCGGACGGTCCACCGTAATTTTTCGCCGTATTCTATCGATAACCGCAAATAAAATACTAAGTGCCACTACATTCACAAAGGTTATTTTCGCTGCGATACTGATGTTTTCACTGGTTAATTCCAATCCCATACTTCCGGACATAGTTCTGATAAATAACATCAAACAACAAGTAATCGGAAAAGCTATGATTAAGAAAAATAAGGTATACCGGCTCACCGCTTTTAATATCTTTGGGACATGTGTTTCCTTTCTCACTTAATCACCGCCTTATATCCGAGGCCGTGTACCGTTACAATCTCAAAATCCTCGCAATTTGCCAGCTTTCCGCGAAGCTTCGTCATATACACATCCACTGCCCGTGGTGTGGTCTCCGTATCCACATCCCAGAACTCGTCCATGAGCTGCATTCTGGTAAAGGTCTTCTTCGGATAAGACAGAAGTTTATATAAAATACTGAATTCCCGATTGGTCATCGGAATTTCCTCGTCATTTAAGTATGCCGTATGCTCGTCCGCATCCATGATAAAGCTTCCGATTTCAAGCTTTCTGTTGGCCGCAATCTTGGCCCGGCGCAGGAGCGCTCCGATACGTAGAAACAGCTCATCTAAATCAATCGGCTTTACCATATAATCGTCCACGCCGATTCGGAAGCCCCGCTGTTTTGACGCCATATCGTCCCTGGCAGTCATAAACAAAATCGGAATGTTCTCATTCTGAGTCCGTACGGTTCTGGCAAATTCAAACCCGTCCGTTCCCGGCATCATAATATCCGAAATAATCAGGTCAAACACCGTCTCGTACAATGCATCATAAGCCTCATTAGCGCTAAGACACCCAACAGCCTCATATCCGCTGTGATTTAAAAAGGAGCAGACCGTCTTATTTAAATCCTTATCATCCTCTACTACCAAAATCTTAAACATAGGAGTTCCTCCGTTTCTTAAGATAACTGCATTATTGTCCTTACGGATATCATACCATAGAAATGTTAAAGTTTTGTTTCTGTTTTGCTTTAAATCGTTATCTTCCGCTAACGGTTGTCGCTTACTTCTCTCCGGAAAGTCTCTTCTTTGCTTCTTCTACTGTTTCTCCTTCTTTTGCAAAGAGCTTCTCAACACATTTATCGGTTACCTTGTTAAACCCGTCTACGGCCCCTTTTTCGATTTTTTTATAGCCGGATACCACACCGTTTTCAATCTTCTTATATCCTTCCACGACTGCGTCTGCGATTTTTTCGTTTGCTTCTACTAATTTAGACATTGTCATATTCTCCTTTTTGTTTTGTTGATTTTACTCTTCCATCAGCTTGTCACTGAGCTTAATAATCTGCTCCGCATACTTTTCCTTGCGGGAACCGAGCATCTTCTTGTACAGCGGATAATTCACCAGTGCCAGTACCAAACCGATAACACCGATTATCACGCCCGGCACCATGGCATCTCCCATACCGAGAGTCTCACCCAGGTCTGTCATCACAAGGCTCATACCGGTTCCCATAATGATGGCACTGATACTACCGAACACATAAGCAAATACATTTGCCGGCTGCTTTACCTTCTTGTCCAGTTCCTTTAACTCGTCCAGTTTCGTGGTTTTCTTCTCCGTATACTGGCTGCGAATCTTCTGTACTAAAAACTCCTGATCATTCTTGTTCATTTTCATTTCCTCCGTTTTGTGTTATATTTTTTGTTTGCATGTTGCTTTGTTTCATTTGATGAGTTCATTCTAACGGGGAGTTGTTGGAGAAAGTTTTAAGAAATGTTTCTGAAATATTAATTTATTGCATTTTTCAAAAAGAAACGATATACTTACAGTATCAAAGATAGGAGTGACGTATTATGAGCAATCTTAAGACATACGCTGAATCGGAAGGTCTGATGCCCTTTGGAGAGGATTACTTTTTCGGTAATTTGAGGGGGTATTCTTCCGCGCTTTTTGTGAATCCGGCCGGGAAACAATTAACCGTCAACACTTGTATTTCTGATAAGGAACAACAGGAAAAGCTACAGAACTTTTTACAGACATCCGATGTAAAAGCAAAGTATCACATTAACCAATATAGTATTGAACCGGAAAAACTTCATTTTCAATGGTGTTCTTTTGGTGAGAAATACTCTTTTGAGGATATTTCGGCCTTTATTTCATGGTTCTACCCACAATTGAAGGAATACGGAGCTTCCGGAATCCATGTTTGTCCGGAATGTGGCAAGGAAATCCTCCCTTTATCCGGACATTGGTATATGATGGCACATAATCGTACCGTACATTACATACATTCTGCCTGTCGTGGTAGCCTCATGCAAAAGGAACAACAGGCGACTTCCTGTTTTCGAAAAAACAAAATACCCACCTACAAGGCAGGCTTTCTTTGGGCACTACTCTTCAGCCTTCCGGGAACGATTCTCTGGAGTCTTCTGGTAACGAAAAGTGATGCGGCTCCTTGTATCGGTATCTTCATCGGCGTACTTGCATGGTTGGGCTATACACTCGCACCGGGACGTCGCGGTGCTGCAACGTTGCCGCTTCTATTTGCCTCTGCTTTACTTAACCTGCTTGCAGGTACCGGAATCGCCGGTCTTGTCTGCGCTATATCCGGGCAAGCGGTAGATACCGTTCAATTATCTGCGTATACCTTTATCGGGTTTATCCTGGGAGTTGTGATACTGCTTTTACTGCAACTTGTAGCTTTTTTGTTCCGTGACAAAGAAATGACAGGCGTAATAGATCTGGAATAAACATGGAAAGAGCCTCTGACTTTTGCATTTGCAAAAGCCCGAAGCTCCGTTTTTACTTATTTTTATTAATACTTACTGTACATCCTTAATGAACTGCTCGATTCTGTCTAAGCCCTTCTTAATCTGCTCCATGGAAATTGCATAGGACAGACGGATGTGATCGTCAAAACCGAAGTCTGCACACGGAATTACCGCAGTCATGTAATCCTCGATGAGAATCTTCGCCAGCTTGCCGACATCCGCAATCTTCTCGCCCTTGTAGGACTTCTCCAAAAGCTTGCTCACATCAATAAATACGTAGAATGCACCAAGCGGCTTTAAGGCATCCACAAGATCCATCTTTGCCACACGTTCATACATGTAAATACGACGCTTATCGAACTCCTTGTTCATCTCCTGTACCGTATCCTGCGGTCCGAGAAGAGCTTCTACAGTTGCCTTCTGGGCAATGGAGTTCGGGTTGGAGGTCTGATGGCTCTGTACACTGCCCATGAGCTTTGCAATCTCAGCAGAGGAACCGGTGTAACCGATTCTCCAACCGGTCATCGCGTAGCTCTTTGCCACACCGCTACAGGTAATAGTTCTCTTATAAATCTCCTCGTTTAAGGAAGCGATGCTGACAGCTTCGTATCCTTCATAAATGAGGTTTTCGTACATTTCGTCGGCTACGCAGTAGATGTCCTTCTCTACGATAACCTTTGCAAGCGCCTCAAGCTCCTCGCGGGTATAAATCATACCGGTCGGGTTGTTCGGGGTGTTAAGTACAACAGCCTTGGTATTCTCGGTGCATGCCGCCGCCAGCTGCTCAGCGGTCATCTTGTAGCCCTGCTCCTTACCGCAACGAACGATTACCGGCACGCCGTCCGCCAAACGAACGATTTCCGGATAGCTTAACCAGAACGGTGCCGGGATAATTACCTCATCCCCCGGATTTAAAATTGCGGAAAAAATATTAGTTAAAGAATGCTTACCTCCGTTACTTACTACAATCTGATTCGGTTCGTAGTGAAGCTTATTAAAAGTCTCGAACTTCTTGCAGATTGCCTGCTTTAACTCCACTGTACCCGCAGCCGGAGTATACTTGGTGAAACCGGCATGAATCGCACTGATTGCGGCATCGCAGATATTTGCCGGGGTATTGAAATCCGGCTCGCCTGCGCCAAAGCCTACAACATCCAGGCCCTTTGCCTTTAATTCATTTGCCTTTGCGGTAATTGCAAGTGTGGAAGAAGGCTTTACAGCCTGCGCTTTTTTCGATAACGTAAGTGCCATATCTTATCTCTCCTTCAAAGTGTTGTGTAAATGTATCATTGTATACAATCTCACAACGTATTCTAATGTATTATAATGTAAGACCTTGAAAAATGCAAGCACTTTTTTGTAAAAGTAGCAAAAACAGATGAACTTTACTCTTCTGAACTTATCTCTAAGCCAACTTCCTTCACCTTGTTTAAGTCAACCCACATGGCCGGACGAACAGAAGTCAACGAATCACCTACTAACGCTCCTTCTAAATGTATCTCTCCGAATCCGCAGACATATGCCATTCTTTTTTCATTCTCCCCAGGTGTCCGTAACCACCACCCATAAAAATCAGTCGTATCAGCAATCGGAATATCTTCTGACCAATCAATTCTTTCTTTATTGACAGGCGGTTCTATTTGTGTGCTTCTCTCTTCCTTCTTTTGAAGATAACGCTCTGCCTCCTCGACACTTAGAACAAATATATAGTCTCTTGAATCAACACCTCCTTCGGTTCCGTACAATGGATTAGCTTCCGCTCTAACTACTGTTTCGGCAATACATTCTTGCTCTTTTTCGTCAAATGCACTCTCACGAAATTTCCCATTCAACCATGACCGTAATGTACTGGTCTCCCATGTTGTTTTTTCCTGTTTTCCTTCATCAAAGGCAATCACATCCACATTATACAGTGCCAAAAGCAATGTTTTATCGTCTACCTTGTCCAGTACAAGCCACTTAACCGGAATCGACCATATATCATATTTATTCCCGTCAGCATCGTCGTATAAAACCTCAGAATCCTGATGAGCATAGTTTCCCATGATAACCACATCCCCGACATTGATATCCTTTTCTGTATCAAATACCGAATACGGCTCCGGTCCCGGTGTCGGTGTAACCGAAAGCGCTTCCATTATTTCCTCTCTGGTCATTCCATCTTCCTGATACAATATCGCGGGTGCTTTTGTTACTTCGATTGGTGTTGGTGATATCCTATTGTTGTTATCTGCGTCTTCCCTTGTATCTTCTAATACCGTATAATTTCCGAATTCATCAAAATAATAGGTAACGCTGTAAGATTTGGTTTTATTATATTTGGGCCCACCGGCTTCGTATAGCTTCCAATTAATTGTTACGTTACCTTCCCCAATCGGAGTAAATACCCAATGATAATTGTTCCCCAATCCGCTTCTGTAATGCTTGGTTTCCTTTATTACTTCAGATGTGCTTAATTCATATTCCCAATACTCTCCCGCCGAACCGCTGGCATAATGAGAAAAGTATAACTGTTTGTCATTACTTTTTATGATGTGTTCCATTACATCGTTTTTATTTAACTTTATTACAATTACCGTTGAAATAAGCAAGACGATTGCAAGGAGTAATTTATATTCCGTTTTCATTTATGCCTTACCTCAACTTCCCTTGTGTCACCATCACCAATTTTTCCTTTTCCTCCGGCGAAATTACTTCCTCGGCTATCACCCCGGCATCGTGCAGTTCTGCTAAATACCCGGCAAACTTTCTGTAATTTTTATATTTATAATCTGCCTTAAACACCTTTTTATACCCATACTCTGCATGAAGCACCTTGTTATCCTGTAAAACCAGATTCACACCACAACTGATTCCGCCGAAAGGAACGTTTGCTCTACGCATATAATATATTGTTTGGATATCCGTGCAGCGAAACGTGTACTTTTTTAAATTCCTTCTGGCATAGAATTGATTTCCTTCCACAATTATATAATCCGTACTTCCGATAATGATCCACACACATAACAACAAGATCGGCACAAAACAAATAATACACGCAATACGGAAGCCTTTTGCATCTGCCGGAGTACAAGTCATCAAAAGAATAAACATAACATAATAAAACAATACAACAACTCCCACATAGGTCGCTAAACCGACTCCTGCGCCTGTTTTTAAGCGACTATTCGGTGCCTCTTTACTTCTTATCTTCTCCCCGCAAGCAGGACAAAACTTTTCGGTTCCCTTCAACTGCTTTCCGCACTTTGTACAAAACATAACACCCCTCCTTTACGCAAAAAGAAGCCGCCACAATCTATGTAACGACTTCTTTTACATCTCTTACTTTGCGTAATCCGTAGCCTTCGTCTCACGAACCACGTTAATCTTAATCTGTCCCGGATATTCCAGTTCAGACTCGATCTTTTTCGATAAGTCACGAGCGAGTAATACTAAATCGTCATCGGATACCTGCTCCGGTACTACCATGACACGTACTTCTCGACCTGCCTGAATTGCAAAGGACTTATCTACCCCCTTAAAGCTGTTGGCAATATCTTCTAACTGTTTCAATCTGTTGGTGTACGCTTCTAACGTCTCACGTCTTGCGCCCGGACGGGCTGCGGAAATCGTATCGGCTGCCTGTACGATACATGCAACCAAAGTCTGCGGCTCCACATCACCGTGGTGAGATTCCACCGCATTGATAACATTTGCGGACTCCTTGTACTTGCGGCATAAATCCACGCCGATTTGTACATGAGTACCTTCCATTTCATGGTCAACGGACTTACCGATATCATGCAGCAAACCTGCACGCTTCGCAAGTCGGGTATCAACACCGATTTCACCGGCAATAAGACCGGATAAAATCGCAACTTCAATGGAGTGCTTTAATGCATTCTGACCGTAGCTTGTACGGAACTTCATACGACCAAGGAGCTTAATCAACTCCGGATGGATGCCGTGTACGCCTACCTCTAAAGCGGCGGATTCACCTTCTTCGCGAATCATGGTATCCACTTCCTTCTGCGCCTTCTCTACCATCTCCTCGATTCTAGCCGGATGAATACGGCCGTCAATAATGAGCTTTTCAAGCGCAATTCTTGCAACCTCTCTCCGAATCGGATCGAACCCGGACAGCACTACTGCCTCCGGAGTATCGTCAATGATAAGTTCCACGCCTGTTAAGGTTTCCAATGTACGGATGTTACGGCCTTCACGACCGATAATACGTCCCTTCATTTCGTCGTTCGGTAACGGAACAACGGAAATGGTAGATTCTGCCACATGGTCAGCCGCACACTTCTGAATCGCGGTTACGACGTATTCCTTCGCCTTCTTGTCCGCTTCTTCCTTTGCACGGGATTCCATTTCCTTAATCATAAGGGCAGTCTCATGCTTTACATCTTCCTCAACAGATTTAATAAGATATTCCTTTGCTTGTTCGGAGGTTAAACCGGAAATCTTTTCAAGCTCCTGGAGCTGCTTCTGGTGAAACTCTTCCATTTCAGCCTTGAGTTTGTCCATCTCAGCTTCCTTGAGGCTTAACTTACTTTCCTTCTTTTCCAATGCGGTAGCCTTCTTATCGATGGCTTCTTCCTTCGACAAGACACGCTGCTCATAGCGATGTAAATCGGCACGCTGCTCTTTTGCTTCTTTCTCAAGTTCGTTCTGCGTCTTCAGCTTCTCTTCCTTGATTTCGAGCATTGCTTCCTTTTTCATTGCTTCTGCTGCCTTTAATGCATCATTCTTTATGTCTCTTGCCATGCTCTCTGCCGAACCGATTTTGGCTTCCACAATCTTCTTACGGTAAGCGATTGCTAAGAACCAACAAATAACACCGGCTAACACAGCAGCACCTGCGCATGCAATAATAAGTACGATGATATCTACTTGCACGGAAACACCTCCTTTATTCAATTTTCATTGTACAAAATACAACATAATAATTTTATACTTTTTTAAACTTTATGTCAAGTGCTACATGAATTGATTTTAATTTTTCGAATATTTTTTTCAACTCCGAAATTATTCTGCCAAGGTGCCGAGGTAATAAAAGCCTTTACACTCCTCTAACTTTACTAAAACCAGCTTGCCGATCAAACTCTCGTCTCCCGGAAAATGCACCAAAAGATTGTTGCTTAAGCGTCCGGTTAAAAGGCTGTTATCCTGCTCATTTCGCTCTTCTACCAGCACTTCCGCTACTTCTCCCGTATGCCGCGCGGTCAGCTTTGCGGACTGCTCCGATACCAGGGCAAGCAAACGGTTAAACCGCTCCTTTGCCACCTCGTCGATCACCTGATTCTCCATGGTGGCTGCCGGTGTTCCGGTACGCTTGGAATACAGGAAGGTATACGCAGAATCAAAGCCGGCCTTTGCCACTACATCCAGTGTATCGGCAAAATCCTCTTCCGTCTCTCCCGGAAATCCAACGATAATATCCGTGGTCAGAGAAATCTCCGGCATGGCAGTCTTGATTTTATCCACCAAAGCAAGGTAATCGTCCTTTGTGTACTTGCGGTTCATGCGACGCAGAATCTCCGTACTGCCGGACTGCATCGGTAAATGCAGGTGACGGCAAATTTTCTTGGAATCCTTCATTACTTCAATCAACTCATCGGATAAATCCTTCGGATGGGACGTCATGAAACGAATCCGCTCGATTCCTTCTACCTTCTCCACCTCACGAAGAAGCTCGGCAAAGCTTATCGGGTTTTCTAATGTCTTTCCGTAGGAATTTACGTTCTGGCCCAGAAGCATCACCTCTACGATGCCCTCCGACGCCAGCTTCTTTACTTCCGCAAGAATATCCTCCGGTTTTCGGGAACGCTCCCGTCCCCGTACATACGGAACAATACAGTAGCTACAGAAGTTATTGCAGCCGTACATAATGTTCACACCGGCCTTAAAGCCGTATTTGTGCTCACTCGGTAAATCCTCCACAATCTTGTCCGTGCCTTCCCAAAGCTCAAATACCCGCTTTTCTCCGGATACCTTCCGCCAGATAAGCTCCGCCAACATGTAAATGTTGTGGGTACCGAATACAATATCTACAAAGTGATAGCTCTTCTTAATTTTCTCGATAACATGAGGCTCCTGCATCATACACCCGCACAATGCAATCCGCATCTCCGGGTTCTTTTTCTTTAAGTTGCCCAGATATCCGATACGTCCGTACACCTTCGTATTGGCGTTTTCACGAACGGTACAGGTATTATACAACACAAAATCCGCCGCCTCTGAATCCACCGGCACATAGCCCGCAGTCTCCAAAATACCCGCCAGCTTCTCGGAATCCTTGGCATTCATCTGACAGCCGAAGGTCTCGATATGGTAGGTAAGTTTCCTTCCCAGCTCGGCACTTTTCTTTTCATTTTGCTCCCGTAACAAATCCATGAAATAAAACTGTCTGGCAGGCTCTAAGGTCGGGGCCTGCTGTTTATGATTCGTCATATCCATTCTTTTATCAATCCTCTCTATAACCCACAAAATTCGGGACAAAGGATACCTTCAGCATTTGAAAGATACCCTTATTCCCGAATCTGTATTTGTGTTTCTTTTTATCTGATTTGTCCGTTGCCGAAAATAATATACTTGGTTGTGGTCAGTGCTTCCAGTCCCATCGGCCCTCTTGCATGAAGCTTCTGGGTACTGATACCGATTTCCGCACCAAAACCGAACTCTTCTCCGTCGGTAAAACGGGTGGAGGCATTTACATACACCGCCGCTGCATCGATTTCGTTTAAGAACTTCATAGAAGCCTCGTAATTATCGGTGACAATAGCTTCGGAGTGGCCGGTATTGTACTTGTTAATATGGGCAATAGCTTCCGAAATAGAGTCTACGGTCTTTACGGAAATCAAACGGTCTAAATATTCCTTTCCGAAATCCTCCTCCGTTGCCGTCTCACATTGCGGACAAACCGCCTTGGCACGCTCATCTGCACGGAATACTACGTTCTTTGCAGTGAGACGCTCGTATACAAGCGGCATAAACTTATCTAACACTGCAGAGTGAATGACCAGAGACTCACAGGCATTACATACCCCGAGACGCTGGGTCTTTGCGTTGTCGATAATGTTCAGTGCCATCTCAAACTCCGCATCTTTATCCACGTAAATATGACAGTTGCCGGTACCGGTTTCAATGACCGGAATGGTGCTGTTCTGTACCACGGAGGCAATCAGTCCTGCGCCGCCTCTCGGAATAAGAACATCCACATACTGATTGAGCTTCATAAACTGTGTTGCAATCTCTCTGCTGGTGTCTGTTAAAAGCTGCACCGCATCCGGAGTAATACCGCAAGCCGCAAGTGCCTCACGAATGACCTTTACAATGACAATATTGGAGTGGATACAATCGCTACCGCCACGTAAAATCACCGCATTTCCGGTCTTAAAGCAAAGTCCGAATACATCGGAGGTTACATTCGGCCGGGACTCGTAAATCACGCCTACCACGCCAAGCGGTACACGTTTTTTGCCCACCATCAGTCCGTTCGGACGCTGGTCCATGGAAAGCACGCTTCCGATCGGGTCCGGCAAGGATGCTACCTTACGAAGGCCGTTTGCTAATGCTTCAATCCGGGCAACCGTCAAGGTCAGACGATCCAGTAGTCCCTCCGACATACCGTTTGCCTTTGCGGCCTCCACATCCACCTTGTTTCCTTCTAATATCTCAGCCGCATTGGTGCAAAGTGCATCCGCTACGGCACATAAAGTCTCGTTTTTCTTTGTTTGTCCCAAAAGTCCTAAAGAAACCTTGGCTTCTTTGGCTTTTTGTCCGATGAGTTCTAATGCTTCCATATAATTTCCCCTTTTCGATTTCAAAATAATATCTTATCTATCATACTGTATTTCAATCAATATCATTTACCGTTCAAATCTTACACTTAATTTTTCGTATTCTTTTTGGGATTCGTCACTGTCCCGTCGGGCTCTAAAATCGAAACATTATCCAAGGTTGCCCTGAGATTTTCCCGGAAGGAACGTACATAATCGGCACGCAATACCTTCTGCTCTTCCTTTTCCGCCTCGGTCAGACCTTCGTTTTTTGCTTTATGATATAACTCGTTGATTCTTGCAATCTTTTCATCCATTGTCATGGAAGTCAGTCCTCCTGTCCCTTCAAATAATTAGTCAAATGAAAATGCGGGATTTTATGAGCGAGGAACAAGGTTCCGGTCGGCTCACCCTTCAAAATCCGGCGAATATTCTCCACCTCGTTTCCGTTGGTAATAACCATATCCGCACCGGAATCCGCCGCAATCCGCGCTGCGGAAATCTTTGTCTTCATACCACCTGTACCGAGGGTGGTGCCGGCGCCCTTTCCCATGCTTATGTACTCCTCTGTCAGCTCCGGAACCAACTCGATAAACTTTGCCTCCGGGTTTTTACGCGGGTCGTCGGTATAAAGTCCGTCGATATCGGATAATAAAATCAGTAAATCCGCATGGATCAGTGCTGCTACAATGGCAGACAATGTATCATTATCCCCTACCGCCAATTCATCGGTGGAAATGGTATCGTTTTCATTTACAATCGGAATAACGCCCAGCTCATTCAGCTTTTCAAAGGTATTTCTGGCATTTTGGCGGCTGGTATCGTCAATCATGGTGTATTTAGTCATCAAAATCTGCGCCGCATTCTGGTGATACTCGGAAAACAGCTTCTGATAAACGGTCATGAGACTGGCCTGTCCGATGGCGGCACATGCCTGCTTCTCAGCGGTTTCCGTCGGCTTATGCTGTAATCCCAGGGCCTTTCTTCCTACCGCAATCGCACCGGAGGATACCAGCACCACTTCCTTTCCGCTGTTCCGAAGGTCGGTCAGCAAACGAACCAAACGCTCCATCTTTTCCAGATTTAAATGTCCGGTCTCCTCGTGAGTCAACGATGAAGAACCGATTTTAATGACAATTCTTTTTTTATCCTTTAAGGCTTCTCTGTAATCCATGGTGTTATCCTTTCTTCTTCATACAATGTTTTATTTAGCCGAACAATCGCATTCCGGCAAATCAAGTTTTGTATGACTTATCACACGCTTCCCGGTCGATACCGTTCTGCGATTTTTTCATATACTTTAATACCGTCTACCGCCGCGGAAACGATGCCGCCCGCATAGCCTGCACCTTCCCCGCATGGGTAAAGCCCTTCTACTGTCGACATCAACGTCTCGTCACGCTCAATACGTACCGGGGAAGAGGTTCTGGCTTCTACCCCTAAAAGCACCGCTTCTTCATCGGCAAAGCCTTTGATTTTACGGTCAAAAGCAGATATGCCGTCAATGAGGCTCTCCGTAATAAACTTTGGTAAACATTCCTCTAAGGAAGTCAGCTTATAATCACCCTTGGTATTGGGAATAATATGCCCTATTGTAACAGAAGATTTGTGATTTAACAAGTCCCCAAAAAGCTGAACCGGAATCTTTCCTTCTCCGGCGCGGTAAGCCGCCGCCTCCAGTTTTCTCTGGAACTCTACGCCGGCAAGTACATCTTCCGTATCACCGCCGAAATCCTCAGGGGTCACCGTAACAATCATGGCACTGTTGGCGTTTCGCTCGTCTCTGGCATGATTACTCATACCGTTAACCGTCAAACGTCCTGCTTCGGAGGATGCGTTTACCACAAAACCGCCCGGACACATACAGAAGGAATAGACGCCTCTGCCGTTTGCCGCCGTATGCGTCAATTTGTAATCTGCCGCAGGGAGCTTATCTGCCGCATCCCCGTACTGGGCACGGTTAATGAGCTCCTGTTCGTGTTCGATACGCACTCCAACCGCAAAAGCCTTCTTTGACATAGGGACGGAATGCTTTTTTAACATAGCAAAGGTATCCCTGGCACTGTGTCCGATGGCAAGCACCGCCACCTCACAAGGCAGGAACTCCTCTCCAAGCCAAACGCCGGTCAGCTTATTCTTTTCTATTTCCAAATCAGTGACCTTTGCGTGGAACCGCACCTGTCCGTCGAGACGAATCAGCTCCTTACGCATATTCACGATCACATTTCGAAGACAATCGGTGCCGATATGAGGCTTGTTTAAATATGTAATCTCCTCCGGCGCACCGAATGCGGCAAAGGTCGTAAGCACCGAACGAATCCGGCCCGTAGTTTCCTTTACCATCGTATTTAATTTGCCGTCGGAAAAAGTACCTGCGCCGCCTTCTCCGAACTGTACATTAGTCTCAGTATCAAGAGTTCCGTCCTTCCAGAAGGTGTTTACAATCCCCACACGCTCCTCAATGGACGCCCCTCTCTCCAGTAATATCGGCGCATAGCCGTTCATTGCCAGGCGATACGCACAAAAGAGTCCTGCCGGGCCTGCACCGATGACTACCGGACGATGAGACAACACTTCTGTTCCCGATGGTGTATGGGCATAAACGACACGTTCCGCTTTTACCGCAATCTGAGGCTTTACACGACGAAGCACCTTCTCCTCCAGTTCCTTTGTACGAAGCTCTGCCTCACATACATAGGAATAATGAATATCATCCTTTTTTCTTGCATCCAAAGAACGCTTTACCGGACGAAGTTCCAGGAAATCCTCCGGCTTTATTCCAAGTAGTTTAGCCGCTTTTTTAACCAAATCTTCTTTTTTGTGTTCAATGCTTAGTTTCAACTGTTGAATGCGAAGCATAGGTTCCTCCGATTTTCTTTCCGGCTGCCGCGCCGCTGCTCCAAGCCCATTGCAGGTTGTAGCCGCCACAGGTACCGTCGATATCCGCCAGTTCCCCGGTGATGAAAAGTCCAGGGACAAGCTTTGATTCCATGGATTCCGTCAGTTCCGACAAAGGGACTCCGCCCGCACAGGCCTGGGCCTGTTCAAAACCGTTGGTATCCGTGATTTTCACCGTAAAATGTTTGATATATTCTGCCAAAGCAGCCGCTTCCTTTTTGCCATAGGCGCTTGCCTTTTTAGTCGGCTCAAGACCGCACAGTTGCAGTAAAACATAGTTTAATTTGTGATTACAGAGTCCTGCCAACGCTTCCTCCGTCGTATTGTCCTTCATCATACGGAATCTGCGGGCAATTTCCTCCCCAAGCTCAGCTTGCTCCAATGCAGGGAACAAATCCAACTCCGCCGTTACGCTTTTCTTTTCATACAGAGCCACGGAAGCATACCGGCTCACCTGCATCACCGGAATTCCGGAAATACCGTAGGCCGCAAACAATAGCTCGCCTTCCTCGGAATACATATCCTTGCCGATATGAAGAGTCACCCGGCCGTCGGTCCGAACACCCGCTAATGTCTTAAAAAACTTTCCTTCTGCCTTAAGCTGTACAATAGCCGGAAGCGGCGAAATCACCGTATGTCCGAAGCTTTTTGCAAAAGAATATCCGCTTCCGTCGGAACCGTGAACCGGAGAGGCTTTTCCGCCGGTGGCCAGGACCATGCTTTTTCCGCGGTAAACACCGTTCTCGGTCTCTGCCACAAAAACAGGTCCGTCTGACTGCTTATTCTTGTCACAATATACCCGGCTAACCTTTACCCCGGTCACATACTCCACTCCCAACCGTTTTGTCTCCCGTACCAAACTCTCTGCTACGGAAGCCGCCTGCTCGGAAGCCGGATAATAATAACCGTTTCTCTCCTTAGGATACACACCGATTTCTTTAAAGAACGCCAGCGTATCCTTCAGGGAAAAGGCACAAAGCACCGGCTTCGCAAGAGAAAAATCACTTCCTCTGAAGTAAGCCGGTTGCCAGTCTTTATTCGTAAAATTGCATTTGCCGTTGCCGGTGGCATAGATTTTTTTGCAAAGTTTATCCTTTTGCTCCAAAACCAGCACCCGGCTCCCTTTTCGTGCCGCAAAGATTGCTGCCGTAAGGCCTGATGCCCCGCCTCCGATGACTACGGTATCAAACACCTGATTCTTCATCCGTAACTCTCCTTGTATTTTCCTAACTGGAAAAGCCTTCTAAAATCGAATACAATTCCTCTCTGTCCTTTACATAGATTCCTTCAATAAGGGCCAATCTGTCTTCTTCCGCCAAATCCACCGCCGGAATATGGGTATATTCAAACACGGATTCCTTATCGCTGTAGAAGACGGTCACCATTCCGTCTGTAATATTTACATAAAATTTATATGGTACCTTAGATGCATCATAGGTCTTTCGAAGCACCACCTTGTTCTCGGAAAAAGATACGATTTCATAGGATAACAATCCAGCCTCGTATTCCGCCAAAGACATCTTGTCCATATAACGGGTAACATAATCCGAAAGTTCTTCTCTGGTCATGCCGATTAAAAAGCCGGGTGCGGTTCTTGTTGCCGAATCCAGTTGTCCGGTTACCGTATTATAGATTTCCTCGATATAGGTCACCGTCGGCAAAACCGTATTGTGCATCCCTACTCCGGCCGCAACAGTTCCGGATTCATCCTGATTCAACGCAGCTAATCGCGCTGCTTTTGCCTCGGCCTCCTGCTCTGCCAAACGATTTAATAATGTTTTATTTTCCTCGCTGACACGTTCAAGTTCCGAATACAACCCGCTTTCTTGCTCTTTCGCCTTACGGTTAAAATCTTTCAGCGCACTTTTATAGCTGGTATAGTAACAAAGACAAAACATCAGGCTGAGCATTACAAAGCTTCCGAAATATATACTGATTTTTTTCACGGAAAACACCTCCTTGTTCGAAGTGTTTCCCTAATTTTCAATCTTATACCAAAAACTACATCAAACGAAGCTTCTTTGCAATTCGCACCAGACGGGCTCCCATCGGCATATCAAGAAGTTCTTCCTCCGTTACCGCACGGAACATAATCAGCATAACAAAATAGATTACCATAGCTAAGCCGATTGCCGCACACAGGGATATTGCATTGCTTTTTGTAAAGAAATGAAGCCCGCGATAAATCAAAAGCGCCAAGACCGACATAAACACGGTACAAAGACCGATGCGAAGAAAGGTCCGGTCAAGCTCCTGCACATAACTGGTCTCTTTTTTCAGCGTTCGCCAGTTCAGTGCACTGATAATAAGCGGAAATACCATATTTCCGATGACAAGTGCATATCCGCCCAGCGGCGTAAACATCAGTAACACAACATCCAATACAAGATAAATAACAAGAGAAATCAACCCATGCATTACCGGTACACGCATACGGTTCACCCCCTGCAAAATGCTGTTGGTAGCCGTGGAATACGCAAAAAAGATAATAGATGCGGCACCGATGTACATCATTCGTGAGGTCGTCGTAAGGGCCTCCCCCGTTTCTCCGAAAACAAACTGCATAATCGGGGACGCCAGCACCGCCATACCGCCTGCACACGGAAAGGCAATGAGCATATTAAGCTTTACCGCCTGTGCAATTCGTCCGTGCAAAAGCTCCTTGTTTCTCTGGGTATGGGCCTGTACAATGCTCGGTAAAGTTGCCATACCGATGGAAGAAGCTATGGCAATCGGCACATTGGTCATAAGACGATACTTTCCGGAATAGAGTCCGAAAAGCTCTCTCCGAACCGTATCCGCCACACCTTTCCCATCCAGAATCTGATTTAACAATACACTGTCCAGCAAACTGCTGATGGAATACACCGTCTGATTGAGAATAATCGGAACCGTAGTTAACAGTAACATCCGCAGTAAAAATGCCCGATCCTCATAAGCGCCGATTTTATCCTTTTGCACTCTACGTTTCAGGTACGGATAATAACCGAAAAATACAACCAATAAAAACAACAGGGCCGTTAAGGCACCGCACAGTGTACCCAAGGTGCCGCCGGCTGCTCCGTAAGCGGAAATCTTCTCCGACGCACTGAAATGGCTGATAAGCATCTTTGCTGCCACGACGCTGACCACCGCATTTACAATCTGCTCTAAAATCTGGGATACGGAAGTCGGTACAACCGTATGCTTTCCTTGGAAAAATCCGCGGATAACGCCCATAATCGAAAACACAAAAATGGTCGGTGCAAGTACCTTTAACGGAATCGCGGTACTTAAGTCGGCTTCCTTAAACACATGCTCCGCAATAAAATCAGCCCCTAAAAACAATAAAAGCGACGCCAGAAAACCGAGAACCGCGGCAAACACCATACCAACCTGCAACAGATGGTAAGAATTTCCGTATTCTTTTTTGTCCTCTCGCTCCGAAATCAGTTTGGAAATTGCTGTAGGAATACTGTAGGTGGATAATAAAAGTGCGATATTATATACTTCAAAGGCATTGGAATACGCACCGAGACCGTCATTCCCGATGGTGTTCGCCAGCGGAATCCGGTAAATCAGTCCGATCAGCCGGACAATGACCGAGGCTGCCGCCAGTATAATTCCCTGTGAAATAAAGCTTGCCTGTTTTTCTCTGTCTGCCATAATATAAACTCCGTTTATCGATAAATTTGAAGCGCATCCATAATCTGACGCTGCTTTTCCTCCATAATCACCCGTTCCTCTTCCTCCATATGGTCATACCCGCACAAATGAAGAATACTGTGAGCAAGTAAAAAGCCCAGTTCCCGTTCCGTAGAATGTCCGAACTCTTCCGCCTGGGACAGGACGCGCTCTACGGAAATCACAATATCACCCAACATCAGCTCACCGGTTTCCGGATGAAATACCTCCGGTTGCTCTTCCTCCAGCGTATCAAACACACCCGGCACCGGGTACTCACCGATTGGAAAAGATAACACATCCGTCGGTGCATCAATATCACGATTTTCTCTGTTAATTTCCCGAATCGATTCGTTATCCGTAAACAATACGTTTACTTCCGCCTCATAAGGGCAGTCAATAAAATCCAGAGCTCCGTTAATAACACGCTCCGTAAGCTCTTTATAATCAAAGGAAAACAGTATCTTGGTTTCTTCTTCAATCGTTATTGTCAAAACATATCCTCCTTTATGACCTCTGCCATAGTGTTTCGAATCACCGTCAAATCTCCGGCAGTCAGTCCGCTCCGGTTGAAATCTCCTTTTGTCAGACGAAGATTAATCGCTTTTTCGATAACCTTTACAATTACGATTTTACCCTTCTGTGTCTTCTTTAAATGTTCGCACATTCCGCAAATATTATCCGTCAGAAGAAGTAATGCGGCTTCTTTTGATGTCGGCTTGTCTCCGTCCACCGTATGCTCCCGCAGTACATCCCGCAAATCTGCCGGGAAGTTCTCATCCGTTGCCACAGCCAAGGTATTAGCCAGGGATTTTTCTCCGTACAGGCGACCGATCTCGTGATAATATCCGCCGCATTTCACCAATGCTACGTCTACATCCTGCATACGTTCCGCTACCTCTGCGGCAAACAATGCTACGCGACGCACATGTAAAAAGGCCTGAGGAAACTTTTGGGAAAAACGTTCCAAAAGCGGTGCTGTCTCATTACAAAGCTCCGACAAACGTTCGTTTAATGCCGCATCTCTCACTCGTTTGTCTAAATAAACCGCAAGATTCGGCAACTCCTCCCCGGATGCTCCCGGTCGCGATACGAAATCCGCATGGGCTTCCTCGCTCCCTTCCGTCATCGCAATATACTCCGAAACATTGGCATCCTGTTCTTCGGCACCTGCCGCCAGTTCCTCTAAAAACTCAAAGTTTTCGTTTTGCTCTTGCAGTAAAATCGTCTCTTGCAATCCCTTGGAAAGGAGAAGAACCGCACAAATCACAATGGCATACACAACTGCCACACAAAAGATATCATTGGTTAATGTCGATTTGTCCATGGTCATATAACAAATGACTCTGACACAGACAAGCAATGCCGCCACGGATATCAGAATATTGAATGCATCCTTCCAAACCTTGGCATTCGGCATAACAAAACCGAATAAAATCAGGCAAAGCACCTGAACAATTAACACCTCAGATACAAAAACAGGCTGCATGCTGCCGATAATGTATAACAAAAAGATATTCAAAAACATACCGAAACGAAGTTTCAGCGCACATAAAATCAACATTCCGCCAAAGGTCCAGAACGGAAAGGTAAACGACTTATCGAACAGCAACAAAAATGCCACCGAAATAAGATAGGCAAGAGGTATCAACCAGAATCGAAAGCCTTCCGTCGTTTTCGGCTCAAACAGTACTCCGAATACAACCGCTCCTACTGTCAACACTGCCGCCAATACAAGATAAACAGGACGTATCGCTTGTCCTCCTACCTGCAAAAACGGTACTAAAACCGCACTTCCTATCATCAAAACTCCCATTAACAGGCTAAAGAGCACTGTTCTTCCGGGATTATTGCCTTTATTTCCTGTACTCATACTACTTCCGCGCAAAGAAGCGCTCCCCCTTCTTCTTCATTGCAACTTTTCCTGCATTACCGGACTTTCTCTCAAAGGTAACCGTTTTTTTCGTAAACTCTGCCGGCTTTTTAATTCCCTCCGCAAACGACTTTCCGTTTCCTGCATCGGTTGCCGGTTTCTTCACCGCATCTCCGGATTCCTTCTTTGGGGCTGGTTTCTTGATTGTCTTCTGCTCATACTCATCGTAAGCATGCACAATCTTCTGTACCAACGGATGACGCACCACGTCCTGACTCGTCAGTTCGCAAATGCCGATATCGTCAATCTTATTTAATACGCGAAGCGCCACATCCAGGCCGGAAGTTGCCCCGTTCGGCAAATCCTTCTGGGACAGATCGCCGGTAATAATTACCTTGGAACCGAATCCGATACGGGTCAAAAACATCTTCATCTGTGCAGGCGTCGTGTTCTGTGCCTCATCCAGAATGATAAAGGCATTGTCTAAGGTTCTGCCTCGCATATAGGCTAAAGGAGCCACTTCAATGAGGCCCTTTTCCATATTCTTTGTAAAGCTGTCGGCGCCCATTATCTGATACAATGCGTCGTAAAGCGGACGCAAATATGGGTCTACCTTGCTCTGTAAGTCACCCGGAAGAAAACCAAGCTTTTCTCCTGCCTCAATAGCCGGACGGGTCAGAATAATACGGCTTACCTCGTCGTTTTTAAAGGCGGTAATGCCCATAGCCATGGCAAGATAGGTCTTACCGGTACCGGCAGGTCCTACACCGAACACAATCATCTTCTTACGGATCATATCCACGTACTGCTTCTGGCCGAGAGTCTTCGGCTTAATCGGCTTACCCTGAATGGTATGACAAATGGTATCCTTATCAATCTCCGTCACCGCAGCCTCCTGAGCCTTCGGAAGCAGGGAAAGCGCATAAGATACATTCTGCTCCGTAATGGCATTTCCGCGCTCGGATAACAAACAAAGCTGGTCAATGACACGCTTTGCCTGTTCCGCTGCTTCTGCCGTACCTAAAATCTTTAACTTATCGTCACGAACAATCAGTGTCACGCCAAGATTCTTCTCGATCAACTTGGCATACGCGTCAAACTGCCCGAAAATATTTCTGCTATGCTCCACCGGTAGGTTCATCATTGTCTCTACTATACTCATCTGCGTTTCCTAGCCTCCACTCATCTTCCTGTACCGCCACCTGTTCCCAGGCCTCCGCTAACAGGAGTAATTTACCCTCCGTCTTTACCGTATCCGCCCCTACTACAGTCTCGGTCTTGGCCGACAACACCGTAGTATTGTTGTTGGCAAGATACGCCAAATAACGGTCCAATGCCTGTTTTGCCACGCATTCCGCCTCCTCCTTTGTATAATCCCGAACCTCTGGAACATACTCGGAAACCGTGCGTTTTTGTACACGGAACGGCAACGGAAAATGCTCATGCAACGACAACACCGCATCCTCTGTTATTATAGCATAATTTGTATAAGAATGACTAGGCATATGCGAAAATATTTTTTTATTTCCGTAAGAAAATTCGAAACCGTTTTTTGTCTCTCCGGTAAAATGTTTTTCCTCGGTCTTTCGCGGAAAACTATGAGCATACTGTTTCACGGTTTTTAGCGTAATATCCGCATCCGCAGCCACCGGATATCGGTTCACTTCAACGTCATTATCCCCGATAACGGAAATAATTCCGCTGACTAAAATATCGCCCTTCTTCACTACATCTCCCTCTTTCACAAGAGGCGTTCCTCTGCGGCATACAAGACGCTCCACCATGCCGTCCGCTGTGGCCACCAGATGCACCGGCGTATTGTTTTCCTCCTGTAACATCGGCATATCCGTTTCCGCTACACGTAAGAAAAGCTTGGTTCCCCGCAGTTCCGCCGACACCCAGCCGATGTCCGGATAATCGATGCGAAGTCTACGCTCAATTTCCGTACAGTTTATCTCCTCACACCGCATCCCGCAGGCCACACCTGTTTCCCGTAAATAAGAAAGCAACTCTTCCTCCGTATGGACAAAACCGCCTGTTACGGAAATATCCCATACAAATCGTGACAACAGCCAGATAAGCCAGAAACAATAAATACCGCCTGCAAAAAACGCAATGCGGTTTCGATATTTCTTTATAAAAAACGGCAATCCCAGTCTCTTTCGCACATAAGGAATGCAATGAGCTTTTTTCGCTACACTTCGTACCCGGAAATAGTCCCGTAGCTTTAATTTCGCCACATAAACCGTGCCTTTGTCGGTCACCCTGGTACTTACCTCATACAGTGGAATCTTTCTGCTGCGGCATACATTGAAAAAGCGTTCCGGCGAGGTCCCGCAAAGCTCCACAAACACCGTTCCGGTAAAAAAATCAAACAAACGCTTCATCTGTCCTCCTCCTTATCCTTTACTTTCCCGATAAAATGCTCCGGTAATTGTTCCGATAATCCGAAGCTCTTCCGGTAAGAAATACTGAAGGCGAAGACAATTCCCTTCCACACACAGCTCATATTTTTTTGTTTTTAACCGAATCCAGCAATCGGTATATTCCGTCACGGAGGTGAAATTCCGCACAATCATACAATGTCTGCCGGCCAGATACACCATCATCTCTCCTGCCACATCTCCGGTCAACGATACCGCATCCGTCAGCCGTTCAAAAAAAGAGGCATATTCTTTTTTCTCTTTCTTTTCCGCACGTTTTACCTGCAAATAAAGGTCTCTCTTTCCTTCGGACTTTTTGCGTTTCCGTACCTTGTACTTCGCCATGCCGCCTCCGTAAACATTCCCTTACTTTCCAGTATATTGCAAGTCAAAACGTAAAATACCCCTTAATCCGAAGATTAAGGGGCTTTTTCGCACATTATTTATACTTGCGCTTACGAGCAGCTTCAGACTTCTTCTTACGTCTTACGCTCGGCTTCTCGTAATGCTCTCTCTTGCGAATCTCCTGCTGAATGCCAGCCTTTGCGCAGTTTCTCTTGAATCTGCGGAGAGCGCTGTCGAGGGATTCATTCTCTTTTACGATAACATTCGACATCTTCTCACCTAACCTCCCTCCAGTTGTGTATTGTGCCTATATACAACTGTTTGGGTATTTTATAATAGCACTACATAGATTATATCATAAAAATTCCATTCGTCAATAAGAAATTTAAAATTGTTGGAATTTTTTTGAAAACTTTTGACCGACAGGTAACAATCCTCGACTTATTCCGCATCAAACAGCCCGGAAATATCCTGCAATCCTTCTATTTCCTCTGCTGCGGCAATCAATTCCTCCCAAGAATCATATGCCACCACCGTTCCATCGCTTTCCGCTATAAAATAGTTCTTCGCCAAAAACTCCCAATACAAAGCAGAATCCTTTTCCGAGCTTCTTGCGGAATAAACGGACGGTTTCTTTGGAGAAAACATAATTACATCGATTTCTGTCGTCACCTTCCCCTCCTTCAAAAGCTCTTTCGGAACAGCGTTATTCTGCACGGTAAGAATTTTGTTTACATGTTCGGAAATCAACTCTGCCTCCCGGTTTGTTCCCAACCAGTGAAGCCCTTGGATTCCGTCCGACAAAACCCCATGATTCAGGTACGGATGACCGTCACCCGTAAATGAGAGCTCATCCCCTTCCAAATAATCGAAGGGTCCAGTATCCCATTCTCCTCCTGCCCACACCAGTTGCACATCATCGTCAATATACCAGTCCTCAGGGAAGCCGATGGTATCGCTCATATAGAATCTTACCTCAGGACAACCCGATACGTATAGGCCCGAAAAAGCAAACTCTTTCCCGGATATGGATGCTAAGTTTTTACAATCGTTTACATACAATTTCATCCAGCCGTTTGTGTCAAACCAGATTCCCTCCAGCTTTTCACAACCGTTGATAAAATAATGCGACCCTCTCCATGCCTCCGAGCTTCCTACATACTTTACCTCCGGATGATTGTCCAGAATAATCTCATAAATCCGGCCACCCTCATGTTCAATTGTTTCTATGTTCGGAAACCAATTCAAGCCGTCCACGACATTGATATCCTCTGAAAGAGCATCGTTTTCATAATAGAAGTCAACAAAACAAATCCCTGTCACCTGTTCTCGTTCCTGCTTGGAAAGAAAACCATCTCCATCCGTATCAATAGTTTCTCTGATATATCCGCGGAAATATTGTCCCGAAAAATACTCTTCCGAAATCGAAATCCGCTCTACTTCCGGATCCGCTTCTGTAACTCTCGACTCCGGCATTTTCGGCGGTAAAAGTGTTTCATCGTCAAGAATAAAACAATTCGGTGTTTCGGACATATATACCGTACCCAAAGATCCGTCACTATCCGAAATCCACTTCAAAATTTTACAGTTCTTTACATATACCGCACCACCAGAGCTCATATGAACGGCTATAGTGTCCAGCTTATCACAGTCCTCCGCAAATACAAGGGAAGAACCGCTTTCATTCCAATTCACAACGGTTATGCTCGGATGCTGATACAGATACACCTCCGCTTCGGACATGAGCTCCAGCCTTTCCAGATTCGGAAACCAATTCAGTCCGTCTAAAGCCGCTTTCTTTTCCGTATATTGTCCCTTCAGAATTGACCGATATCGTCCCGAATCAAAATTAATCGACCTTACCTGTTCTCTCTCATTCTTTGTAAGTAATCCGTCACCGTTTGTATCGATTTCACGCTTTATATATTCCCGGAACAACTCTCCGGAAAAGTAGGTTTCATCAATCGGAATCCGCTCCGCATCATAATCGATGACATATTCCTGTCCGTTTTCTTTTGTCATCCAGGTTCGAACAAATCCCGTTTCGTCCGTACGGAATACCTGCTTTTCCGAAGATACCAGTCCCTGATACTCCGTTTCCGTGGAAAGAACTAAGTAGTCCGCACCGTATTGTCCGTAGTTTTCTTCTACAGTCTGAAGATAAATGGCTTCTGAACGGTCCGCACTAAATACATCACAATACAGAATATTTCCATCCAAATCCATTGTTCCGATTGCTATTGACCGAAAGCCGGCTGCATGACTTGAACTATACTTTTGTATTATAAAATATACCCTATCTTCATTTGTAATGTAATGGGTGACCTCTGCCCCCTCATATTCCACCCTAAAATAAAGGTCCTCACGTTTTTCGTCCTCCTGTATTACTTTTCGAATCAGTTCCGGTCCCGATACGCCATATTCTGCATTGTAAGACACGGTTCCGCTTAAAAATACGGTCGCGCTTACCGTCGTTGCTTCTCCGTTTCCGCTATAAAGCGTAATCGTTCCATCGGTTGAAATAACCGGCTTTTTATCTTTCCAGTAATCATACAGACCGCTCGTTTCTGCAGCAGTACATACGCGCTGACATTTTCCTGCCCCATCCAAACGGTACCATGTCATACCATAGGCTTCTATGCCGTAAAAATCTGAAGTATCCGAATATACGATACCGAAATAGGTATCCTTTCCCATTTCATAGATCCCGACCTGAGATACCCCATACTCCTTGACAGCGACAAAGGAAAGTTCCTCTCCTTCCTGTCTTACGGACACCAAACAGATGTAGTTCTTAGTGCTCAGCACAATATCCGCATAACAATCCGTCTGCGTTATCTGTGCCTTCGGCGGATAAAGCAACAGCACCGCTTCCTCGGAGGTTTTCTTTAAATATTTTCCAAACCACTCCGCAGGATTCAATCCTAAGGATGCGTACGCTGCATTACGAATTTCATTATCCGATTTTGCCAGTAAGCCTTCCTTCTTTTCCGGAATCTTATCCGTTTCGTCAGATGGTCTATCGATTATTTCGTTCCCCGGAATCTCCGTTCCCGCAACATCTGTCCACTCCGACATCCATCTGCCGTAGGTCAACGACCACTGACGTCTTTGCAGTACACCGTTTTCCGTCCGGTAATACCACTTTGTCTCCTCCTTACAAAGTAAAATTCCTTCCTGCTTTGCTTCTGCGGTGTGCTTCGCACGAATCAGGCACACAGCGGTCACTCCGATTCCCGCAACAATCAGACCGATTATAAGCCCCTTTATTACCTTAGTCTTCATCCTTTTCTTCCTCCCTTCCTAACACCGTAAGCTCCGAAAACGGCGCCTCTCTACAATCCTTCACATCACATACATAAGCATCCTCCACGTAAAGGGCATATCCACCCTCCGGGAGTTCCTTTAAATACGCATTGTCCCGGTCAATGTCATAAAAAGCATTCGTTTCTGCTCCTGTCGGCTCTCCCGCATATGGCTGAAGTACCACAAAATAAGAACCGATAAAACTAATCACCATAAACACCGATAACACCAAAGAACCAAACCGTTGCAGCGGTCCGATTCCCTTGTATTCCAACACATACCGGAAGCGTTTCTTTAATACGGATTCCTTTCCTTCGGATACGAGCGCCATCCCGGTCGGTGCCACCGGTCCCTTTTTGCCGTTCCGGTTTCTAACCACATGCAGTATGGTATCCAGATAGTCCAGCTTTTCGCTTTCCGTAAGTGTTCCCGTTACTTGTAAATCGCTTTTTACCTCCAGTACAAAATCAATACTGTACCGAAGCAGATAAAGCACCGGGTTCCACCAGTACACAATACACAGCAGCTTGACCAAAAGCTTGATCCAGACATCTTTTTGCTTATAATGGGTCCATTCATGCTGTAAAATATAAGTGATTTCCTGTTCCGAGTATTCCTCTGTAGGCAGATACACCACAGGACGGAACACCCCTGCAATCATCGGAATCTTTGTAGCCGGTGTCAATAAAATACGAGGACCGATGGGCTTTCCCCCGGTCACTTTCTTGCAAAGAGCTGCCAAATCTTCCGCCGGTTCCTCTGCACCCTTTTTCATTTCTTTCCGAAACCGTAGTTCCTTTGCCAGAAACACGCAAAACAGAACTACACTCCCCACAACCCAAATCAAATAAAACAAATCGATTACACGAACCTGCATATTGCTTAAAACACCTTGAAACGGCTGTTTTTCAAAGAAACGCACCACTGTAGTAAGCAACTTCTCCGAACGTAAAATTCGGACAAACGGGAACTCTACAATCCCAAGCAAACGAAGCAGGCTCATTAAAATCAAAACCACCAACGGCCAAACGCTCAAAGTTTCAATAAAGCTTTTTCTTTTTAACAGCACATATATTACAATCGCAAAGATATCGCACCACAAAATTGCCATAGCAAACGAAAATACGGTCGCACTCATCCTTTGTTCCGGTTCCTCCTCTCGGCTATCATCCGTTCCAATTCATCCAGTTCCGTATCGTCAATGTCCTTATCCTGTACCAACGCCGCAAAAATAGCGGTAACCGGGGATTTCTTCGACGTTCCGCTAAGACTCTGTTTCATCTGATTCACCGCAGATACGATGTAATCCTCTCTGGCAATAAGCGGAACAAAAGTCCGTCCGTAATTTTTATTGGTTCGCACAAAGCCGCCCACCTCAATTGCTTGTTTCTCAAGCAAACTGTTTAACAAAATATGTATGGAACGCTCACTCCAGGAACGCTCCGGTGTCAGTTCGATAATCTCCGAACGGGACAAAGGACGCTCCTCCCTCCACAACAGCTCCATAATCTCCAATTCATTCCCTGTTAATGCCGGAATCTCCATGTAATACGCCTCCTTTATATATTTAGCATAAGCAAAGCTACCGCTTCTATCAGCTTTTATCAGCATCTCTTGCTTTCAGAATATCACAAACAACTACACATGTCAATGATTTTATTATATTTATATCATACAATCATATTAACATGATTGTTAAGCATAAAAAGAAACCGTAACGCAGTTATTCTACATTACGGTTTCTGATTATTTGTATTACACTTCTCTTTACTCTTTTACCTAATCTGTCCCTTCAGCACCTCAGCCGCCTTTGCAATCGCGTCATCGATACCGGCCGGATTCTTACCGCCTGCCTGTGCCATGTTCGGACGACCGCCGCCGCCACCGCCGACGCATGCCGCAACTTCCTTAATGAGGTTGCCTGCGTGAGCACCCTTTGCCATTGCACCGTCGGTTGCCATAGCGATAAGGTTTACCTTACCGTCAAATGCGGAAGCCAATAAGAGTACGCCCTCACCCAGCTTCTCCTTTAAGCTGTCGCCCAAGTTACGGATGCCGTTCATATCCATCTCCGGCACCTTTGCACAAAGAACCTTTACGCCGTTAATTTCCTGTACGTTGTTCATCACATCGCCAAGGGAAGCGTTTGCAATCTTTGCCTTAAGCTTCTCGTTCTCGGAATGAGCAGCCTTTAACTCCTCCTGCATAGCCTCAATCTTCTTAAGAAGGGAAGCCGGCTCGGTCTTTGCTGCCTTTGCAGCCGCCATTAACTCTTCTTCAACGGTCTTGTAATATGCAAATACGCCGTCTGCGGTAATTGCTTCGATACGTCTTACGCCTGCCGCAATACCGGACTCGGATAAAATCTTAAATACGGAAATCACGCCTGTGTTGCCTACGTGAGTACCGCCACAGAACTCCTTGGAGAACTCGCCCATGGATACGACACGTACCACATCGCCGTACTTTTCACCGAAAAGAGCCTTTGCGCCGGTCTTTCTTGCCTCGTCGATAGTCATTTCCTTCATCTCAATGGTAAGATTTGCGGAAATCTGCTCGTTTACGATAGCTTCAACCTTTGCAATCTCTTCCTTCGTCATAGCGGAGAAATGAGTAAAGTCAAAACGTAAGCGGTCCGGAGTAACGAGGGAACCTGCCTGCTCTACGTGAGAGCCTAATACCTGACGCAGTGCCTCCTGTAACAGATGGGTTGCACTGTGGTTCTTACCGATGGCATTTCTTCTTACGGAATCAATGGTAAGGGTAACGGTATCGCCAACGGCAAACATACCGCTCTCTACCACGCCTACATGGCCGATTTTGCCGCCCTTAAGCTTAATGGTATCGGTTACGGTAAATACCGCACCGTCCTTGGTAATCTGTCCCAAATCCGCGATCTGACCACCCATGGTTGCATAGAACGGAGTCTCGTCCACGATTACGGTTGCATTCTGGCCTGCCACTACTTCCTTTACGATTTCGGTCTCGGTGGTGAGCACGGTAATCTTGGAAGCTGTACTGGTCTTGTCATATCCTATAAAAGTACTGGTCACAGCCGCATCGATTTCATCGTAAACCGTCGCATCCGCACCCATGTAGTTGGTTACCGCACGTGCATTTCTAGCGGTCTCCTTCTGTACCTCCATTGCCTTCTTAAAGCCGTCCATATCAACGGTAAAGCCCTTCTCCGCAAGGATTTCCTCGGTTAAGTCAATCGGAAAACCGTAGGTATCGTAAAGCTTAAACGCATCCTCGCCGGAAAGCACCTTGGTCTTAGCCGCAGCTTCTTCCATTTCAGCTAAAATGGAAAGTCCCTGGTCAATGGTCTTGTTAAACTTTTCTTCCTCTAAGGTCAAAATCTTTAAGATGTACTCTCTCTTTTCTTCTAACTCCGGATAACCATCCTTGGACTCTGCGATAACAGTCTCGCAAAGCTTTGCAAGGAACAATCCCTGAATGCCGAGGAGTCTTCCGTGACGTGCCGCACGACGAAGAAGTCTACGAAGCACGTAACCGCGACCCTCGTTGGACGGTATAATACCGTCGGAGGTCATAAAGGTAACGGAACGAATATGGTCGGTGATAAGACGAATGGACTCGTCCTTCTTCTTATCGGTCATATAAGTTACATTTGCGATTTCACAAACCTTGTCGCGGATTGCCTTCATGGTATCTACATCAAATACGGAATCCACATCCTGAACTACTACCGCAAGACGCTCTAATCCCATACCTGTATCGATATTCTTCTGGGTCAACTCGGTGTAATGATGGTTTCCGTCGCTCTCAAACTGGGTAAATACGTTGTTCCAAACCTCCATGAAGCGGTCACACTCACAGCCTACCTTACAATCCGGGCTGCCGCAGCCGTACTTTTCCCCACGGTCATAATAAATCTCGGAACACGGACCGCACGGACCTGCACCATGCTCCCAGAAGTTGTCACAGTCACCGTTCTCGTCACGATAGAAACGGGTAATACGCTCTGCCGGTACACCAACCTCCTCGGTCCAGATACGGAATGCCTCTTCATCTTCGCAGTAAATGGACGGATACAAACGCTCCGGCTCCATACCTACGTGCTCGGTCAAAAACTCCCAGGACCACTTAATAGCCTCGGTCTTAAAGTAATCACCGAAGGAAAAGTTACCGAGCATCTCAAAGAAAGTAAGATGTCTTGCGGTCTTACCTACATTTTCGATATCACCGGTACGGATACATTTCTGGCAGGTGGTTACGCGGTTTCTCGGCGGAATCTCCTGTCCGGTAAAGTAAGGCTTCATCGGTGCCATACCGGAATTGATTAACAACAAACTCTTATCGTTATGCGGAATCAAGGAAAAGCTCTTCAAACGAAGGTGATCCTTGCTTTCAAAAAACTCCAAATACATTCTTCTTAAATCATTCAAACCGTGCTTCTTCACTGTTTTATCTCCTTTCGTGCGCTTTTGTCGTGTGTGCGCACATAGCTATTGTCCATTATAAGATTCCACGGTTTATTTGTCAATAATAGAAGCTAATTTTTTGTCTGCTCCGGCAATATCGGTCCCTTTCCCCTCTGCTCCGAGGATGGCGCTACCGTCGGTTCCGGCAACGTTGGTCCGTTTCCTCTCTGTTCTGAGGACGGTGCTACGGTCGGAGTAGTATCGGTATAGATATAATCGGTGTATACGGTTTCATGCCTTGGAACATAAGTGTGACTATAAGAGCTTAACATTCCTCTGTAAATATCGTCCCAGGTCACCTGATTATCATCCGTTGCCACATACAAAATCTCATAGTCAAAGGTGGCATTCGAGCTGTCCGGTGTCCACTCGTACCGCATCAAATACGGATATTCATATACATTTTCTTTTCCCTCTTCAAAATGGTACGTCCTGTAGGTTACCCCGTCATAGGTAAGGTCCATCACAAACATTTTAGGATATTCCTTCTTTCTCTGTTCATATAACTCCGGAGCATACCGCTCCGGGTCACCCAAGGTATAATAATGTACCACGCGTACTGCGGCAGCCTTTCCTTTTTTAGTCGTCTTATAAAACTCCTCCCAAGTTTCCTGCCCGCAGGATACATCTCCATCCTCCATTACCACGCATCCGTCTTTCTTTGCCTGCTCCAGGCTGTAATCCGCCGGCAGTTCCTCCAAAGCAATCATATTGAGCTCCGGCACCTTAAGCGGGTTCTTTGCGGATTTCGGGTTGGTCAGGAAGCATACCGCCACCACGATACACGCAAGTACCGCAAGTAAAATCAGCCAAAAGGCAGGTTTCTTGTAATTTAACGCATGCTTTACCCGCTCTTTTACACCGACCTCACCGAAGGCCAGCGGGCAAACCGCAAGTCCTCTCTGCTTTGTACTACAGGAAAGCAAGGTCTGGGTATAGTCTGCCCGTTCCTCTCTTCCCAGGTCTTTAATCACTCTTTCATCGCAGGCAAGCTCCATATCTCTGCAAAACAATAGGTACGCCACCCACAACAGCGGATGATACCAATACAATGCCAGTACACAAAAGCCCATCATCTTCCATACGTGGTCCTTTCTGCGAATATGGCTCTGTTCGTGGGCAATCACGTAGGAAAGTTCCTGTCCTGTTAAGGAATACGGCAAATACACCTTCGGTTTTACAAATCCGAACACAAAGGGTGAGGTCACAAATTCACTCTGATACACATTCCCTGAAAGACAAACCGCTGTCTTTACCTTTTGCATCAGGCGAATGCCTCCCAGTATCGCATACAACAGCATGGCAAACAATCCTACACACCATACTACCGCCAGCACCGGAATCCAAATCTGTAGCGGATTGACGCTTGCTCCCGTCGTAGGAGCAAAGGTCTCTTCAATCACCGGATTCACATGATAATTCAGAGAGGAAACGCCGCTGTGAATCTGAGGTTCCGCCATTGTCATGATATCCGCCGGTACCGTTTCCGCACTGGGAATCAGACTGAATATACTCTCCACAGAAAACGGACACAGCAGCCGCACAGCCACCAAGAGCCAAAGCACTCCGTTGATTCTCTTCGGCATCTTCTTTAATATAAAACGGAGCAAAAATACCGCCAAAAGCAGCCATGTAACCGAAATACTTCGATTTATCAGTTCTAAAAAAAGTGCGGTCATACTACTCCCCCTTTCGATAGCGGTCAATCATTCTCTGTACCTCATCCAGTTCCTTATCCGAAAGCTTTTGATGCTTCGTAAACGCCGCAATAAACGCCGGTAGGGAACCCTCAAAGGTACGGTCCACCAGTTCGTCAATTTCCGCCGCCTGGGCTTCTTCCTTTGACACCAACGAGGTCACAATCGTATTTTCATTCTTTACTACGCCCCGTTCCGACAAGCGTTTGATGACCGTATAGGTGGTGGTGGATTTCCAGCCAAGCTGCTCTTCACAAAGCTTTACCAGCTCTTTACTTTTCACAGGTTCATGCTCCCATAAAATCAAACAAAATCGATATTCACTTTCAAATATCTTCGGTGTATCCATATAATTTCCTCCTTTATCCTTGTTTGTGTATATGCTCTAATTCATTAGAGTAATTTTAGTCTAACACATTAGAGCAACTTATGTCAAGTACTTTCACGAGCAAAATACACAATAATATAAAAAAGACGGAGTTACATAACTGCTGTACTCCGTCTGATGGATATTATTATAGCTGTCGAAACTATTATATCTGCTCAAAATCTGCCGCTCCATGCTTACAAATCGGGCAAATATAATCCTCCGGTAAAAACTCTCCCTCATAAACATAACCGCAAATTTTGCAAACGTAGGAATTGGTTGTTGCATCACTTCCTTCTTTTCCTGCCCCATTGGTATCGTTTGCATTTGTTTTTTCAACTCCGCTCTTCTTCGCCACCGGCTTGTACGGCTGTTTTACGTACTTCTGATAAAAATCATAGGTCACCGGTGTCTGGGTGCTTACAATATCCGCATCCGTCACCTCTACCAAAAACAGGGTATGGGTATCCAGTGCAAAACTCTCGCTCACCGTTCCGCAGAAATATGCGCTGCTGTTGCGGTTCAGGCGGTAGCATCCGTTGGCACAGCGGGTCACATCCTCAAAATCTTCAAACTTATCTACCTTTTTGCCGCTCTGATAACCGAAATGGCTGTACACGGAAAACGGAGTCTTCTCCGTCAGCACAGAAACCGTCAATTTTCCGGTATTCTTTATCATATCATGGGTTAAATTCTGATTGCTGACGCTGACAAGCAACCGAATCGGATTCTGAGTCACCTGCATTACCGTATTTACGATACAGGCATTGTCCTTTCCATTCTCATTTGCCGCCACCAGATACAATCCGTAACCGATTTGAAATAATGCGTTCTGATTCATCATATTCCTCTACCTCTTTCTTCCTTGTTACTATGTTTCACTACTAAATAGATTATACTAATTCTATCCAAAATAATCAAATAAAACTTGACACTTTTACAAAAAGGAATTATCCTTGAAACGTAAAAGAAATCCGATGGGACAAATACTTTCGTTGAATTGTCCTATCCTTTGAAAAGAGGTATGATTATGTCTGAAATAAAAGAACAATGTATGGCTGCCGCTCGCGAATTAATCGAAGCAGCCGGATTAAAGAAAGGTCAAATCCTTGTTGTAGGCTGTTCTACAAGTGAAGTATGCGGTTCCAAAATCGGTACCGA
>SVEN01000007.1 GCA_015057365.1 Lachnospiraceae bacterium | reverse complement strand
CTCCTCATCCTTCGCCTTGGAAAGCATCACATTCACGATAATACCGAGAATCAATGCACAAGCAACAGTCGTCAAGGTTACCTTTCCGAAGGATACGGAAAGTCCGCCGATACCGGCAATCAAAATTACAGATGCGGTAAACAGGTTCTTATTCTGTCCCAAATCCACCTTCTGCAGCATCTTCAAACCACTGACAGCGATGAATCCGTACAATGCCATACATACACCGCCCATGACACAGGACGGAATGGAATTTACAAATGCTACAAACGGGCTTAAGAAGGAAATCAGGATTGCACCGCATGCTGCCGTAATAATTGTTACGATAGAAGCATTTCTCGTAATTGCCACACAACCTACAGACTCACCGTAAGTGGTATTCGGACAACCACCGAAAAATGCACCTGCCATGGAGCCTACACCGTCGCCGAGAAGGGTACGGGAAAGACCCGGCTCCTTTAAGAGGTCACGCTCAATAATAGAGGAAATATTCTTATGATCTGCAATGTGCTCTGCGAATACTACAAAAGCTACCGGCACATAAGCTACCGCAACGATACCGATATACGCTCCGGTAATCTCAGAAAATCCGCCCAGCGCAGTCACAAACGTAAATTCCGGCACAGATACAAAAGTCTTAAGGGTAATGCCGAAGCTACCGTCTGCGGTCTTAAAGAGCGCAGTTAAAGAGTCGAAGCTCATTACCTTTAAGGCGTCAATATCTGCCGCATTACCGATTAAGGTCATCACAAGAGCAACCACATAGCCTGCCAAAATACCGATAATAAACGGAATCAATTTCAACGTCTTCTTACCGTAGGTGGAACAAAGAACTGTTACAAACAAAGTCACTAAGCCACAAAGAATCGTTATAAGAGGGGAAGCATATTGTTCAAGGAAGCCCTTTGCCGCATCGCTTCCAAGTAATGCTCTACATTCTGCACACGCGTCTCCCACAACTTGATTACAAGACGAGCACCAGAACACTTCGCCGGACTTTAAATCACCGATGGCATTTCCTGCAAGAGAAAGACCGATAATCGCAACCGTCGGTCCGATAACAACCGCCGGCATTAATTTATTTACCCAATCAACACCTACAAACTTAACAACAATCGCAATTACCACATATACAAGTCCCGCAAAAATCGCGCCGAGAATCAATCCCAAATATCCCACTGCCATGGATACACCGCCTGCAAAAGCAGCCCCCATGGAACCAAGGAATACGAACGAAGAACCGAGGAATACCGGGCTCTTCTTTTTCGTGAAAGCAATGTACACTAAGGTACCGACACCTGCACCGAACAATGCCGCCTCAGACTTCATACCGTGTCCGATAATCATCGGAACCACAAGTGTCGCAGCCATAATCGCCAAGAGCTGCTGGATTGCGAAGACAACCATTTTGCCGAAGCTCATTTTGTCTTCTACATCGTAAATAAGTTTCATTTGCTCGTCCTCCTAAAGTATTTAGTTTTATATAAACGCTCTTTGCAAGCCGTTCATATCCCAAAAAATGTAAATAAATCTCAAAAAAAAATCAAGCCGGACACGACATGATTTCTAACTTCCTTGCGATCTCCCCATCACACGGTACTACGTTTTCACTCACAAATTAATTATACCAAAACAAAAAAGGGCACACAACCCTTTTTTGAAAGATTTTTATTTATTTTTTCTGATGCCGGAATCTAACCGAGCACGCCCTCTATGCAACAGTTTCCGGTATACGGTGCAAGCTCCATACGCACAAAATACCCCTTGTCATGAGAACATACCGGGCACTGCTCCGGCACCTGGGTCCCTTCGAATACATAGCCGCAATTAAGGCAGAACCATCCGGTCTTCACATCGGAAATAAAGAGCTGGTTCTTTTCCAGAAGCTCCGCAAGCGCCCCAAAACGATTGCCGTGAATCTTCTCAATCTTTGCAATCTGCTCAAAGGAAGATGCTACCTTTAAAAATCCCTCCGCTTTTGCTTTTTCCGCAAAAGAACGATACACATCGTCATGCTCCTCATACTCGTTATGCTGTGCCATACGAAGGAGTTCCGTAATACTGCTTGTGATATCTACCGGATATCCGCCGTCGATATGAATCGTTTCACCCGCAAGCTCGGACAGATGATTGTAAAAAATCTCCGCATGCTCCTTCTCCTGATTTGCGGTAAAAGTAAACACCGCTTCGATTACATGCAGCTTCTGCTGTTTTGCCTGGTCCGCCGCAAAGGTATAGCGATTTCTTGCCTGGCTCTCGCCCGCAAAGGCGCGCATTAAATTGTCTTTGGTTTCGCTGGTTTTAAAATCCACTGCCATAAAAATTCCTCCGTTTTCTTTTAGAGAAAGTATGTGCAGAAAAAGGACGCTTTATCCTTGCGAATTTCCATATTTTCTGTTATACTGAACGCAAACATCAGTTCTGCGAAAGGAGACCTCCCATGGCTAAACCGGTTATTTTTCATATCGATGTCAACTCCGCGTTCTTAAGCTGGGAGGCATACCACCGTCTCCACGATTTAGGCGAAACTCTGGATATTCGTACCATCCCAGCCATTATCGGGGGCGACAGAGAAGCACGCCACGGTATCGTTCTGGCAAAATCCACTCTTGCAAAACAGTGCGGCATTGTAACCGGCGAACCGATTGTAAAAGCCCTGCAAAAGTGCCCTAACCTCTACATCGCAAAACCGGACCATTCTCTGTATTTGAGACGGTCTCGTTCCTTTATGGAGCTGTTGCGTCGTTATGCACCTGTGGTAGAGCAGTTCAGTATCGACGAAGCCTTCTGCGACATGACAGGCACGGAAGGACTGTACGGGGACTTGGTGGCCTTTGCTCATAAGATTAAAGATGAAATCCGGGAGGAGCTTGGCTTTACGGTCAATGTCGGCATTTCCGTCAACCGTCTGTTGGCAAAGACCGCCTCGGATTTTAAAAAGCCGGATTTGGTACATACCCTGTTTCCGGAGGAACTACCGACAAAGTTCTGGCCTCTGTCCGTAGGAGATTTGCTGTATGTGGGACATTCCACCGCAGAACGTCTGCGTGCCCTCGGCATCCGTACCATCGGCGATTTGGCCCACACCGACAAAAATATCCTCGTCTCTCACTTTAAAAAACAGGGCATCTTCTTACACGAAGCCGCCAACGGCATCGATACCGCCCCGGTAACAGACGAGCCTTCCGCTTCCAAAAGCTACGGCAACTCCACCACCCTTCCGGCAGATGTGACAAACGGTGCGGACGCCGAACGAGTGTTACTTGCCCTTTGTGAAAAAGTAGGCGCCCGTGTCCGCAAGGATCATGCTTATATTTCCTTGGTCTCCGTTACCATTAAGGATACCGAATTAAAAAGCCGGAGCAGGCAGGGACAACTGACCGCTCCGGACAATACAACCGAACAAATATATGTTGCCGCCCGCAAGCTCTTTTATGAGCTGTGGGACGGTTCCCCGATTCGCCTCCTCGGAGTCTCCACCGGTCATGTCACCGACGATGCCACCTTCCAGTACGACCTCTTTGACACCGGCAAGCGGGAAAAGCTTTCCAAGCTCAACGCCGCCGTAGACGAAATCCGCGGGAAATACGGAAGCTCCGCCCTAAAACGGGCCTGCTTCTTAGACTCGGAACCGGACTTAGGGAAAAAGGAGTAACATACGATCCGATAGACGGAGCCTTAGTTCAAGCAACAGGGCTGTCGTCGGAACTAATCGAAAAAGTACTCCGGCCAAAACCGATATCCCCCGACAATATCCCGAACCCAGCTACGCCTCCGGCTCCATAAGTGCGGTAAGACCGGCGATGTCCTCTACCGGCAGAGAAAACACCACTGCCTTGGCTTCGGTTTGCGGACCTGCCTTTTCCATAATAGCGCGCATAATCTCCGGTCGGTCGGTCTTTCTCGTTGCTATATAAATCATTTCCTTCTCCGGACTGATGGACACGCCAAAGAACTTTGCATCCGCTTCTCTTCCGGTACCCTTGGCATGTACCACCGTACCGCCTCTGGCACCTACCGCTCTGGCTGCATCCATAACCATATCGGAGCAACCCTTTTCCGTAATTACCGTAATCAAAGAATATTTTGCATCTTTCATCTTTACATCCTCCGCTGCCTGGGTCTCCTGCCCTTCCGTCAAATACTTCATACTCCAAGTTCCGCCGATGCTCTCCATCGGAATGGACATCGCCACACCGGTACCCGGCAAATTAATTCCCATCCGACTTACCAAACCGCCGAACAGGCTATCAACCTTACCGGCAGCCACCACCGTCTGAATAATAATCTTCTCATTATTTTCAATGCCGAGATAATCCAGAATGCTCTTACTGGCAGTTCCGTGTCCCAGCATTTCCGTCATATGCGCAATCCCGTTCTGCTTCAAAAACTCCACATAATCTTTTTCATAGCTGCGATTCAGAATCATCAACACCATATTATATCTACTCATCGCCATCCTCCAATTCAAAGATTGTGTTATCAAAAATGTCAATTTCCGTCTCAATTACTGCATCTGCAGGAAGCTCAACCAAATCTCCTGTCTGTACTTCAGTCTCCGCCTTGCGAAGCTTAATCTTGTACATCAAGCCGAGAATCTGAATGGTAATGAGCGGTGTCATGGCTACCATAGCCACTACGCCAAACGCCCCCGTTACCACGTCTCCGCCCACACCGGTACATACCCCGATGGACATCGGAAGCAAAAAGGTGGCTGTCATCGGACCGGAAGCCACGCCACCGGAGTCAAATGCAATGGCCGTAAAAATGGACGGTACAAAGAAGGATAATACAATTGCAATCAAATATCCCGGCACCAAAAAGTACATAATCGGAATATCGGCCACAATGCGAAGCATTGAAAGACCTACCGAAACTGCCACACCAATGGACAGACTGGTACTGAGTGCCTTTGCCGGAATCGCACCGGAGGTCATCTCGTATACCTGCTTGTTCAGGACATGCACCGCCGGCTCCGCCGTCACAATAAAGTAACCGATTAATGCGCCCAGAGGCACCACAATCCAGCCAAAGGAAAGTCCGCCCAGTTCTCTGCCGATGTAGTTTCCCACAGTCATAAAGCCTACATTCGCACCGCATAAAAACAGCACCAATCCGATAAACGTATATACAAAGCCCACCGCAATACGGTATATATTCTCTTTCTTCAGTTTTAACCTAAAACTCTGGAACAATGCAAAAAAGACCATAATCGGAAGCAGTGCTTTTACCACCTCCAATATGTATTCCGGAATCTCATGAGAAAACAAATGCCACAAGTCTCTGGAAGTCTCCACAGACGGAATCTCCACCGGTGTATAGCTCCCGCCCTCTACACGAAAGAACAGTCCCAGGAGCATAACCGCCAGAATCGGTCCTACCGAGCAAAGCGCAACCAGACCGAAACTGTCGTTTTGCGCCTCACTGTCGCTTCGAATGGATGCAACGCCCACACCAAGTGCCATAATAAACGGCACCGTCATCGGTCCCGTCGTAACTCCGCCGGAATCAAATGCCACCGCAAGAAAAGACTTCGGCACAAAAATCGCCAGTCCGAACACAACCGCATAAAAGAATATCAATAAATAGTTTAGCTTCCATTTAAACAAAATACGCAGCATAGCAACCACCAAAAACAAGCCCACACCGCCGGCCACGGAAAACACAATGACCTGATTGGAAATATTCGGTACCTGCTCCGCCAGCACCTGTAAATCCGGCTCGGAAATCGTCACAATTCCGCCCACTAAAAAACTGATTACCACAATAAACCAGAGTTTTCTGGACTTGGTCACCGCGGAACCGATATGTCCACCTACCGGCGTCATGGAAAGGTCCGCACCCAGAGTAAACATACCCATACCAATAATAACCATAGCCACGCCGAATACGAACGTCATGAGCAAATCCGTCGGCACCGGAACAATGGTAAAGCAAAGGATAAAAACAATAGCCGCAATCGGCACTACCGACGCAAGCGATTCCTTTACCTTTGAAAAGAGAATTGTTCTGCTGTTTCGGAACAATGTAACACCTCCGTTCTACTTTTCCAAGATATATTGTAGCATATTGCGTCGGCAAATCCAACCCGGCTATTTCTTTTTATAAAAATTTATACCATCTTAACACACTTCTATTCTTACCGCTGTCAATCTTCCCGTTGCAGTTATTTCTTTTTCCCGTTCCACTCACTAAACAGCGTAGAGCCTAATATCAACACCGCTCCGATAATGCCGAGCACGCCCGGATTTTCTCCTAATACCGCCACGGAAAGCACCACAGCAAAAGCCGGATCGATATAGCTGTATACCGCTATGGTCTGACCGCTAAGTTTATCCATACTGCCGAAATACAGCCAGTATGCGATACCGGTATGTACGATTCCCACCGCCAGAAGAAGCAACATCTGCGGTACGGTAAGGGTTGAAAACTCCTGCACTCCGCTGGTAATAAGGGAATACGGAAGCACCACTACCGCTGCCACTCCCAGCTGCACAATGGTTTTATCGTAAGCCGAAATATCCTTTATAAACTTGTTGGTTAACATTGCTGTGGCATAGAAGCATGCCGCACCGAGACCGAAAATAATTCCTTTACCGCTCCCGCCTGCCGTTGCCCCACCGTCAAAAATCCCGGATACAAGCAACATTCCGAGTACTGCCACTGCCGCACAAATCGATTTCTTTACCGTCATTTTTTCCTTCAGTAAAACCGGCGCCAGCAAAATCACAATGACCGGTGCCATATAATAACACAAGGTCGCAATTGCCACCGTCGTATAGCGGTACGCCTCAAACAGAAGAATCCAGTTGATGCCGATGGCTGCCCCGGAAATCAAAAGCGGAAGGAGATTTCTCCTTACTGCCTTCTGATCCACACGCTTTTTCGATGTCGCTACCACAACAAGCAAAAACACCGTTCCGATTGCCCCACGGACACAGGCCATCCAGGCGGAAGACAACGGAATATATCGGCGAAACACACCGATGGAACCGAATATCAACATCGCCAGGGATAACTTTATGATTGCGCTCTTTTTGTCCTGTCCCATAGTCTTTCTCCTTTTTTCTCTGATCTTTCTTATCCTTTGTATCGGCAGATTATACCGAAGCATTCATGATCCGCCTCAAACGCAGAAAGCCTGCAGGATTATATCAAAATCCCACAGGCTGTAATTTTTATAAGCCTTCTGCCGCGTTTGCCAGAAACGCCTGCAGTTTTTCACTCTTCGGGTCGGTAAATATCTGCTCCGGCTCACCCATTTCCTCAATGACACCGTCTGCCATAAACATTACCTTATCTGCCACACGACGGGCAAACTCCATCTCATGGGTTACCACAATCATGGTGCGCTCCGAAGATTTCAGACCACGGATAACGCGAAGTACCTCTCCGGTCAGTGCCGGGTCCAGTGCACTGGTCGGCTCGTCGAAGCACAAAATGTCAGGATTCAGCGCCAAGGCTCTTGCAATAGCCACGCGCTGCTGCTGTCCGCCGGAAAGCTCGCACGGATAGGCATTTCTCTTTTCAAAAAGGCCTACCTGGGAAAGTAACCCTGCCGCATGAGCGTTTACCTGTGCAAGGGCCGCCCTCATCTCGTCCTTCGTCATCTTCTTCGCTTTATACGCATCCTTTATCTGCAACTCCTCCGCCAACGTCACATTGCGCAATACATTGTACTGCGGAAACAGATTAAAGGACTGGAATACCAGACCGAAATGAAGACGTCTTTCACGAATCTGCTTCTCATTTAACGTATGTATATCCTCTGCACCGAAAATGCAGTCGTCATTTACAAAAATCTGTCCCTTATCCGGCGTCACCAGGAAATTCAGGCAACGAAGGAGTGTGGTCTTACCGCTTCCGGAAGAACCGATAATCGCCAGCACTTCGCCCTTCTCCATAGAGAAGTCAATGCCCTTTAAAACCTCTTCGCCGTCAAAGCTTTTTCGAATGTTTTTTACTTCCAATACCGCCATATGCTATCCCTTATAATAATCCATCTTCTTTTCAATCCAGTTAAACAGTAACGTCAGCGCACCGGATACTAACAGGTAAAATGCACCGATGTAGAAAATCGGCCAAATAATACCCTTCAGACCGACAATATCCTCTGCCGCCTTTACAAGCTCTGTTACCGCAATTACACGCGCCAGGGACGTGTCCTTTACCAAAGTAATAACCTCGTTTCCCATAGACGGCATAATCCGCTTGATTACCTGAAACAGTACCACCTTAAAGAAAATCTGGCTCTTTGTCATGCCGAGCACCTGTCCCGCTTCGTACTGTCCTTTCGGAATACTTTCGATTCCGCCGCGGTAAATCTCCGAAAAATAGGCCGCATAATTGACAATAAAGGCAACCAGCACCGCCGTCATACGCGGCAGTGCCTTTGCACCGAAAATCAATCCCGGACCGTAAAACACAAGAATAATCTGTAACATCAGCGGCGTTCCCCGGATAATCCAGACAAAGGTCCGAGTCAGCCAGCGAAGCGGCTTTATCTTCGACATGGAACCGAAGGTAATTACAAGACCAAGCGGCAACGCCCCAAGCAATACCACAAAGAATATCATCATGGTTGCCAGAAACCCATCCATAAGCTGCCTGGTAACGTCATAGAATGACATGGCTTCCTTCTCCTTTGGTATATCTTTTACTTCAGTAACAACGCATCGCTGATTGCATACTTCTCAGCAAGCTTTGCCATAAAACCTTCTTCTGCAAGTTCGTCAATTGCCTTATTTACAGCCGCAACAAGCTCCTTATCCTCCAGACGGAAACCGATTGCATATTCCTCCGGCTCAGAAGCAAGTTCAACATCAACAATCATCAAATCACTGTAGTCGGTAGCGTCATTTACCAAGGTTCTTGCCATAATGTAGTCAAGTACCGCAATATCGGAGGTGCCTGCCTTTACCTCAAGAAGAGCATCCTTCTGAGCGGCAGCAGCAATAAACTTGTTCTGAGACAAGGTAGCATCGTTCTCGATGGTTGTCTGACCGGCGGAACCGTTCTCCGCAATCATATTTGCACCGGTCATACTTGCAATGTCTACATACTTCTCTGCGTCTGCCTTACGGATAACCGCTACCTGATAATTGCTCACATAGGAGGTAGAAAATGCCATACTCTCCTTACGCTCATCGGTCACGGTAAGACCGTTCCAGATACAGTCGATAGCCTTAGCGTTTAACTCGTTCTCCTTCTGCTTCCAGTCGATAACCTGGAACTTCGCTTCTACACCGAGCTTCTCGCAAACCGCCTCGGCAAACTCGGTCTCAAAACCGGTTAACTTGCCGTTTGCATCATTGTAGTTCATCGGCTCGAACAAGGTAATACCCATTACCATCTCGCCGTTATCCTTGATATACGCAAGGTCTTCCTTTGCACCGCCGCAACCTGCAAATACGGACAGGCAAAGCACTGCGGTCAATAATGCTGCTAATCTCTTTTTCATAATAACTCTCCTTTTCTTCGGGCTCCGCCCGGTAAACTCGTTATCTCCCTATGTACCTTTTATCATACCTTTTGCCTTCTAACGCTTTATCATAGTAGCATGAAAGGGCAGTTTTGTCAAGATAAAAGGGGCCGAGCGCGCCATGAAACGCGCAGGCATCGGGCGTGGCGGGCTCTTATATTTTCTTTTAGAATGCACCACACATAGCAAAAGCAAGGTATATGAACTCCAAAAGAAAATATAAGAGCGGGACTGCGCGTTACAAAACGCGTCAGCCCCGCAGTCATTCTTAGTATGCCTTACCCCAGTATACCAGGCTCTTTGCCGGCTTGCCGCAGCAGACACAGGTCTTTGCGATTTCTTCCTGTGCAAACGGCATACAACGGGAGGTAACACCTGCCTTTTCCTTTAACGCCTCTTCACAGGCAAGCTCGCCGCACCACATAGCCTTGATGAAACCTGACTTGTTCTCTGCCACATCAAGCATCTCCTCCATGGTGGTTGCACTGTAGGTGTGCTCGTCACGATGTACTCTTGCGCGCTCCAGCATTTCCTTCTGCATGGTAGCAAGAAGCTCGCCCACCTTTGCTTCCAGCTCATCTAAGGATACGGTAATCTTCTCATTGGTATCACGTCTTGCGATTACTGCCTGATTTGCCTCGATGTCCTTCGGACCGATTTCGATACGAAGCGGCACACCGCGCATCTCATGCTCCGCAAACTTCCAGCCCGGAGACTTGTCGGAATCGTCTACCTTTACACGGAAGCCCTTTAAGATATTGCCAAGCTCGTATGCCTTATCCAGAACGCCTTCCTTGTCCTGGCGTACCGGAATTACCACTGCCTGAATCGGAGCGATAGCCGGCGGAAGAACAAGACCGCTGTTGTCACCGTGTACCATGATAACCGCACCGATGAGACGGGTGGTCATACCCCAAGAAGTCTGGTGTACATACTGTAACTTATTCTCCTTATCCGTGTACTGGATATCGAATGCCTTTGCAAAACCGTCACCGAAGTTGTGGCTGGTACCGGACTGCAATGCCTTACCGTCATGCATCAATGCCTCGATGGTATAAGTTGCCTCCGCACCTGCGAACTTTTCCTTATCGGTCTTACGGCCGCGCACCATCGGAATTGCCAGAATCTCTTCACAGAAATCCGCATAGAGATTTAACATCTGGATGGTTCTTTCCTCTGCTTCCTCTGCAGTAGCATGAGCGGTATGACCCTCCTGCCACAAGAATTCCATGGAACGAAGGAACGGACGGGTAGTCTTCTCCCAACGAACAACGGAGCACCACTGGTTGTATACCTTCGGAAGGTCACGGTAGGAACCGATAATCTTGGAATAAAAATCACAGAACAAAGTCTCGGAGGTCGGACGTACACACATACGCTCCTGCAGCTTCTCGCCGCCGCCGTGGGTTACCCATGCAACCTCCGGTGCAAAGCCCTCTACGTGGTCCTTTTCCTTGTTAAGAAGGCTCTCCGGGATAAACATCGGCATGTAAACGTTCTCTACGCCGGTTTCCTTAAAGCGACGGTCAAGCTCCTTCTGAATGAGCTCCCAAATCGCATAACCTGCCGGGCGGATAATCATACAGCCCTTAATGCCGGAATACTCAACCAGCTCTGCCTTCTTCACGATGTCCGTGTACCATTGCGCGAAATCTTCCTCCATGGAAGTAATCGCCTCTACCATTTTCTTGTCTTTAGCCATTTTCTTTCCTCCTTTTTCCAACTACGGAGTGTTTTTGTGTTACAACTGTCTTTTCTCGTCTTTCGGATGTAAGTCTTTCTAATTGCTCCAAGGAAACCTCATACAAAGTCACACAACCGGCTCCAACGCGACCTCCTTGTCGCGTGTCGCCTTGCTTGAACGTCCTGTTCAAGCATTGTTGACAACTATCGAAACAATAAGAAAGTCTAACATCCTATCGAAAGTTCAAAGACAGTTGTAACACAAAAACACTCCTCTATTTACTAAATAGTCGAAGATAAATGTGCAAAAGAATTCATGTACTTTCCTCACAATTATCTTCTCATGTACGTTTGAGGGAACCCTTCCTTCTCGCGCGCCGGCTACGGGCGTGGCGGATTCTTACGTTCGCCAAGTGAGATTTGCCTGTAACCTTAGCCAAACGGGCATTTTTCTTTTTTTGCTTTTCCCGAAGGGGCGCGTCTTTAGCGCAGTCGAAATCACCTCTTAGAAAAGACTGGACGCGAGGTCGCTCCCGAGCGGCCTAGTCTTTCTTAGAGGAAGTTTGACGGAGCGTTGCGCTCTGCAAAAAAAGAAAAGATGTCCGTAAGCTAAGGTTGTCTGACGTATCGCTCGCGAACGTAAGAATGGGCGGCGCGCGGACAAAAAGGAAAGTCCCCTCTACGGGGAACCCGTAGAAGGGACCGAAATTCGTCGGCGGTACCACCCTTCTTAGCCGGTCTGTCCGGCTCACTCACACAGCCTGCACTGTGTTCCCCCGATATCGCAGGGTCCGCGCCGCGTTTGTCACGCGGGACTCCGAGGCCGGTTCCATCCGCACATCCGAAAGACTCTCAGCATTTGTCTTCCTCTCTGTAAGGACTGCTTTCATGTACTATTCCTCTTCTTCGTCACGTTTTATCGGCATAGCCGAAAATCTTATGTGTATCTTACCCGAATTTCATGATTTTGTCAACCACTAATTGCTCGTACCCCCGTCATTTCCCGGTTAATGCATCATTTCCGCATAGCTGTGGTCCACGGTTATCACACAAAAATAATTCGGATACGTCTCCTTCACCAATAAATCAATCGCTTCCTTTACTTCCTCATCGGTCCTTGAAATACCGTGAGGCACCACACAATCAAATATAATATTTGTGTGAGTTTCTCCCGGCACCACACGTAAATCGTGTATAGTTAGCTCCTCATGTACCTTTTTTACTTCCTTTGCCAGCCAGTGACGGAGATTACGTATCGATTCATCCTTTGTAACAATCGGGTCCATATGTACAATAAGATGAATATTTAATTCACTCAAAAAATCACGTTCGATGTTATCTACCATATCATGGCTTTTCAAAACATCTTCCTCCGCTGCCACCTCTACATGCACGCTACCGAACAATCTGCTCGGGCCATAATCGTGCATCATCAAATCATGAGTTCCGAGCACTCCGGGATAGCTCATAATCCGTTTCTCAATCTCTTTTACCAGCTCCTCGTCAGCCGCCTTTCCGAGAATAGGATCCAACGTCTCCTTCACCAGATTTACTCCGCTGTAAAGAATAAACAACGCCACCAAAAGGCCCATGTAGCCATCCAGCGAAACCTTCGTCACATGAGACAATACCGTTGCCAAGATAACCGCACCGGTGGCAATCACATCATTTCTGCTGTCCGCCGCTGTTGCCATTAAGGTCTGGGAACTGATTCGCTTTCCCAAGGTCCGATTAAAGACCGCCAGCCAGAGCTTCACACCGATTGCCAGAAGCAACACTGCCACCGTCACCCAGGAGAAATCCACCGGCTGCGGATGCAAAATCTTTCCGAAACTTTCTTTCAACAATTCCACACCGATTACCAGGATCAATACACACACCGTAAGGCCTGCCAGATATTCGTACCGGGCATGACCGTAGGGATGCTCTTTATCCGCCGGCCGGCTGGCCATTTTAAAGCCCAAAAAGCTTACAATTCCGGAAGATGCATCGCCGAGATTATTAAAGGCATCTGCAGTAATCGCAACCGATGCCGTCAATGTTCCGAGAAGAAACTTTGCCGCAAACAACACGATATTACATACAATGCCCACCATGCCCGAAAGCTTTCCGTAGGATGCCCTTACCTCCGGCAACTGTGCCTGTTCATAGTTTTTTACAAATAGTTTTACCAATAATCCGGTCATACCGTCTCTCCTTCCCGCTTCTTTTGTATCATCTCGAATCGGCTTCTTCCGATTCGCCTTTTTCCGTATCCAATACCGCCCGGATAATTACCAGACCGAAGGGCCCCAATATCACGCCGAGCAATCCGAACAATTCCACTCCCACATATACCGCCATCAACGTATAAAGCGGCGGTATCCCGATTCTGTTCCCGAGAAGCTTAGGTTCCAACCCTTCCCGGACCAATACACACAACAAATACATGATGATTAGAATCGCTACCTTTACATAATTTCCCTGTACCAGACAAACAACCGCCCACGGAACAAGAACCAGTCCCGAGCCCAGTACCGGAAAGGCATCCAATATCGCCACACCGATGCCCAGTAGCAATGCATAGTCTCGCTTCACAAACAAAAATCCCACCGTACAAATTAATCCGATCAGCACAATCAGGATACATTGGGTTTTCAAATATGCCACACCGGCCTCGGATAACCGTCCCAACACTTGCTTCACTTCCGCATAAAACGGACTTCTCCGGTACCCTTTTGCATATTTTTCCCGGTCACATAAAAGCAATACCGCTGCCACAAACGCTATCATAACACCTGCTATGCCGTATGCCAACGTCCCCAGAGCCTTCAACGACTGTTTGGATATCCTGGGAAGCATTTCCGTATTTACCGTCTCCCCGATACGTGCCAAGCCCATATGCATCATATCTTCCGCCGTCCCGGTTTTTAAAGAAAACCATCCGTCCACCCGGCTGCAAAAACGCTCCGCCACACCAAGAGCCGTATCCCGATAGGTCCCGTAATTCTCTATAAACCGTACAATCTGTTCCACCAAAAGCTTTCCGAGGCAGGCAATACCGGTGATAAGTACCCCCGCCAAAATGGCCAACATCACTACAGCTCCCACTCCCACCGGAATCCGTAGCTTCCGTTTTAAAAAACGAACAGCGGGACGTACCGCCCCCGCCAAAAGATATGCCGCCACAAAAGGTGCAAACAGCGGAAGTGCATAGCGAAACGCAAGGTACACTCCCGCTGTTACTCCGATTCCTTTATAAATCGTTTTATACTTTTCCTGTAGAAACACCGACTTTCCCATAGCGTCACGCTCCTTCCGGTATACTGAATCACTCTCAGTATGTCCCGGATTTTGTTTCCCTATGGTATTGTATTACTGTCAAAGAAGTCGGTTTTTTCCTTTTGCTTCAGGCCTCATTTCTGCCGAAAACGGCAGACTCTTTCTCAATTCTGCCTTACAGCTCCACAACAAGGAATTCTACACCGTAAATCGTCTGCAGGCGTACGGTTCCTTCTGCCTTTTCCTTGGCAAAATCTTCCTCCGGGCGATTCTTATCCAAAATAAGCTTCGTACCGATTCGTTCGCCCTTCGCCAGCTTTTCTTCTGCTGCGGTTGCTTCATCGACTAAAATCTTTGCCAGAACATCCGGCGCACAGTCACTGGAATCCAGTACCAAATTATAATTTGAATAATTAAAGTATTCGATACCGTAAATGTCCTTATAACGACGGTCCTCCGTTGCCGCACGATCCTTTAAACCGGCCATACACTCCTCCACGGACCGGTAAGACTCCACATCTCCACGGCTCTTATCTGCCAGTACGCGGGATGCCGCCACCGGGAGACTTACGGATAAAAATACTTTAAAGGATTCCTCTACAAAGTTCCATGCCAGACGGGAATCGAACAAAAGCTTCTTCTCCTTCTGCTCTCTGGAAATACGCGCCGTAGTATCATCAATCATATGGTCGTATTTATGGTCCTTTTCCATCAGCTTATTCATTTCCAATACGCTGACGCCCTGCTCCTCGGCAATCTGGCGAATTACCTTTCCCGTGGAAAAGATTTCATAGCCGTACTCTGCCTCTAAAATTCTGCTCAGTGTGGACTTCCCGCTTCCTAAATTACCGGTTAATGTAACGTGCATAGTTTCTTCCGCCTTTCGTCTGTCGTTATTATTTACATTTTCTCTGTCATTACAATATCTCTGTCAAATCTTTACCGAATCGAATTAAATATCTCCGCCATCGGAGAATCCTCGGACAGAATTACGGTCTTGTTCTTTCCTACCAAAGAAGCCTTTGCCGCATCCAGAGAACGTACAAAGGTATAGAACTCGCTCCGGGACTCATCTCCGTATACGGTAGACATAATTCTCATATACTCCGCTTCACCCTCTGCGACAATCTTCTCTGCCTCTGCCTCTGCTTCGGACAGGCTGATCGCCACTTCATTATCGGTCTGGGTACGAATCTTCGCAGCTTCCGCTTCACCGGTTGCGGTATACTGCGCCGCCTCATTGTTACGTTCGGAAATCATACGCTCGTACACTGCCGCCTTATTATCACTCGGCAAATCCAGATGCTTCGTTTCCACGGAAATCAAATCGATGCCGTACTGGTCCATAGACGTACCGATATTGGTGCGAATCGCCTCACTCAGCTCTCCGTCACGTCCGGAAACCACTTCCTTCTGATCCATACTGGAAATCGCATTTTTTACCGCATTGTATACAGTGGTATTGATACGATTTTCCGCATAACTTTGAGAATTCAAGGTCTGAATAAACAACTGCGGGTCGGAAATCTTCCACAACACATAGCAGTCACATACCATGGCCTTTTTATCCTTGGTAATTACCTCCGACGGCTGTAAATCATATAACAGCATCTCCTTCGGCAGGGTATCCACCGTCTGAATAAACGGAACCTTAAAACTAAGTCCCGGCTCGGACACAATCTTCTCTACTTTGCCGAATTGCTTAATCAGCTTGTATTCGTTCTGGTAGGTCACTACCAAACAAGTCTGGGAAAGAATAAACAAAACAACCGCTACAATCCCGATGACAATCCACTTGCCTACTCCCGACTTCTGCGGGTATCTCTCTAACTTTTCTTCCATGTCAAATCCCCCTTCCTACTACTGCATTACCGGTGCCAGTGACGCTGCCGGGCTGTCGGGCTCCAAAGAGTCAAGCGGCAACCACTTTTCGACGGACCCGTCACTGCTGTCGATAATCAGCTTCAAATCAGGAAGAAGCTCTTCCATGGCCTCATAGTACATCCGCTGCTTTGTAATGAGCGGGTACTTAATATACTCCTCATACAACGCATTAAAACGTGCTGCCTGACCTTCTGCCTCGTTAATGCGGGCTTCTCTTTCCGCTTCTGCTTCTTTTTTTATCCTGTCAATCTGAGCTTCTGCACTCGGAAGCTTTTCATTCCGGTATTTATTGGCATTATTAATAGCAGTTTCCATACCCTGCTTTGCGGTTTCCACGGCCTTAAACGCCTCCATTACCTCGACGGTCGGCGGCTCCGCATCCTGAATCGTAATATTAATCAACTGGATACCGATATCCTGTACCGCCAGTTCCTCCATAATCCGTTCCTTAATCTCTGCCTGAATTTCTATTTTACCGGTCGTAATTACCGTATAAACCTCATTATGTCCCACTACGGTACGAATACAGGACTGCGCAATATTTTTTAAAATGGTCACCGGCTGCTCCGATGCGTACAACGCCTTTACCGGGTCAACCACCTTATATTCCACATAAAAGTCCACATTTACAAAACTGTCATCGGAGGTAATCATAAGAGATTCATCCTCCTTCGTCAGGTTGGTGTTCTCATCGTAACCGATGGCAAAGCCCTTAATGGTTGTATCTACCTTTTCCACCTTCTGTACAAACGGAATCTTCAAATGAAGTCCCGGCTCACTCACCGTGTTCGGTACACCGAACGTCGTCACTACTGCCTGTTCCTGCTCTTTAATCGTATAAAACGAACTAAAGAGAATTACCAGTACCGCAATGGCTAATACAACAAAGCCCGTTATTTTCAGTACCGCTTTTGTCTGCTTGTCCATAATTTCCTCCTTATTCTGCGGTTTTCCCGCATCTTCTGCCCTAATATAGAGTCCCACCTCTTATTTTGTCCCCCGCCGGTACAGATATCCTCTCTGCCGGGCCTTCCGAATCAGCCTAAGAGATACTCTGTCAGCTCCTGCGGTGTCCTTACCAGATGCATGGCACCCGCGGACAACAATTCCTCCTCATCCCCAAACCCATACAATACACCAATGGTTTTGATCCCCAAGGCGGCTGCTCCGATGACATCAAAGTTCCGGTCGCCTACCATAATTACTTCCCCTGTATCGGTGATTCCGTTCTGCTCCAAAGCATAACGAACTACCTGCTCCTTTGTACTGCGGTCCTTGGCATAATCATCCGCACCGCAAAGCATGGTAAAATACTTTGCAAGGCCGAAATGCTCCATAATCCGCACCGCATAACGCTCCGGCTTCGAGGTAGCTAAAATCAACTTCGCTCCTGCCTCGGACAAGGTCTTCAACATCTCCTCCACACCGTCGTACACTTCGTTTTCCGCCCAGCCGATATCGCCGTACCGCTCGCGATACTTGGCGGTAGCCTCTAAGGCCTGCTCCTTCGTAAAATGATAAAACTCGTCAAAGGACTGCAAAAGCGGCGGTCCGATGACCTTACGAAGCTCGGTCCGGTCCTCCACATGAATGCCCATATGCTCCAGAGCATAGGCAAAGCTTTTTGTAATGCCCTCCTCCGGATTGGTTACCGTTCCGTCCAAATCAAATAGAATATACTTATATTTCATGGTTTATCCTTTCCGTCAGTTCATGGAAAACTTCCAGTATACGTCTCCCTCAAAGCTGCCCTCGTCCACGGTCACGGTATACTCCTTTTCCTTGCCGTTCTTCCGTAGCGTAATGGTATAGGTACCCAGTATCTTTTCAAACTCTACCGGTGCCGCACCGAGACTGATACCGTCAATCAACACAATCGCTCCCGCAGGCTCCAATAAAAAGGTACTGTATTCTTTATCATAGTCATATCCGCCGGCCGCTCCGATGGGTACATAGCGGCGGTCCGCTGTCTCGTCTCCGGAAACGCTTCCCGATTCACCTGCTCCGCTGCCGGACTCATCACCGGAACCTTCTCCGCTATCGTCCCCTGAAGTGTCACCTTCCGGATTCTCTGTGGAACCGTCACCCTCCGGGGTACCGTCTTCGTCTCCGTTGTCTCCGTCGTTTTTACCCTGAGAATCGTCGCCCTCCTGCGGACCGTCTCCGGTCCCGGTTCCGTCACCGGAATCGTCCTCCTCCGGGTCCTGACTTGTCACCGGACGCTCCGGCAAGTCGATTTGGAAGGTATGATACGGCCTGGTAATCGCAAGAATACCCTTGTAAGTCGTGTAACCCCCAAGTTCCGCCACCACTTCATGCTCGCCGTACTCCAGTACCAAATCCTGCTCGTAATACTCCACCCGTTCTCCGTCAATCTTAAGTACTGCGGAAAACGGCGTCACCTTAAACCGTACCTGTGCCGTCTCTACCGGCGCACCGCCGTATTCGTATAAATCAATCACTACCTGCTCATTCCGCGCTACAGTCACTTCTGCCGCCGCGGCATTTTTCTCTCCGACTACGGATACGGTATACTTCCCTTCCCTCACCAGATAGGTCGGTTCTCCATCTAACACATGACTCTCGTCCTTAAAGGTAACTTTCGCCCCCTGAAATTCCGTACAATTTACAAGTTTAATGGAACCGTGGCCCTTTACCACATGAATCGTCAATATCTCGGACGCCATACCGCACAGTTCTACCCGATCGATGTCCCGCACCTCACCCAGAGCGATTTTCTCGCCTTCACAATAAGCAATCGTCGCTTCCGTAAGCTTATAGGTCGTATTATTCACCGTAAGAGTGCTGTCCGTAATCGAAAATTCCTCCACTCCGTGAAGCTCCCAATGTTCTCCGGATAGCTGCATCTTTACAAGACGGCCCTCTCCGTCATACTCCGCCCGAACAATCTGTCCGTAGACAAGAGACGCTGCATAGGTAAGGCTCCCGTACTTGCTGCGGATATCCGCCGCCACATCATAAGAGAGCGTCACTTCACCGCCGTCCTCCAAATCATATACTGTAATGGTACTCTCTGCCGTATCCACCGACTTTACCATCATCAGCTTATTATGCTCCGCCGTAATCCCACCGGTTACAGTGGCCCCGGCTGTTACCCTCGGGTCCTTCCCCGGCTTCTTCGTTCCGGCAGGCTCTTCTTTTCCCGAAAAAAGCGTCAGCACCGTCACCAGGAGAATTACCACCGCAGACGCTGCCAACAAAAAAAGAACGCGTTTTTCACTCTTCATACAAATCCCTCCCGGCTCTTGGCCTACTATAGAAACGCTGTTAAGCGTTTCTCCGCCGAATTTGCGCTGCAAAGCAGCAGTTTCCCATGCAAATTCGTGCGATCCGCCGGAGGCGAACCGGGAAAGCACTGCTTTCCTAGTTCATTATAGCGAAAAACGCGTTATGATTCAAGAGATATTTCACACTTCACGGTTCTATAAAGCTTTTTCTGCCTTTTTACCGTTACAGCACCAGTGTCAGCACATATAACACCGTAATATGCACCGGATAGAACAAATAGAAGAACCATTTAAAAAACTTCGGTGCTTTGGTGGATTTCTTACCGTTATAAAAGAACAGAATCACCAATGCGGATGCCACCAATGCCAAAGCCTCCAATGCAGTATGTAAAACCGCTCCGCCGATGGAGTCCGTCAACAAGTGGCCCGGTCCGTTCAAGAAGCAGAAAATCGCAATCGAGATTCCGTAGGAAAGTAAAAGCTTCATTCGGTTCTTATTGCTCCAGCGGAACAATAGAGTAAATGCCGGTGCCATGATCGGCCAGTCCGAAAAAATCGATACGATAAACAACAGCACGATTAACACAATTCCGTACCACGTTCCCTGCATGTTATCCAGAATGCACAACATGGCAAAGCAGATTAACAAACTGAACAACATGTTAAGTGCCGGCATCTGGAACAGCAACATAAACGGCACCTGGGACAGCAAACCGAATACCAGCAAACGCAGGGCATATTTTTTCTTGGAGCGGGTGTACTCGTACCCCTCCACCAAAAAGTAGCACATGGTAATGGCGGTAAAATACCCTACACCGATAAACACGTTATACAACAAAGTCCCCTCTGTCAACAGTGCATGTGCAATGTGATTCAGCAGCATGGTAAGCATAGCAACGCATTTAATAATGTCACGATTTAAACCTTTTTTCTCTAGTTCCATTGTTTTAACTCCTTTGTACCCGTTTTATTTTTCCACCCTTATACTTCCGTTGTCGTAATCAACCGGCGCATTGTCTCCCGACAGCATTCCGATTCCTTCTCACTCTCTGCCTCTAACCGGCTCAGTTGCTTTAACAGCCCCTCTATCTTCTCTTCCGTCTCCTCTACCTGTCCGATGGCATCCTCGACCCGCTGCTTTACCGCATAGGCAGAAAAGAAGCCGTCAAACACATAATCCGCAAATTTCAGTATTTCATCTATATCAATTGTAATGTTTGCCTCAATCCGCACATCCGTAAGCTCTGTTTTAAAATTACGAAGCTGTACCTGTAATTCTTCAATCCGCTTCTGGGCTTCGTCGATATCTCCATGCTTCAGCATATCGGTCATAAACCCTCCGCCAAACAAATCCCAGGTACTCCACCCGTCCGCACTGTCCAAGCTCTCGTGAGCCGCTTTCGCAAGCTCCTTCGCCTTAGTTCCGGCAGTAACAGCTTCCTTGATTTCCTTTGCCTTCTTCTCCACCTCAAACAGCTGCTTCTCAAGCTTTATGATTTCCTCCGCTGCCGGCAGACCCTGTCGTTTGATATCGTTCCGCTTTTTCTGCAGCAAATTCTCGTATTCCTTTTCACAGTCTTGTAACGTTGCCAGCTCCTCAACCGTCCTGTTAAGGCGTGACTCAATCTCATACAATTCCTTTTCCGCCACATCACATTTCACTGCAGCCTGATAGGCTTCCCGCTGTTCTTTCGCAAGCTTTTCTTCCTTTTTCCCGACCACATTGAGAAAAAATGCCGCCAGACTTCCCTGCTCCAACCGGTCTACGTCTTTCTGCTCCGACGCCTTTATTTCCCGAAGCTCCGTCACCTTTGCCAGCACATCACTATACTGCTCTTGCAGACTCGGCTGTACCGCCTCCAGATGCTGCTTCCGCGCCAGTCTTTCTTTTACTTCCGCAAAACGTTCGTCATATCCCGCCATATTACACTCCTTCTCCCTCTTTTGAATCTATTGTCTTATCAGAATACTATATCGAATCTTCCATAATCTGTCAATGAGCCTGCAGTCCCATACATTCTTAGCACCACCCTGCTACATCTGCAAGCAACTCCTCTTTTTCCTTCTCCTGTTCCTTTACCGCCAGAAGCTTTTCCGTGGTTTTTTGCGGTATCCAGGATTTCTTGCCGTTATGGTAGCTGTTGGTGATTTTCCAGAACTTCTCCGGGTAAGAAAGTAACAGATAAAACACTTGCCATTCTGCTTTCTCCACCTTTCTTACCGACGTATACGCTTCCATCAGTCGATCCGCCAGCCCCCTGTCCCAGCCGGTTTTCTCCATCAGTTTCCGGAAAAACAAATAAAAATCCGCAATCTGTACCCCGAGGCAGGCCTTATCAAAATTCACCGTAGCAAAGCTTCCGTCGTGAAGCACCAGAAGATTGTGGTGGGTATAGGTACCGTGACAGGCTCTTCCCTCTGCCAGTGCCGCTGCCAGCGTTTCCGTACATCCGCGCTCCTTTGCCCCCGCAAGTGCTGCCTCTGCCTTTTCATAAAATTCAGAAAAGGTATTAATATACACCGTTTCAAAGTAGGCCTTCCGCTTTTTCTCCCGAATAAATGCCCGTACCCGGCGCAGCTCCCGGTTGCGCTTCTCAAACAGCTCCGGCAGGCTTTTTTGCACCGCACCCGGCAGCTCCTCCGCCGATACATCTACACCGACAAGCGCGTTATGCAATGCCGCCAAATGTCGCACCGCAAGGAGCGCCTGGTCCGTCTTTCTTACGTTGCACTCCTCACCGTAATACCAATCCTTCATCAAAAAAGGCTCCTCGTACTCATCCCTTGTTACGTAGGCGCCTTCCTTGTTTGCCACATATCCGTCCACGAAAAATCCCCGCTCCTTAAGACAGGTCAGCAGTCCCTGTTCAAACACTGCCCTCGCTTCGCTTCCGCTATATGGCAACAGTAACTTCGGCCCCCGCTCGGTATCGATGCGAAACGCGCCCCGGGTCCTTGCGATGCCGGTTACCGTAATATCATATTTTTCAAAAAATTCAAGACTCTTTTCCTCCACAATATCTCCTCCGATTCCTCATGCCGCACCGCGTTTCCACGGGCCAGACAGGTATATTCTCTACATACTATGAGGACAAAAGAGAAATCATGTGTCAAAATTACCGGATTCTTTTCTTTACCGATTCCGAATTATCACAGTAATCCAGCAATACTTCTTTGCTTATTTTTTCTTCTTGATACAAACGCAATAAATACTGGTCCATCGTCACCATTCCATCCTCTCCGCCGGCAATCATGGCGTTGGTAATCTGGTGGCTCTTATTATCACGAATCATATTTCGGATTGCATGATCCGCATGCATAATCTCAAATGCCGGTATCAGACTATCATCCACACCCGGTACCAATTGCTGCGACACCACGGTACGAAGCACCATGCTAAGCTGCACCCGTACCTGTGCCTGCTGCTCACTAGGGAAGGAGTCCAGAATACGGTCAATCGTATTTACCGCTCCTTTTGTATGCAACGTTCCGATAACCAGATGTCCCGTCTCTGCCGCTGTCATAGCCGTGCGAATGGTCTCCGCATCACGCATTTCTCCCATTAAAATCACATCCGGAGCCTGACGCAGACACGCACGAAGTGCCGAAATATAATCCTCCGTATCAATAGAAATCTCTCTCTGACTGATAATACTCCTTTTATGGGTATGCAAATATTCAATCGGGTCCTCCAACGTTACAATATGTGCCTCCTTCGTATCGTTAATACGATCAATCAGGCACGCTTGTGTCGTTGATTTTCCGCTTCCTGCGGTTCCCGTAACAAGAATCAGACCGTCTGCCAAATTTGCCAGTTTCATAATTTCTTCCGGAATTTGTAGCTTGTTCCAATCCGGAATATCAAATGCCACCACTCGAATTACGGCCGCCAAAGATCCTCTCTGTCGATACGCGTTCACACGAAAACGGGCCAATCCCGCAATCGCAAAGGAGAAATCATCGTCACCGGTTTTCTCGTAGATTCCTCTCCCTCTTTCTGCCAAGGAATAAATCTCCCAAATCAGCTGCTTTGTTTCCTCCGGTAACATATGCCGGTCCGTTAACGCAACGATATGTCTGTCTTTTTTCTCAAGAACCGGACTGCCTGCTAAAATAAATAAATCCGATGCGTTATCTTCTACTGCACGTTTTAAAAACTCCGTCACCTGCATTTTATTTCCTCCGTTTCTTTTACTCTGTAGTTCCGTCCCATAAGTTTAACGAATCCTTTTCTTCCCACACTACCGTAGCTTCCGTCTGCCATCGCAACACACGGTAAGCTTCTCCGTTTATCTCTACCTCTACCTCCAGTTTTTGTGTCTCGGAAACCGGGCATTCATACAGATACCTGTTTCCCGATACTTGTACTCCTTCCGGCACAATTCCCTGCCGCAGTTTTGCCAATATGGTTTCCGCCTCACAATCTGCCGCATAATAGGCACGTACCGCCTCCGCAGATGCCGTACTAAGACGTCCGTCCGCCTGTACCGAAGAAAGACTCAACATGGCAAACACCACCAGACACAACACAATGAAAATCACAAGCAGTGAGCTTCCGCCCACCGCCGGAGGCGCATCAGTTCGTTTCATTCATTGCCACCTCCGTTTCTTTCTGTCCGGCTACCGGCAATCGAAACAATTCCGTCCCCTTCGCTTTGGAAACAATAATCTCTGCCCGAAACAAAAGTCCGGTTTCTTTCCAATTCACTTCCGCCACAAATTCTGCGGTTGCCTCCTCTGTCACTTTCCAATTCTTGTCATAAAACACACATCCGGTATTTTCAGCGGTTTGTACCGTTTTCTCTTCCGAGAAAAAATCTTCAATTCCGTGTGTTTTCATTCCTTCTGCAATATTTTGCGCTACAAGTACCGCCCGGTCTGTTGCCTCATACTTTCGTGACAGCTGTTCCGACAATACAAACATCCGTATACATACTGTTGTCGACAATACAAACACCAGCAACATCACGATATACTCAATCATCACCAACGTCGACTTATTCTTCATCTCCGGCCTCCCTTCCGACACTTCGTAAGGTCAGCAATTGCTCTGAGGTGGTTCCGTTCGCCTGTTCTACAGTAATATGCAGACAACCGTCCACCAACAAAAAATCTACCTCTTCCGCCGGCAAAATCCGTTCTCCGGCCTCCGGGTTAAAAGAAGTCTCTTCTGCGGTAAACATTTCCCTCACATAACCATCGTAACAATAAATCCGGGTTATATATGCGGTGCCGTCAATTGTCTCACTTAATCGCAATACCGGAATTCCTTTGCTTTGTTCCGTTGTTACTCCGCCGTCACAGTCTGCCTGTCTCACTTTGGTCGCAATATAGAGCGGAACCGTACGATTCTCATAGGAGTCCTTCCCACGTTCCGTCAACCGCTTGTAAACCTTTGTCCCAGTCAAAAGCACCAGAACCATACATACCGCGAGCACAAGAAACAACACCAGCGTAAGCGCTTTTTCCGTCTGATTACTCGTTCCCTTTTTCATAATCCCTTTCCAATACCGTGATATCCGGCATAAGATTCTCCGCAAACGCGTCATATACTACCACATAGCGGGTCTCATCCACCAAAATACCGTACTTTTCCTTCACATAAGCAAAATCCGGCGGATATGCACCTTCTATTGCATAACAGGTTACCACACTTCGCCGTATTGCTTCCTCCAGTTGTTTTTTCTCTTCCTCCCGGTTTCCCTTCTTCAAATTGGAAATCGAGATCGCAAATACCGACAAAACACCGATACACGCGAAAATAACTGCAATTGCTTTTATGTATCCGCTCCGTTTCTTCTTCATTCTATCACCCGATTGTTTCCATAATATTCATTAACGGCAACATAACCATCAACAAAATAGCTCCTACCAAAATCGATACCGTCAGCACAAGAGCCGGTTCTACTCTGTCTACTTTGTTTGCAAGCGCTTCTTCCGCCTCCTCCGAAAGCTTTGCGGCAATTTCCCTCATCACCACATCTCCGTTTCCCCCCTGCATTCCTATACTCAGCAGACGACACGCCGACTGCGGCAGTATTTCCGATTGCTTTAAGGCGTCCAATAACGGAATTCCACCAACCAACGCCTCCTTACACAGCAGGCAACGTTTCTTTGCCCGGGGCACATCCGTCATCACCTCTGCTGCCAATGCCATCGTATCCTCCAAAGGCAATCCGCTTCCCAGTCCCATGGCCAATACCTGCGCAATGGCTGCATCATTTTCTTTCCGCATTATGCCTCGGTCACCGCTCCATTTATTAACAAGGCCCACTACCTTTTCCCGAAAAGATGCATTTATAGAAACCAACAATGCTGTCAATAAAACAACCCCAACCGGAATATATCCAATCCAAATCCACCGTCTCAGCCAAAGACCGACTTGAAGCAGCCCCCCTGCCACACCGGTCATACTGCCCCCCAAAGAAGCATACACGGACTGAAATGTCGGTATCACATACACCAACAGAATTCCAAGTACCACCATCAGTAACAACAGTAAAAAAATCGGCTGAAACAACGCTCTTTTAATACGTCTGTCTGTTTGTTCTTTCCCTTCGTAATATATCTTAAGCGCTCGAAACGATTCCTCTAAACGTCCCGTTTTCTCACCCGCGGCAAGGACTCCGCATACATGTCCCGGAAAACAACCGGTTCCTTTTAACGTCTCCGACACAAATGTTCCGTTATCCACACGCTCCGCAGCCTGCAACAACACTGCTTTTAACGCGCTGTCTGTTTCATCTTCCGCTGTCAGGCGAAACGCTTCTCCAACACCCACCCCGGAATGAATCAGCCATTCCATCCGTTCACAAAACGAAGAAATTTCCTGATTTGTCAGTTGTCTCATACAAAACCACCTCAATACAGATATTTTTCTTTATAGTTCGTACCGTCTCCGATATAGTCCATAATCTCATCACTTTGATTCCCGGAAGAAGCAAAGGTCGGATCCATACGTTTCCATGCAGCACCGTCAAAATAAATCACACCGTCAATCCAGCCGTCTTTCTCTGTATAGACACTAATCCATGCATGATATACCTCACCTGCGTACCCTACCACCAATTTACACGGCACGGACTGACTACGAAGCATCCCTGTCATCAGTGCCGCGTAATCAAAACAAATCCCTTTTTTCGTCACCAATACCCCATCCAAATCAGGCAAATACCCACTCCTTACCATAGCTGCCAACTCCTTGTCATAGGTCAGGTTCTGTACCACATACTCATATACCGCTTGTACTTTTTCAAGTTCCGTCTCTTTCCCGTATGTCAACTGCGCCGCTGTTTTCACAGTCTGCTCCGCATCTGCGTAATTCACATACTGATTCGGCCGTAAAAACGGTGCAAACTCATCCTTCAACTCTACTTCCACCGATACCGACTGCACCAGTGCATACTTACTCCCTTCCACATTCTCATATACCGCTATCTGATAAGCACCGTTCCCGTCAGACAACGGAAACGTCTCCCAAGTATCTTTTGTCAGATTATAGGTATAAGTCGTCGTCGGCCCTTTTACCTGCACCTTAATCCGTTTCTCCGGCGTTTCTTTCCATCGCGCCATCACATAACCGTCCGGTGTATTGGAATAATCAATCACCGCCCGGTCCGTTTCCTCTGTCAGAGCACCGGATGCCTCCGGCCGTAAAATATCCGGCAAAGTAGGACTCTCCGGAAGTTCGTTTTTCCCCAAAGACATTTGCCCCGAGGAAACCTCACTCGTTACCTCCGGCACCTTCGTCGGATTCGTGCTCTCCGTATCCTGTCCGGTACAGCCTGCCACAAAAAAACATATAAAAACACTGTATATTATTTTTCTAAATTGCAATCACATCACCCGTTTCCGAAAAAGAATCGCATAGTTCTCTAGTATTAGAATAACAGATTTGTCGGAAAAATGGAAGAGATTTCGCAAAGAAACTCACAGATTTACATAACATATCCCCAAATGTCTGTGGGATATAAATCCCCTCTTCTCAAAAAGAAAGCAAGGATGATTGAAAACAATCATCCTTGCTTGTATTAACTCATATACCTCAAAGAATTATTTCTCTGCATCTTCCTCGGCATTCTTCTTATCGGTTACTTTCTTGTAAACAGTTCTGCCTACAATAAGAGCAATAATAAGGAATAATAAGGAGAATCCGGTAACCATTAAGCCGGTAGATACTCCACCCTCTTTTTCCGGACCTTCTGCCAAAGGCGCATCAACCTCAACGATTTCCACATACTCTTCGTCGTTGTTCTCCTCTTCACCCAGCGCATCCTTAGCAATTGCTTCTGCATCGCTAAGCGGAACTTCTTCCTCTTCGATATCGATGACAGGGGTTTCTGTCGACTGATCAGCTTCCGCCGGCTGACTGTCTTCCGTCGGCTGGCTGTCTTCCGTCGGCTGATTATCTTCCGTCGGCTGATTATCTTCCATCGGCTCTACAACATCTGTATCAATATCATCAGATTCAACATCTTCCGGTTCTTCAGACGGCTGAACCTCGGACTCAACGTCTGTCATGAGGTCATCCTCCGTATCATCATCGGTCGAATCTTCCGTCATCTGCTCATTCTCCTCGACACCGGTCTCTTCCGAATTTTCGGTCAATCGATCATCTAACTCACTATTCTCCGTACTTTCCTCAGCCGGGTTACCATGAATCAGTTCGTCCTCCTGCAACTCGGTTGTAGTATCCGTTTCATCCAAAGAGGACTCATTGTCGGTGGTATTGTCAGAAGCATCGTCATCGGAAGAGGTATCATTTCCTCCAGTGATAGTGTCCCCTCTGGTAATATCTCCGGTGTTATCTCCAGTGTTGTCTCCACTGTTCTCGCCGGTATTGTCTCCACCAGTGATATCATCTCCACTGTTGTCTCCACCGTTATCGCCGGTGTTGTCGCCAGTGTTGTCTTCGGTGTTGTCTCCACCGTTATCGCCAGTGTTATCCCCGGTGTTGTCTCCGGTATTTTCTCCAGTATTGTCACCAGTGTTATCACCGGTGTTGTCGCCGGTATTATCTCCGGTGTTGTCGCCGGTATTATCTCCGGTATTGTCTCCGGTGTTGTCGCCGGTGTTATCTCCACCGTTGTCGCCGGTATTATCTCCGGTGTTGTCACCACTGTTATCCCCGGTATTATCTCCGGTGTTGTCTCCAGTGTTATCTCCGGTATTGTCGCCGGTGTTATCTCCACCGTTGTCGCTGGTGTTGTCTCCGGTATTGTCGCCGGTATTATCCCCGGTGTTGTCTCCGGTATTGTCGCCGGTATTATCTCCGGTGTTGTCTCCACTGTTATCCCCGGTATTATCTCCGGTGTTGTCTCCAGTGTTATCTCCGGTGTTATCTCCGGTATTGTCTCCGGTGTTATCCCCGGTATTGTCTCCGGTATTATCCCCAGTATTATCCCCGGTGTTATCCCCGGTGTTATCTCCGGTGTTATCTCCGGTATTGTCTCCTGTGTTATCCCCAGTGTTGTCACCAGTATTGTCTCCGGTGTTATCTCCGGTGTTGTCACCAGTGTTGTCACCTATGTTGTCTCCAGTGTTATCTCCGGTATTGTCTCCTGTGTTATCGCCGGTATTGTCTCCAGTGTTGTCACCGGTATTGTCGCCGGTATTGTCTCCGGTGTTGTCACCTATGTTGTCTCCAGTGTTATCTCCGGTGTTGTCTCCGGTATTGTCGCCACTGTTCTCACCAGTATTGTCGCCAGTATTGTCGCCAGTGTTATCTCCGGTGTTATCTCCGGTATTATCCCCGGTGTTATCTCCGGTATTGTCGCCAGTGTTGTCACCGGTATTGTCGCCGGTATTATCACCGGTATTATCCCCGGTGTTGTCACCAGTGTTATCTCCGGTATTATCCCCAGTGTTGTCGCCGGTATTATCTCCGATGTTATCTCCGGTGTTGTCACCGGTATTGTCGCCGGTGTTATCCCCAGTGTTGTCGCCGGTATTGTCTCCGGTATTATCCCCAGTGTTGTCACCGGTATTGTCTCCGGTGTTATCCCCGGTATTATCCCCAGTGTTGTCTCCAGTACTATCGCCGGTGTTATCCCCGGTATTGTCTCCGGTACTATCGCCGGTGTTATCCCCGGTATTGTCTCCGGTGTTATCCCCAGTGTTACCGCCGGTGTTGTCACCGGTATTGTCTCCGGTGTTGTCTCCAGTATTATCACCAGTGTTATCCCCAGTGTTACCGCCGGTGTTGTCGCCGGTATTGTCTCCAATGTTATCTCCGGTATTGTCGCCGGTGTTGTCGCCAGTGTTATCTCCGGTATTGTCGCCGGTGTTGTCGCCAGTGTTATCCCCGATATTGTCCCCGGTGTTATCCCCGGTGTTGTCTCCGGTATTGTCGCCGGTATTATCCCCGGTGTTATCACCAGTGTTGTCGCCGGTATTGTCTCCGGTATTATCCCCAGTGTTGTCTCCGGTATTGTCGCCGGTATTATCACCGGTATTATCCCCGGTGTTGTCACCAGTGTTATCTCCGGTATTATCCCCAGTGTTGTCACCGATATTGTCACCAGTGTTATCCCCGGTGTTGTCTCCGGTGTTATCCCCGGTATTGTCTCCACTGTTGTCGCCGGTGTTGTCTCCACTGTTGTCGCCGGTATTATCTCCGGTGTTGTCGCCGGTATTATCACCAGTGTTATCCCCGGTGTTGTCGCCGGTATTATCTCCGGTGTTGTCTCCGGTGTTGTCACCAGTGTTGTCTCCGGTATTGTCGCCAGTGTTATCCCCGGTGTTATCGCCAGTGTTATCTCCGGTATTGTCCCCGGTGTTGTCGCCGGTATTGTCTCCGGTATTATCCCCAGTGTTATCTCCGGTATTGTCTCCGGTATTGTCACCGGTATTCTCTCCAGTATTATCTCCGGTGTTGTCTCCGGTGTTGTCTCCGGTGTTATCCCCAGTGTTGTCACCGGTATTGTCGCCGGTATTATCACCGGTATTAGCCCCGGTGTTGTCACCAGTGTTATCTCCGGTATTATCCCCAGTGTTATCTCCGGTATTGTCTCCGGTATTGTCACCGGTATTCTCTCCAGTATTATCTCCGGTGTTGTCTCCGGTGTTGTCTCCGGTATTATCTCCACTGTTGTCTCCGGTATTGTCTCCGGTATTATCCCCGGTGTTGTCACCAGTGTTATCTCCGGTATTATCGCCAGTGTTATCTCCGGTGTTATCGCCAGTGTTATCTCCGGTATTGTCCCCGGTATTGTCGCCGGTGTTGTCGCCAGTGTTATCTCCGGTATTGTCGCCAGTGTTATCCCCGGTGTTATCGCCAGTGTTATCTCCGGTATTGTCCCCGGTGTTGTCGCCGGTATTGTCTCCGGTATTATCCCCAGTGTTGTCACCGGTATTGTCGCCGGTATTATCACCGGTATTATCCCCGGTGTTGTCACCAGTGTTATCTCCGGTATTATCCCCAGTGTTATCTCCGGTATTGTCACCGGTATTCTCTCCAGTATTATCTCCGGTGTTGTCTCCGGTGTTATCTCCGGTGTTGTCTCCACCGTTGTCGCCGGTATTGTCGCCGGTATTATCACCGGTATTATCCCCGGTGTTGTCACCAGTGTTATCTCCGGTATTATCCCCAGTGTTATCTCCGGTATTGTCACCGGTATTCTCTCCAGTATTATCTCCGGTGTTGTCTCCGGTGTTATCTCCGGTGTTGTCTCCACCGTTGTCGCCGGTGTTGTCGCCGGTATTGTCGCCGGTGTTATCTCCGGTATTGTCGCCGGTGTTGTCTCCGGTATTATCCCCGGTATTGTCTCCGGTATTATCTCCAGTGTTGTCTCCACTGTTGTCGCCGGTGTTATCTCCGGTATTGTCTCCGGTATTGTCTCCGGTGTTGTCTCCACTGTTGTCGCCGGTATTGTCGCCGGTGTTGTCACCAGTGTTATCCCCAGTGTTGTCTCCGGTGTTGTCGCCGGTGTTATCCCCGGTGTTGTCTCCGGTATTATCTCCGGTATTGTCTCCGGTATTATCACCAGTGTTATCCCCAGTGTTGTCACCAGTGTTATCCCCAGTGTTGTCTCCGGTGTTATCTCCACCGTTGTCGCCGGTGTTGTCTCCGGTATTATCACCAGTGTTATCCCCAGTGTTGTCGCCGGTATTATCTCCGGTATTGTCTCCGGTGTTATCGCCGGTGTTATCACCGGTATTGTCGCCGGTGTTATCACCGGTATTGTCATCATCATTCTCAAATAAACTTCTCCACCAATCCCAGAAGTTATCCCATAAAGATTCTATCTTTCCGGTAATCCAATCCCAATAAGCCTCTTGCCAGCTCTGATATCCGCCTTGTCCCGAACTACCATTATCACTTGACGCCGCCATTCCCAACAAATCTGTATCTTGTTCATTTGACACTTGTTCTTCCTGTGTCACCTGCTCTTCATACAAAGACTCTTCTTTATTTTTGTCTTTGTTCTGGCCGTAATGATTTCCATTGTTTCCATTGTTCTCTTTGTTCTGGCCATAATGATTTCCATTGTTGTTTTCTTTTCCCATCACTTCGTTCTCCTTTAATAAAAGTTTTTTGAAAACGAAATGTTTGGTAACCCGGCCGGCATAGTTATTTAACCGTAGCCCCTTGGTTTTGCGTCCCGACGTTTCCACCGGTTTGCCATTTCAGTCATTTCCAACCTATAGTTACATGTGCAATATGCACCGGGGATTCTCTTCTAGGACTTTTGCCCTAGAATTATGTCCCAAACATATTTATTATACTCCCAAGAAATATCTCTCGTCAACTACTTTGTTTATTTTCTGACAAAGTTCTACTTTTTATACATTTCGGATTGTTGTAAAAGCGTCTCTTTTTTATTCTTTTCCGGTTCTTCAATCACCAGGAACAGTAATCTGTTCAGCACTTCTCCCAGTTCCTTGCCCGGTGCAAAGCCTGCCGCAATCAAATCACTGCCGTTTACCGCCAGGTCCTTTAAGGACGTACACTCCTCCCGCTCTTTTATTCCCCGATAAACTTGCCATACCTTTTGGAGTGTTTCCGGGCCTTCGGTACGGTATGGCTCCGCGTGGGCCTCCAGATCCGCCCGGCGAAGTTCGAATAATAGCGGAAATAAATCCCCACCGATTTTGTACATGGCACGACGAAGTGCCTTCTCCTCTGCCACAAAAGGATAGGTATGCCACCGTACTAATCGGGATACCGTATCGACGGTTGCATTGTCCGATTTTAACCGACGCAGTATCTTCTTCACCTCGTCGGCACCTGCTTCCGCATGCCCTCGAAAATGATCGATTCCCTTCTCATCCGTACTACGTCGCTCAGGCTTTCCCACATCATGAAGCAATGCCGCCAGACGCAAGTATCGGAACTCGTCCGGTGTAAATCCACATGTGCCCGAATACTCTGTTATTTTCTTTGCATAACAAGTTGTATCCAAACTGTGAATTCCTACATTTGCATAATGGGCCGGATGATTTTGTTCCGTTTCACACATCCGGTCAAACTCCGGCAAAATCACCTTTGTCACACCGCATTCATAGGCCGTCAAAAGCCGCTCCGGATGCCCCGATACCAAGAGCTTCGTAAGCTCCGCATAAATCCGCTCCGCACTGATTTTCTTAAGCGTATCCGCCAGCTCCCGGGCCGCCATTAACGTCTCCTCCTCTATGGAAAAATCCAGCTGTGCCGAAAAACGAAAGGCACGCAAAATACGCAGCGCATCTTCGGAAAAACGCTCCTTTGCCACTCCCACACATCGAATCACGCCCTGTTCCAAATCCTCGGCACCGTGAAACAAATCCACCAGTCCTTCTGTCTCGTTATAGGCCATGGCATTAATGGTAAAATCACGTCTCTTTAAATCCTCCGCCAAACTAGCGGTAAAGGACACCTCTGTCGGGTGTCTTCCGTCCTCGTATTTTCCATCCACCCGGTAGGTGGTTACCTCAAAGCCTACCTTGTCCAACATCACCGTTACCGTACCGTGCTGAATACCGGTATCAATGGTCCGGCGGAACAGTGCTTTTACCTGCTTCGGAAGGGCCGATGTGGTAATATCCCAATCCTGGGGTTCTCTCCCAAGCATCGCATCCCGGACGCAACCACCTACCGCGTAAGCCTCGTATCCATGTGCCTGCAACGTATCTATAATCTGTTTTACCTGCTTCGGCAGTACAATCTCCATGCCTGTCACCTCGTTTCTTTCCCTGTCCTCCCCGGCATCCCATCCGGCTCCTTCCCGTTTTGTCACTGTCTGCTTATACCGACATCCGGACCACCCGGTCGGCCAATTCCGTGGCTTCCCTTTCGTTATGGGTAATTAAAAGCACACTCCTACCCTGTAGTTTTTCCTTCACATATGCCGTCACCTGTTGCTTATTTGCCGCATCCAGACCCGTAAACGGCTCGTCCAGCACCAACAGTTCACCATCGGATAAAAGTGCACGCACAATGGCCACCCGTCGCTTCATTCCGCCGGACAGCGCCGCCACCGGTTTCCCTTTAATATCAGAAAGCCCGACTTCCGCAAGTGCCGCTTCTGCCGCCTGCCTGTCACCGGTCACCATAGCAATATTGGTTACCGCATCGAACTCTTTACACAAACGATCCTCCTGGAACACCGCACCCAACCGAGCCGGACGTTTCACTCTGCCTTCATCTGCCGAAAGCAAGCCTAACATCAGCTTGCCCGCCGTACTTTTTCCGCATCCGGAGGCTCCCATCAAAGCTACTTTTTCTCCTTGCGCCACCGCTAAAGAAAAGTCCTTTACTACCGTTTTATCCTCAAATCTCTTTGTTACTCCGAACAATCCGAAGCCTTCCGATGCAGAATTCACCGGTAATGTTCCCGCCGGACCGGTCAGTACTTCCTGCATTTCGCTAAACACTTCCGCAAAAGCCGGCTGTTCCTTCTCGGTAACAAATACCTGCCCGCCGGCCGTCTCAGTCTCATATTTCTTCACCGCCTTATCGTTTCCTTGCGGTTCTTCACTGTCTTTTACATCTGCATCGACCGTCTTTACACTTCCCGCCAAACCCTTTGCCAAAGCCTTTACTAAAAGCATTACCGCTTTTTCAAAAACTACACTGACCAAAACAATCACCGCAGTCCAGGCAAACAACTCCTCCGTCAAAAGATACAGCTTTGCCTCGTACAACCGCTCCCCGATGGAATTGGTCGGAAGACCGATAATCTCCGCCGCAATCCCAGATTTAAAGCAAAACCCCAGTCCCACGGAGCAGGCCGACACAAAATACGGCATCACCGCCGGGATATAAATATACCGAATCCGTTTTCCCACAGATACACGGAACACAGAGGCCATTTCAAGAAGCTCCTTGTCCGTAGCTTCGATTCCCTGCAACACATTGGTATAAATCACCGGAAGCACCATCAAAAACGATATCAGTACCGAAAGATTCTTTGAGGATGACAGCCAGAACAACGCCAAAATAATAAAGGAGGCCACCGGCACCGCCTTAATGAGGCGCAACACCGGATTTAACAAGGCGCGTACCACACCAAAGGCCGATGCAAGCACCGCACAAAATACTCCTGCCGCAAGGGCCAGGAAAAAGCCAGACGCAATCTTTGCAAAGGAGTATCCTACCGCCTTCCAAAACTCTGCCGTCTGTATCAACGAAATCAATGTTTTTACCGTTTCGAAAGGAGATGCCACAAGAAGGCTTCCGCCCATGGAATTACCGCTCTTTTTATCCAAAATCATGACAACCGCCTGCCAGACAAAAATCCAAAATACGACCGCTGCCGCACGCTTTATCCACGCGATGCTATGCTTTCTTGACTGCTTATCCACAAGCCTTCCCTCCTTTCCGTTTTCCGCTTCCTAGTATAACACACTCCCTCCCCGTAATGCAAGAAGAGGAGACAGCACAAAAGGAACGAAGCTTCATTTACAGAAGGCTTCGTCCCTTTTCTTTTCCAACGTATGTATTTATTCCACTACCTCATCCGGTACATAATTCTGAAAGCAAACCGCCGTACGATGCAGGTAAATTAACCGACGGATTCCGACAACTATACTTGCAACCCCTACAATCAACATCAAGATAATACAAAGAACAAGAACTCCCATGGAAAGGAGAGCCGCACCAATCAACGACAGAATCGTTAGCCCCAGCGTGGATAATATACAAATCAGTTCCAATTTCCACTGAACAGACCATTGTGCGGATAAATCTTCATCTATATCCTGAAGGGATACCTCGTACCCGGTACATTCATCATAATTTCCTACCAATTCCACAATCGCCATCGCAATGGTTAAGATTCCCCCCAGCACCCCTGCGCCGCCCAATGTAAGAAGTAGAATCACAAAACTCGAACAGCCGGAAACCAGATAACAGATGCCGGCCTTGCCGAACCAGTCCTCCACCTCTTTTAACCGGATTAAAATAATACTGTTGGCAATCAAAATTCCGAAATTCATCAAAACCCCCAGATAATAAATCACCGGTACCTTCTCAAACAAATCACTGGACAAAACACTTCCCACAATTGCAACTATCTGCAACCGGAACAATACCATAACCCAACTGCCCATCATATCGGCTTTTCTTGTTTTTCTTCTCACCAAGTCCTTTTTGTACTCCTCGTCATTTTCAAATAACCCCATCTTTTTATCCTCCTTTGCTCTCATTCATCACATATTCCTCACCACCGACAATCAAAACATTTTTCTTCCCGATTGGTCCTCACTTATAATACACACGAATGGTGGAAAAAGTTTCAAAAAAATTTTTATTAGAAAACAGCCGCTGCTTTTTTGCAACGGCTGTCATTTTACAACTCAATCGTCTTTGTGTTCTCAATCTTGATTTCTCTGTCACAGTACTGCAAAATGCTCTTTCTGTGGGTAATGATGATACAGGTTGGCTTCGGCGTCAGTGCCTGCAAGCCTTCCAATACGGACAACTCCGTTGCCTCGTCCAAAGAAGAGGTGGCCTCATCCAGAATCAACAGCGGAGCCTTTCTTACAAAAGCTCTGGCAATGGCAATACGCTGAGCCTGTCCTTCGGAAATACCGTGCCCCCGCTCTCCGATAACGGTGTCCAGACCGTTCGGTAACTCCATCACAAAATCGTAGCCGGCGGAAAGCTTTAATGCAGCGTAAATCTCTTCTTCCGTCGCATTCAGGTTACCCATTAAAATATTCTCCCGCACCGTACCGCTGAACAACGTATTTCCCTGCGGCACATAGGCAATGAAATTACGGGTACTTGCATTAGCCTTGATAGCATCGCCTTGCGCATTATAAAAGCTCACATCACCTTGCATATTGCTCATAAAGGACATAATCAAACGGATCAGCGTCGTCTTTCCGATACCGGACTCGCCGATAATGGCAACAAACTCACCCGGCTTTACATTTAACGATACATTCTCAAGCACGAGCTCATCCGTGTAACCGAAGGTCAACTCTTTAATATCCACACCCACATGCTCGGTCTGCATCGTAATCTCTTCTTTTTTCTCCAGCGGAATATTCTGCAGTTCCATCACACGGCCGGCAGACGCCAACACAGACACCACCTTCGGCACCTGATGCGCCAGACCTAAAATCGGGGACTGCACCCGGTTTACCAAAGTCAAAAACACGGACATGGTACCGTATGTAATCGTCTTTGCCGCAATCAACATGGCGCCGTAAGCAAATGCCACCAAATAACCCAGCTGAAACGCCACGGAAATCGTCGTGGAACTTGCCAGACCCATCTTTGCCCTTTTGAACACCCACGTAAAGCGTTCATCACGAAGCTCCGTCAAACGCTTTGCGGAATAGTCCTCGTTGGCAAAGGCCTTTACTACCAAAAGATTCGCCAAACTCTCCTGTAAAAAAGAACGATAGGAAGCCTCCGACTCCTGTACCTTTACCTGCAGCTTCTTCAGCCTGCGTCCGAACAGCCAGGACACGATACCTGCCACCGGCGCCACCAAAAGCGCAAAACAAGCCAACAGCTTCGAATAGAAAAACAAGGTAAAGAACACCATGAGCAACTCAATTCCCAAAATAATGATATTCGGAATCGTCCCGATGATACCGTCCGCAATATTACCCGCATCACTGGTCAATCTTGTCATCAAATCTCCCGTATGATACTTTTTCACATCCATCCAGTGAGAATTGATAATCTTCTCATATACCTGCTTACGTATACCGAAAGAGTATTTCTCCGTCAACACCGTGGACAGCAAGGTAGACACCACACTCACCGCCTGTAACGCCAAGGTCAACAAAAGATAACCCACGACCAGCGACATAAACTTATTGCCCAGCGTCGCCCTGTCAATAATGTCCTTTGACAAGGTTACCATAAACAAGGACACCACCGAGCTGACCAGGGTAATACTCATCATAAGAATAATGCGTCCCAGATACGGCTTGGTATAGCTCATCAGCCACTTGGCATACTTAAGCTGATTACCTCTGTCCTTCCATAAACTTTTTAATTTACCCATAGGTTATAACCATATCCTTTGTTAATCAATAAACTTAAGTTCCCGTAACTTCCCGAGAAACTCCTCTACGGAACGCTCGCACTCCTCCGCTGTTACATCATACTCCGATAACAGCTGCTCAATAATCTTCGCCGGCGTAGTCTCCTCCTGAAGCATATCCCAGATGTCATTGCCGACACCCTTAATCAGGAAGTACTTACCGCTTTCAAAATCTACCATTACCTTCTCTCCGGCAAGGTCGGTTACGTTCAGTTTCTTTTTCATTACGATTGTTGCGTTCTTGTCCATGTAGATTTCCTCCGTCATGTAATATGTATTATTTTACTATAGCTCTATACAAATAGCAACCCTATCTTGTTTATATACTTTTTATAAAGAAAATATATAGTCAATCACATTCCTACTTTATTTTTCTCAGCCCACATGCTATAATAAAATAAATATTGAAATAAGGTGGTTTATAACTATGAATTACATCTCTTTAGGCTATTTTTGTTCTGTTGCACTTGAGCTTGAAAAAATCGGATTACGTTCCCATTCATCCCCTTTCGACTGGCTGATTTCTGATTTCGAGGGCGTTCTTTTGGCCATCCAAAATCACTTTTCTGACTTTTTAAATGAAACACTTTTAGCACAATGCACAAGCAATCGTGCTCATTACAAAAATGAAAAATATAATTTTAAATTTTTTCATGATTTTAATGAATATGATACGTTACAAACACAGCTTCCATCTGTTCAAGAAAAATACGAACGCCGTATTCAACGTTTTTATAAATCAATCTCTGAACCCACCGTATTTATACGTTATATTTCAGACGAACAAAAAACTGATGGAATTTCAAAAGAATTACTTTGGATTGAAAAAAATTATCCCTTTATCATTCAAACCCTAAAGTCTTTCAATGAACACAATGAAATTATCTTCATAGCAAACGACGGCGTTTCATCCGAAAAGATTCAAATATATAATGTTTCAAAAGACGAAAACGATTCTGTTGCTCGAAATCCTTTTAGTAAGAATACTGCCCTAGCAAATTACTTTAACAACATCAGCACCCCTGACAAGCAAATGAATATTGCCCGGTATGTTAACAAGCAAAAGGGAAAAAAACGAGCAGCTTTCAAACGAAAGATATGTTCATTTTACAAAAAAATCTTTCTCAAAGAATATATACATTCCAAACAATATTAATCCTCTACCACTTTTTACAAAGAAGCTATCTACTCTGTAAGATAGCTTCTTCTCACTTTCCTTTCAGGCACGATACTTATCCACCACCGCATACCCTTCTCCGTTTCCGCCGGTTACATACATTTTCCCTACACGTAACCAGGCATGGGCCACCATCTTTCCCTCGTCCATCTTACAGCCGAGATAAAGGGTGCTTTGTATGCCTTTTCTTTTTAACAGTTTCTGTGCAGACAATGCCCGCACCAGACACTTACTTTCCCAAGTAGTCCGGGTACAAATACGGTCCACCGCATAGGAAACCCGATAGGCATATCGATACGCTTCCCTTGTTTCCTCCTCCGGAGATTCCTCGCCCTGTACGCCCCAGTGCTTGTGCAAACAAGCCGGTTTACAAAGCAAAATACAAAGCCGATAGTACGCCGAGCAACACAGCGCCTTGAAACAAAGCGGCTTGAACTTACAACATTTCAGAAAACGGTATCCCTTTGCAAAAATACTATCCTTCCATTTCATCCTTAGCCATCCCCTGTTACTTTTTAAAATGAAGTCCCATGTTCTGATAAATCGTCTGATAGGTCTTTACCTTATCCGCCTCAATCTCATGTACCATCTTCCGCTTCTTTTCACCCTTTTTCATAAAGATACCACGAAATGCCCGAATCCCCCACGCCACCGGAAGCAAAAACGGACACGTTTCCAGCCACGGGTAATACTCCGCCATATAAGAAAGCGGTGGAAAATAATACCAACGCTTTAACTGACTCGGCGTAGCATCCTTGTTCTTCATTTTCTCTTCAGAAAACTTATTCCATATGCCGTTCTCATCCTTACCGTAGATTCCGCTGTCCATCATGTATTGGAACAAATCCTCATAAAACGGACTGCTCTTCTCACCTTTCAACCAAATCGCCGCCAGCTTTTCCATATGCTTCGTAAACTCTAAAATACCACACTTTTTTAGTTCTGCCTTTACATACTCCTCATTCAGAACTGCTCCGAATTTTTCCCGATACACATATACATCCACCAGGTTACGGATTCCACAGCCCATGGTATAGAAATGCTTTGCCATATGTGCCATCATGTAAACGTAAAAATCCTCCGGATTAAAGTCGTATGTATACTTCATTCCGTCCCTCAAAACCGCTCTGGAAAAGTTTGAAAAATACTTATACTGCTCCTCATCTACCGTCTTGTCATACATCACCTTGTGAGCCTCAACCACCATAAACGGAGCCTTTTGATAGATATCATGATGCTTTACGGAGCGAAATAATGTATATCCCTTTTCAACCAATATCTCTGTCGCTTTTTGCATACACGCCCCATCAATCAGCACATCGATATCACTCATTTCACGCATCTCCGGTGCCGGATAAAAGAACTTCATCCGCGCTCCCTTCATCGGTTGGTTCTTAATCCCAGCCTCCTCAAAGGAACGCTCCATCTCCTTTAATTCCGTCACCTGTGTTACAGTCCGCATCAAACTACGCATGACTCTGCTGCGCATGGCACCCATATATTCCTCCGGAATTCCTTCCGTTTTCAACAATGCCCCCAAAAAAAGGTAATCCATATGGTTGCGATGTGCAATATCCAAAATCTCTTCCAAGGCAATTTCTTGCGGCAGCTCTGTCGGCTTTCTTCCATCCAATTGGGCACATACTAATTCAGCTAAATAATCGGATATACTCATACAATCCTCCCCTTTACTTTTCTCCAAACCATTGTTCATACACTGCATATAAAGCAATTGCAATCGCCCCTGCTTTTAACGAACAACACCACTTAAGATGATCAACTTCCAGTAACACTGCAACATAGCAATAACAAACCGCAGCTATCAGCATCGTTAGGAACAACAACAACACATTCCAGCGTTTGTACACGATATACTGCCTGTCCTCATCGTAAACCATATGTTCAACCAAAACATAAATCAACTTTTTTATCGGTATTTTTATTATCATCATTAAAACAAAGGTCAGACATCCCACAAAAAACGCAATCGCAGAAATCATTCGTCTTCTCCTTCCTCATGGATACCAAAGGTAATCTGATCAATAAACGCATACTCACATAAGGCAAACACACCGCTCATAATCGCTGATGATAGTGAAAACTTTATCAGTGGCGATATCAATGCCACCAATACAAACAGTACAAAGGAAAAAATCAGTGTTAGTAAAATAAGTACCATATTTCTTCTTCTAATCAATATATCCCGTTCGTCCGCAAGTTCTGGATTCAACTCTAGCTTACGGTCCACCGATTCTACAATTACCCTCTTAATCGGCCCCTTAATTAAATACATCAGTACAACTACCGCTGTGGCTACAAATAATGCGTGAAGCTCGTATATATGGGATTTCGCATAGCTTAATATTTTTCTCACATTCTTCCCTTTCTAAATATTCTCTTCGCCATATGAAGAAAATACTTAAACTCTTGAGTTCTCCAAAACGCCAATACAAACAACAGATTCGGTATGGCAATACAAATAATACACTCCAATGCAAAAGAAACTACATCATTATCATCAACAATAACGCATAATTGATTTACTATAAAACACACACATAAGACAAAAAGTAAATACACTAATTGACGCATCATATATTTTCTCATCGATTTATTAAAATAAAATTTATACAGAACATAACCTTCTATCCAAAAACTCGTTGTTATTGTTGATATCAATGTACCTAATTTTACACCAGCAACACCAAAAGAAATTGTTAAAGGAATCGACGCAATAATATTAATAGCAGCTTCCACCAAAGCCTTATATCTGTCATGCCTAAAAATCCCCGACGCATTTCGAAAAATCAATGCCGTACTACGCATTCCATTAATATAAAAAACCAGTACTAAAATCCAAATCGTTATATCTGATAACAAAAAATCATCTCCCAACCATAAACGCACAAATGGTTGCAATAAACAAAAAAAACAAACTGAACATATGCCGAATATCCAGTAATTTGCAAAGAAGATATTGTAAAACACCCTTTCTGTCTCTTCCTTTTCTTTTTCGACCACAAGATTACCAACATTTGAGATTAGCGAGTGAAATACTTTTGAAATCATACCTTGTATGGCACTTATCAAAAGATAATAATTCGAATATATTCCAAGAACAGATAAACCCAAAATTTTTGAAATTATTATATTATCTGTTCCATTTACAATAACATCCCCCACCTTGTGAGCCATCATCGCAACTATATTCTTCTTAATCCCATCTGTTGCATCCTTCTCCAAAGGTTTTACATTCTTTTCCAATAAATATGGATATTTTTTATCCGCTATTTTAGATATCACAATATTCTCTAGCCGATTAATAAGTACTTGTGCCAGCAAAAACAGAAAATAATTATGCGTAAAAACAAGAACTAACAACTGTATAAACCTTGTCCCCACAACAGAACACATTGTTGTAGTAGATGAGATATAGTCTTCTCTGTTACAAATAATTAAAGATCTCTTATATGTATAAAAGTATGATAATCCAATATCCAAAACATACATAATATAGTATACATGAATATATGGGATGTCCGGCATCTCTTTAATAAATATGCTCAAAAAAGGGGTTATTGCGAACCCTACTCCTAAAATAAAGCAACCAATCACCGTATACATTCGTTTGTATAACAACATAAGACTTTTTATTTTCTCATTATCCTTTTCCGCCACCGGTCTGTAAAGTGCAAAAATCATAGCACTTCCCACACCAAGTTCAGATAGAGAAAGCATAGATAAAACATTTGAAAATAATCCATTTAATCCCAAATAATCACTGGCAAGATAATTAACAAATATTCTCCGATTCACCAATTGCAATAGCATCGTCACAAGTGCTCCAACCAGCGTAACTGCCATATTTTTTATACTGCTTCTTGTCCTGTTCATTATCTCTTCCCTTCTCAACACATATCCACTCTCAACAAATAATAAGTTTTCTATTTGTAATATATTAATGTTCGCAAATTCTTTTCTTATTTTATTCCATTCCTTACCTATACTCCTCCATTTATCTTACCACACTCTTTTGAACCTAATTAACCCCATATTCTCCACAGCTCTAAGAATCAAATCATCTTATTCCTCTCATAGCTATTATTTGAATAAGGATTCCAATATTCCTCCACTACATACTCAATCTCTGTCACATAAAAAGCCCTCTACAATTCGTCGGTGCATACAAGAAACACTATCGGAGTGAATAATACGAATTTAATCTTTCTACTTTTTAACCTCCAAATACGGTTTTACCGCATAGGCACGATAAATAAACATTCGTCTAGCAACCTTGCTCTTCTCTCTTCTTTCTCCTCAGTTTACTTTGATTATATGATTTTTTTAATAATCCTCTTTATCGTTCCCAAGAACATTTTAAACTTTTCTTTTACAGAAGCCTCTTTTGCATATTCTTTTAATAAAGCCTTTTCATACTGTGGCGTCCTTCTTCCACACACACGATATCCAACTAGTTTGGTTTGTAGTGTTGTCCTTCTTGTCTTTTGATATTTTTGTATAATATCTAACTGCGATACGTCATCCCATTCTAAGGCCTCAAGCACACCCGCATGTACCGCTTCATTCATTAACTCCTCGCCTACTTCATTTCTCACGAATACAATATTTCTACCGTCTTTCTCCGAGAAATCCGGTTGCTTCCCATCAGCAGAAACATACCAACCGTCCCCGCAAGAAATATCTGCCGCCTCTCCAATGCCATCAATACAAAGACGGCAATACGGATGAATATCTCGCCCCAGAATCCCCCCCCAAGCCTTACTATATTCCATCTCATAAGAGTTACCCTCGGAATCAATTGCCGTAGCGCTCCCTGGCCAACCGTTTCCTCTATAGGACAATATTTTACATTGCTCTTTCTTACATCCCAACTGCTGAAGCAGCCTTTCATTCGCCTGCATGCTCGGCAAACCCGCACAAAAAAAGGATAACAGATACGAGATACCCTCATACTTTTTATCATACTCTTTTAACCTTCGCAAAGCCGCAATATCACATGGTTTACCTATTGCGGCATACTTTTTCCCTTGTTGTACCATTTCTGACAATGACATCCACGGAGAAGAAATAGAATATCTAGAACCGCAGCATGTCATCACATCTTCTCTCGTAGTACTTACGCGGCACACCGTTTCAATCGGATTCTCCCGACAAACACTTACTTGAATGATTCCGTCTACTTTTTGGCTTTCCAATAAATAAATTGCCAACGCTGTCAATACACCTCCGCTGGAAGCTTTTTTTCGAATATGTGCATCTGTCGCATATGCTGCCAAAGTACTTACACTATTTCCCCAAAGCTCCTTCGTCTGCAACTTTCCGGAATTCAGACCGGTTACAGGACAGACTTCTTTTAAAAATTCCTGTTCTTCTTTTGTTGCAACAAAATTTGGCTTCCAATATCCTTTTTCATCCCGTTGCATTTCTGTGCGCAATTCCGATTTACACAAACCGCAACCGATACAATATTCTCGGCAAACGTCCAGTACCTTCATTTCATCCTCCAGAAAATTTCTATCTTTAGTCTTTGATTACATCAAACAAGCTATCATAAAATACAACTTGTTTCTTACTCAATAACTTTGTAGACACCACAACTTGATCTCGCAATTTTACATACTCCTTTACCCACTGCAATGTCCTTTCAACTGCTTCTTCCGTGTTTATCGTCGTAGCTTCAACCAAATACGGATACTCTAAATCATAGAACAGCCCCTCAAACTTTCTACTATAAGAAAACGGTATCGTTGCCACTCCGCTTGAGAAAGCTCCCACCGTAGCGTGCATTCTCGCTCCAACAAATACATCCAATGTTGCGATAAATCCTTTCGCATCCATAGGTGTTGCATACTCCGACACAATTTTGGTTTTCGGAAACATTTCCTGTATTTCCTTACAAGCTCTTAAATCATCCTCCATTCCGCCTCCGTTTTGAGTAAATACATGCGGAATCAAATATAACTCAACTTCCTCCTGCGACCACACTTCAAATACTCGACGAACATATTCCCTGTAATCCACAATCAAATGTTTGCTGGCCACAAAATCCTTTGTTCCGGTCCATAATAATCCAGATGGGTTAAATCCGATTCTCCTCTTATCGGAACGCTCAAATGCGTCTTTTTTATAGGAAAGTTCAAACGCCACATCTGTTGTTAACAACGGTCTGCGTCCACACAATTTATATGTATATTCCTCCGATAAGCTATCTCTTACAAAACATAAGTCACACTTCTTCAAAATATGTTTTGCTACACGACTCATCATCTTATTCGAAAACGGTCCAATTGTCTGCGGTGCCATTACAAATTTGGTTCCACTCATCATCGCCAGTTTCTTTAACATAGATGCCAAAAGAAATCTTTTTTTCCCATAAATATCCGCAAAACTGTCCCCCATACTGAAATCCAATACCACATCACTACTTTTGAATTCCTTATAACACAGTTTCCAAAATGAAAGCTTCTTTGGTTGATTTTTTATATATTTTATTTTTACATCATCAAGTATCCCTTCCGGAATCGGCGTCACATCAAATAAAACAGCAACAACCGACAAGTTTTCCTTTTTTTCTCGACTCATTTTTCTTAAAATCTGACAAATCGAATAAGCCAACGCACCGCATCCGCGGTTCGGTGAATTAAACTCAACACCTAATAAACTTACTTTCATATATGTTCTCCTTTAACCTACTTGCTCAAGCCTCTTCCTTGTTCTCTTTTTGTCAGGCCTGATACTCTATAAAGTCAGGTGACTTTTATATCATACTTCCTCTTTAAGAACCTTCCCACATCTTTCCTCGAAAATACAATCTTCAAAAACTTCCGATAGGATTTTATTCGATTCTTTACAATCACCATTTTACGCTTATCCTCATCTTGTATGGACTTTTTAAACGACGTGGCATGGCAATGCATTACCTGTACTTCTCTGCAATAACTATAACGATATCCCAGACGATTTAATACATAACATAAAATCTCTTCTTCCGCATAAAGAAAGGTTCCGTTGTATAAACCGTCAAATTCTTTCACATAGTCCGGAGAAAACAGTAAGCAGCTTCCGTGGAGCACACCCTTAAAATCCTCCCTGCTCTCTTTCCAATCCATTTCATTCTGATTAGTCTTTATATTCATTTTACTTCTTAATTTTCGTTGAAGTCCTAACTTTAACAAAAGATAAACTACTTCGTCATGTAAAAGGCTCTTTATTACGGACCTTTTCCCCGCCACACCATTTCGGAACGGATTCTGATGTAAACCATCCGGGGTCACAATATCCGGCCCAAGCACATAATAAGGACTTCTCTGATAGAAATCCATTACCTTCTCCATCCATAACATATCTGAAAATACCACATCATTATTCGCAAGGCAAATCCATTCCGCTCCCAATGTATTCTTTGCATAAGAAAAACCTACATTGTTTCCTCTTGCGTAACCAAGATTCTCTTCATTTTCGATAAAATGAACATTCTTATAATCTCTATATTTTTTCGTTAAAGCTTCATAGCTACCGTTTCGTGATGCATTGTCCACCACTACGATTCCCAGAGCCACTTGCGACATCGTACTCAATATAGAGTCAATACAATTCATTGTCACATCGGCATTCATATAATGTAATATCAAAAAAGCAACTTTTGTATTCATCGTATCATTCCTTTAATTCTCATCAACATAATCACTATTGGCATAGAAACCGAATTTATGCATCTCATATACAATCCGGTCTTTCCCCTCTTAAAATACGCATTTTTTCTATACCTCGGAAAATAATTTGCAATCATCCCCTTCGTCTTACGAATAAACTCTCTACGTAGTCTCGTATCCTTTACTTGTGCTACCCGATTTAAAGAACTGCACAACAATATCTTTACACAAAAATACTCTAACTCGTTCTTGTATTTCTCTCTAAAATTATTATTATCATAAAATCCTATAATATCAGAGAGCACTTCAAAGATATCCCCCACCCGCTTCGCTTTATTCGCATTCATCGTGGACGTAGGCCATAAATAATGATATACCATTTTCCCTGGTACAAAGCATGTTTTTTTTATATATGGAATGGATTTAATAAAAAAAGCAGTATCTTCGTAAATAACCCCTTCCGGAAACCTGATTATATTTTGCTTTAAAATGTCTGCCTTAAAAATCTTATTCCACGGCGAAACAAGCGGATCAATAAACATCTCACTCTTAGACTTGTAGTCTCTCACATTGCCGTAAGATACAATCTCCTTCTTATTTCCTTCCGAATCCACTCGAAGATACATGTATTCGCATTCCGCAAAGTCACTTCCGGTCTTTTTTGCTGTTTCATACAGTTTTCTAAACATGGTACAATCTACAGAATCATCCGAATCTACAAAACCGATATACTCACCCTTTGCAAGCTCAATGCCCCAATTTCTGGCCGTAGCTTGTCCTCCGTTCTCTTTTGATTTCACCACCACTTTTTCCGGATATCTCTGCTTGTAATCTTCTAAAATCTCTAAGGATCCGTCCGTCGAACCATCATTTACAAAAATAATTTCTATATCTTCCAATGTCTGATTTACTAAAGAATCCGCGCACTCTTTCAAATACACTTGCGAATTGTACACCGGAACAATTATACTTACTTTCTTCATAGTCTCTACCTACTTATTCTGCATCTCAATAATCGTTGCTAAATTTTTCTTAAGAAAATCCGGGAAATAATAGCTCACATCCGAATGATTGGTATAGTTTGCAATATCCTTTTCCACACGATAGTCCATTTCTTCCATATCCTTCAACATATGTACAATATGCTCTTCATAAGTATGCTCTTTATCAGAAAAATGAAAATACACGGTCTGAGACTGTATATTCTTGTTCTTTCGCAATTTATTTTTCAAATAAAACTCTAGTACTGTATCCTTTTCCTCCGTACGCTCTCCCAAAATATGCTTTATTGTATGAAAATTTTTGTGTTCCAAAAGGTACGTCTTCAGAAAATATTGCGGTGCACCCACAATCATAATTGCATTCGGAAACTCTGTTCCGAAATTAAGTGCCGCATATCCACCTTTGCTGGACCCACAGAATACAATTTTCACCGGTTTCAAATCTTCCATCATTTTCTGAATTAACGCTCTTGTTGCCGCCTCTTCATCAAACTTGAAGTTCCCTCCGATATAGTAAGAGCCTCTATGGTCTTTTGCATAATCATCCAGAATGTACAAACGGTTACATTTCATACCGTCTAAAGTCTTCACATAATTATATCTGGCACGTAATCCCTTTCTGGTACACGCACTAAATACAACTGCCAGTGTATCCGCTCCGTCAGCCTCTTTTAGTATATACTTAACCTTTACACCTTTATAACGAAAAATTTTTTGCTCTTTTAAAATCTTAATCTTAGTATATAAGTATTCCCTATATTTCCTAACAATTCTTTTTATCTTACTTATCATCTTTCATACCCTTTACTTCAAACTTCCCAAATACTCCTCAATCGACTCAATTATCACATGCGTATTGGACACATACGGCCGGAACTGCTTATTACGGATATCACGATACTCCGTCTCAAAATTCTCCAGTTCGTAGCAAGCGCAGATAATCTGTAACTCATCAAACTGATGCAGTAACTGCAACTGATGGTCATCCACATGCTCCTTATACTTTGCCAGACGAGGCACTGCAATGACCTTCTTTCCCTTCTTTACCGCCGTAATAATGACACCCGTTCCGCCGTGCGTCACCACAATGTCACACCGGTCCATGGTAGCTGCAAACTGCTCCCGGTCCATAAACCGTACATACTCATAATGCTTCGGGAGGTAGGTACTGGCACCGATTTGCGCCGTAATCTCCTCCGTAATCACACCCCGTTCCACCAGTTCATCCAATTTCTGCAAAAGGCGGTCAAACTGAAACTTCTGGGAACCCAATGTCACAAAAATCATCAGTAAATCCCTCCTTTATAAATGGCATTCGGATACAGCTTTAACATTTCTTCCCACTGCACATAGAATTGGTCCGCAAAACGGTACAAAAGCTTTCCGCTTAAGGTCTTAGAGGTTACTTTTGCAAAAGACTCTAAGTAAATCAGCTTTCCTCCAAAAAGCTTCATAAGCAGTGCCAACGGTACAATCGCCAACACTCCCGTGGTTATCATTACCTTCGGACGCTCCTTGATGATAATCCGCAACGAGCGAAAGGTGTTTCCGATTAACTTTGGCAAAAACAGAAGCTCCTTCCGGTTAATCTGGGAAAGATAATAGGTCTTTACGTCTGTTTTTCCTACGTTATATTCTGTTTTTTCCGTCACAAACACACTGTCATACTTCTCCATCAGAGGCTTTAGCATCAAAAGCTGTTCCAAATGTCCTCCGGAAGAAGCTGCAAATATAATCTTTAACTGTTTCATACCCTTTATCCTTACACTCTATTTATGATACGGTATCATGCCAAGCACTAATTCCTTCCGGTTCTCACACTGGGCCACACTATATACTCTAGCGGAGAAAAACTCCTTGATAAAAATCACCCCACAAGTCAACATAAAAGCCACCGCACCGAACAATGCAATAATAAGCGGGGCACTTATGGTCTTTGACGAAGATACCTTTACCGCACTATCTACGACCTGCAACGTCTTACTTCCCAACAAATCGTTAATTTCATCCGCGAACGCTCGTGACATCGCGTTAGAAATATCCACTACATAATCCGGCGTACTGTTCCTCGTTACCAACGTCAGCTTATAGCCGTAGGATTTGGAATTCGTACTGGCACCGCTCAGATAAATCCGTCCGCTGGATACCATGCTCTTTAACATGCTTCCCGTAATTCCCTGCTCCTGTAACGATACTGCGGCACGCTCACACACATTGGTACTACCAAGTAATGATGAGTAGGTATTCATCACGGTTACACCGTAGGTAGAATCCTGATAGGAACCATACACCATACTGTAAATGGTAGCAGAAGAATAGTACTGCACACTGATTCCCACAATACTGATATAGATCAAAGATCCCAAGAAACCTACCAATGTCATCAGCGCCACTACCAGTTTAAACTTCCACAATCGATAAAACGCTGTTTTAATATTTTCGAGCAAGTCGTAATCTGCTACTTCCAATTCTCGAATATCTACGTTCATTTACGCTTCCTCCTTATCTCTTCTTTTTCAGTATAATTGCCGAAACAATGAAAATCAAAAGAATCAACACACCACTTAAAGCCAAAAGAAATGCGTTAGTATCGTCCGGTTCCGGCTCCGTTACCGGATCTTTCGGCAACGTGGTACTCGGATTCTCATTTTCCATTTGTTGCACTTCAAATTCCTTCGTTCCCAAAAACTCGGATTTCGTCTGTCCGTCTGCCCCGAGGTACTCCATATAAAACTCTGCCGTATAGCTTCCCACACGGGACATTTGGAAGGAAACGCTCTGGGTCTTTGTAGTTCCGGCAATCAGGCTACCCACCTGGCTGGTTCCTACGGTTTCTCCGTCACAATCCACACGCAATACAACATTACTTACGTTTTCATCACCCAACACCCGGAAATTTACCGACACAGATGTCTTGTCCCCTACATATACCTTGTTTGCTCCGTTCACCGCCATTACGTGGAAAATATTATCCAAACCGGTTGGCACTCTTACCTCTACACGATTAGTTTTCCCGGCAGCCACCAAGGAAACATTAAAGGATAACGCCGAAGTATTAATAGAAGACCATGCATCATACGCAAAGGAAACCTCTCTGCTCTCTCCCGGCTTCATATCTCCTAAATAGAGCTGGGTCACGGTTCCGTACACCGGCGTTACACCAACCGGATTGGAAACATCTAATAACACCTGGTGCATCGTTCTATATACACTATTATTCTTTATATGTAACGTCAAAGTAAACCCCATGCCCGGAACAATTCTCTCATGACTAAGTTTATACTTCTCCACTACGATAAACGGAGCCTCCTCCAGTTGCTCCGGCGATAAGGTCACCTCTGCCTCTTCCTCATCCGCTCGCACATAATTCAGGTCATTCGGGGTACCCCATACCCCCATACAAAACACAAACAGCAAACAAGCCAGTCTGATTCCATATCTAAGCATTTTTTTCATTCTTTCCCGCCTCCTGTCTGTTATGAGCCTTTCTCCTCTTGTATTTCTGATACCCCTCGCTCTTATGGAACTTTTGCTCTCCCTTTTTGTTCACAAAGTAGTAATTGTAGTCCTTCACATTCTGCCGGTATACATCCATCGGAATCTTATTTACAATCATTCCGTAATACTTTTCGGCAAAAGGTGCAATGCGCATCTTTGCTTCCTTAATCTGCTTCTTTCTGGTTTCTCCCAATGCAGACAACAAAATAATACCATCCACTTCCGGAAACAAAACCTGTGCATCCGGAACAACGGAAATGGACGGAACATCCAGAAGAATACACTCATACTTCTCCCTCACCTTTGCAATCAAGTTGCTCATGTTAGGGGAGCACAGTACTCTGGTAAAATGATCGGAATACTCTCCACACGGCATATAAGACAAATTCTCAATATTAGTATCGTAAATCACATCTTCTACCGTAGATATATCATCCAGCAAATAATCCGCCAATCCAGAGGTTGCCTCTTCATTTAACTTTTTATACTTAATTGCCTTACGTACATCACAATCGATGACCAGCGTCTTTCTTTTACTGTTTGCCATAGCAATACCTAATGCAATACTGGTATAGGTAGTTCCCGCCACCGGAGAACAACCGGTCAGTACAATCACCTGACTTTTCTGCTCTCTGTCTCGCTTATTAAATAAATCCACTACGATTTTATCAATAGCAGCATTTACGATTTGCTCCTCCTTTGCATACAAATTAATCATGTTTTTCTTCTCTGCCATTTTAAGTCACCTCACTACTTTTTGCTTTTCTGTCTTGTTCTTCAAATCGTGCCGCGTAGAATATTGCAATTACTATGTATACATATTTCAAGGTCTGTAGTGCATCTACCCACCAAAGATTTACAAAATAAACAACTACTCCTATAAATACTGCCTTTGTCACTGCAGACACCTCTGATACTTTTTGCATAATTCGACGTATCAAATCAACAAGTAGCACCAACATAAAGAGGCAGTATGCAACTAACCCTGGATACGCATATTTAATATATTGCAACACATAATAGTTATCTATGGAATGAATATAAATACCATCAATCTCCGCTCCACCGAACGACTTCCCTCGTCCCACCAAAGGATTAAGCCAGTCTAATTTAAAAATCTTTGGCAAAGCCTTTCTATATTCTCCACTATTCTTCAACCGTTCTGTCTGTACACCAAATTTTGCTGCATAATCAGTATCAAGAAACTCATCCATTACACTTGTAATCTGCCCCATCAAATACTGTCCTACTCCGGTACTATAAAATAATAGCAAAAAAGCAATAAAGCATACTATTGCCATTCCCAAATAATATAGTGACTTCGCAGTATCTTCTCGAGTACTAAAAATAATTAGCAATATCAATTCCAGCACTGCAATTCCAAGTGTAGAACGCGACCCAGTCAAGAACACATTAATAAAAATTAGCGCCATTAATATCGGATGTTTAAATACATAAATCGTATTTTTATCTAAATCGATACAAGCAATTGCAATAAACAAAAGTAAAACCAATCCATATCCTAATGCATGTCCACATGGCCCCATAATTCGATAATAGCCTGACCGATATGTACTTACCACATCAGCCGGCATGGTCTTAAGGAACTGTACAAACAAGGATTTTCCACATGCAAACTCCACCAATCCATAACCACATAGAAAATATGCACAGCCAATTATCCACTTTATTGTACGCTTATATCCCACAACGTAGCGTATTCCGTATACCATCATAAACAAAGAAAAAATCTCAAAAAAAACCAAAAAGAAGGCATTTATGTTTACTCTAAGCACCATCGTGTAACCAGCCACCGCCAAATATAAGCACAACGGATAAAAAATCTCACACCGCAGTGTTGTCTGTATAAAATGTGTCAAGATCTTCGGGTTGGCGCACATATAGATTATAAATAGCATATTCACAAATCGCACACACGTAATGTCATATCCCAGATGTATTCCAAAATATTGTGGCATAACAATGGAGGAAATAATAAAGAAAGCGTATATTCCAAACAAAAACTTCAAATTCCTTAATTCCGGTTCATATGGTTCTTGATAAATTCTCTCTTTTCCAGAATATGGCTTCATATTATCCCTCCTTTCCAACATACCTTATAGTAGAAAACTCTATATTTTACTAGTAATTAATCTGTACCCATGGTAAAAATGCTGCATCATTTACATTCTGTATAGAACTCGGAAGATTAATATTCAAAAGATAAAAACATCCTCCAAATGTATATTTACCTATACTGGTTAACGTTTCCGGCAAGATAACCTTCCTCACTGCACAATCATTTCGAAATAACTGATCACCTAATTTTGTAATGCCTTCCCCAACTCTAATTTCTTTTATCAGAGAAGCATATTCATTCCATGGAGCGGGTTTCCCCGAATGAAAATTATATGTTGCCCCACTTCCCTCCAAATACAGGATTCCGTCATTTGTAAACCGATAAAAAACATCCTCTCCGCACATACCAGATTCAAATACCATCTCTTCTCCGTAAAGAAACTGTTCGGTTTCCTCCCTGCTCAGAAAAGTATCCGTCCCATCCCAATTCATATATCGTATCTGTTTTGCACGACCTAGCATCGTGGCATCAAAACAAACCGCATATCCACAATCCTCAGGAATCACAATATCAAGATCAAACGGCAATCGGCTATACGACATTGCGGAAGTCATTTCAGAACCCAGCGGACACGCCGCAATTTTTCTTTCATATACACCCTTATCCGTATAAATTAGCAATACTCTCTCTTGATTAGTATCGTTCGTCACACTAAAATGTGTCCGACCATTTTCCTTCCATACCGAACCGATATATAACGTATCGGTCGCTGTAATCTCGTCTAAATTCACATTAGACGATAATCTTCCATCAATTGCTCCATATTTGGCAGCACATCCGATTTTAATATTTCCAAAATAAATATTCTGCACTGTGTATGCATCTGTTTTGCTCCAAGCATATATACTGTATCCTCCACCGTTTACAATACAATCTCTGAACGAAATTCCATCTGCATTGCTGTACTCCATTTGCAACATAATACATGCATTGACATAAGCAGAGCTACTAGTGTTTGGAATTGCCGGAATCTCAAAACGACAATTATTATACTCTATATTAATCGCGTCAATTCCTTCTTTTCCATAAATCTGCGTTCCGTCTATATGCGTATTACTGTCGGTTGCCACACTTGCCATATCATAGAAAAAGCAATTATTTACACTGATATTCCGGAAAGGCACCATTCCATCCGCGCACCACTGTCCGAACTGACATCGTTCAAAGGTCGCATTACTACCGTAAAACGACCGAAACGTACAATCCTCAAACTCGCTCCAAATACTGCAATCCTCCTTTTCAAAAGAAACAGAGGAAAACTTACAATTCCTAAATACTAATTGAATGTTTCTATTTACACCTTTTGCATTATTTAATACTAACGGATATGCAGAAAAATCAAGGTTTTCAAACACTATCGTCCCCGAAACATCTCCATTACCATAAACAAAATCTATTGCATTCACCGTAGCATTATTTCCTGCCCGTAGAGTAATACCTCCCACTTTATCCGCCAACCCAACAGTAGTCAACGTTCCTTTTGCTCCCGTATTATACTTATCCGGAATCACTCGATAGTCATACTCTCCGGCCGTCACCAATTCAAAAACCGGAACCAGGGTTGCTGTCGGCATCGGCGTTGCCGTAGGACTAGGAGTCGCTGTCGGCGTCGGTAACGGCGTTGCCGTAGGCACAGGGGTTGCTGTCGGCACAGGGGTTGCTGTCGGCGTCGGTACAGGCGTCGCTGTTGCTATCGGTATCGGCGTTGGTGTCGGCACCCACACCGGTGCATTGGTCGGTCTCGGGGTTGCTGTCGGCACCCATATCGGTCCCGCTGTCGGTCTCGGGGTTGCCGTTGCTACCGGGCGCGTTGTCGCAGTCGGTACCGGTGTCGCCGTTGCCACCGGTCGTGTTATCGGTACAGGTGTTGCAGTCGGCATCCACACCGGTACGTTTGTCGGAGCAGGTGCTGTCGTCGGTCTCCACACCGGCGTCTGTGTCGGTGTCGGTGCCGCCGTTGCGGTCGGTGTCGGTGCTACCGTCGGCATCCATGCCGGCGCATCGGTCGGATCAGGCACTGCCGTTGCAGTCGGTGTCGGAAGTACCACATCCCCCTCCGCACACTCTTCAATTCTATCAGCTAAAACATAACCGTAATACTCGTTTCCTACATATGTCACTCCCACGTGACGATAAATCTTCCCTTGTTCTCCCTCGTACAAGCCGTACAACTTTAACGGCATATCGGAAGAGATGATAACTGCGGTGCTTTTTTGTCCATCCACTTTCTTTACACTTCCGGCTCCTTGCAACGGAAGACTCTTCATGGTAAGGGATGCCCCAAGCGAGGATTTAATTTTTCCCCAACCCTCCTGTACGCCCGGCCGATTTTCAACTGCCAGCACATGCGGTGTCACCTTCGGTTCCTTCTCTGTCATCGGCTCGTCCGTTATCGGTACAATAGTCGGTCCTACCGTCGGTGTTACTGCCGGCTCAGGCGTTGCAGTCAGAGCGGCCGTAGGTAACATCTGCGGCGTCACCTTATTTTCTGTCTTGCCTTCATTCTTATTCGAAACAGCCTTATCTCCTCCGGTAGCATTCTCCACACGGGTAACCGTCTCATCTCCTCCGCCGATCGGCAATAACGTCACCTTACGTTCCGGTTCCTTTTCCGCCAAATCCTCTATCCCCGGATACGTCTCACGGGTTGTATGACTTCTCTTATATTCATAAAATCCAAAGACTACGAGAAGCAAAACCACCGCCACCGTAATCAATCGAAGAACATGCTTCATAACTTCACTCCTAAATACCTTTCTCCTAATCTCTCGCCCTAAACTGCTACATTAAAAACCCATTTCTTTCAAATACCTGCCGAGTGCATCCTTCCACTCCGGCAACGGTACAAACCCCTTTTGGACTAACTTACTTTTATCCAGCCTGCTGTTAAACGGCCTCTTTGCCTTAGAAAGTCCGTACTCCTCAGTGGTTACCGGCGTCACCTTCGTATCATAGCCCGCCTGTTTAAATATCTCGCAGGCAAAGTCATACCAACTGATAAAGCCTCCTTCATTGGTAGCATGGTAACAGCCGTACTTTTCCGTCTCCGTCATATCCACCAAAAGTCTTGCCAGATCCGGCGTATAAGTCGGGGTGCCGATTTGGTCGGACACCACACGGAGGGTATCATATTTCTTTCCGATATTCAACATGGTCTTAATAAAATTATTGCCGTTTAAGCCGAATACCCAGGCAATCCGCACGATAAAGTACTTTGTCAGAAGCTCCTTAACCGCCAGTTCTCCGTCAAGCTTCGTCTGTCCGTACACACTGAGCGGTGCATAGTCCGTACAGTCTGCTTCCCACGGGATCTCGCCCTGTCCATTAAACACATAGTCCGTGCTGATGTAAATCATCTTACAGTCAAGAGCCTTACATACCGTCGCAATGTTGCGGGTACCGGTCACATTGACCGCCTTTACCTTTTCGATATTTTCTTCATCCTCAGCCGCATCCACCGCGGTCCATGCCGCACAGTGCACCACCGCATCTGGCTTCACTTGCTGTAATAATGCATCCGTTGCCACACCATCCGTGATATCAAGTATCGCAAACTCATAGGATGCCGCACCCTTTGCCGCCTCCGTCAAAGAAGCACTTTTTTCGTTCTCCGCAATATCGCTTCCCACTACCGCATAACCGCGGCCAAGAAGCTCCTTTACCACATCGTAGCCCAACTGGCCCGACACACCGGTTACAAATACCTTCATCCGGTCCACTCCTCTGTCTCAACTCATTCTTTATTCTGATTCTATCTGTTTCCGTACATCTGCTCGTAGTAATTCTGATACTCGCCGGAAATAATGGTCTCCCACCATTCCTTGTTGTCCAGGTACCACTGAATGGTCTTTACGATACCGTCCGCAAACTTCGTCTCCGGAAGCCAGCCAAGCTCATTGTGAATCTTGGTCGGATCGATGGCATAACGCATGTCATGTCCCTTACGATCGGTTACGTAAGTAATGAGACTCTCCGGTTTGCCCAGCTCCTTGCAAATGAGCTTGACGATGTCAATGTTACGCATCTCGTTGTGGCCGCCGATGTTATATACCTCGCCCACTTTACCCTTATGTATAATCAAATCGATTGCCTTACAATGGTCTTCCACATACAACCAATCGCGGACATTGATACCCTCGCCGTATACCGGAAGCGGCTTATCATTGAGCGCATTGGCAATCATCAGCGGAATGAGCTTTTCCGGGAAATGATACGGGCCGTAATTGTTACTGCAACGGCTGATGGTCACCGGCAACCCATAGGTTCTGTGATATGCCTGTACCAGCAAATCCGCTGCCGCCTTGGAACTGCTGTACGGAGAGCTGGTATGAATCGGAGTCTCCTCCGTAAAGAACAAATCCGGACGGTCTAACGGCAAATCGCCGTACACCTCATCCGTAGATACCTGATGATACCGCTTGATACCGTACTTTCTGCAGGCATCCATCAGCACCTGGGTACCCATGATATTGGTCTCCAAGAACACGCCCGGATTCTCAATGGAACGGTCTACGTGGCTCTCCGCCGCAAAGTTTACCACCATATCCGGATGCTCTTCCTCAAACAGTTTGTAAACCGCATCTCTGTCACAAATATCTGCCTTTACGAAACGGAAATTCGGATTCTTCATCACCGGCTCTAAGGTAGACAGATTGCCCGCATAGGTCAGCTTATCCAGACAAATGATACGATAGTCCGGATACTTCTTTAACATATGAAACACAAAATTGGAACCGATAAAACCGGCACCGCCTGTTACTATGATATTCATAGATACTCTCCTCGTCTCTGTATTTACACACTTCATGTGCACTTTGAAATTTTTAGTACTGAATCTTACCCTCGGCAACCCGTCTTAAATGCTCACCGTACGGAGACTTTCCGTATTCCGCCGCAGAAGAAAGAAGGGTTTCCTTAGAAATCCATCCGTTTATGTAAGCAATCTCCTCCGGTGCGGAAATCTCGATTCCCTGTCTCTTCTGAATCATCTGCACAAAATCCGATGCCTCTAAAAGACTATCCATGGTACCGGTATCCAACCATGCAAAGCCTCGTCCCAAAAGCTTTACGTTCAAATCACCACATTCCAGATAAATACGGTTCAAATCCGTAATCTCAAGCTCTCCTCTTGCGGACGGTTTAATGGTCTTTGCGTACTCCACCACCCGCTTGTCATAGAAATATAATCCCGTAATACAATAATTGGACTTCGGCTGCTTCGGCTTTTCCTCCACCGAGATAACCTTGCCGTTTTCATCAAACTCTACAATACCGAAGCGTTCCGGGTCGTTTACGTAATAACCGAAAATGGTGGCCTTTCCCTCTGCTCCGCCGGCAACCGCCTCTTGCAAAAGCTTACGGAAGCCGTTTCCGTAGAAAATATTGTCGCCAAGCACCATGGCACACGGCTCGTCCCCGATAAACTCCTCACCCAGTAAAAACGCCTGGGCAAGACCGTCTGGTGACGGCTGTACCTTATAGGAGAGAGACACACCGTATCGACTGCCGTCTCCGAGAAGCCGCTCAAAATTCGGCAAATCCTGCGGCGTGGAAATAATCAAAATCTCCTTGATTCCGGCTAACATTAAAGTTGACAGCGGATAGTAAATCATCGGCTTATCATAAACCGGAAGTAATTGCTTGGAAGTCACCATGGTGAGCGGATACAATCTCGTACCGGACCCGCCTGCTAAAATAATACCTTTCATCTGTTTCTCTCCTTACCGTCCCAAAACTTCCGTCAGTTCCGAAAAGTCATGGTTCTTTTTATCCTTCTCTGCCAATATCGCTTCCGCCTCGGTTACCGGCCACGGAATGTTAAGTCCCTTATCGTTCCACATAACACCGAACTCATCTCCCGGCGCATACAGTCTCGTACACTTATAAGCAAAGGTAGCCGATTCGGAAAGCACCGCGAATCCGTGCAAAAAACCCTCCGGAATCAAAAACTGCTTCTTATTCTCCGCAGAAAGCACCACACCGAAATACTGTCCGTAGGTCGGGCTGTCCTTTCTGGCATCCACCGCCACATCGTATACCTCACCCTGCAACACCCGCACCAGCTTCCCTTGCGGCTGTGTCAGCTGCATATGTAATCCCCGGAGCACACCCTTTTTAGAACAGCTTTCGTTATCCTGTACATAATCACACAGGGTCCCGTCCAAATGCTTCACATACGGTGCAAACTCATCATTATAGGTCTCCATAAAATACCCTCTCTGATCCGCAAACACCGTCGGCTCCACTACGTACAGTCCCTCAATCGGGGTACTGTTAAATGTAAATTTACCCATATTCTCTTTTATCCTCCGAAACAACTAAATTCAATTATGTATGATAAATCGTTATTTTTTGACATACAAATCCACTTTTATTATACTCGCCAATCCTGCAACATGCAAGACCTAATTCTTTTAAAACCTACATTTGTATATTTTAAATAAACAACGTTGTTATTATTAGGGCTTTTATGGTATAATAGTCACAGAGTGGCTATTATCGTGGGTAGTCGCCGAAAGGAACATAAAGTTCCTTTCAGCTCGTTGCTTTATGGTATATTATTTTTAGAAGGAGGTTTCCCATGGCTGACGTACTGTTAATCGATGACGATATCGATGTACTGGAAATTAATCGCAAGTTTTTAACCGGAGAAGGCTTTACCGTACATATCGCGGACTCTCCGAACAAGGGAATCTCCCTTGCAAAAACCGTAAATCCTGCCTGCATCGTTTTAGATGTCATGATGCCCGGTATGGACGGTTTCGAGGTCTGCAGGCAAATTCGTACCTTTTCCTCCGCCCCGATTATTTTTTTAACCGGGAAAAGCTCGGAGGACGATAAAATCAACGGTTTACTTACCGGCGGCGACGATTATCTCGTAAAACCTTACGGTTTAAGAGAGTTGTCCGCCCGCATTCAGGTACTCCTGCGCCGTGTTTCCCTTCAGGCAACGCCGGTTGTCAATGAAAATCTGCTTACCTTTGGGGACCTGACCATCGACAAGCTGTCCCACAAGGCCGCTTATAAAGGAGAAGACCTTGCCCTTGCCAACCGGGAATACGAGGTTTTACTTTACCTCGCCACCCATCCGAATCAGGATGTCACCTTCGAAGAACTGGGGACTGCTCTGTTCGGTGTATACGCAGAGGCAGACCGCCGTTCCGTTATGGTAAACGTAAGCCGATTACGCAAAAAAATGACCATTGACTACGCTTTGGAAAATATGATAGAAACCGTTTGGTCCAAAGGATATCGGTTTATTTCAAAATAGTCACTAATAACAACTTTCGTACAAGGGGATTTTATGAAAAAGAATACATTTGCTTCGCCGGTCATCGAAAGTCAGACCATAGAAGAATTATCAAAGCAGCTGTTGGAAACTACCGCCCAGCTTTTTGCTGCCAATGAACAATTGCAAAGGGAGCAACAACAAAAAAGAGAGATGTTAGCAAACATCTCTCATGATTTGCGTGCTCCGATTACCGCCATCCGAAGCAGTATCGATTATCTCACCGGAGGACAATCTCTGTCCAAGGAAGAACAAGACTCTGCATTACAACTCATACATCGCCGCACCCTGACCTTGGAAAATCTGATCCAAGACATGTATTTCTTATTTTGTGTAGAAGACACCTCCAGAGCTTTAGAACTCACCGAAGTAGATGCGACGCCGTTCTTTGAAACGTATTTCTATGATGCGATTTGCGATACAAAGTTTGATGAGAAAAATATGTCCTTGGACATCCCGGAAGACTTAGACTGCAAACTTTCCGTCGACATCCAGAAAATTATCCGCGTACTGGACAATCTATTTAACAATGCGGCCAAATATTCACCTGACGGCTCTGATATCACCTTAAAGATAGAACGTGTTGTGGCCTCAGATGCACTTTCCATAGCTGTCATTGACACCGGCTACGGTATCCCGGCAGACGCCGTAGCGCATGTCTTTAGCCGCACCTACACCGTATCTTCTGCCCGGACGCCGAATTCCGCAACAGGAAGTGGTCTGGGATTAGCTATTGTGAAAGCTATTGTAGAACGGCACGGAGGCAATGTTTTCTGCGAAAGCAAGGAAGGGGAAGGAAGTTGTTTTTCCTTTACGTTACCATGCAATATTTGATGTTCACAACAACCGATAAATAATATTATTATAGAATTATATACCCAAGAAAGTGAGATTAAAACATATGCAAAAAGACTATACTGCATTGATTGAACAACAACGACATTATATAGAAAAGGTATTACTGCGCGACAAATTGCGTTTTCCTCGTTTACTCTTCTCCTCCAAACTGCGAAACATAAAGAGACAGTATAAACACTTGGAACACTTTGAAAATAAAAGCAACGATGAGTTTTTGCAATTGGCAGCTCTTACTGACGGCATTGACAGAAATGGTTGCTATCGTTTTCTAAATAAGGCTTTACATATTTTTAATGATTTTATTTTCGAATGTAAATATCGCAACAACAATATAAAAATTAAAAAAGAGATGAGAAAGAGCGGTCGTAATTACTTGTCTATTGTGTGCATCATAAAAAATGAGGCCCTATATATTGACGAATGGATTGCATTTAACAAAATTATGGGTGTGGACCATATCTATCTGTTTAATAACGGTTCCACAGATAATATTAAGGATGTAGTAGCCAAGCATGTTCAAAGCGGCTATGTTACTTTTATTGACTTTAAAGGCGCAAATGCCCAACTCCCACTGTATCGCTTGGCAATACGAGCCTTAAAAAAGGTTAGTCGCTGGGTTGCTTTTATTGATGCAGATGAATTTATAATTCCAACAGGATATACACTAAAAGACTATATGAAAAATCAGGAAGTTTATCCGGGAATCGGTATAAATTGGATTGTTTACGGAACCGGCGGACATATTAAACGTCCGGAAGGTCTCGTCGCAGAGAACTATTTACTTACATTCGAAGATCAAAACAACCCTTTGAATTTAAGAATAAAATCCATCGTAAATCCAAAAGAAACATATGATGTGTCTTCACCACATTTTTGCATATTAAAAAAAGGGAAGTATGCGGTTGACGAAGACGGCAAAGAAATCACTGCAAAATGGATGTATACAAGCGGTTCGGGACCTGCGTTTACCGAAAAAAACAAAACAAACAAAATCCGAATCAATCATTATTGGACAAAATCCGAACAGGATTTACATGACAAGTGTAATCGCGGATATGCTGCGGGAAGTTTCAGCCCTGACTATGAGAATATAATGAAAAGGTTAGATTTCCCACAAAAATCCGATAATACAATCGGAAAGTATGTCCCTAAAATAAAAGAAACAATGCTCCAAAAATAACTTTTATAACCCCAAAAAACGAATGGGCAGAAGCTCCCTCAAGGAAAGCTTCTGCCCAATTCCGATTTGTTATATCATCCTTCTCAATTAACTCTTGCTAGCCATGACGCATCCCCCGCTGACTCCACTATTTTTTCCCAATTGTCACCACTGTAATATATCCTTTGAATCGTTCCGGGGAATGCCCTGCCGTCTATTTTTTCCACTGCCGCCGGCAAGGTAAGCTCCAATAATCCGGAACATCCGCCAAATGTATATCGTCCGATGCTCTTTAAGGTACTCGGCAAACTCACTTTAGTAACAGCAGAATTGGCCTTAAATAATTGATTTCCCAATGCATCGATTCCTTCACTTACACGAACCTCTTTTATCAAGGATACATATTCTGTCCACGGTGCAACGTTTCCCGAATGATAATCATAGGTAGCTCCCGTTCCCTCCAGATAAAGCACGCCGGTACTCATCAGTCGATAAGAAACATCCTTTCCGCAAATGCCGGAAGTAATTACAGTTTCCTCAACAGAATACAACTGATCAATCTGCTTTTTTTCCATAACAACTTCTTCTCCGCCCCAGTTTACGTAGCGAATTTGTTCCGTATTTCTTCCACTTGTCTTATCAAAACATACCGCATACTCGCAGTCTGCCGGAACTACTATATCCAAATCAAACGGCATCTGATCGTAGGACATCCCGGAAGTCAACTCTGTTCCCTTCGGACAAGCCGCTATCGTATACTCAAAGGAACCCTTGTCCGTATAAACCAACAGTGTTCTTGTCTGATTGGTATCATTGGTTACGCTAAAATGTGTCTTACCGTTTTCCTTCCATACAGAACCGATGTACAAAGAATCTGCATTTTCTATATCCTCCAAAACGACTGTCGAAGACATTCTGCTATAGAATGTTCCAAACTTATTGGCACAACCGACTTTTATATTCTGAAACACAACATTTTCTAATGTAAACGGTTCCTTCTTACTCCAAGCATATATGGAATACCCACCGCCGTTTACAATACAATCCTGAAAAGTCACACCATATGCGTTACTATACTCCATCTGAAGCATAATACAAGCATTTACATAAGCAGTGCTTCCCTCCTTGGGAATCGGCGGAATTTCAAAACGACAATTATTATATGCCACATTTACAACATCAATATCCGCATGCCCGTAAATCTGGGTTCCGTCAATATGACGCTCCTTATCTGTTGCTGCCACATCTGTCATGTCTGAAAAGAAACAATTATTCACCTGTACATTCCGAAAAGGAACAATACCATCGGTATACCACCCACCAAAGCTACAATGTTCAAAGGTTGCATTGGACCCGTAAAAGCTGTTAAATGTACAATTTTCGAATTCCGCAGAAATAGGACAATCATCTTTTTCCAAAGAAACAGAAGAAAACTTACAATTTCTAAATACAAGATGAACTTCATTCTGCGCTTTTGTTCCATTATACAATGCAAACGGATACGCCGAAAAATCTATGTTCTCAAACACAACTGTTCCCGTAACAGAACTGTTACCATACGCAAAATCTATAACATTTGTGGTGCCACCATTCCCTGCTTTAAATTTAATTTCCCCGTGTACTTCTCCCAATCCGCTTGGAATCAGAGTTCCTTTCGCTCCAGTATTATATTTATCCGGAATAATATTCCAATCATAATATCCTTCATACACCACCTCATAAACGGTTTCTGACTCCTCTGGCGGTGTTGCGAACATCGGTGGCATCTCTACAACCGGCGGCTCTATCGGTAACGGCACTGGTGTCACGGTCGGAGTCGGAGCTTCAGTCGGGACCGGCGTTGCGGTCGGCTCAGGCGTTGCAGTCGGCATCGGGGTCGCTGTCGGAACCGGCGTCGCTGTCGGGACTGGGGTTGCCGTCGGAACCGGCGTCGCGGTCGGTGCCGGTGTCGCGGTCGGCTCAGGTGTTGCGGTCGGTGCCGGGGTTGCAGTCGGAACCGGCGTCGCGGTCGGTGCCGGGGTTGCAGTCGGAACCGGCGTCGCGGTCGGAGCAGGCGTCGCTGTCGGCGCAGGCGTTGCGGTCGGCTCCGGTGTTGCGGTCGGAGCAGGCGTCGCAGTCGGTTCTGGCGTTGCGGTCGGCTCCGGTGTCGCGGTCGGTTCCGGTGTTGCGGTCGGCTCAGGCGTTGCGGTCGGCTCAGGCGTTGCGGTCGGAACCGGCGTCACAGTCGGCTCTGGTGTTGCGGTCGGCTCAGGCGTCACAGTCGGCTCCGGGGTCACAGTCGGCTCTGGCGTTGCAGTCGGTTCCGGCGTTGCGGTCGGTTCCGGTGTCACAGTCGGCTCCGGCGTTGCGATCGGTTCCGGGGTCGCAGTCGGTTCCGGTGTCACAGTCGGCTCAGGCGTCACAGTCGGATTCGATGCACCGGTAAGCCAGTTATACCAATCAGACAATTTTCCTGCAAGGTACCCCCAATAGCTCCCGCCTTGATTCTCTCTGGATGAATAATAATTCCATCCTCTTTCACTCGCTTGTGCCGTCTTCGGTGTTGCCACTGCAAACATACCTATCACGATACACAGAATTAATACTACACTCCAAATGCTTCTCCTTTGTTTTCTCATGCTTGCCCTCCTTGTAATTAGGAAAGTGCAACGCAAATGCCTTGAGACAAAAAAAGCACGCCTGTTGAAAAAGCGTGCCTTGTATCAAACTTTAAAATTTTCCTTAAAGTTTCGGCAGCCGGCTACCGTAGCGTTTCCGCCTTAGGCCCGTGGTTTTGCGTCCTCACCTTTCGATAAGTTTGCCATTTCGTCTTTTCCAGCCTCATTGTATCATGTTTTCCATGTTTTGCCAACAGTTTTGCGCAAAAATGAGGCTAATTTCCTATACATTTCGACTATTTTAATCTAAAAACATGTATTTACAATCCTTTTGCCCATTCCACAGCGGTTCTTACCACTTCCTCTGCAGTATCCTTCCCTACCGGTCGCCCGATCGCAAGAAGCGGTACCTTCGATGCCATCTCCAAACCTATTTGTCCCATATACGGCGCATACTTCTGTTCCTTCGTCATGAAAGACCGGAAAAAATTATTTTCCATGTATACAGGAAATCGCTCCAATCCGGTAAATTCACGTGTTACTACACGTTCCTCCTGCGTCAGATGCAACAAAATAAAACCTTTTATCGGTTGGGCTTCTGTATTGAATTCCCCGCGATAACGAGCCAGAAACTTATCCTTCTCCTCATCAATATAAATCAGTTCATCCAAATTATAGCCTTCCCGCTCTACCACATCCCGGCAAAGCTTCTGATACGGAAACGCCGGATACACTCTCTTGCCGTCTACCCATGCCATATCATCTGCCAACAGCGCATATCCTTCCTTCAAAAATGCAGTGGTTGTGGTGGATTTCCCCGCACCGCTCACTCCGGCAATCAATACTCCGCCTCGTTCATCGGATACTGCGCTGCAGTGAATCGGAAGCATCCCCCGCTGCATTGCCAGCAAGCCCATTCCGTATCCTAGCAGATAAGATTGTAGCCAGTCCGGATGTCCGTTTCCGGTCAGGGCATAGGTCATACGTTTTCCCTCATACACCTGCATCTGGCAAGTCGTATTGGAAAGCCAGCTGTACGTTTGTCCGAATTCATACTTCTTTCCCGGCCATACACTCTGTATCTCATCGGAAAGCTCGGCCTCCTCAATTATGGCATCATACGAGTTCGTATCCTCACTTACTACCAATTGCGGAAACGGTAAATCCGATGCAACATTCATCCCGTATACCTTGTAAAAATACATAATGCCCCTCCGTTCTTCTCATCCTACGTGCTTCAAATAAATCATATATCGTACCATAAAAATTATCTTTTATAAAAGAACCCATCCTCCGGCAACGCTCCGCCTACCGATGCCGCATTCTGCTCAAACAATACGTTCAAGTACGCGCTTGCCTTCGTCTTCATCTCGTCACCTTCGATGAGCACGATATTACAGTACGGGATTGCTTTCTTTGCCACCGGTGCCTTGAAGATGTTAAACTTCTCGGACAATGCCGCTGCCGCATCCACATTTTCTACCGTGTAGGCTGCGGATACCGCATATTCATCCAGGAATGCATTTACCACGTCCGGATTCTCGGTTAAGTACTTTGTATTGGCTACCACCACGCCGGTTACGACCGTGGAGCCCTCATTTAAGGCCTCCCACTCCTCCGTAATATCCAGTGCGATACGTGCTTTTTCGTTATTCATTAATACCGTGGTTACGTACGGCTGCGGAAGCATTGCCACCGCATTCTCCGTCTGGGACAAAATCGCTGCCACCTCGGTTGCCTCGGACTTATACTCTACGGTTACATCCTTACCCGGCTCCATACCGGCAGACTTTAACAGCCAGTTTAAGGTATACTCCGGAGTTGTACCCTTACCGGTAGAATAAATCGTCTTGCCCCTTAAATCCTCCACAGACTGCACCGTTTCTCCGGTCTCCACGATATACAGTACACCAAGGGTATTAATTCCGAGCATGGTTACGCCACCCTTGGACTTGTTGTACAGCACAGAAGCCAAATTACACGGCACCGCAGCAATCGGGATATCTCCCTTAATGATGCTGGCGGTAATCTCATCCGCCGCTCCGGCAATGGTGAACTTATAGTTGTTTGCGGTGGTTCCTGCCTCGGCATCCTCCATCAGCTTCAGCATACCCAGCGCTGTCGGTCCCTTCATGGCCGCAATATTCACATCTACCTTTTCCTTCGGAGCCACCGTCGGCTCTACCGGTAAATTTTCCTCATCTCCGGATACATCCTGGGTTACTACCGGTATCTTTGTCGGCTCTTTCTGACCTTCGTCCTTCTTTCCGCAGCCCGCAAATACAGATACCAACAGAACCGCAGTTAATAATAATGCTACTTTCTTTTTCATAACTTATCCTCACTTTCTTTTGATTAGGAACGTATCCCACATCCTCAGAATATGTTTATTTCTTTTATGCCTCTTTCTCGGTGTTCCTTAAAATCGGCAAAAAGCTTCTCTCCTATGCCGGATTACTCCTCTCCCAGCACGATTTTCAGGCACGCACCCACACATTCGGCATCTACGTAGACCATCGGAAGGTCTTCATTTTCATAGGACGGCACTTGATTGGAACAACCGCAAACGACGCCCTTTCCATCCAGCTCCACCCGTACCATAGCCGGTACCTTAATTACAATCTTGCCCCCCAGTGCGCGTACTTTTACAAATACTTCTCCGGAAATCTCGGCATCCTGTAAATCCAACTCAGCGCAGCCTCCTACCACCGTAAGGTCTACACCGGAAACCGTCTCCTCAGGGCATATCTCGCGTATACCTAAGCCCACCAGATAACGTTTTGCTTCATTTCCTTCGTTGTCCTCCTCCAAACGTCTTGTAAGACGCGCCAGCACCTTTTTCGCTGCTGTCACCGCACCATAAACCGCCACAGCAACCGTGGCCAGGCGGAACAAACAACCAAACAATGAGCACTTTTCTTCCTTTTCCGCTACAAACGCTTCCTCTCTCATACGCAAACTCCTTTCTATTACGCTTTAAACCGGTATCCCTCGCCCCTTTTTATCGAAACAGCTTGCTGTTTCGCGCCGGGCGGGAGCAGCTTTGCTGCCTTCCTTACCCGCCCGTGTGCATCCCACGGAGTGAGACGATATGTGGCAACTATTTTCTTTACGCCTTAAACCGATATCCGACGCCCCATATCGTCTCGATATACTGTGGGTTTGCCGTATCGGTCTCTATCTTTTCCCTTACCTTTTTGATATGCACCGTCACCGTTGCGATATCTCCCACGGAATCCATATCCCAAATGGCACGGAACAGCTCATCCTTAGTAAATACCCGGTTCGGATTCTCCGCCAGGTATGTTAAAAGGTCAAATTCCTTTGTGGTAAAGGCCTTCTCCTCGCCGTTCACAAATACACGACGAGCCGTTTTGTCAATGCGTAGACCTCTGGTCTCCACCGTCTTATTTTCACGGATACCGCTGCCCACCAAACGTTCGTAACGCTGCAGGTGCGCTTTTACTCTCGCCACCAGCTCACTGGGACTGAAAGGCTTTGTCATATAATCATCCGCTCCGAGACCAAGTCCCCGGATTTTATCTACCTCATCCTTTTTCGCGGAAACCATTAAAATCGGAATATCCTTCGCCTCACGGACGGCCTTACAGATTTCAAAACCGTCGCTTCCCGGAAGCATCAAATCTAAAATTACCAGGTTATAGTCCTCCTCCAATGCAGCCCGCTTTCCTTTTAGGCCGTCCTCCGCAATGGTGACCTCATAACCGGAAAGTTCCAAATAATCCCGTTCCAATTCCGCAATCGCGGTTTCATCCTCAATAATTAAAATCCTCGCCATACTTCCTCCTTTATGCCTTAATGCCGTCCAGGCCCCGGTACATCACAGGAAGCGTCTGTTCTTTCCCGTCCTTATGTACCTTTAACAAGGTAAACGAAACCGTTGTACCTTCCCCTTCTTCGCTTCGTGCATGAATGGTTCCCCCATGGTCCTCCACAATCTGCTTTACGATTGCAAGTCCCAGCCCGGAACCTCCTTTCCCCGTATTTCTGGAAGTATCCCCTCTGTAAAACCGCTCAAAAATGTGCGGTAAATCTTTCTTCGGAATGCCCACACCCGTATCCGCAATTTCGGTCCGGATATAGGACGACTCATCCGAAAGCGTAATCGTAATCTCTCCGCTTTCTTTGGATAAGTATTTTACCGCATTCCCGATAATATTCATGGTAATGCGCTTTAACTGCTCTCTGTCGGCATACACCTCGTCATCCTCTGTCAGGCGGTCAACCAACGATATTTTTATATTCTTCCGCTCCAGCTCCGGCTCGTCCTCTTCAATGCAATCTCCAAAGAAATCCTTCAACCGGACCTTTTCAAAATAATACGGATATGATTTACAATCAATCTTTGTATACAGTGCCAGCTCCTCTACCATGCGGGTCATATCCTCCGCTTTGCTCCGTATGGTACGAAGGTACTTTTCCTGCTTTTCCGGTGTATCCGCTACTCCGTCCATCATTCCTTCCGCATACCCTTTTATGGTAGTAAGCGGAGTTTTTAAATCGTGAGAAATATTACCGATTAACGTCCGAAGATCCTCTTCATACTGTATCCGTGTATCTATCTCTGTTTTCAAATGAGCGCGCATCTCCTCAAAGTCCGCACTCAGCTGGCCGATTTCGTCTTCACCGGTTCTCTCCAACCGGAAGTCCAAATCTCCGTCTTTCACTCTCCTTGTAGCACGCCATAATTTATTAATCGGCTTTAGCACACCGGCATACAACCAGACAATCAAAAGTACACCGGTCACAAGGAAAACTATCACCACCGCACCGATTGCCTGTACCAGCGATGTCTTTGTCTGCGGCATCAGGGTATTTACGTCGGAAATAATGTAAAAGCTTCCCTTCGCTCCGTCCGAAAACATAAAATCCTGTTGCTTCACCAAATAGGGAATCCGACCGCTTACATATAAACCGCCGTCCACATTGATGTTGTATGCACCGTACTCCGGCAGAGAATCCTCCACCATCTCATACAACGCATCATTACCACAAAATACAAGAGACCCTCCCTTTTGTACTACCAAAAAAGCCTGTCGTTTCTCCAGGCTTTCATTCACAGTCTCTAAATACGACAAATCCAACAAACGATCCGGGCGGTTCTTGGTTACGGCTTTCAAGTCATTATAAGAACCTCGGGTCAGGTGATTCAACACCTGCACCGGGTTCTGCAATGCCTGTAATGTATTTACCTCTGTATCATAGGCCTGCTTCATTACGTTGGTCTGATACCCGATAATAATAAGACCGCAACTGATTAAAAGAAGAATCGGAAACAGCGTCATAATCATAAACATCACAATAAGACGCTTTCGAAAATCCATGCTTGTCGCCTCCTATCTCCCCTAAAACGTTTCTCCCTCATGGCTGTTTTCAGCTTAGGCTACACCCAATCCGCCAAAAGCTTCCGGGAACGCATTGACATAATCGCTGCTTCCCTAGAAGTTCTGGGCTCTGAACTCGTTCGGCGTAATTCCCTCCAAACGTTTAAAATTATAACAATAATAACTGACATCACGGATGCCTACCATCTGACCTACTGCCGCAATCTTCATGCTGCGATCCGCCAGATAACGCTTGGATATCTGAATCCGTCGTCTTGTAATATACTCAAACGGACGCATGGAAAAAGCCTCTTTAAACGTACGGCACAAATGCTGCGGCGTAATATTCAGCACATTGGCCAAATCCTGCAGCGTCATTTGCTCCGTAATATGCTCGTCGATATAATCGAGAAGCGGGAGAAGTCTCTGCTTGCCCTTGGTCTGCGGTTGTGCCAGCTCATGTTGCAGCATATAAAACTCCATTAAAAGATCATAAATGTGTACCGAGCTTCTCTCCATACCGTTTAAACGGTCATTTTTTAACTCCGTCAGAATCTGACGCATAATACGCTCGAAACGGGACGTATCCATTCCGTTTAATACCGTAGCATCCTTAATTCCCATGCACTGGAGTGCATGCGGCATTCCTTCTCCGGCCAAATGAATCCAGCTGGTCACCCATTTCCCTTTTCCGTAATAACGATGCTCTCGTCCTTCCGGGAGATAGAACACACATCCCTGCTCCAGCGGGAATACCTTTCCTTCCGTTTCCAGTACTCCCTCGCCCTCTACGCAGAAGATAAACTGCGGCAGACAATAGCCGGTCTCTCGTACAATCGGACACTGCTCCTTATTTAATCCGATTGCAGGGGTCTGAAACAACAACTTCGACTTTCCGATATTCGGAAATACTGCTTCCGGTTTCATACGCATCCTCCTCTTTTGCTTATAAATCGCAGGTTCCTACGGTTCTCGGGAACGGTACTACATCACGGATGTTACCGATACCGGTCAAATACATCACGCAACGCTCAAATCCGAGACCGAAGCCCGCATGTCTTGCAGAACCGTATTTACGTAAATCCAGATAAAAATCATAATCCTCCGGATTTAACTTTAACTCTTCCATTCTCTTATAAAGCTTATCGTAGTCATCCTCTCTCTGGCTGCCACCGATAATCTCACCGATACCCGGAACCAAAAGGTCCATTGCCGCAACGGTCTTGTTATCCTCATTCATCTTCATGTAGAAGGCCTTAATATCCTTCGGGTAATCCGTTACGAATACCGGCTTTTTGAATACCTGCTCGGTCAGATAACGCTCGTGCTCGGTCTGTAAATCACAACCCCAGCTTACCTTGTAATCAAAATTATCATTGTTCTTCTCTAAAATCTCGATTGCTTCGGTATAGGTCACATGACCGAACTCGGAACTTGCCACATGGTTCAAGCGCTCAATGAGACCCTTGTCCACGAAACTGTTAAAGAAATTCATTTCCTCCGGTGCATTCTCCAATACATACTTGATAATATACTTAATCATGCTTTCCGCAAGCATCATATCGTCCTGTAAATCCGCAAATGCAATCTCCGGCTCAATCATCCAGAACTCCGCCGCATGACGGGTGGTGTTGGAATTCTCCGCACGGAAGGTCGGTCCGAAGGTATAAATGTTACGGAATGCCATGGCATAGGTTTCACCGTTTAACTGACCGCTTACGGTAAGATTCGTGGACTTTCCGAAGAAATCCTTCGTATAATCTACGGAACCGTCTTCATTCTTCGGTACATTTTCCATGTCCATAGTTGTTACACGGAACATCTCACCCGCACCCTCACAGTCACTGCCGGTAATGAGTGGCGTGTGCACATAAACAAAATCTCTTTCCTGGAAAAACTTATGAATCGCATAAGCAATCAAAGAACGCACACGGAATACTGCCTGGAACGTATTGGTACGCGGACGAAGGTGGGTCATGGTACGCAAAAACTCTAAAGTATGACGCTTCTTCTGTAACGGATAATCCGGCGTGGATGCACCCTCTACAAATACCTCTTCTGCCTGAATCTCAAACGGCTGCTTTGCATCCGGAGTAGCCACAAGCTCACCGGTTACGATAATTGCGGAGCCTACATTCAGTTTGGAAATCTCCGCAAAATTGTCCATAGTGTCATGATATACCACCTGCAGGGTCTCAAAGAAGGTACCGTCGTTTAATACGATAAATCCGAATGCCTTGGAATCTCTGACACTTCTTACCCAACCGCCTACGGTTACCTTTTTG
>SVEN01000057.1 GCA_015057365.1 Lachnospiraceae bacterium | reverse complement strand
CGAAAAAGAAAGTCGCAGTGTCTTAGTCATTTCCGTCCTCCCGAAGCGCCGCAATAATCTTATCCTTAAACTCCCTGCTGTCCAGATCGGATTTGTCTACAACCTCCAACACTCCGTGATTTAACAGCACGATTTCGTCACACAAATCCAGCGCCAGATCCATAATATGAGTGGAAAAAATCGTAATGCAATCCTTCTTTAAGGAACGAAGCAGCTGCTTCATCTCCTCCGCCACCACTACATCCAGCGAGGTTAACGGCTCATCCAGCAAGAGCACCCTCGGCTCGGCAATGATATTAATCAACATCTGCATCTTATTCTTCATACCGTGAGAATAATCCTTTAACAGCTTATCCCTGTCTTCCGCATCGATGCTGACATACTCAAAATATTCATCAAGGGATTTCCTGTCCTCAATACGATGCTCGTGAATATCCAGAAAAAATTTCAAAAACTCCCGTCCCGTCAGAAACTCCGGTACCGTGGGCGTAGAAAGCACATAACCGATATCCTCCGGTTCTATCTTTCTTACCGCACCGTCTTCCTCCAGATAAAACTTGCCGCCATCCGTTTTCATATCACCGTTGATACAGTTAAACAACGTCGTTTTGCCGGCTCCGTTTCTACCCAAAAGTCCGTAGATTTTTCCGGCTTCAAAGGTAAAATCAATATCCTTTAATACCTGCTTTTTCTCAAAACTCTTTGACACGTGTTCGATTGTAAATTTCATGGTCTGCTCCCTCCTGATACTTTATGTTTTTACCGAGATAAAGTATCTCAAACTAAGAAAGCGGCACGCAGATTCGTGCCGCTCCGGTATCCATAAATGATTCTGTTCCCTCATATATGCTCTCCCATCCCCTACGCTAACACGCCAAAGCAAATCTCTTCTGTGCCAAACCTCCCAAGGTCCCCTCATAGCACAGTTCCATCTCCGGAAGACTGAGAAAATCCACCGGATGATACAGTTCAGGAGACTTGGTAAGCTCCATCACACCAACTTCGTTTAACGTCTCCGCCACAAACTGGGAACAAAAATACTTGTTTCGACGCTTATACGCAATTCCAAAGAAACATAAAAACGTTCCTAACACACTGTACTGGAACCGTTTTTGTATCGGAAGCATCTTCTTAAACTTCCTTCGGATGGCTCGGTAAGACTGAGCCGGAACCTCCATGCGATACAGCGCACACGGTGCGTCCTTGCTCCTTGCCATCATCCCGGACTCGATACTTTCATGGACAAAGCCCGCCGGCAGCGGCAGTCTGGCATACCGTCTCGCAAAGCTGTAAAACTGCGTACAATCTCCGGAAAATCCGATGGAAATATGGGTATACGGTTCCTTCGTTGCTATATGAATTACTCTGGAGAGTAAAGATTGTGTACGTAACAATAAAATATACAACTCTCTGGTCTCCTGATTCTTTTTTGCCATTCTTAATATCACCTTCCCTAAATACGGCCCCTACACCGTTCTGACAACCATAGATAATAATATTATAGTATATTATTCACGGAAACGCAAGTATTTCTGAAAAGCCGATATCCAACTTCAAAAAAAGATGCTTTATTTTATTGTAATATCTCAAAAAAGTACACCTCCAAATGTCAGATATATTTGTCTGACATTTGGGGTGCACTTCATAAAAGGAAGGTCCCTTACATTCACACACTTCGCAATACTCCTAGAAGCACCGCTCCTTATGCTCCTTCTTACAGCTTCCGCTCTTTGCGCAGCGATAGCAAATCTCATTGGGCAGTGACTCTCCGGCGAAATACTGATGCAGATTTTCAAGCGTCGTCTCTGCAATATTTTTTAACGCCTCATGAGTCAAAAAAGCCTGATGGGAAGTCAGAAGTACATTTGGCATGGAAATAATACGTGCCAGTTCATCGTCCGGCATCACGGCACCGGAATAATCCTCGTAGAAGTAGTCGCTCTCCTCCTCGTATACATCCAGTCCGGCAGCACCGATTTTCCCTTCCTTTAAGCCTTCAATCAGCGCCGCGGAATCGACAAGCGCACCACGGGAAGTATTCACTAACATGACACCGTCTTTCATGTTCTCAATTGCTTTCTCATCCACCAAATGATAAGACTCCTTGGTTAACGGACAGTGCAAAGATATCATGTCCGAGTGCCTGCACAATTCCTCAAAGGATACATAACGTACCCCTTCCCGTTCCCTCGGATACGGATCATAAGCCAGCACCTTCATCCCGAAGCCCAGACAGATATCGATAAACACCTGCCCGATTTTTCCGGTTCCCACCACTCCCATGGTCTTTCCGTGAAAATCCGTACCGAGAAGGCCGATCAAACTGAAGTTATATTCTCTGATACGATTGTAGGCACGATAAAGCTTCCTGTTCAAAGCAAGAAACATCCCCATGGTAAACTCTGCAACCGCATACGGAGAATAGGCCGGTACTCTTACAATATGCACCTTGCCGTAAGCTTCCTTAAAGTCCACATTGTTATAGCCCGCACAACGCAGCGCCACAATGGAAATTCCCATCTCGGACAAAGCGCGAAGTACCTCGGCATTCACCCGGTCGTTTACGAAAGCCACCACCGCATCACAGCCCTGTGCAAACACCACGCTCCTCTCATTGAGCTTGGAATCGCAGTACAGAATTTCAAAGTTGTATTCCTTTGCAAACGGGTCAAAGTATATCTTGTCATAAGGTTTCGCATCAAAAAAACATAATTTCTTCATCACAGCCTCCGGTTCGTCATTTCGTTTTTCCCTTAGTATTCCATGATTTTCCTTTATTATACCTTCTTACCTGCCTACAATTCCCACAACAAATCAAGCAGCTTTTCCGTACGCTCGGTAATGGCAGCAAAATCCACACATTCCTTATAAATATCTTCCAACTCATCATGAATCCGCTTGCATTCCTTAAAACAAAACATTGCCATATCCTCCAGACGGCGCGCCTCCTCGGCATATCGGGAAGCAATTCCGTGACAGTCCTTTTTCAGAAGTTCGACCGCAGAAATCAAGGTTCCTTCCGTGCCCGGTTCCGTGGTAAAAAAGACCTCCTGCTCCCGCAAAAGCATATGATTTACGCGGTCCGGACAAAGAGGACTGCAAAACAGCTCTTTCCGGTCGTTTGGCAACATCTTTACCAGTACATCCGTTACTACATCCTTCTCCGCTCCAAGAATCCGGTATACCCGATTATCTTCACAATAGGACGTTACAAAGCTGACTCTTCCCTTACAACTAAGAGCATCCAGAAACAGGCGTCTACACTGCCGCTCCTCTCCTTTTCCGATACGCTCCCCGATTTCCTTTACCAGTTTTGCCACCTTCGCCATATCCACGCAGCTTACAATTTCACGATAGCGCTCCTCCTCAAGGGCTTTGGCTGCCCGTAAAAACGCATAGCCTCTGCGATAGCTTTCCTTATTCCTTTTTGTCAGAAGCTCTACCTCATCCCGGTACTTAATAATCCGGTTTCGGTGAATCTGCTCCCCCAGATTCACAATCTCCTCCACCGCTCCCGGAAATTTCGGATCCATTGCATGAGGAGAGGTGGCATCCGCAAAGACAATCCCTCGTTTTACCAGACGCACCGCATCCAGACTGTCCGGGTCCCCCGAACAATAAAACCGCTCCACCTCTTCTCCCGCTTCCTCCGTTTTTGCTGCCACCCGTTTCATTAAGGTACTCTTTCCCACCCCCGGGCCTCCTTTTATCATAAAGTAGCGTGTCAGACGGTCCCACTCCGGTACCACACCGTCAAAAAAGTTATGAAATCCTTCTCCGCTGTTACTTCCCGAAAAATAGCATTGTCCCATACATGCTCCATTCAAATACATCTCCCTTTACTTTATTCCTCTTGTTTTTCTTTCGTGCACACACCAAACCGATTTTCATGAATACACTGTGGTATAAAAAACAAAGGAGTCGCTTATGAATTTTCTGATTTACGGAGAAGACTGTCGGCATGCCGTTTTGACCGACCTCCTGCAACAGGCGGGTCATATCCGAAAGGCTCCCGCAGACCTTCTGATTTTATCCCCGAAAGAAAGCTTTTCGGCTCACACCGATGTCATAAAGAACAACTGTCTCATCTGGGGCGGCATCCCGTCGGAAACCACCGTTTTGCAGCATGCGGGCTATCGAAAGATTTCGCAAAGTGATGCCTTTCGGATTAAAAATTCCGTATATACCGCAGAAGGTGCGGTTGCCCTTGCCATAAACGAAACCACGACCGCACTGTGCGAAAATGCCGTGTATGTTTTGGGGTACGGATTTCTCGGCAAGGAGTGTGCTCGTCTGTTCGCGGCATTAGGGGCTGCCGTTACGGTCTATACAGAAAACCCGGAAGAGCTGGCTACCGCCGTGCAAAAGGGCTTTTCCGCAAAAAAACTGACAGAGCTTTCTAAACTTGACGGTACCGTTATCATCAACACCATTCCGGCACCGATTTTGGACCGGTTACCGGTTCTCTGCCACACCGCACCGGCCTTGTTAATCGAGTTGGCCAGTGTTCCTTGTCTTACCCGGGATATCACCGGCCTTCGCGTAGTGCCGGCAGGCGCACTGCCGTCCAGATTTTCCCCGAAATCTGCCGCGAAACTAATCTTTGACGAAATCATAGAACAAATTAAAAAGGAGTAATTATATGGAAAATTTAAAAGGAATGCGCATCGGATTCGCCGTTACCGGATCCTTTTGCACCTTTTCGAAAATATTAGACCCAATCAAGGAATTGGTTCGCCTCGGGGCGATTGTGACCCCGATTTTTTCTTTTTCTACGGCCCAAATCAACAGCCGGTTCTATAAAGCGGAAGACTTCCGTAACGATGTGGAAGCCATCACCGGAACCTCCGTCATCGATACCATTCCGGGAGCGGAGCCTATCGGCCCAAAGAAACTCTTTGACCTTATCATCGTAGCTCCTTGCACCGGAAACACCATCGCCAAGCTGGCAAATGCCATTACCGATACCCCGGTCACTATGGCGGTAAAGGCACATCTAAGGAACAACCGTCCGGTACTCCTCGCCATCTCCACCAACGACGGACTCACCGGCAATGCCTCTAACATCGGCAAGCTCCTTAACACCCGGAACTACTACTTCGTCCCGTTCCGTCAGGACGACTGCTCCGGCAAACCGAACTCCCTCGTTGCCGACATGGCACTGGTACCGGTGTCTGCGTCAAAGGCGGCAAACGGGGAGCAGATTCAACCATTGCTGCGGTAGTTTAATTATGATATAATCGAGGTATCACCAACGTAGGAGAACCGTCATGAGCCTAACAAACAAAAGAAAAGAAATGACTCCCTTTGACATGACCGAAAAGCCGGTAAAGCAATTTTTGCCGCTGGCATGGTTGTTATGGGGAGCATCCTACATATTGACCACAAGATTCAAACTGAAACCGGAACGCATCGGAATGAAGGGACTGAAAGGTCCGTTTCTTGTCCTCTCCACCCACCAGGGCTTTTCGGATTACTTTATCGCACCGCGGATGCTGTTTCCCAGACGTGCCAATTATGTATCCGATATGGAGGGCTTCGCAAACTACGGAAAACTTTTGTACAAGCACGGCGGTTGCATCGGCAAGCGCAGGTATGTTTCCGATGTTTCCGTTGTAAAAAATATACACTATGCGCTTTTTAAGCTGAAACAACCTGTGGTTCTCTTTCCGGAATCCAGACATTCGGACGCGGGAATAACCTCCTCACTGCCCGACAATCTTGGAAAACTGGTTAAAACCTTACAGGTGCCTCTGGTTTTGCTGACTGCCCACGGAAGTTATCTGGCGAATCCGTTTTGGGACGAAACTCATACAAGAAAATCCTTCATGAGTGCACGGTTGGAACAGATATACACCGCAGATGATGTCAAAAAATTATCCGCTGCCGAAATCCAAAAGACCATAGAAGAAAAACTTTCCTACGATGAGTACAAATGGCAGTCGGTCAAGCATATCAAAATCAACAATCCGAAACGGGCCGAGGGCCTGCATAAGCCTCTTTACAAATGTCTGAACTGTAATACCGAAGGAGCCATGACCTCCAAGGATACTAAACTTTGGTGCACCGCCTGCAATACGACCTGGCATATGACCGAATACGGGCAGCTGATATCGGAAACCGGACAAAAAAAGTCCATTCATATCCCGGACTGGTACTCCGAAGAACGTGAACAGGTCAAAAAAGAACTCCTTACGGGCTCCTACCGAGGCATTGATATTCCCGTAACGGTGGAGGCTCTGCCGAACGAGAAAGGCTTCGTTCCTCTCGGCACCGGTCGGCTTATCCATACCCTGTCCGGCTACACTTTACACCTGGATTGCCCGGACAGCGAAGCTGTTAAGAAGTCCCCGGACTCCTTTCCTTTAGTGATTCCGAACAAAACACTGGAATCCACCCAGACCGAATATGACTACCGTGGCAAAGGAAAAGCCATCGTCCTCTCCACCAAAAACTGCTGTTATTACATTTATTCCGATGCACCGGAATTTCTGGTTACCAAGCTGGAATTTGCAGTGGAAGAGATAAATAAACTCCGATAACAAAAACATCCGCAATCCATACGATTCGCGGATGTTTTTTTCACTGATTTCGTCAAGACTCATCCAAAGCACCTCTTTTAACGGCGGATCATCCCCTGTTTCCTCCGGGTCGTAACCGGTAATCGGCTCCTGTTCCTCCGCTACAGCCACCTCAAAAGAACATTCCCGAATGATTATACAGCACGGAATATTTCCGTTTAAGCCTGTTTCTTCCCATACATTAAAAGGGATCTCAATAAATGAGCACTTTCCCTCGGTGTGTATGAAAAAGAAAAAGGGGCGCAAAGCACCCCTGTCGTTCTGTAGTCACATTACTGTGCATCCTTAGCCCCAACCTCGGTCAGTGCTTTTACCATGCCCGCCATTCCCTGAATTTCGGACGGAATGATAATCTTTGTTGCCTTACCGTCAGCAGCCTTAGCAAATGCCTCCAGGCTCTTTAACTGAATCACCTGACCGGTCGGTGCCGACTCGTTTAAGAAACGGATACCTTCCGCATTTGCCTGCTGTACGCGAAGAATTGCCTCTGCCTGACCTTCCGCCTCACGGATCATTGCTTCCTTCTTTGCCTCCGCACGAAGGATTGCAGCTTCCTTTTCCGCCTCTGCTTCAAGGATTGCGGACTCCTTCTTACCTTCTGCTACAAGAATAGTGGACTTCTTCTCACCTTCTGCGATAAGGATCGCTTCACGGCGTTCACGCTCTGCCTTCATCTGCTTCTCCATGGAATCCTGAATTGCAGCCGGCGGAATAATGTTCTTTAACTCTACACGGTTTACCTTAATACCCCACGGGTCGGTTGCCACATCGAGAGAAGATCTCATCTTAGAGTTGATAATCTCACGAGAGGTGAGGGTCTCATCCAGCTCCAAATCACCGATGATATTACGAAGGGTGGTAGCGGTCAAATTCTCGATTGCCATAATCGGATTCTCTACACCGTATGCATATAACTTCGGGTCGGTAATCTGATAGAATACAACGGTGTCGATACGCATCGTAACGTTATCCTTGGTGATAACCGGCTGCGGTGCGAAGTCAACTACCTGCTCCTTTAAATTTACTCTTTTTGCGATACGCTCCACGAGCGGCCACTTCAGGTGAATTCCGACAGCCCATGTACCCTGATAGCCGCCGAAGCGCTCTACGACATATGCCTGCGCCTGCGGTACTACCTTAATACATGACGCAAAAATAATTAATACGACTACAACCAATGCAATAATTGCAAAAATAGTTCCTGTATCCATACTATCTCCTTTTCGCCCTCTTTGGGCACCCTTGTTTTATTCTGTTACTTTTTCCACGATTACCTTGACGCCGTCTACCGTACATACTTTTACGCATGCTCCGGCCTCAATTACCGTTTCGTCTTTACTTCTTGCCGTCCATTCCAGTCCGTTTAACATAACAGTGCCCGTTCCGTTGAAGTTATCAATCACTTCCGTTACCTTACAATGTTCCCCGATTACACTGTCTACATTCGTCTTTGTACGTTTCTCGTTATAAAATTTCTTTGCAATCGGTCTCGTAAAAAACAATAGCAACAACGATACCACCAAAAAGACAATGACCTGAATCAGCAGATTATCCGTTACCATTGCCACAAAGAACGTCACAAGAGCTCCGCCCGCAAACCAGATGGTAACCAGTCCCAGAGTTGCAACCTCAACCACAAGACAAAGAGCAAGAATAATCAACCATACAAATTCCGGCATAAGAATCCTCCTTTCCCCAATATGAGTGAAAAACTCTTTACCGACAGTATAGCGCATTTTTCCTGCTCTTGCAAGTTTTGTCGTGAAATATTCAAAAAAATTTAAAATCTTATAACTTTTCTCCGTTTGCTTCCTTTACCGCTAAAATAATTCTTAAGTTGCCGTTCCTGCAACGAAGCTCATCCATAAACTTCTTCTCATTGGCATCCGGCTTCATCTGTACCGAATAGGTCAGCTCATACAAGGTGCCCATATTAGTGGTCTTTACCTTTTCCAGTCTGGCCCCCTTTGTATACTCCTTGAACAAATCATCAAAAGCCCCCGCATAATTCATATCCTCCGGAATCATGATGCGAAGCTGTTTTGTGGTATCCTTAAAGCAAACCGCCACCACTTTAAAGCACACTACCACGATAATTCCCAGTACAAACAGCACGCAAAAAGCCAGGGTTATGTATCCGAGACCGCAGGAAAGTCCCGCTGCCATCGCCATGAATACCAAAGAAATGTCCTTAGACTCACCCGGCACACTACGGAATTTTACAAGAGCAAATACTCCCGCAATGGAGAATGCCCGGGCCACATTACTGCCTACCAATGTAATTACAAGGGCCACTACCGCCGGAAGAATCAGCATACTCACGATAAAGCTTAAGGATCGTCTGCTCTTTTCCGTAATCAATATGTATACTGCGGCAATCAAAACACCGACTACCACCGCAGCCAGCATATAGGACAGTGTATTGCCTAAACTAATCACTTCCGTCTGTTCCGTAACTCCGAATAACTTTTCTAACATATCTTTTTCCTTTCTTATCTATGGTATCCTTTATTCTTCAAACAAGATGTCCTCATACATCCTCTCGTCTGTCATCGCCGCCTCCTCGGCGTCCTCGTCCTTCTCCTCAAGCCCCAGCATATATCTCGTATATTCCGTTCCGTACTTGGAAAACGATGTCGGGTAAATTCGGAACTCCGAAAGAATCTTTGTCATCCAAAGAGGCATGGCATCTTCAATCTTAACCTCCATAATCCACTCATCCTCCGGCAACAGTTTCTCTCCGTATATGCCGTAATGAAGCCCCAAGTCATAACGCCTGGTCGTAATGTTCCGGTCAAAGGTAATACGAAAGTCTTTATTATCCTTTCCGAACATAGCCACTCTGTCGTAGGAAAGAAACAACGCCGGTTTCAGTTCCATATTCATCCGTTTTAGCAAATACTGCAATTCCCGCAACACCTGAGCATTCATGTATGTCTGCTGCTTCGGCAATTCTCCCGACTCCGCAAAGGCATAAGCCTCTGCCAGTTTCAGCTTTGTGCGGCGCTTATTCACCTTTTTCTTATACTTTTTCTTAATCTCCAGAAAAACCTTATCCTCCGGTGTCACCACCCCGTAACTGCGAAGCCTTAACTTTTCCTTATACACCGGTTTTTCCAGGGACCGGCTGATCAATTCGTTCTGAGGTGTATCGTAATAAATATTACATATGGTATAAAATTCACCGTCTCTGCTATGGGCGTCCGGTTCCATATAGGTAAGCAGACGTTCCCGCAATTTCTGATAACAGGCATCCGTAATCCGGTATTTCTTTTCATACCGGTTAAATACTTCGATCGCCATCTCCGGACCTCCCTTCTTTCGTATTTTATCATACTTTTCTTTTGTGTACAATGTGTGACAAAAGGAAAAATTTTTTATATTCAAACAGTTCCCGGAAAGCCTTGCTCGCCCTACCGAAAGAAAGGGTCGCGCCCGTTGCGCAACCCTTTCTATTTCCGTTATTTAAATCCCGAAAACGGATTACAGTCTCTTTAACAGCTCTTCACGCTCTTTTTCAAATCCCGGCTTGCCGAGAAGCGCAAACATGTTCTTCTTATAGCTCTCAACACCCGGCTGATCAAACGGATTTACACCGAGAAGGTAGCCGCTGACACCGCAGGCAAACTCAAAGAAGTAGAACAGCTCACCGAGAGAACGTTCGTCACGGTTTGCCACCTTGATTACAAGATTCGGTACTCCGCCGTCGGTATGTGCAAGCTTCGTTCCCTTCATGGCACTCTTATTGATAAAATCGATACTCTTTCCGGTCAGGTAGTTCAGACCGTCCAGGTCTACCGGCTCCTCCTCAATGAGAAGTTCGTGGGTCGGAGTCTCCAGTTCCATTACGGTCTCGAACATAGTACGCTGTCCGTCCTGGATAAACTGGCCCATGGAATGAAGGTCTGTGGTCAAATCTACGGATGCCGGGAAAATACCCTTCTGGTCCTTACCTTCACTTTCTCCGTACAGCTGCTTCCACCACTCAGCCACATAGTGGAAATTCGGCTCATAGTTTGCCAAAATCTCAATGCTCTTACCCTTTCTGAGCAATACGTTACGCACTGCCGCATACTGTAAGGACGGATTTTCCGCATAAGGTGCAGCAAGACATACCTCACGCATTGCCGCAGCACCTTCCATGAGAGCATCGATATCCGCACCGCTTGCCGCAATCGGAAGCAAACCTACCGCAGTCAGTACGGAAAAACGTCCGCCTACATCATCCGGCACAACGAAGGTCTCGTAGCCTTCCTCGGTAGCAAGCTTCTTAAGCGCTCCGCGCGCCTTGTCAGTGGTCGCATAAATTCTCTTCGCAGCCTCTGCCTTACCGTACTTCTTCTCCAGAACCTTCTTGAAAATACGGAATGCAATCGCCGGCTCCGTGGTGGTACCGGACTTACTGATGATATTTACGGAGAAATCACGGTCACCGATTACCTCCAACAACTGTGCCAAATAGGTACTGCTGATGTTGTTACCCGCAAAATAAATCTCCGGAGTCTTTCTGATTTCCTTGGATACGGAATTATAAAAACTATGTCTTAAAAACTCGATTGCCGCACGTGCTCCCAAATAAGAACCGCCGATACCGATAACTACAAGTACCTCGGAATCGGAACAAATCTTGTCCGCTGCTTTCTTAATACGTGCAAACTCTTCCTTGTCATAGTCTACCGGCAAATCAATCCAGCCAAGGAAATCGTTTCCGGCACCGGACTTGTCAAGTAAACATTTCTTTGCAGCCAACACCGGCTGTTCCATCATTTCCACTTCATTGCCGCGTACAAATACATTTGCAGCGGATGCATCAAATGCAACTCTACTCATAACTCTGTCCTTTCTCTCCGATGTGTTTCACCGAAGCTATAGTCTCAACAAACTATTGCTACAATTATACCACGCTTTCTTTTGTTTTTCAATCGTTCGGAGAAAAAAGCACCGTCTTTCCGTCAGCTTTTTTACACCGGATATTCCTTTAAAAACGCATTAATCAAATCCTCATACGACCACTCTTCCGGGCATTCCTTCACAGTCGCCTCTTCCTGCTCCTCCATACACTCCGTCACCGCAGCCTCTTCCTGCGCCCGCTCCTCTACATATTCCGGGGCTGCCGCCTCAGCCTGTACCCGCTCTTGCTCTGTTGCCGGTTCTGCTACTGTCGTCTCCCGCTCCTTCCTTCTCAGCTCCGCCAGACTTCTGGCCTCCAGCTGTCTGCGTTCCCTTAGCAATTCCTCCGTAAGTCTCCGCTTCTCCTCCTGGGCCTTTCCGTGCTTTTTCTTGTCCGTCGTTCTCGGCTTGTCCGTACGCTGATTTACTTTTTCCTTCTTTTCTGCTTTCTTTTCTTCCTCTCTCTCTGCTTTGTCCGCTCCCGCACAAAATCCGTTTTCGATATAATCCCGGATTCGGAGGCGTACTCTCTTATTTTTTTCTCTCAATCCGGTAACGATATCCAATATAAGCAAGCCTGTTACCGAGATGCCGCCCGCCCAAAGAATCGTCAACACTGTTTTGTACCCACACTCTGTCAAAACACCGGTCAAAGCCACCAGCACACTGC
>SVEN01000056.1 GCA_015057365.1 Lachnospiraceae bacterium | reverse complement strand
TACCGTTCTGGCTGTACGATATGAATGTGTCTGCGGAGGCGGATTGCCTTTGCGGAAAAAAGCGCTCCTACCGTCGAGGGGATTATATTTACCACGAGACCAAGTATTATCATGTGTACCGTCGTGCCAATCTGAGTTATCATAAGGTACCGGCGGATGCGTCCGTAAAGATGGACGATACCACTATGGATTGTCTGGAACCGTACAATTATACAAAGCTAAAGAAGTTTTCTCCGGAGTATCTGGCGGGCTTTCAGGCAGAAAAGTACGGGCTGAATGCGGCGGAACTGCAGCCCAGAGCAAAGGAGCGGGTACGAAAGTACGCCGAGAAATACCTGGCAGACAGTATCCGCGGATATTCCTCTGTTACTTATCAGAAGAAGGAATGTCTGGTAAATAAGGCAAATGAGTTTTATACCCTGCTTCCGGTGTGGACCTTAAACTATGAGTATAAGGGCGAAAAGATGACCTATACCATGAACGGGCAGACCGGTAAGATTATCGGTAAGGCTCCGGTTTCCGGCGGTCGTGTAGCAAAGTGGGCAGGCATTTTATATGGCGGAAGTCTTGCAATACTGGCACTTCTTACGTATTTGGTAATATAGGGGGTGCGGATGATGAAAAAGAGTTTGCATAAGATGGTATGGATGTGTTTGGCGCTTGTGTTGGCGGTGGGCTGTCTGCTTCCGGCAAGTACGGCCCTGGCAGACACGAGCGAGGATGCATTATTAGAAAGTATTCGTGACGCCTTGAAGGAATTCCACGGGGAGTCGGGGGAGGAGTTCTATTTTGAACTTGAGCCGGAGGATGACTACGATTCGGATTATGATTTCGAAGAATGGTACGAGGAAGACACTGACTTTGATAAGCGGTACGAGTTGAAGTATGACGAAGCTCGACAGAGCCTTGAGGAGAACCTCGCCCGGACCGGCATGAGCTTAAACGATGACCAACGAATATACGACTTTTTCGGGAAATTCAGTCGGGGGGATTTGAATGAAATCGAGGGCTGGATTGAGGAAAAGGAAGAAGAGGGAGATATCAGTATCCGCGTCTTTGTGGCGGAGATGGATGCGGATGAAGAGAAGTATTTCCTGGAAGAATGTGCGGATGCCCTTTGTGACAACGGTTATGCTAAGGAAGATTTGGCGATTATGCTTCTGAATCTGGACTATAATAACCGTGGCGTTTGCATTCAGGGGTACGGTCTTTGCGAGGAGAGGGTAAACGACGACCGTATCGAGTACATATTGGATGATATTATCGAGCATTTTTCCGATGATGATTATGTGTACGGTGTGAAGCTGTTTGCCACGGAGGCGGCTTACTATGCGCAGTCGATGGATTACGGAGTGTATTTCAAGGATAATTCCTTTGAAGGAAAGATGAAGCGTATGCCGTGGCCTCTGGTGCTTTTTGCACCGGCGGTGGTGGCTTTTGTAGGGATTTTGCTGATGAAGGGTTCCAAGGGGGGCAAAATGACCACCAACGGGCTGACCTACATTCAGAACGGGGTGTCCGGTCTGACGGCCAATAAGGATGATTTTGTGCGGACCGATGTGTCTAAGACCTATTCTCCGGTGAGCTCCGGCAGTTCCGGCGGCAGAAGCGGAGGAGGTCGCAGCTCCGGCGGAGGCGGAAGAAGCGGCGGTGGACGGTCTCACTCGGGCGGTAGCCGCAGATTCTAGAAAATGGTGTTACGGTTTTGCTTTGAAAGGAGCAGACTGAATCTATGAAAAGGGAGAGAGGACGATGGGAAAAGCTTTGACGGAAGTATCACAAGAGATTTTGGAGCTTGCGGACCTTTGTCGCAGTAACAGCGGCATAGACCCGGAGCTTTATAAGGTGCATGATGTAAAAAGAGGCCTGCGCGACTTAAACGGAAGCGGTGTAGTTGCGGGGTTGACCCGAATTTCGGATATTGTATCGTTTCGTATGGAGAACGGAGAGAAGGTTCCCTGTGAGGGCGTACTCCGATACCGTGGCATTGATATCCGTGAAATTTGTAACGGCTTTTTAAGTGAGGGAAGGTTCGGTTTTGAAGAGGTGGCATATTTGCTTTTATTCGGACAGCTCCCAACGGAAAAGGAACTGACGGAGTTTAAACATCTTCTCAATGCATCCCGGACGTTGCCGACGAATTTTGTACGTGACGTTGTGATGAAGGCGCCGAGCAAGGATATGATGAATACCATTTCCCGGTGTGTGCTGACATTGGCCTGTTACGATAAGAAGGTGGATGATATCAGTCTTCCGAATGTGCTTCGCCAGTGTATTATGTTAATTGCGGTATTTCCGATGTTGGCGGTGTACGGCTATTGCGCCTACAATCATTACGGCAGAGGAAAGAGCCTTTATATCCATAACCCGGATCCGAAGCTTTCCACCGCGGAGAATATTTTGCGGATGCTTCGCCCGGATAAAAAGTATACGGAGCTGGAGGCAAAGATTTTAGATATGGCGCTGGTGCTTCATATGGAGCACGGCGGCGGTAACAATTCTACCTTTACTACACATGTAGTGACATCCTCCGGAACGGACACCTATGCGGCTATTGCTGCAGCGTTAGGATCCTTAAAGGGACCGAAGCACGGCGGAGCCAATATTAAGGTGGTACAGATGTTTAACGACCTGAAGCATTCCGTGAAGGATACCAAGGACCCGGCTCAGGTGGAGGAGTATCTGGTGAAGCTTCTGCATAAGGAAGCCTTCGATAAGAAGGGGTTGATTTACGGTATGGGCCATGCGGTATATTCCCTATCCGACCCTCGTTCCTGTCTGTTAAAGGAGTATGTGGAGACGCTTGCCAAGGAAAAGGGAAAGATGGCGGAGTACCGTTTGTATAAGATGGTAGAAGAGATGGGACCGAAGATTATTGAACGGGAGCGTCGAATTTACAAGGGTGTCAGTGCAAACGTGGATTTCTACAGCGGCTTTATTTACAGTATGCTGGACCTTCCGGCAGAGCTGTTTACGCCTCTGTTTGCCATGGCACGTATTGTGGGCTGGAGTGCCCATCGTATGGAAGAACTCATTAATCAGGATAAGATTATCCGCCCGGCATACAAAGCAGTCTTAACGGACGGTGAGTATGTGGAGCTTACGGACAGATAAACAGAAGTAGACAAAGGAGGAAAACTATGTTTTGCGGTAAGTGTGGAGAGAAATTGCAAGACGGAGTAAAGTTTTGCGGAAAGTGCGGCTGGAAAGTAGAAGCAGCGGCGCCGGTACAGGAAGCGGTAGCCGAGGTGCAGGATGCGGTAGAAGAAAAGGTTGCCGAGGTGCAGGATGCGGTAGAAGAAAAGGTTGCCGAAGTACAGGTTGCTGCGGAAGAAAAAGTGGCCGAAGTTCAGGAAGCGGCAGAAGAGACGGTTTCCGAAGCAAAAGAGGCGGCGGAAGAGGTGGCCGCAGCTGCTGCGGTTGTACAGGAAAAGGTGCAGGCGGCAGTTCCGGTAGAAGAGAATCCGGCAGCGACACCGGCACCGATGCCGGCGGCTGAGGAAGCGCCGAAGGCGAAAAAGAAAAAAGGCTTATGGATTTTGATTCCGGTCATTTTACTTGCCCTGGCAGGAATTGCGGTAGGTGTCGTAATCTTTTTTGGTAGTCTGAAGAGACAGGAAGTGGATTTAAGCGATGCGGTTACCTTTAAGGTGACGGGTTACTCGGGCTACGGCGTGGCTGAGGTCGCACTGAATGAAGAGGCCTTGGAAGAGAAGTATGAGGATTTGATTTCCGAGCATACGAAAATCCGCTGGTCTAAGTTTATAGAGGAAGTGGACTTGTTAGAGTATGAGGTAACGGAGCTTTCCGGACTTTCCAACGGTGACAAGATTACTCTTACCTGGGAGTATGACAAGGAGTTGGCAGCGGAAGAGTATAAGGTAGATATTCTTTGCGAAAGCATCGAATATACCGTGACCGGTCTTACGGAAGTGAAGAAGGTGGATCCGTTTGAAGATTTTACGGTGACCTTTGACGGCGTCAGCGGAGACGGTTATGCGAATATTGATATAGAAGGCTATCCGGACTACAGGAATTACTTTAATTATGAGGTATCCAACCGCTATAGTCTTTCCAACGGTGATACGGTTGAGATTACCTTTGATGTTTCCAAGTATAAGGATTTTGTGGCGGAACAGTTCGGTTATGAGTTGTATCCGACAAAGAAGAGTTATACCGTAGAGGGTCTTACGGAGTATGTGTGGACGGACGAGCAGGTGACCGAAGCTACAGTAAAGCCGATGGCAGCTGCTGCGGAGAAGCACATTTATGACCATATCAATCGGTATTGGGGCGAAGAATCTTCCGTGAAGAAGCTGGCCTGTGTCGGTCATTTCATTTCCAGACCGGATTCTATGGATGACAGTGTAAAGAATGTAATCGGTTTGATTTACAAGGTAAATGCAAATGTATTTGTAGAGGAAAGAAATCTGGAAGTAGAGTATTATTTCCCGATACTTTTTAAGAATGTAGTGTTGGGCGAGGACGGTGCGTTTGTATTCCAGGAAAGTAATATATACCACACCGACGAAAGATTTTACAAGCAGTTTGAGCCGGAAAACGAAGAGGATACGGTTCCGGACGGTAGTTGGTATTTTTACGGATATGAGACTCTGGACGGTTTGAAGGAGGACTATGAGGTTCACAGCGCAAGCTGGACCACCGTGGAGACCGAGAAATTTGTTGAGAAGAATTATACGGAAGCGTTCGGCGCGGAGATTAAGAAGGAGGTTACCGAAAGTCTTAAGAAGGCGGAAGAAGGTAATCCGGACAACTTAATCACAGATGCCATCGAGGCGTTTTTAGCGGCATCCCAAGGTTGGCAGGATACTGCCGGTATTAGCGGTATCAAGTGCGTAGAGACCAGACTGTACAGCAGTGATATCCTTTCGGAGACCATTCCGACCAATTGCCTTGATGTGGTATTGCAGGTTACCGCAACCATCGAGTATGAGGATATGTTCGAGGAGTTCCCGTTCTACTATGTGGTAAGATATCCGAATGTGACTGTAGGTGCCGACGGTATGTTAACGGCGGATCTGACGGCACGCACCATGGTAAACGGTCAGTTTAAGAAGATGCTGGGAGAGAAAGAGGTGTATACCGGATGGTTCTCTCCGGCAGTCAATGTATGGGTATATAACGGTTATCAGACCATGGAGGAGCTGAACGCAGCGAATCAGGAAACCCGTGCGAATAAAATCTTCTATGTGTTAAAGTCAAATAAGGCGTACGAGGCAGAAGCATCTTTGGATATGAACGCTTGGGCAAAGGCGGATGATACCGCAGTGGTTGCTGCTGCGGAAGCTGCATTCCGTGAGACTACAGTGGCTTGGCCGGAAAGTGCAAAGGTAAGCGGTGTAGAGGTAGTAGACACATACCTGATTTCCAGCGATGTTCCGACAAAGGCAAAGGAACTGGCGGTATTATTAAAGGTAACCGCAGAAGTGACCTACGAGGAAAATACGGAAGCATTTGACTACTATTACATGGTACGCTTCGGAAATGTGCAGTTGGATGCCAACGGAGCCGTTTCCTTTGACGAGACCGTAAAGGTATTGACCGACAATCCGTTTACCAAGATGTTGGGTGACGAAGAGGTTCCGGGCGCAGAAGGGGAGCCGGCACTGAATGTATGGAACTTTAGCGGCTATGAAGCAGTCGAGGATGCGGAAGCAACCGTTTTGGCAAAGAGAGAGAATCATATTAATTATACCGGCGTGAAGGTGCCGGAGCCGGTAGTAGAGGAGCCGACGGTAGAAGACCCGGCAGAGACACCGGAGACCGAGGGAGGAGAAACGACCGAGGAGCCGAAGACTGAGGGTGAAGAAACGACGGAAGAGCCGAAGACCGAGGGTGAAGAGCCGAAGGCAGAAGGCGAAGAGACGGATACCGAGGCTTCGGAAGGGGACGGAATGTTCAGTCTCGAACTTACGGAGAGTGGCGAAGAGAAGCCGAAGGTAATCAAGGTGATTCGTGAGATTTCCGGTTTGGATTTAGAGGCAGCAAAGAATTTAGTAGATGCTGCACCGAGTATCGTTAAGGAAGGTCTGACCAAGGAAGATGCGGAAAAGTTAAAGGCACGGTTGGAAGCAGCCGGAGCAAAAGTAACAATTAAGTAAGGTACATAAAAGTAGTTTCGAACGGACTGTTGCATTGGATGTAACGGTCCGTTTTTTGTGTATGCAGGAAGTTATTTATGATATTAGCTTAGTTGAAATTCGGAGGATGCTAGGAAAAAGACGGCTGATTTCATATTGTCTTTCTTGGAAACGGTTTGTTATACTGGTAGTATAGATAGGGAAACATAGAAAACGGAGGACAAGACTATGGCATGGTATACGATGAATAATATTGCGATGATGACGGGATTTACCACCAGAACGCTACGGAATTACTTGCGTCAGGGACTTTTACAGGGCGAGAAGGTAGACGGTGTGTGGAGATTTACCGAAGAGGAATACGAAGCCTTTTTGACGCATCCGGCAGTAAAGCCGGGAATTCGTGCAAAGCAAAACGCCATTGTAAATGATTTCTTATTGCTGAATGCAAAAAAGGAAAACCGGACCTGTGTGATTTTGGATATTTGCACGGAGCGGGAGGACGCCAAGCGGGCTGCAGAATTTTTCTGCGAAAGAATCAAGGAGCAGGAAGATGAGGAGTTGCAGTTTGGAATGGAGTGGCACAAAAAGAATATGCGTATTATCTTAAGCGGTTCGGAGCCTGCGGTAAAAGAAATTATGAAATGCTACTATGCGGAGAATTAAGGGAAAAGGCTTCTTTGTTTTGTGGAAAAAACTACAATAAACAACTAAAAGTGGTAAAATGGAGAATTATACCACGAAAAATGAAGTTACGGTTGAATTTAGAACTACCGCTCAACTAAATAATGTGATATACTAAGCTCAACACAACCGAAAGGGGAATTTGAGCATGGCAGGAACGACGTTTTCAACCACCTTACAGACCTTACGAAAGAATAGAGGAGTGACCCAGGAACAGCTGGCAACTCACTTGGGGGTCAGCCCACAGGCAGTGTCCAAATGGGAGAACGGAAGCTACCCGGATGGAGACCTGCTTCCGCAGATTGCAGACTACTTCGAAGTTTCCATTGATTATCTGTACGGACGGGGGAAGGATGATGTGTCCATAGAGCAGCAGCTTCTGGAGGCAATCAAAGGAATTAATATACCGCCGGATTATGACCACAGCGAGCATATGGACCGGATTATGAAATACATTTGGGCCATGCAGCTTGGTTTGTGGCCGGAGAATAAGCAATATTTCGACCGGACACGGTCGGAGGGGGATCATGTGATTGTGTCTACATTGTTTGATAAATCCGGCTTCAACTTTTTCCGATTAAATAAGAATTTGGAGTTCTTTACAGTAATGAAACGACCGGAGAAGGGATTTGCTTCCTACTTTAAGGTGACGGATGAACTGACGGATCTGTTTGCATTTTTAGGGAAAAAGGAAAACTTGAAGGTGTTGTTTTATTTACTTTCACTGGATGCGGGAAACGGAGTGTCTGTATCGACCATAGCAAAGAAAGTAGGAATCAGTGAGGAGCAGGCCGAAGAGGCCATCGGACATATTAAAAAGATGGGACCGCAACAAGGAAATAAGATTCTGTTTGAATTGTCTGTTTTGGATGAGTTTGATAAGAGCGAACCGTTGTATGCGGTAGACAGCGCGGTAGCCTGCACGGTATTGCTTTTGCTGGCGGGAGCAGATGTGATGATACATCCGCCGGGAAGCTACGCAATGTCCATCGGTGGTACGGATAAGGCTTGGTTGGAACGGGACCAGCTGGATTTTTTACAGAAGCCGGGAAAGAAGTAAAGTAGAACAATTCCGACATTGATACAGTACGGAAACGAGAGAGAAAAGGGGAGGTAATATAAATGAAACGCAATAAAAAAGGAAAACAGGGGACGGCTGAAACGGAACAGAAGAATCCGCTCCACAAAGAATACGGTGTGTTAAAAAACATGGGTTTTGTGTTTAAGCACATGATCGGTTACGATAAGAAAATCTTGCTTCTGATTGTACTGGGAGCGGTTTGTGAGCCGCTGATGCGGTATTTTTGGACCTTTCTGCCGAAGTTCATATTGGATCTGATTACGGGAGCGGGTACAAGAAACGAGCTTTTTTGGCTCATGGTGTGTGTAACGATTTTTCAGCTTCTTCTGACCTTGACCACAACCTATTATCATTACGGAATCGGTTGGCGGTACATCGGAGCACGGTTGTATATGATGCTTATGATGAACCGCAAGGCCATGAAGATCGATTTTGAACATCTGGAAAATCCGGATGTGATGGATTGCTATCAGAAGGCGCAGAATGCCAGCAACAGTAATAATGTGGGTATCGAGGGCATGATGCGGGAGTCCACCCAATTGTTGGAGTCTTTGACTACGGTGCTTCTCGGTATGGGTATCTTAAGTACCTTAAATGTATGGCTGGTGTTGTTGATGATTGGTATTGCGGTAATTAACTTCCTTATCGTGAACCGAACCAATAAGATTACGAAGATGCGTGTTTGGGATCCGCTGGCAACCTGGTGGAGAAAGCGGTGGTATATGCAGAACGTAACCACCAACTTCGAAGCGGCAAAGGATATCCGTATGTTCGGATTACGGGGATGGCTGAAGGAGAAGTATGAGGAGTTAAACAAGACACGTTATGAGGCACAGAAGGTCAATGCCACTTTCTGGTTTTGGACCAGTATTTCCGGAAATGTGTTCTGGTGTTTGTCTCAGATTCTGGTGTATTGGTGGCTGGTACGTTCCATGGTACAGGGAGAACTGACCATCGGAAACTTTACCTTATATCTGGCGTCCTCGGCAACCTTCTTTGAGTTTGTTTCGACCTTGTTAAACGGTATGGCCGGCGTATTGGCTCGTAGCCGTGAGGTGGATGACTTCCGAAGTTTCCTTGATTTTGAAGGCGGCGACGGCAAGAAGGACGGCAAGGAAATGCCGAAGGCGGAGAAGTATGAGTTTGTATTTGAAAATGTGTCCTTCAAGTATCCAAAGGCGGAGCGTTACGCGTTAAAGAATCTGAACCTGACTTTGTCAGCGGGAGAGCGTTTGGCGGTGGTAGGCTTAAACGGTGCCGGAAAGTCCACCATGATAAAGCTCCTGCTCCGGTTGTATGAGCCGACGGAGGGACGCATTTTACTGAACGGTGTGGATGTACGCGAGTATGACAAGGATAGCTATTATGAAGTGTTCGCACCGGTGTTCCAACAGGTAGAGCTGTTTGCTTTCCCGATGGAGGAGAATGTATCCATGAAGGAGCCGGAGCGTACCGACGGAGCAAAAGCGAAGGAGTGCTTAGAGGCGGCCGGGCTTACGGAAAAGATTGCGTCTCTGCCGAACGGTACCAAGACGGAGCTTTTAAAGATTGTGTATGATGACGGTGTGGATTTGTCCGGTGGTGAAAAGCAGAAGCTGGCGCTGGCGAGAGCGTTATATAAGGATGCTCCGGTGGTGGTACTGGATGAGCCGACGGCGGCGTTGGATGCCTTGGCGGAAGCAAAGCTTTACGAGGATTTTGATAAGTTAATCGGCGGAAAGACGGCGGTGTATATCAGCCATCGTTTAAGCTCCACCCAGTTCTGCGGTCATGTGGCCATGTTTGCGGAGGGTGAAATGGTAGAGTACGGAACTCATGCCGAGCTAATGGAGAAAAACGGCGCCTATGCGGAGATGTTCCGAATTCAGGCACAGTATTATGTAGAAGAAGCAGAAAAGGCAGAACAGGAGGTGGCAGCAAATGGCGAGAACTAAAGAACAGAATCAGGCGGCGAAGGAAGACCGTCAGGTAATAAAGAGAACCTTGAAGTTTATGGTGTCCGTGGCGTGGAAGGAGCGGCCTTCATTGTTTGTAGTGTATGCCATTCTGTTTGTGGCTCAGCTCATACAAAAGGCACAGCTGGTAATCCTTCCGAAGTTTTTGATTGATGAGTTGATGTTAATCGTAGGCGGTGCACCGGCAACAGAGCATTTGCAGAACGTGGTGTTGTATGTGGCTCTCATTTGCGGAAGCAACCTATTGGCAAATGTTATGAGCAATGTGGCGTTTCAATGGCGCAGTGTGCTGGAGGAGTGGTTTAACGAATATTTTGAAGTTCGTCTGGCGGAGCATACCATGCAGATGGATTTTGAGCATACGGAGGACCCGGAGGCATTGGATCAGCTTAACCGTGCCAAGGAAGGTATCAGCTGGTACAGCGGCGGCGTTGTGGGAGTATTAAACAGCGTTTACACATTAATCGGGAACGTTACGGTGCTTCTCGGTGTCAGTACCATTATCCTTGTGACTTGTCCGCTGTTGTTGCCGGTTCAGATCATCGGATTGGTATTAATCAGTATGTTTAATGCGAAAAACAATAAGATTGAAATCGAAAGCTATAAGGATTTGGCGGGCATTAACCGTATCTTCGGATATTTCTTGTTCCAGCTGGCAGACTTCTCCTACGGGAAGGAAATCCGTTTGTACGACAGTGCGGAGATGATGCTTCAGAAAACGGATGTGGAAAGCCGGAAGATGGCAGGGGTGTGGACTACCATGGCGGAGAAGCAGTGTAAAAATGCCTGGGCTATGGATGTTGTCAATGCGGCAAGAGACGGTATCAGTTATTTCTATATCGGACTTCTGGCATTGTTAAAGAAGATTACAATAGGTGACTTTTCTATGTGTATTACCTCCGCTTCCGAGCTTTACAGAGGAATGCTCGGCGTGGTACAGGGCTGTCAGGATATTGCAAAGCGTTGTGTGTATGCCCATCAGTTTATTAAGCTTTTGGAGTATCCGGTGGCATTAGAGAAGGGTGATAAAAAGGTAACCGGGGAAAAGCATGTCATTGAGTTTTCCCATGTGAGCTTCAAGTATCCGCGTTCCGAGCAGTATGTGTTAAGAGACATCAATTTAAAGATTACCTCCGGGGAGCATTTGTCGGTGGTGGGCTTAAACGGCGCGGGAAAGACTACCTTCATCAAGCTGCTTTGTCGTTTGTACGATGTGACCGAGGGTGAGATTTTAATCGACGGAATCAACATTAAGGAGTATTCCGAGGAGGAGTACCGAAAGCTGTTTGCAGTGGTATTCCAGGATTTCCAGCTGTTTGCTTTCAGCTTGAGAGACAATATTGCCCTTTGCGATACCGCAAAGGAGGATGAGGTGGAGCGTGTGTTGCAGCTTTCCGGGTTCTACGAGGATGCGCAGAAGCTGCCGCAAGGGCTTGATACCATGCTGTATAAGAGCTTTGATGAAAAGGGCACGGAGCTTTCCGGCGGTCAGCAGCAGAAAACTGCCATTGCCAGAGCCTTGTATAAAAATGCGCCAATTGTTATTTTGGATGAGCCTACGGCGGCCCTGGATCCGGTGGCGGAGTACGACATTTACCGCAGCTTTGACACATTGGTAGGCGGAAAGACAGCGATTTACATTTCCCACCGTCTCTCCAGTTGTAAGTTCTGCGACAGGATTGCCGTATTTGCGGAAAATACCATCAAAGAATACGGTACACATGAGGAGCTGGTGGATAAGAAAAACGGTATCTATGCGGAGCTGTTTGCGGCGCAGGCCCAGTATTATGTGGAGGCAATTTGATTTTTACATTTTCTACTATCATTTTTGAGAAGAGTGTGGTATACTGGGTTTGTTCCCGAATAAATTAGAATTCAAAGAAAACGGGGCGAATGAGAAGGATATCAACAAAGGGAAGGTATAAAACATGAATGACGTAAAGAATGTGATATGGTTTGTGTTGGGAGGATTTGTATCGGTGGCGTTTTGGGGAGCGCTCGGTTTGATTTTCTGTGCAACGGTTATCGGAATGCCGTTAGGCAAGCAGCTTTTACAGGTAGCGAAGTTTGCCATGGCACCGTTCCGTGAGGACGTGGAGGTAGAGAGTAACTTTGCAAAGAACTTTGTTGCGAATCTGATTTTCATTCCGATCGGCATCATTCTTATGTTGGTCTATGCGGTGGTAGGAGCGGCATTTTCCATTACCCTTATCGGTGCACCGATCGGTAAGGGATACTTTAAACTGATGACGGTAGCCATGGCACCGTTCGGCATCGAGGTGGATAAGCACTACGAAGTCATCAAAGAGTGGGAAGAATGGAAGAACTGGTGATGAAAAGGCTACATATGTAAAGGAAATAAAAGAGGAAGTCTCTGCATTGGGACTTCCTTCTTTGTATTTATTTCAGAATACCGATATGTACGAGCCCTTTTTCTTCGTAATAATAGGCAATCAGCTTTTTTGCATCTCGGATATATTTTGGAGAGGCAAGGTTAAGATCTCCGTGCGTCATGCCGCCGTCTTCCAGCCGGGCATTTACTTCGAAAAATCCCCATTTGTTCATTTCGGTACTGACAAAAGTGGCGTATTGATAGTATACGGTATAGCGGTGCACCTGAATGGCTCTCATAATGACTTGAAAACCGTATTGGATGAGAGTGACAACCAGGCACATAACAAGCATGCCGGCAAAGACACAGACAAATACGATAACGTGGGGTTCGGAGGGAACAAAAAATTCTTGAAAGGTGCTCCCGGAGGAAAGATAGCCCCGGATAAGGTAAAAAACAAGGAATCCTATCATGATCAGTGTGGTAAACAAGGTTACTTTTGCCGAGGAATAATCCCAACTGCCTTTACTCCAAATGATTTCTTTTTTCTGCTGTTTTGTGACCGGTTTCCATTGACTCATGGTTTTATCTCCTTTTGCATCCTCTTATAGTAAATGAAGCACAGCACAATACCGAATACTGTGGCTGCCGGTTCCGAAAAGACAACCAATACTACGGTAAAAAGCACGGCAAACGGTGTGGCAACGGTACCGAACCGGCCTACGATTAGCATGTCAACGGCACCGTACATGGTCTGTAAAATCCTGTTTGCCGTCCATAAAAATCTCCTGTCACAGGTATGTTTCTTCTATATATGTAGTTTTTTCTATCGTTTCAAAACAGTACAGTTATAACATAAACGGCATAGGATGTCAATGTGGCGTGATTTTTCGGTATTGCAAAAGAGGACAATCCTATTGTAGAATAAAAGAAAAGATGATACGGTAAAGGAGTACGAAAGAGTGATTGAGAAAAGAAAAACACAGGTGATAGTCACCTTTTTCCTTTTGGCTGCATCTGTGATATGGATGGTAGCATCTCGCGGGAAGGTAGAGAACAAACCGTTGGACTATGAGGAAGTGAAGGTGACGGTGGTCAGTGCCGAAAGTGTTCTCAAAAGGACGGGCCAAAGTAGAATCTATAGCTATGACGTTGTAGTAGAATACGAAGGCAAGCAATACGACCTGATCAATGTAAAAAGCGGCGAGATGGCACGGTATGAAGCACTGGCAAATTTGCCGGCAGCGGTCCAAGGGAGCAATCCTTACTTAGACAACACGGTATACCTAAGCAACGGCAAGATGTACTCGAACATCGACGGCATCAAAACCGACGGAAACGAATTTACATGGTATTTAATCGGTCTCGGCGGAACCGCGTTGTTCGGTATCCTGCACTTGATGTGTGTGGCGGATTTGATTGACAGGAAAAAGAAGCAGAGGAAAGCGGGTGCAGTGTAAACCGTCCAAAAAAATTTTTTAAAAAGTACTTGCAATTATTTCCTATATCGTGTATAATCATTCTTGCTGTGACGTTGATAGCTATGAAGCGTGAGGTTGCCGCGTGCCATACGCGGGTTTTCCGTGGAGCGAATGTCAAGTTAGGAAACTGGCGACAAGTCACTGTACAAT
>SVEN01000055.1 GCA_015057365.1 Lachnospiraceae bacterium | reverse complement strand
GCCGGAGCAGTAGACTTCTTCTCTAAGGACTTTCTGCCTTTTCTTACTAACTGATTAAATGTAGGCATTAATTTTTCACCTCCTATAATTTTAAGAAAAAAACTATGTGGCTGCCTGCAGACTGAAAATCTGCAAATTTCTTTGCGTTTGCACGCAAAAATAGCCGCGTTTAGCACGCGCAATCTATATTATATCTGTATCCATAAATCTTGTCAAGCATTTTTTCGCAAAAAAACACCCCGAAATTTTCCCGTAAACCCAAGCAATTTCAGAGTGTTTTCGTCCTTAACCGACATACTTCTTATAATTACTTATAATAATCTGCGGATACTTCTCTCCCCGGAACTCATCCACAGACGGAGAAAACGCCAACGTCAATCGTACATTTCCTCTGCTACGATACAATTCCTGCACAACCGCCGTGCCGAACTCTTTTGTTAGATACTCCTCAAATCCGTCCGCATCCTGAAAAAACAATCCCGTCAAAGAGGTCCCCGCTGTGTCCGTTACCTGCAGACGCATAGAGCTTCCGTCCTTTCCGATACGACGCATTCCGTTTACATATACCCCGCTGGACGCAAATACGGGCTTCGGATTTCCGTTGCCGAAAGGTTCCAGTCGGTTCAGCTCCTCCATCAGTTCCTCCGAAATTGCCGAAAACGGTAGTACCGCATCCAGATAAAGCTTCGGTGTCAAATCCTCTTCCGTCAGCCCCGCAGCGGCGTTTAAACGTTCCTCCAGCAACGCAACATTCTCCTCCGGTAACGATAACCCCGCCGCCATAGGGTGTCCGCCAAAGGCCAAAAACAGTTCCTTCTGTTCCGAAAGCTTCTCGAACATGGAATACCCCTCTATGGAGCGTCCGGAGCCCTTCACACAGGACTCTCCCTTTGTCAGGACAAGTGTAGGTCTGTAAAAACGCTCTCTTATCCGTCCCGCTACAATTCCCGCTAAACTTTCATGGCAATCCGGCAAATAGAGTACCAGCACCTGCGCATCTGTTGCAAGAAGCTTCTCCTCTGCCAGTTCTACCGCCTGCCTCGTTGCCGCAAGGGTCATTTCCTTTCTCGTATCGTTCAGCTCCTTTAAATGAGCCGCTCGTTTTGCTGCCTCCGCCCCGTTGTCACACAGTAACAGTTCAAGCCCCAAAAGCGCCGTATCCAGTCTTCCCGCCGCATTAAAGCACGGTCCCAGTAAAAAGCCCGCATGATAGGCCGTCAGTTCCTTTTCTTCCAACTCATACGCCGCAAGCAACGCCCGGATTCCCGGGTTGCAACATTCTCCGGCCCGGTATAACCCCTTTGCCACCGCTACCCGGTTCTCTCCGTTCAACTCCATTACGTCGCATACCGTTGCAAAGGCAACCGGCACCAAAAGCTCTGTAAGAAGCTCTTCCCTCTGCTCCTTTGTCACAAGGTCTTCTGCCTTTTGAAGTAGCAGACTTACCACCTTATAAGCCACCATTGCACCGCAAATACCGGTCTGCGGAGTACTCTCCCCCGGTTGTTTCGGATTCACAATCACATCCGCCGGCGGAAGTTCGTAACACACCGTATCTCCTTCCTTCCGACACGGTATCTCATGATGATCGGTTACCACCACCGTCATTCCCAACTCTTTCGCCCGTGCAATCGGTTCCGCTGCCGCAATTCCGTTATCACAGGTAAGAAGCAGAGCAATCTCATCCCGCTCTGCTTCCTCTACCATCCGCATATTCATGCCGTATCCGTCCGCAATCCGGTCCGGTATCCGGTAATCCGCAAATGCTCCCAGAACATGAAGCGCTTTATATAGAAGAAACGTAGCCATTACGCCATCCACATCATAATCTCCGATAATGCGGATTCGCTTTCCTTCGCGTATACCTCGCAACAAAATATCTGCCGCTTTCTCTGCGTTCTTTAACAAAGAAGCGTCATACAGCGCCGCCCTCCGGGGCTGCAAATATTCCCGGGCTTGGGTCGTCTCTGCAATTCCTCTGTTTGCCAGCACCCGGCAAACTGCCTTTGAAAGGCCGAGCTCCTGTTCCAATCGTTCTACATCTGCTTTTTTATTCTTTAATATCCATTCCGTCATGTTGTTCCTCATCCGGCCGCTCCGCCAAATCGGTCTTTATCGCAGCACGCTTTACTCTTTTTGCTCTGATTACTTTCTTTACAATTACAACTGTTGCTACAATAATCACTGCCCAGATGATAAGGTACAAAAGATTCGTTACAAACCAAACGGAAAAGTCCGCCAGACCATCCTTGATATCATACCAGGTATCCGCAAACCCGTCCTTCATTCTGGTCCAAAGGGTCGGGTTCTGCTCTACCGGCACAATCCGGTTCACCTCGGATATATCAAGGGTAACCGTGGAATAATTCACCTTATTATCAATCAGCTTTAAAGTAGAAGCATAGGACTCGATTTCATAGCGAAGCTCTGTTAAATGCTGCTCGATTACGATAATATTTTCTACCGTATCCGCCTTTTCCAGTAACGCCAGAAATCTTTCCTGTTCAATCTGCAGAGACTGTAATCTTGCCTCGGTGTCCGCATATTCCAGCGTTTTGTTCTCCGCATTCTCGGACTTTCTGACTACCGTTGCATTTTCGCTAACACCGGACACAAACATATCCAGCTTGCTCTGCGGAATCCGAAGGGTCATGGACGCCGAACGGTATCCGTAGCTGTCCATTCCGTTGCCGAAAATCTGGGAGTTCTGTACATAGCCGCCAAGCTCTGCCACTCTGCCTTCCAAATATGTAAGCAGCGTATCAAACTCCTTCGTCTGCAGCTGCATGCTGACGGTACGGATTAACTTCTCACTTTCCGTATTGTAAAGCTCTGTCTCTCCTGACGTTCCTCTGTCTGTCAGACCGAAACCGCCATCATACTTTACTCCGGAGGAAGAGGTCGCATTCATGCTCCCCGTTTCCGTCAGAGCCTCGGACTTGGAATAATAATAATCTCCATCTGCCGTATCCGCCATGAAATATCCACCGCCGTTTGTGGACTCCATCATCATATCGCTTGCTTTTGCTGCGCCGCAACCGCTAAGAAGCAGTGCCCCGATTACACCTATCACCAGCCAGTTTTTCTTTTTCATAATATCTCCTCTCCGCACAATACACTTCTGTGCTCTAACCGATTAAAGTGAGTCGTTATAAAAACAATACCCTCTCTACTGATTAGACGAGACAGGATTCCTGCCGGTTCCGTTTTTTCAAAATTTTTCAAAAAAATCTATTATTTTTATTTCTCTGCTTCTTTATCTTTTCTCAATTCCGCTTCCAGACCGTCCTTATCCCGCAACATTCCCTCTTCGGTAAAGAACATAGCCGCATTCCACAACAGCCATTCGTCATAGCCTGCGGAGTAGGTTGCGGATATCTGGGCTCGAATCTCCTGCGGTCCGTAGGTGGCATACCGTCCGGCTCCCAAATAGCTGGCCGTAAAATCCTGCAACCAAGGACGTACCTCGGCACAATGCTCCCCCTCCGGAATTACGGAAAGCTTCTTCCCGGAAGACTTAAGCTCCGTCAACAGCAACTGAAACGGTTTCGTGTCCGGGTACTTTAATCCGGCGTAGCCGAAGCTGTAATGAGACGGGTATACCATCGGACAAATATAATCCAGGTAACGGCTCAGCTCCACATAACTCTGACCGATACTTTCGCCGTCAGCCACACTGTTAATAATGGTGCCGAACACATCACCGCTGACAAACACACCCATCGGCTTTAACTCCTGACAGGCATACTTTACGAAGCCGGTAATGGCATCAATCTTCGTCTTACCCTCATTCAGTCCTCCGAAATCCGCCTGGGTAAAGGAACCGGATGCAGAGGTACGCAAGTAGTCGAAGTTAATTTCATCAAAACCGGCCTCCGCTGCCTCCTTGGCAATCTCCACAATATACTCCCAAGCCTTCTCGCTGTACGGATTCAGCCAACGCTCTCCCTCGCGGTCCACGTAAATAGAACCATCGTGATTCCGCACCGCCAGCTCCGGATTCTTCTTTGTTGCCACCTGATCCTTAAAACATACAATACGAGCGATGCAATAAATATCATGCTCCTTAAGCTTTGCCACAAAGGCCGGAAGATCTCTGATATACAAGGTCTCCGAACCGATTTCGTTTACCAGCGGGTGCTGTGCGTCAAACAAAATACTTCCCACATCATCCTTAATATCGATGACCATGGCATTTAGTTCCGTCTCATCCAGCATCTCAATCAACTCGTCAAGGGTAGGATAATTTCCGCGCCCCAAATATGCCGTATTGACATAAATACCCTTTGCATCTACTCTCTCTCGCGCGTCTACAAAATCCGCCATAAACCCGTCCGGATAAACAGATGTAGCTGTCCCTGTCACCTCCGGGGTCGGCTCCGGTGTAATCGTCACCTCCGGAGTAGCCTGCGGCGTCGGCGTCCCATTCTCTGTCTTTGCTTCCTTTTTATCCAAGTGATAATCCGCCAAGAAATAGGCCCCCACACCGAGTCCCGCCGAAATCAACAGTACCACAAATAAACCGAGTAAACGGTTACTTTTCTTTTCCTTATATAATTTCCCGAAATCAGGACCGGCGTAGCGGTTTTTTCCCCGTCTGCGACGTCCTCTTCCATAGCTTCGTCTGCTCATACTTTAATCCCAACTTTCCTAAATACATAGTATAATCTTTCCCACTTTCTATCTTATTGCAAAGCCCTTATTTTGTCAACGGTATTTCCGTTGTCTGTCCGCCCCACACAAAAGAACAGGCTGATCTCCCGTGATTACTCACAGGACATCAGCCCAAATAAACTCTTACCTATATTAAAGAATCTATTAAAGAATCCTTCGCTTGCACATTATGCGCCGCAGCACTTCTTATACTTCTTACCGGAACCGCACGGACACGGATCGTTACGACCGATCTTCTTATCCTTTACAACCGTACCGGACTTCTTCTGCTCTAAGTATAACTCTTTTCTGCGCTCCGGGGTCAAGAGGTTGTCCCACTGCGGAAGCTCATAAAGCCAGGATGCGTCAGCTCCTACCATGTTGTAGTAAAGCTTTTCCTTATCCCACTCAACACGAACCTCGGTATCCTCGGTCATCTCTTCAATCGGATTCGGAGTAACAAGGCTCTCGTTAATACCGTCCAAGAAACCGACCATAATCTGAATGGTGGTTCCGTACTTCTCTGCCAACTGCTTTACGGTACCTTCCTCTACCAGTTCCGGATCAGAAAGAAGCTTCTCGTAAATGCCCTTCTCGATTACAAAGTAATTATTCCAGAACAACTGTCCCTCTTTGGAATTGATGTCAAGTGAATATGCGGCCTCGCGCCACTCCTGTAATAAGCTCATAGTTTTGTCCCTTTCGAAAAAAATATAAAATCATTTGTATAAGCGGTAAAATCCCGGCTATACTATACTCAGGTACATCAAACGATGTACGACCGACACAAAACAGTCGGGGCTTCTTTTCCGACTCCCCCTCAGAAGAGAAGCACACAAAAGAAAGCAAAAAACTTATCCTCCCCTTTTATATCGGACAAAGACTGTTATTCCGACGGAATAACGGTCTTTGTTTATTTTAACCGCGCTTTCACCTTTTGTCAAGCAAAACAGGCGGTCCTTTACTTTAAAAATCCGTTGACAATCTGTGCTTCCGCTTCCTCTTCCGTAAGTCCCAGCGTCATCAGCTTTATAATCTGCTCTCCAGCAATCTTACCGATGGCAGCCTCATGAATGAGACTTGCCTCCAAGTGATTTGCGGTAATCTCCGGGATTGCACGCACACTGGCGGAATCCATAATAATGGCATCACACTCCGTATGACCGGCGCAGGCATTGTTTCCGTTAATCTTCGATAAAAACACCTGATGGGAAGTATCCTTTGCCACGGAACGGGAAATCACGTTTGCGGAAGAACCCGCGCCGTTTAAATCCACCGTAAACTCCGTCTCGGCAAACTGTTTGCCGTGAGTCATGAGCTTCTCCTTAATCACCAGAGTCGCGCCCTCACCAAGCTCTGCCTTTGTGACACGCTTCGTAGAATCCACACCCTTAATCTGTACGGTGTCCATCTCCATGTAAGCGCCTTCCTCCAGTACCATCTCCGTGGTCGGATTCATAATACGCTCACCGGTACCTTCTCCGCTGCCGTAATGCTTCTCTACATATTTAATCTTTGCATTCTTCTTTAAAAAGAAACGATGAATACCGGAATGCTCCGAAGCCGCATCGCCTCCGTTGTGAATACCGCAGCCCGCCACAATCGTTACATCACAATCCTCACCGATATAAAAATCGTTATATACCAGTTCCTTTAAGCCTGTCTGGGAAAGGAGCACCGGAATGTGTACGCTTTCGTTTTTCGTACCCGGCTTGATAATAATATCGATACCCGATACATCCTCCTTCGGCACAATGTCAATATTCGCGGTGGTATTTCTTCCGCCGAGGCCGCCGTTAATACGAAGATTATAAGCACCCTCCGGTACCTCGTGCAGACCCGCAATCTGTTCCAGTAACGTTCTTTGTATTTCGTCCATAAAACCTCTCCTGTCTTACTCTGCTTACTTCACCTTGATACATGCGCCTGCCTTATTTAATAATCCCGGCAGGATTTCTTCCTTGGTACCCACATTGCTGAGCTCTCCGCCCGCGATGACCACAATCTTATCCGCAATATTTAAAATACGTTCCTGATGAGAAATAATCAAAATCGAACCTTGAATCTTATCGTGCATCTCTTCAAATACACGAATGAGATTCTGGAAGCTCCAAAGGTCGATACCCGCCTCCGGTTCGTCAAAAATGGATAACTTCGTTCCTCTTGCCATTACCGTTGCGATTTCGATTCGCTTTAACTCACCGCCGGAAAGACTGGCATTTACTTCACGATTCACATAATCTTTCGCACAAAGTCCCACCTCTGACAGATAATTACATACCTCCGCAATACTGAGCTTCTTTCCTGCCGCAAGACTGATTAAATCCTTTACGGTAATTCCCTTAAAACGCACCGGCTGCTGAAATGCAAAGCTGATGCCTTTCTTGGCGCGCTCGGTCACGGACAGATTGGTAATGTCCTCTCCGTCGAATAAAATCTGACCGCTTGTCGGCTGTATAATACCCGCCAGTACCTTTGCCAGAGTAGACTTACCTCCGCCGTTTGGTCCGGTAATGGCCACAAAACGGTCCTCTATGGTCAAACTGATATCCTTTAAAATGTATTTTTCCACGCCCTCATTATCTACACAATAAGAAACATTTCTTAATTCCAGCATAACAACAGGTCCTTTCTCTGTTTGTCGGGGTCTTCCCTTCCACTTTCCAACATACCATTATAGTATATCCGTAGTTTTTCGTTTTGTAAAGAGGTATTACAAATTTATTAATTCTCCTAATATTCTTGCAGTTTCCGCCTGTTTTTGATATACTGATTTCATGCAAAATCAACAAGAGTTCCCCTCGGAACTCCTGTTTTTCGAAGGGAGAACCGTTATGTCTGAGGCCTACCGAATTGTTTACCGGGGCGGTACGGGAGAGATTGTGGAAAAGAAATCCCGTTTTATTGCCACCGTCATTCCGATTACCTCGGAGGAAGAAGCACTTGCCTTTATCGAGCAAATGAAAAAACAGTATTGGGATGCTTCCCATAATTGTTCTGCCTATACCCTGGGCATGCGCCACGAAACCGCTCGCTGCAGTGATGACGGCGAACCGCAAAAGACCGCGGGCCGTCCGATGCTTGATGTACTTCTGGCGGAAGATGTTCATAACGTCTGTGTGGTAGTGACCCGTTACTTCGGCGGCACACTTCTCGGTACCGGAGGACTGGTCCGGGCCTATCAGGCAGCCACCAAAGCCGGTCTTGAATCCAGCACGGTAACCGAGAAACGCTACGGCATCCCGGTTACCATGGTAACCGACTACAACAGCATCGGCAAGCTTCAATATATCGTTGCACAGATGGAGCTGTTCACACAGGACACCCTGTACACCGATATTGTTACCTGTACGGTTCTTACCACGCCGGATACCCGCGGGGCTTTCATCAAAAAAGTAACGGAAGCCACCTCCGGCAAAGCAGAAATCACCGAACAGGACCCGGTATGGTTTTGCATGATTGACAACGCGCCCGTATTCTTTTCCGAATAACCTTATTTTTTTCGGAAAAGCTTTTTATAGAAAGTATGTAAGGAAGGGATACCCATGAATTTCAGTAAAGACGAAACCAATAAAAAAATACGAAATCTTAAGACCCGCTCCAAACGCTTCTCCTCCAAATTAAATGTAACGGCCTTCCGTTTGTTTTTAATCGGAGTTGTGTTTGTTGTGGCAGTAGGCGTGGCAGCAGTTGCCGGCATTGTAAAAGGACTTTCCGCAACCGTACCGAGTGTCGACCTGATTAACGTGGTCCCTTCCGGTTACGCCTCCAACACCTATTTCAGAGACGGTACCCATGCCGAGATCTTAGCCGGCGTAGAAGCAAACCGTGACTACGTGGAGATTGTGGAGCTTCCGGATTACATCAAATATGCATTCGTTGCAATGGAGGATGAACGTTTCTACGAGCATGACGGCATTGATATGCGAGGTATCATGCGAGCTCTCGTATCTAACCTAAAAGAAGGCGGTCTTGATTACGGTGCAAGTACCATCACCCAGCAGCTTCTGAAAAACCAGGTATTCGGCGGCGGTAACGAGGACAACCCGATTGTGAAGCTTTCCCGTAAGATACAGGAGCAGTTCCTTGCGGTAGAGCTTGAAAACAGATTATCCAAGGATACCATTCTGGAATATTACATCAATACCGTAAACTACGGTAATACCGCTTATGGTCTGCAGACTGCGGCAAAGGTTTACTTCAGCAAGGACGCAAAAGACCTGACCCTCTCTGAAGTTACCGTACTGGCGGCCATCCCGTACTCTCCGACCTTCCAGAACCCGATTCATTATCCGGAGGATAACAAAAAACGTCGTGACGACTGTCTCAAATTGATGTTAGACAACGGTTTCTGTACGCAGGAAGAATACGATGAAGCTATGGCGGACGACCCGTACAGCCGCATTCAGATGGTAGCTCAGGAAAAGACCGAAAATTCCTACTACAGCTACTTTACCGATGCGGTAATCGATGCGGTAATCAACGATTTGGTAGAACGTAAAGGATATACCCAGGCACAGGCCACCTCCATGGTATATACCGGTGGCTTAAGTATTTATACCACCCAGGATCGTCAGATTCAGGAAATCTGCGACGAAGTATATACCGACGAGAGTATGTTCCCTGCCTTCGGTACCGGTTCCAAAGAGGGCTCCCTGTACGAATTAAACTACGCGCTCTCCGTTCAGAAGCCGGACGGTACCGCGGTTCATTACCAGCTTTCCGATTTAATTTCCTATTTTGACGGTTTCAAAAAGGACTCTAAGGTTGTTGTTCAGTTAAACCAGGGTGTTTACCAGTTGCTTTGTGCCAATGATGAAGATATGACCGCATATCTGGACGAGTTCTATGCAGCACATGTGACCGAGGCAAACGAAGAGACCGGTGAACCGGGAGATTTGGTTCTGGGAGAACGTCGTACGTTTACCCCGCAGCCGCAGTCTTCCTTCTGTATTATGGATCATTCCACAGGCCAGGTCATTGCGTTGGTGGGCGGTCGCGGAGAAAAGACCGGTAGCCGTACCCTGAACCGTGCCACTACTACCACCCGTGCGGTAGGTTCTACCTTTAAGGTACTTGCTTCTTTCCTCCCGGCCATTGACAGTGCCGGCATGACCCTGACCACTCCGATCGATGACGCGCCGTACTACTATCCGAATTCCCAAAAGGAAGTAATTAACTGGTGGGCTAAAGGAAAGAAAGAATTTTTCAACGGTCCGTTCTACGGATTGAATACCATCCGCAGAGGAATTTCCTATTCCATGAACGTAGTTGCCGTAAAAACCATGGAGAGAGTTACTCCACAGATTTCCTTTAATTACCTGAAAAAGCTTGGCTTCTCCACCTTGGTAGACTCCCGCTATGACGAGTCTACCGGCCAGACCTACACAGACATCAACCTTTCCCTTGCACTGGGCGGTCTGACCGATGGTGTTACCAATCTAGAATTAACGGCAGCTTACGCAACCATCGCTAATAACGGTATTTATAACAAGCCGTATTTATACACAAAGGTTTTGGACCATGAAGGCAGAGTAATTCTTTCCAACGAACCGCAATCCTCCCAGGTTATCAAAACCTCCACCTCTTACCTTTTAACCAGTGCCATGCAGGACACCGTTTCCGGAGGTTCCGGCGTAGGTACCGGTAGCAGATTACGCTTCAAAGAATACAAGATGCCGGTAGCGGGTAAGACCGGAACCGCATCCAACAATAACGACCTTTGGTTCTGCGGCTACACTCCGTATTATACCGCATCCATCTGGTCCGGTTTTGATAATAACTTCTCTCAGATTAACCAGTCCTATCAGCAGGATATATGGCGTACGATTATGGAGCGCATTCATGCGGAAAAGGCACTTCCTTATAAGGAGTTTACTATCCCGGATTCCGTCGTTACCGCGAGGATTTGTACCAAATCCGGAAAACTGGCTGTAGACGGGGTCTGCGATCATGCGGAAGGCGGCTCTACCGTTCGTACCGAGTACTTTGCCAAGGGTACGGTTCCGTTGGAAAAGTGTGATGTTCACATTAAGGCTTCCGTCTGCTGGCTGACCGAAAAACTGGCCGGTCCGAACTGTCCGGCAGAAGATGTGGTTGAAAAGGTGCTTCTCGTGAAAACCGAGCCGGAGCTTTTAGATTGGGAAGGAAATGTAATCGAGTATACGACTACCGACACTCCGAATCTTCTTCCGACCGGGGAAGATGCCATCTGTTATATTCACAACGAGATTATCGTTACTCCGGACCCGTTCAACCCGGATGTAACTCCGGATCCGTTCAATCCGACAGCCCCGAATGCCACACAGACTCCGACACCGGGGTATCCGCTTCCGGGCGATGGTACTACCGAGCCTCCGGTCCCGACACCGACAAATGCACCTGTATTTTTTCAATAAACACAAAGGAGATTATCCATGAAACCGATTGCAAGCTTTACCATCAACCATTTGACATTATTGCCGGGGGTTTACGTATCCCGCAAGGATGCTGTAGGCAATGAGCTGGTGACCACATTTGATTTACGTGTCACCAGACCGAATGCCGAACCCGTTATGAATACCGCCGAGGTACACACAATCGAACATCTGGCGGCTACTTTCCTTCGTAATCACGCCGAGTTCGGTTCCCGTATTGTTTACTTCGGTCCGATGGGCTGCCGTACCGGCTTCTACCTCCTACTTGCGGGAGATTATGAATCCGCAGACATTCTTCCGCTCCTTCGCGAATTGTTCACCTATATTCGTGACTACAAGGGGGATGTCCCGGGAGCTTCTGCCATCGAATGCGGCAACTACCTGGACATGAACCTGCCGATGGCGAACTATTACGGAAAGAAATATCTGGATGTATTGGAGCATATCACACCGGAGCAAATGACCTATCAGGCATAAAACTATCGACACATGATTAACCTGCACGACAAAGAAGCAGTTGCATCTTACCTGCAACTGCTTCCTTTTTTCTACTCCTGATTCTCTTTTCACGTATCCCGAACTTTCTTCTCTCCCCTACACTTCCTACTCACACATTCTTACTTACTCTTCCGGCGTATTGAACTCCACATTCACCGAACCACTGCCGGAATCAATCAAAATCTCACCCTTTACGTTCATACCGTAGCTTCCGTCGTCCACTTTCTTTCCGTTAATACGAAAAGTTCCGGAACCGCACTCTGCCTTCACCTTATACTCTTCTTCCTTTCCGTCCAAACGAAGGGTAAGACCGCCGCTACCGGTTTCAAACTCACAAGACCCGGTCAGAACACCCGTATAAGAAACTGTACCGGAGCCGGTATCTACCTTCGCTTCCGTTGCCTCTACGTTATCCATATGCACCGTACCGGAACCACTGTTTAAAAGTAATTCACCCAGTTTTGACTCCTCTGCCTTAATACCGCCGGAGCCGCTGTTTATCTCCGTCTCACGTACCTCGGCTCCAACAATCGTTACACGTCCGGAGCCGCTGTCCAAATACATACGGTCGGCAGTTATATTCTCTGCAGTCACTCTTCCCGAACCGCTGTCCACAAAAAGATGCTCTGTTTCCACATCCTCCACCGTTACAGCACCGGAACCGCTTAATACCTTCACCTGTTCCGTAGAAAGCTCCGCAGGAATCGTTACCACAACCTTTTCCCGCTCAGAAATGTTATCAAACCAAAAAACGATTTTAATCTCCGGTCTGTTCTGCACGATACTGAGCTTTCCTCCGCTTTGACGAATCTCGTAATCCTCGGTCACGTCAACTGCCTCAATGGAAAGCGTATCTCCCCGCACAATCGCAATCTCCGCATTACAATCCACCAAAATTTCGGTAATTTCAAGTTCCCTCGCTTCCTCAAGCGTATACTCCTCGGAAAGATTGATACGTTCCTTATCTCCCTCCATCAAAAAGTTCATACCTACAATTCCACCGGTCACACCTATCACCACAGATACAATTGCTCCGAAAATCGTCACAGCCAAAAAGACAGCAAACGCCATGGCACAATACTTAATTACCTTTTGTACTCCGTTCATTTAATATCCACTCCTCCAAACATACATAATGCATTAACATACAACACCGGCGCACCGCTTTGGTTGCTGACACGGCTCTTTGCTCCACCGAACAATTCCGTGCGTTTTACCTTGACATTTACCCCGGCCGGCACCTTAATATCGATTCCGCCGAAAATAGCAGAGGCTTCTATCACCGCACCGTCTTCAATCGTAACACCCGTTAAATCCAAATCCAGACCGCCGAATACCGCATCCGCCTCACAGCCAGTAAACGGTGACTCCGTTGCCGTAATCACATTTCCCGCAAAAGTAGCCGAATAACCTTCCGACCCGTTATAATGCTGCTTCGTCCCTCCGAACAGACTCCGAAGCAAAATACATACACCGATGACAAAAAAGATGGCCGGGACCAAAATCTTCCCTAACGTTCCGCTCTCAATTACGTGATTCCGCTCCAAAAGCAAAAGCACACCGCACAACATAAAGATGGAATTCACCGGTCGTATGCCGTTTTTAATCATACTTACAAAGCTCGGGAAAATAATAAGCAATGTCCACCATCCGGGAAATAACACCGGAACCTCCCAAAAGCCCATAACCTTACCGAACACGAAGACGCCGATACCAATCCAAAGCAGTCCCCATAAAATATTCGCCAGTTTCTCTCTCATAAACAATCCCCTTTCCATGTTCTCTGACTTGTCTATATTTTACATCACGTATCCCCGAAGTGCAAGTTAGAAGCTCATTAGGTTTTTCTAATCAATTTCTAATGTGCGCGTTAGCAACGAGCCATAAATAAGGACACAAGCCCCCTGGGGAGAACTTCATGTTCTCAACCGGGGGGCTTGTGTCCTTATTCGCGGCGACTGCCGCGACCGAGGGAATGCTCAGCATTCGCGAGGTTGCTCGTTGCGTATGTCTTACCCGCGGCGACTGCCGCGACCGAGGGAATGCTCAGCATTCGCGAGGTTGGCTCGTTGCGTATGTCTTACCCGCGGCGACTGCCGCGACCGAGGGAATGCGCAGCATTCGCGAGGTTGGTGAGTTACCGGATATAGAAAATGGGATGCCTATAAAGACATCCCGTTTCATTCATAACCTTATGCAAGCTTAGCCTTTGCAACTTCAACCAATGCGGTGAAACCTTCCGGATCGTTGATAGCCATCTCGGAAAGCATCTTTCTGTTAACCTCAACCTCAGCTAACTTCAAACCGTACATGAACTTGCTGTAGGAAAGACCGTTCATTCTTGCTGCTGCATTGATACGAGCAATCCATAACT
>SVEN01000054.1 GCA_015057365.1 Lachnospiraceae bacterium | reverse complement strand
GCAGTCGTATTGGTGGAAGCGATGCCGTCAAAGGAACCGTCAAGGAGCTTCATGGTGTTGAACTCGGTGGTTTCCGCGATACGGTCAAGCTCATCCTGTAACTGCTCGATTTCGTCCTGAATATTTCCGCGGTCGTCATCGGTTTCGGTACCGTTGGCCGCCTGCACGGAAAGCTGACGCATTCTCTGTAAAATGCTGTGGGTTTCGTTAAGAGCACCTTCTGCGGTCTGGATTAAAGAAATACCGTCCTCTGCATTGGTGGATGCCTGAGTGAGACCACGAATCTGGCTTCTCATTTTCTCGGAAATCGCAAGGCCTGCCGCATCATCTGCCGCACGGTTAATACGATAACCGGAAGAAAGCTTCTCCGTAGACTTCTGAAGATTGGTAGATACAATGCCTAACATACGGTTGGCATTCATGGATTGCATGTTGTGTTGAACAATCATTGCCATAATAAGTCCCTCCTCGAATTTGGATTAATTTGATAGGTTGTATTTTTCTAACATGAAATACAGTCTTCGAATCCGTTCGAGTAGTTACTGAGTCCTTTCAGCACAACTGTCATTCATTGATTTGCTTATGATATCGGCTTGTTTTTGCCGGGACTTTAGAGGGAAAATTGAAAAAACACAAAAAATTGTATAGGGAAAAGGTCCGATACCCAGATGTAGGTGAAACTATATATTAATATGTAGAGAAATGCTCGCTTACGTTGACACGTTTACTAAGATTTGCTATAATCACTTTTGGTTATTTGAACACGGACAGAGTGTGTTACGGAACGCAAAGAAAGGAGTCTGTCCGCAGAATACGGAGGAGATTCGCATGCTTCGTTTGGCAAGATATTTAAAAAATTATAAGAAGGAAAGTATTATCGGGCCGTTGTTTAAAATGCTGGAAGCTTTTTTTGAGCTTCTGGTGCCGCTTGTAGTAGCGGATATGATTGACAACGGTATTGCAAAGGGAGACAAGACGTACATTTACCGGGCTGCAGTTATTATGGTACTGCTTGGTGTGGTAGGTCTGGTCTGCTCGTTGATTGCTCAGTTTTTTGCGGCAAAGGCATCGGTGGGCTTCGGCACGGAGCTGCGGGATGATTTGTTTGCTCATATGAATCGTTTGTCTTATGCGGAGCTGGACAAGGCCGGGACGTCTACGCTGGTTACGAGAATTACCAGTGATATGAATCAGGTGCAGTCCGGCGTCAATATGATTCTACGTCTGTTCCTGCGTTCGCCGTTTATTGTCATCGGTGCGTTGGTGGCAGCCTTTTTGGTGAATGCGAAAGTGGCGGTGATTTTTGTCATTGCGGCTCCGATTTTGGCGTTTATTATTTACGGAATTATGGTACTGACCATTCCGATGTATTCCAAGGCGCAGAAGGCTCTTGATACGATTTCTCTGGCAACAAGAGAAGGCTTAAACGGTGCAAGAGTGATTCGTGCTTTCGGAAGACAACAGGATGAGACAGAGGAGTTTACCGAGGATTGTAATCGTTTGTTAAAGTTACAGAAGCGTGTGGGCAAGGTATCCGTGGCCATGAACCCGCTGACCTATGTGGTGGTAAATCTTGCCATTGCAGCCATTATTATGCAGGGCGGAAAGCAGGTAGATGCCGGTGTAATTACGCAGGGTGAGGTAATCGCACTTGTAAATTATATGACTCAGATTTTAAATGCGCTGGTGGCATTGCAGGTGCTGATTGTTTCCTTCACGAAAGCAATGGCTTCCGCAAAGCGAGTAAACGAAGTATTGGATTTACAGCCGACGGTGTTGGATCAGGAAAGCTTCAGCTTGAAAAATGTGAGCAGCGAAGATGTTCCGGCGGTAGTGTTCGATAACGTAAGCTTTACCTATCCGGGAGCAAAGGAAGAGGCTCTGACGGGACTTAGCTTTACCGTGAGGAAGGGACAAACCGTTGGCATTATCGGCGGTACCGGTTCCGGTAAATCTTCTCTTGTAAATCTGCTTCCGCGGTTCTATGATGTGACCAAGGGTACCATGCTTGTAAACGGTGTGGATGTGAAAGAATATCCGCAACGGGAACTTCGCAGCAGAATCGGTGTGGTTCCCCAGAAGGCGGTATTGTTTTCCGGAAGTATTCGGGATAACATGAAGTGGGGCAAGGACGATGCTACGGACGAGGAAATCAACGAGGCACTTGAGATTGCCCAGGCCAAGGAGTTTGTGGATGCCAAGGAAGGTCGTCTTGATTATAAGTTAAATCAGGGCGGAAAGAATCTGTCCGGCGGTCAGAGACAGCGTTTGACCATAGCCAGAGCTTTGGTAAGAAAACCGGAGATTCTGATTTTGGATGACAGTGCATCGGCATTGGACTTTGCTACGGATGCGGCACTCAGACGTGCGCTTTCGGAGCGGACGAAAGGGATGACGGTGTTTATGGTATCCCAGCGTACGACGACAATTCAGAATGCAGATATGATTATTGTATTGGAAGACGGTGAAGTGGCAGGCATCGGTACTCACAAGGAGTTACAGGAGACCTGTGAGGTATATAAAGAAATCTGTCAGTCTCAGGTTTCCGCAGAGGAGGTGGGCGCATGAAAAAGAAAACCGAAAACTCTGCGACCTTAGTTCGTGTAATTGCATTAATCAAGCCCTATTTGTGGCTGTTATGTCTTTCCTTGTTGTTTGCGGTTGTTACGGTAGTAACGACCTTGTATGCGCCGGTATTGACGGGACAGGCCATTGACCATGTGGTAGCAGCGGGCAGGGTGGATTTTAAGGCAATTGTGCCGATTTTAATAAAGTTTTTAATCGTAGTCGGGATTATGGCGGCGTCCGGCTGGATTATGAGCCTATGCAATAACCGGATTGCGTTCCATGTAGTGCGGGATCTTCGTACCAAGGTATATGCCCATGTGCAGAATCTGCCGCTTAGTTATTTGGATTCTCATCCCAACGGAGACACCTTAAGCCGGATTGTAACGGATATCGATCAGTTGTCCGATGGTTTGCTCATGGGATTTTCCCAGCTCTTTACCGGTGTGGTTACCATTGCGGCCACCTTGGGCTTTATGCTTTCCATTCATGTGGGAATTGCGCTTTTGGTAGTAGTGCTGACGCCGGTGTCCTTGTTTGTGGCGGCGTTTATTGCAAAACGGACCTATTCCTTATTCCAGGCCCAGTCGAAAGTACGGGCAGAGATGACATCTCTTGTGGAGGAACTTGTAGGAAATCAGAAGGTAGTTACTGCGTTTAATTATGAAGAAAAGGCGGAGGAGCGCTTTTATGATGTAAACCATCGTTTGCAGAAGGTAGGAATCAAGGCGATTTTCTTCTCCTCCCTGACGAATCCGTGTACCCGTTTTGTAAACGGTCTGGTATATACGGGGGTTGGCATTTTCGGAGGCTTTGTGGCGTTGACAGCAGGCCCTGCGGTGTTGTCCATCGGTCAGTTGTCCTGTTTCTTATCTTATGCGAACCAGTACACGAAGCCGTTTAACGAGATTTCTTCCGTAATTACGGAGCTTCAAAATGCACTGGCTTCCGCAAAGCGTGTATTTGATCTTCTGGACGAGCCGGAGCGGATACCGGATAAGGAGAATGCGGTGGTGCTTAAGGATGCGGAAGGTACCGTGGGGCTTTCTCATGTGGCCTTTTCCTATGTGCCGGAAGTGCCGCTTTTAAAGGATGTGAACCTTTCCGTAAAGCCGGGACAGCGGGTGGCGATTGTAGGCCCTACCGGTTGCGGTAAAACAACGCTCATTAACCTCTTGATGCGGTTCTACGATGTAAAGAAGGGCGCCATTACGGTGGACGGTACGGATATCCGGGATATGACCAGAGAGTCCCTGCGGGAAAACTACGGTATGGTATTGCAGGAGACCTGGTTAAAGTCCGGTACCATTGCGGAGAATATTGCCTACGGTCGGCCGGATGCTACTATGGAGGAAATCGAGGAAGCGGCAAAGGCTTCCTATGCACATAATTTCATCCGAAGATTGAAGGATGGATATCAGACAATCATCGCAGAGGACGGCGGAAACTTGTCCCAGGGACAAAAGCAGCTCCTTTGTATTGCACGGGTGATGCTTTGCTTGCCGCCGATGTTGATTCTTGATGAGGCAACCTCCTCCATTGATACCCGTATGGAGGTTCGTATTCAGCGGGCGTTCCATAAGATGATGAAGGGACGAACCAGTTTTATCGTAGCGCACCGCTTGTCTACGATTCGGGAAGCGGATGTGATATTGGTAATGAAGGACGGTGACATTATCGAGCAGGGAACCCATGAAGAGCTTCTTGCACATGGCGGCTTCTATCGCAATTTATATTACAGCGGAGCCCCGGAAGAACAGGCCGCAGAATAAAAAATAAATTTTTAAAGATTTTTCTGCTTTTTTGGAACCGGAATGTGACAAGCTTCGTCAATGTATCAGTGGGACGAAGAAAGACCACATAAATCGGACCGAACCGTGAAGGGAGACGGGGGTGTCCAAAGAAACTAAAAACGTAAATAAAAAGAAAGAGAGAGATAAGAGTATGAGAATGAAGAAGATTTTAGCAGTAGCACTTTCCGTAGCAATGGTATTCAGCCTTGCGGCATGCGGTAAGAAGGATGAGGGAAAGAATCCGGCAGAGGGTGAGAACATCACCGCAACCGTAGCACCGACCGCACCGGCAGAGGATGAGTCCGATGATAAGGCAGAGGCTGGCGTGATTACTCCGGACTTTGTTGCAGGTACCGCAGGCGAGAAGCTTTGGAATGATTTCCTTGCGACCGTGAAAGGAAATCCGGACTTGGCTCCGGTGGATGTAGCAAATCTCCTTTCCCTCAATCCGGTGATTCAGTTTATGGCAGGCGGTATGGAAGTAGAGCCGGGTTACCTTGCAGGCTTCTCCGAGGAAATCAGCGGCTTTGAGAGTGGCGCAATGTACGGACCGATGATGGGTTCCATCGCATTTGCAGGTTATATTTTCGAACTGGCTGACGGTGCGGATGTAAACGCATTCATCAATACCTTAAAGAGCAAGGCTGACCCGAGATGGAACATCTGTGTTTCCGCAGATTATACTCAGGTAGGTGCGTATGAGAATACCGTATACTTCCTGATGTATCCGGCTGAGATGGATAACGCAGCTCCGGAAGGCGGCGAAGGTGCAGGTGATGTAGTTGACGCAACCGTAATTTATCCGGATGTAGCGGAGAATACCTGGGGTGAGTCTCTTTGGGAGGCATTTGAAACGACCATGAACGACAATCCGTCCGCTACCGCAGTGGATGCGGCATTCATGGTTTCCATGCACGAGTCCATTCCGGAGGAAGCAATGTTCGGCTCCGCAGAAATTATGCCGGGTCTTTTAGCAGGCTTTAACAACTATGAGGTTACCGGATTTAAGAGTGGTGCAATGTTTGGTCCGATGATGGGTTCCGTTGCATTCATCGGTTATGTATTCGAGTTAGAGGAAGGTGCGGATGTGAATGCATTCATGACCAACCTTACCGATAATGCAGATCCGAGATGGAACATCTGCGTAGAGGCAGACCAGACCGTAGTAGGAGCTTACAATAACATGGTATTCTTCCTTATGTGTCCGAACTCCGCACAGGGTGAATAATTAAGGACTTTGTTGGGCACTTCTGATAGAGAGGTGCCCTTGTTTTATGAAAGGAGGAATTCTTCTGTTATTTTCCACCATCAGTTTTATTTATTATTTTTTGGCTGCGGTACTGCTGTTGTACTTTATCGTACCGTTTAAGCTGAAGAATTTTGTATTACTTGTAGCCAGTCTGTTCTTCTATTTCTACGGAGAACCGAGATATATTTGGCTTATGATTGCGACGATTTTGTCCAGTTATATACACGGATTGTTGATAGATAAGTTCCGCGGTAAGGTATGGGCGAAGGTGTTTTTGTGGTCCAGTGTGGTAACCAGTATCGGGGCATTAGGGTTCTTTAAGTACTCGGATTTCTTTATCGGTAATGTGAATTCTTTGCTTCACACGGAGATTCCGTTGTTAAAACTGGCCCTTCCGATCGGTATCAGCTTTTACACCTTCCAAACCTTAAGCTATACCATTGATGTATATCGCGGGGACGCAAAGGTACAGAAAAGTCCGATTCGTCTGGCAACCTATGTGGCTCTGTTCCCGCAGCTGATTGCAGGACCTATCGTACGTTATACTACGGTAGAGGAGGAGCTTTCTCACAGAACCCATTCCTTTGAAAAATTCGGAAGCGGTGTAACCCGCTTTATTATCGGTCTTTCCAAGAAGGTATTGATTGCGGATACCTTGGGCGGCCTGGCGAATATCATGCATGGTATGGAGGAAGCAACAGTGGCGGGATACTGGATGTACGCCGTTGCGATTTCTCTCCAGCTGTATTTCGACTTCTCCGGTTATTCCGACATGGCCATCGGCCTGGGTAAGATTTTCGGATTCAATTTCCTGGAGAACTTCAACTATCCGTTTATTTCGAGAAGTATTGCGGAGTTCTGGAGACGCTGGCATATGTCACTCGGTACCTGGTTCCGTGATTATGTGTACATTCCGATGGGCGGAAACCGCGTAGGGAAGGGCCGTTGGTTCCTGAATATCCTGACCGTATGGTTCTTGACCGGCTTCTGGCACGGTGCGGACTGGACATTTATTATTTGGGGATTGTACTTTGCTGCATTTCTTTTGTTGGAGAAGTTCGTGCTTAATAAGGTGTTTGAGAAGTTGCCGAAGTTTGTTTCCCACCTTTATGTGGTGATTGCGATTTTAATCAGTTTTGTCATTTTCAGCGGCAACGGTTTGTCAGGCGCTATGGCAGACCTGGGCAACATGTTCGGTGTGGGCGGTATTCCGCTCTGGTCCGGCGAGACCGGGTACTATCTGGGAAGCTACGGTGTCGTGCTTCTTGCGGCAATTCTTGGCTCTACACCGCTTGTAAAGACTGCGGTATTGAAGCTTAAGGAGAAAAAGACAGGAGCCTTGGTATGCGATATCCTTGAGCCGGTATTTGTAGTTGCAATGCTTCTTGTGGTGACGGCATACTTTGTGGACGGTTCCTTCAGCCCGTTCTTATATTTCAGATTCTAAGGGAGGGTGATTGTTATGCAGAAAAAAGTAAAAAACATCGCAGTAACGTTTTCGTTCTTAATCGCCCTTGCGTTTTTAGTGGGCATGTGCGTGAAGATGTATATGCATCCGGTGGCGACTTCCGACAGCGAGCGTCGACCGCTTGCTCAGTTCCCGGAGGAAATTACATGGGAGAGCATTGTAGACCGTACGTCTATCGAGAAGTTTGAGGATTATTCCGTGGACCAGTTCCCGTTCCGTGAATTCTTCCGTTCCTTAAAGGCGAAGTTCCATCTGAATGTATTGGGGCTTGACGAAAACAATGGATTGGCGGTAAAGGATGATTATATCGCAAAAATCGAGCCGGAGTTTACCGATGAATTGGTAGACTATTCTTTGGGACGTTTGCAGTATGTATATGAGAAGTTTTTGAAGGACAACGGCGGCGATAAGTTCGTAGCCATTGTGCCGGATAAGAACTATTTCCTCGGCAAGGAGTACGGTTATCCGTCTCCGAACTATGATAAGCTGTTGGAGAAGGTGAATGAAAAGTTACCGGAAATGTATCACATTAACTTTTTCGATGTGCTGGAATTGGAGGATTATTACAGAACCGATACCCACTGGAGTCAGGACAAAATCGGTGCGGTAGCGGAGACGCTGTTAGAGGCAATGGGAGCGGCAGACCGTGTAACCGGTAACTATAAAGAGAATACGTTGTATCCGTTCTACGGGGTATATTACGGCCAGAGCGCGCTTAATCCGGAGCCGGATACCATTACGTATCTTACCAGTGATATTTTGGATCAGTGTACCGTATACGATTACGAGACCGGCAAGACTTCCGGAATCTATGACTATGAGAAGTTCGAAGGAAAGGACGGCTATGATTTCTTCCTTTCCGGAACCAAGGCCCTGCTTCGTATCGACAATCCGAACGCAACTACGGACGAGGAATTGATTGTGTTCCGTGATTCCTTCGGTTCCAGTATTACACCGCTCCTTGCGGAGGGGTATAAGAGTGTGTATCTGGTGGATATCCGTTATGTCATGCCGGATATGTTAGACCGCTTCATTGATTTTGAAGGAAAAGATGTACTGTATATTTACAGTGCGCTCATTTTGAACAGCAAGTCCTTTAAGTAAGGTGCAATGTCAAAAAAAGAATGAATACAAAAGTAAAACCGGCTTTCCCGAGGATAGGAAAGCCGGTTTTCTTATATCTGTAAAGGAATTTTGGAAACAAATTAAAGATTAAAGTCGAAGCCCTTGAGCATTCTTGCACGGCTCGGGTGACGAAGCTTACGAAGTGCCTTCGCTTCAATCTGACGGATACGCTCACGGGTTACGTTGAATTCCTTACCTACTTCTTCTAAGGTGCGGCTCTTGCCGTCCTTTAAACCGAAGCGAAGCATGAGAACACGCCGCTCGCGATCGGTCAGGGTATCTAAGAGAGTAGAAATCTGATCCTGTAATACCGCATAGGAGGCAGCCTCCTCCGGTCCGAGAATACGCTCGTCTTTGATGAAATCACCTAAGTGGCTGTCGTCCTCTTCACCGATCGGAGTATCAAGAGAAATCGGGTCTGCGGAGATTTTTAAAATCTCGCGGACCTTCTCGATCGGCATATCCAGAGCGATGGAAAGCTCCTGCTCGGTAGGTTCACGACCCAGCTCCTGTAAAAGAGTACGGGAAACGCGGTAAGTCTTGTTGATGACTTCCGACATATGCACCGGAATACGAATGGTACGGGACTGGTCGGCGATGGAACGTGTAATGGCCTGACGAATCCACCAGGTTGCATAAGTAGAGAATTTGTATCCTTTATTATAATCAAATTTATCTACTGCTTTGATAAGACCTAAGTTACCCTCCTGAATTAAATCCAGAAAAGAAAGGCCGCGACCTACGTAACGCTTTGCGATGCTGACAACGAGACGAAGGTTGGACTCTGCCAGAATCTTCTTTGCGTGCTCGTCACCGTTTTCGATTTTTTTTGCCAATTCGATTTCTTCGGTAATGGAAAGGAGCGGATAGTTACCGATTTCCTTTAAATACTGCTTTACCGGGTCATCGGACATGACATTTGCCAGTGCGTTTAAGTCTTCCAGCTCTGCCAGTGCATCCTCGGCATCATCGATTTCCAAAAGCTCCTCGTCGTCCGGCAAATCTTCGCCGTTCATGGGAGACATGACTAAGATGCCGTGAGCATCCAGGTACTCATATATTTTATCAATTTGACTGACCTCAAGGTTCATCTCCTTGAAAAAGTCATTAATCTTATCTACTTCCAGCACATCCTTATTGCTGCGGGCCATTGCCACCAACTGCTTCAGGCGCTGTTCAAAATTCTGCATTTCATTATTCTGTTCCATGTTGAAATACTCCTTTAAGTTGTGAACCGCATGCGACGCAGATGAAATATGCAATCTTTGTCGAATGAGGACGCAAACAGTATTATAGCACAGGTGGTGCCAAAAAAGAAAGCACAATTTTCTGAAATTTGCAAAATTGTTGAAAACTACTTAAAACTTGTGAATCCGACCGGGAAATATGGTAAAAAAGGCGAGAGCGAGGAGGTTGACGCAGACGAAAAAAAGCGCCCGCGACAGAATGAAGGTGCCGGAGCGCTTTGGAATCAAATTCGGAATCAAATTTCAATGTTGCCTGCATCGGACAGATGGAGCTTGGTATAGATAAATACCCGGTCACCGGCTTCCAGCTTCATGTTACCGTTGGGAATCAGGGATTTGTTTCTGCGCTTTACCAAAACAATAATGGACTGGCGGGAAATGTCCAAATCCCGGATGCGAAGTCCGGTCCATGGATTGTGGGTTTTCAAAACAACTTCTTTCAGGTTGATATGTTCGTCGTCTTCGTAAGGTTCCGCACCAAGAACCAGAATGTCGGCTTCCTCCAATACCAGGTCACCTCTCGGAATGAGGATTTCGTTGTCTCGTTTTATAATGGCGACAATCATACCGGAAGGAAGTTTTAAGTCGGCAATGCGTTGCCCGAGCCATTTATCATTAGGACCGATTTCTATTTTTATAAAGTGCATATCCGCTTCGTATCCGTATTCATTTCGGCGTTTCAAACGGGAATATTGGTCAACGAAACCTGCGGAAATAATACCGGTAGGGATGGCGACCATGCCCACGCCTAAGAAGGTGATAAAGATACCGAATATTTTACCCAGCGTGGTTACGGGGTAGATATCTCCGTACCCTACGGTAAGAAGGGTAGAAGCTGCCCACCATACGCCGGAGAACGCGTTTTGGAACACATCCGGCTGAGCTTCATGTTCCAGACTGTACATACAAAGGCTGGAGCCCACCATGAGAATCAGAATGATTACTACGGAAGAAATGAGCTGGGACCGTTTTCCGTAAATAACCTCGGTAATAACATGCAGGGAATCGTAATAAGCGTTGATTCGGAATAGGCGGAAGATACGCACGATACGAATCATACGGAAGGCTACGGTTCCGGACGGGAAGAAAATCGGCAAATAGTACGGCAAAAAGGACAGCAAATCAATGATACCCATAAAAGAGAAGATGTACTTCCGTAAGGCACGGCCTTCTGTCATATCCTTTTCGTCCTCATACAAAATCCGGGCGGTAAATAAACGTAAGATATAGTCCAGTGCAAAAAAAGCGACGGTAATCCGCTCAATCCAAAGCAGAACCGGACCGTACTGTGCCTGCAGATTGTCAAAGGTATACATGATACTGGCGGTCAGATTCAGCACGATTGCAAACGCACTTAAAAAGTCATAAGCGCGGCTGACATGGTCCAGATCATTGCCGACCTCTAATATTTCAAGGAGCCGCTTGCGGCGGCGATACCATTTTTTATTCATAAAGAGCCTCCTTAAGAAAGGTTATGAACTCAGTGTACCACAAAAGGTGTAGGAAATCAAACGACCATGGGAATTGGGACCTTTGTCCTATGGAAATTTTCGCATAAGTTGTGATAAACTGTTACATGGTTGTATTTGGTAAGGGGATGTTACCGATGTTGAAAAGCAACCGTGTAAGGGAAAACGATGTGGAAAGATGAAAGAGGGACAAGGAAATGAAAGTAAAAAGTGGTACGTATTTTTGGCTGTTTACCGCAGTCGTGTTCGTATTAGTGGGGATATGGAAATGCTATTCCGTAGCAGGGGGAGCGCAGGTTGTAAATAATGTAGGCGGAGACCAAATCGGTGGTTGGCTCACATTGCTTGTAATCGCAATCGGATTTTTTATCTGGCGTTGCTATCGCTTTGTAGAGGAAAAGAGAACCTTAGAGTTCCTTGCAAAGGAAAGAAAGAGAACGGAAGAAATCGAGCGCAGAATCAAGCTGGAAAATGCAGATCGTGACAGAAAGTGGTACGAGGAGCAGAGAACGCAGAAGGCATAAGTATGTAAGGTACAGCCGGGTAGGTAATCTACCCGGTTGTTTTTTTTGTCGAAAATTGCGCAAGTTCCTTTTACATGAAGCAATTCGTCCGGTTGTGTGTAAGGGCGGGGGTTATCGGTATATTAAAATGTGCAGTCTTTATAATAAGTGTTAAAAGGACTTTACAAACCTTTAAAATAGTGGTTTAATAAAAACAGGAGGTGGTTCTATGGAGAAAAAAGAATATATCACACCGGAGTATATTATGTCGGAGGATATGAAACGAATCCGTAAAAAACTGGAGATTACCCAGAAAGGGCTGGCAGAGTTGATTCATTGCTCCAAATCTACCGTAGAACGCTGGGAGATGAGTGATGCTCCGATTACAGGTCCGGTAGCGGTATTGTTAAAGTTTTTAGAAAAACATCCGGAGTATATAGATGAAATCAAAGTTCCGGAGAAAGTATGCCCGGTACGGCTATGGTATATGCACAATCAGGATGTGTGTACCTTGATTGAGGTGGACGAACCGAGTAGGCAGGTGCATATTAAAAACTACACGGATAAGTTGATGTTCCGGGCCTTTGGTATAAACGAGGCACCGGATTACGAGGATTATACGGAGTTTTTGGAGTCCCGGTGTTTTCCGCGGACGAGAGATAAGTTGAAACTTGTGTTAAAGGATTTGGATTTGCCGTTTTATGATCCGTTTCTGATTATCGAGAAAACGGGAGGTAAAATGGCGGAGGATAATTTTTGGATAAAGATAGAGAGGTGAGTGCCTTATGGTAGAGCTGTTTGAACAGGATATCCGTGAAAATGACAGGCAGTCTTCAAAGGGAAATCAGTTAAAGTGGCAGAACGGAAGTGTCTGGTATAAGGCGGATTTTACCGGTTATGAGGGGCTGGCGGAGTATCTGATTTCTCATTTGCTTCTGAAATCTACGTTGCATCAGTCGGAGTATGTATTATATGATTTGGAGCAGATGAGGTATAAAACCACGGTATACAACGGCGTGAAAAGCACGGATTTTGTGAAAGACGATTGGCAGATTATTACGTTGGAGCGACTGTTTAAGAGTTTTTTTGATGAGAGCCTTTATAAGGCGATATATTGCATTACGAGTCACGAGGAAAGGTTGCGGTTTCTGGTTAATCAGGTGGAAAGAGTGACGGGGCTGACTGGGTTTGGCGCATATATGAATAAGCTACTGACCGTTGACGCATTGTTTTTAAATGAGGACCGCCATATGCACAATATTGCGGTATTGATGAACGGTGTGGGAGATTTTGCTTATTGTCCGATTTTCGACCAAGGGGCCGGACTTCTGTCGGATACTACCATGGATTACCCACTGGGAGGCAATCCGGTAGTGTACCTTCGGGAAGCAAAAGCAAAGACCTTTTGCAACAGCTTTGATGACCAGTTGGACATCTCGGAAAAGTTGTACGGAGGACAGATGAAGTTTACCTTTACGAAAAAGGATGTAAAGGAGCTTCTGAATGCGGCAACGATCTACCCGGAAGAGGTAAGAAGCCGGGTAGAGGATGTGATTTATATGCAGATGGAGAAGTATAAGTACTTGTTTGAAGTGTAGGTATCACTCTGGTGATAGTGATTGGTTGGAGCGGTGTTGCTTGCACATGACAAACGTGTATGTTAAAATAGAGTTATCAAACAACAGAAAGGATGATTTCATATGGGAAAGACAGTATATAACAGAATAGCAAACAGGAGGGCGACTATAATCTAACCCTCCTACATAAAACGGAGGATTTTATAGTGATAAAAGAAGATATTATTATTGCAAACTGGTCTGCGGACATGTATGAGATTGACGAAACCGGAACCGAGGATGTTGATTTTTTATTGGCTTGTCTCGGTACAACACCGAAGCGTATTTTGGAAATTGCCTGCGGCAGCGGACGTATTTTGGTTCCTCTTGCAAAGGCCGGACATACGGCTGAGGGACTGGATATGGACGAGGCGATGCTTCAAAAGATTCCGGCAAAAGCAGAAGGTGTAGACAACATCACTTGGCGAACGGCGGATGCCATTGCGGATGACTGGGGAACCGGTTACGATGTGGTGGTAATTGCAGGAAACTTTCTCATGAACATAGTATCTGAAGAAGGACCGGAGCGAGCGCAGAAGGTATTGATTGAGAAAGCAAAGCTGGCATTAAAGCAGGGAGGAATGGTGTACATCGATTACAACCATACCTTCTATCCGGAGCAGTGGTATGTACATTCGGGGGAACGTGTTATCTGGCAGGGAACCGACGGTCACGGAACTACCGGAAGGATGTTACTGTGTGACAGTACTTACGATGCGGAAACCGGACTCATTCATTCCACGCGGCGATACGAGCTTGAAACCGCAACCGATGAGAAAATCCGAAAAGAGATGCCGTCGGTAAAGCATTTTGTGAAACTGGAGCAGATACATACCTGGTTAACCGAAGAGGGATTCCGCATCAAAAACGAATACGGCGACTATGCCGGAAATCCGATCGGAGAAGCTACGGGGCGCGCAATTATTTGTGCGGTATTAACGGAAGCCTAAAAGAAAATATAGGAGTATAAATAATTTCTAAGACAAGAGAGAGGAAGATATGACCGTGTTTTGTGTCAAATCGTCCTCTCTTTCTGTATATATTATACCACATTTTGCTCTAAAGAACAAGACTTGGAAATTCTGAGGGCGTTTGCTATAGTAGAGTCACCAAATACAGACGGAGGGGTGCACTATGGTAAATAACGAATGGGATGATATTTTGTATTGGGAGAATTATAAACCGTGTTACGAAATGCTGCAGGAGCTGGAGCGGAAGTATGG
>SVEN01000006.1 GCA_015057365.1 Lachnospiraceae bacterium | reverse complement strand
TATAGTAGAGTCACCAAATACAGACGGAGGGGTGCACTATGGTAAATAACGAATGGGATGATATTTTGTATTGGGAGAATTATAAACCGTGTTACGAAATGCTGCAGGAGCTGGAGCGGAAGTATGGTGATGATCCTGCTAACTGGGAGAGTTGGCATAGGGAACATTATGACTTTTATAAGCAGACAATTCCAAACAAAGAAGAATTTATCCGGCGTTTTGAGCATTACGAACTTCACGGAAAGCCACATTGGATTGAGGGGCATCATCGAACAATGAATGAATTGACAAGGGAGGAGTTGTTGGATTCATTCCGCAATGTTACCAAGGGAAACGGCATATTCCATGTGGAAATATCGGAAAAGGCACGACAGGGCTGGGCAGCACAGCATTTGTCCCCTTATGCGGAAAAGATTTGTTCGCAGGCGGGCAAAGAGCATAAAATCATGGAGATGACGGTGGGAGCGGGTGTGGGAACCAATGCCATTGTACGTTCCATGACCGAGGATATGTTTTATATGGGCGTTGATATTGATTTTACATGTGCAAAAAACGCGGACGCCATCGGAAGATATTACGGTAAAAACGCCATCGGAATTTGTGCAAGTTTATGGAACCTGCCTTTTTCGGATAACCTGTTTGATGTGGTGTGTTCACATTTCGGTTTTGATGAATGTCGGGAGATTCCTACCATTCTAAAGGAAGCGGTACGGGTATTAAAACCGGGTGGAAAATTTGTTTCAGTTTCCAGGCATAATATATGGTTACGCCGCCATGAAATATTTGAGAGCTACGATATTGGCGAAAAAGAAGCTTTGGAGTTAATGCGAAAGGCTCGTTTATATACGGACTTTGAACAGTTTGATGCACTTGCCGGGGAAGCAGGATTGGTCAAAGTTGATTACATTCCGTTTGTAAATTGGTATCTGGTAGAATATAGAAAAGAGAAATAGAATTTGCGAGCACTCTGTGTAGTACGGAGTGCTCTTTTCTTTTTATCGTGGTTGTACGTAAAAGAAGAGGGAATGGTATCTCAGCACGAGCCGAGTTTCCGGCGAAAGTGCTGATAGAAAATCGCCCCGCTTATGTTTATATCGATTTTTGCTTTTCCCGAAGGGGCGCGTCCTTAGCGCAGTCGATATCACCTCTTAGAAAAGACTGGGCGCGAGGTCGCTCCCGAGCGTCCTAGTCATTCTTAGAGGAAGATTGACGGAGCGTTGCGACTTGCACAAAATTGATATAAACATAAGCGGGGCGATGTGTACTAACCCAGCCGGAAACCGGCTCGTATATCCCTCTTACAATGCTGCCTTCTGGGCCTTTGCGGCTCTCTGGCGCATGCGGACTCTTCTGGTGGAAAGTTCCTTTCCGTTATAGGTAAAGGTCTCCACTCTCGCATGGAAGGCGCCGGCAAATGCCAGAGCGTTGTCGTTTTTGTCAAAGGTAATGGCTTTTACGCCACGGCTGGCTTTCTTAAGTTCCGGCACGTCTTCTACCGGGAAGGCGAGAGACGCCATGCCCTCGGTGAGAAGGATGACCTTCATGTTGCCGGAAAGCACATCCGTTGCGGACATCATGGAAATGCCGATGACGGTGTCCCCATCGTCTAACTTCGTTGCGGCGATCATGGAGCGGCCGGTTTCGAATTCGATACCGGATACCCGCTTGATAAAGCCGTTCTTGGTGGTAAACAGAAGCTGTGATTCAAACAAATCCTCAAAGGCAGTATACAACACAGCGTCTTCCTTGCCGATTTTGCAAAGGGTGTGAATGAGAACGCCCTTGTCCTTCATCTTACACTTCGGGATGGCGGAAGCCTTCACCTGGAACATATTGCCCTGAGCGGTGAAGAGACAAAGCTTGTCATTGTTCTTCATCTTTACGATATGGGCGTATTCCTTCTTGCTTTCCTCGGCGGTTCTGCCAAAGGCAGCCACATCAATGGACTTGGTGTAACCGAACTTATCCACAAGAACATAAATGTCTTCAATCTTTTCTTCTATAACGTAGTCGGCTTGTTCCACATTGGCAAGCTCCGTTTTACGCGGAACACCGAACTTTTTACGGAACTCCTTTAACTGGGTCTTGATGACACTGTGCAGCTCGTTTTGGTCGGAGAGGATGGTGTTGTAGGTGGCGATATTGGCATGAAGCGTATCGCTTTCCTCATGAAGCTTCATAATCTCCAGACCGATCAAACGGCCTAACGGCATGGCAAGGATGGCGTCGGCCTGGCGTTCGGTAAAGTCAAGCTTTGAAGCCTGCTTTTTGGAGGCCTCGGATTTAAACTTGATGTCTGTGGTATCGCCGGCGGTAAGGCACGCCTTTGCCTGCTTTACACTGGTACTGCCTCGTAAAATCTCGATAATCAAATCAATCACATCCGTGGCGCGGATTAAGCCGCCTACGATTTCAAGGCGTTCCTCCGCTTTCTTTAACAGATGTTCGTATTCTTTGGTGTATAACTCTTCCTGGAACAGTACGAACTCTTCCAGAAGGGTTTTTAAATTAAAAATGTACGGCTGTTGTTCCTTTACGGCAAGCATATTGACGCCGTAGGTGTCCTCAAGGCCGGTTTTCTTAAAGAGACCGTTTAATAAATTGTCGATGTCACGGTCTTTTTTTACCTCGACTACGATGCGGACGTCTTTGGTGGACTCGTCTCTTACATCGTACATTTCCTCAAATACCTTGTCCTTCATAAGCTGGGCAAGATTTTCTACCAGGCGGGTCTTACTGCCGGCTGCGGTATAAGGAATCTCCGTAAAGACAATATTTTTTCTGCCGCCGTCGCTGTTTTCGATTTCATACTTGGCGCGGACTTTAATCTTTCCTTCGCCGGTAGCGTAGATGGACGGCAAAATATCGGCATTGGTAATGATACCGCCGGTCGGGAAGTCCGGGCCCTGAATGTGGCGCATAAGGCCTTCCAGGGTGATATTCGGCTTGTCCAAAATAGCAATGGCCGCGTCAATGACCTCTCCCGGGTTGTGCGGCGGCATATTGGTGGTCATACCTACCGCAATACCTGTAGTACCGTTAATCAAAAGATTCGGGAGCATGGCCGGAAGGACCTTCGGCTCCTTTTCGCTGTTATCAAAGTTCGGCATAAAGTCCACTAAGCCCTGCTCCAAATGGGAGAGGAGCGTCATGGCACCTTCCGAAAGGCGGGCCTCTGTGTATCGCATGGCTGCGGCACCGTCACCGTCGATGGAACCGAAGTTGCCGTGGCCGTCGATTAACGGAATGGCCAGGGAATAATCCTCGGACATATGCACCAGTGCATCGTAAATGGAGGAGTCACCGTGCGGGTGATATTTACCCATGGTGTCACCGACGATACGGGCACTCTTACGGTGGGGCTTCTTCGGGTCCAAGCCCAGCTCCATCATGGAGTACAGGATTCGTCTCTGAACCGGCTTTAAACCGTCTCTGACATCCGGAATGGCACGGTCGATAATGGTGTTAACCGCATAGTCACGGAAGGAGGTCTTCATTTCCTCGGAATAATCCAACTGAATTAAATTGCTGTTTTCAAAATTCTCAGACATGGGACACCTCCTTATACATCAAGCTTCGCGTAGCGTGCTTCTTCCATAATGAAGGCACGACGCGGCGGAACGTTATTACTCATAAGCAATGTGGTAACTTCATCGGCCTCTACGGTATCGCTGATGGATACCTGGGCGAGAATGCGGGTTTCCGGGTTTAAGGTCGTTTCCCAGAGCTGGTCCGCGTCCATTTCACCGAGGCCTTTGTAACGCTGCAGGTCGAGAATTTTCTTGCCTTCCTTGCGGAACTTTTCTAACTCAAAGTCATTGAACAAATATTTCTCGTTCTTGGACTTCTTTCCTTTGCCCTTTGCCTTAGACTTCTTGGCACCTTTGGCAGTCTTACCGGTATCTGCATCGGTCTCGGAAGAACCGTCTCCAGAGCCGTCTTGGTCAGCACCTTCCGTATCCTCATAGGTCACCTTATAAAGCGGCGGAAGACCGCGGTATACCTTGCCCTCTAAGATCAGCTCCGGCATAAACCGGTAGAAGAAGGTGAGAAGCAGGGTGCTGATGTGGGCACCGTCCACGTCGGCATCGGTTAAAATAATTATCTTGTCAAAACGTAACTTTGTAATATCGAAATCGTCGCTGATACCGCAACCGAAGGCCGCAATCATGGACTTGATTTCGTTGTTGACCAAAATCTTATCTAAGGTGGCTTTTTCTACGTTCAGAATCTTACCGCGAAGCGGGAGAACCGCCTGGGTTTTACGGTTGCGGGCGGTCTTTACGGTACCGCCTGCGGAATCACCCTCGACGATATAGAGCTCACATTCCTCCGGTTTACGGGAGGAGCACGCAGCAAGCTTACTCTTAAAGTCCACATCCTGCAGCTGCTTTAATACCGCATTGCGGGCCTTGTCTCCGGCCTTGCGGGCATTGTAGGACTTCATGGAATTTTCTAAAACGGCCTTTAATTCTTCTACGTTCTTATCGAAATACCGGGTGACTTCGCCGGTAAATACATCCTCCACCGCTACTTTTGCGTCGGTGTTGCCCAGCTTTGTCTTGGTTTGGCCTTCGAACTGCGGATCCGGATGTTTAATGGAAATGATGGCAAAGAGGCCGTTACGGATGTCTTTACCGTCAAAATTTTCATCCTTCTCCTTTAAGATGCCCAGCTCTCTTGCGTACTGGTTCATGACACGTGTCAGCGCGGTTTTAAAACCGGTCACTAACGTACCGCCGTCCACCACGTTGATGCGGTTACAGTAGGAGTTAATTTGCTCCTGGTAACTGTCGGTGTACTGGAAGGCTACCTCCACCTCGATGTCGCCGCTTTTCCCTTCGATGTAAATCGGTTCCGGGTGGAGCTTATTTGTCTCGCGGGTCAGGTAGGTGACGAAGCTCTTGATACCGAACTCTTCGTAGTAGGTCAGCTCTTCCCCTGCGATTTTATCTTTAAATACAATGGTCAGCCCCTTATTTAAATAAGCGACTTCCTTTAATTTCTTGCGAATGATATCGGTCTTAAATTCTACGGTCTCGAAAATCGTCGGGTCCGGATAGAAGAGCACCTTGGTACCGGTGTCGGACTTACGGCAACTTCCCACCACCGGAAGAAGACCACCCTCCAGCGGCGTAACGATATGGCCGCCGTCCCGGTATTCGTCCCGGTAAATCTTGCCGTCCTTTTTGATTTCTACCACCATCTTGGAGGAGAGGGCATTTACTACGGACGCACCTACACCGTGGAGACCGCCGGATACCTTGTAGGCTCCGCCTCCGAACTTACCGCCGGCATGAAGTATGGTATAGACCACACGGGCGGTCGGGATGTGTTTGGTCGGGTGGATATCCACCGGCACACCACGGCCGTTATCCGTAATGGAAATACCGCCGTCCTTTTGTAATTCGATTTCTATGCGGTCACAGTACCCGCCCAAATGTTCGTCGATACCGTTATCTAAAATTTCCCAAATAAGGTGATGAAGGCCGCGGCTTCCGGTGCTTCCGATGTACATACCCGGACGCTTCCGTACCGCTTCCAGACCTTCCAATACAACTATCTGACTGCCGTTATATTGTTCCATAGTCCGACTCCTTTTCAATATATAGTGGTTTTAAGCTTAGTATATCAATTTTGGAGAAGAAATGCAAATAAATTCTTTTTTCGCCGCAGGAAACGGAAAATAGGGCAGAATAGGACTATTTTCTTATGGATTTTTATTAAATACTTCCGGATAAACGTACGATATAAAGAAGTGAAGAGGAGGGCATATTTATGCGTATAGAACAGGAAACGAGAAATTTTTATGTGGGAAATCTGCGACAGGCGGAACAGAAGACGCCGGAAGAGGTTGCGGAGAATTTGAAGAACGGAAGAGTATATTCCGGAAAGGTGCAGTTTCCACAGGATAAGATTGCGGAGCGTCGTAAGGCTGCCCAGGAAAAGGCTATGAGCATTGTGAAGGCGGCTTTTGCCGGGGAGCAGATAGTGGATGCCGGCGTGGAAGAAATGGAAGTCAGCCTGGAAAAGGGAAAAGATGAGATGTTGGCCGCAAAGGCGGAAATGAACCGGATTGAGGAAGAAAAGGAAAAGTTAAAGGGAAATAATTTTCTGACCTCCGAGGAGTACGAAAAGGAACTTGCGGAATTAAATAAGTCCGAAGGCCATTTTAAGGGTATTATCGAGAACAGTAAGAAATACGAAGATCGTACCTTGCAGGCGTTGTCCGATATCAAGATTGAACGTGCCAAGTCCAATCCGATGGTAACTGCGGGTAAGGAAGCGGAGGCTGCCTTAGAAGCCGGCGTCAAGGAAGTCATCGGTATGCTGTTTGAGGAAGCGAAGGAGCATATGGAGACGGAGCTGGAAGAGAAGCTTGCCAAGGCAGAGGAGAAGGAAGCCGAGGAAAAGGAACTGGAAGAGCGGATCGAAGAAATGAGAGCCGAGAAGAAGGAAGAAAACGAGACCGTAACTCCGGCGGCAGAGCAACTTGAAAAGTCCACCAGACGTATGGTAAAAATCGCGGAAACCGGAGAATCTATTCAGAAGGAATTAAAAAATGTGGTAGACCGCATGAAGCTGGATTTAGAGGATTTAAAGGGCGCAGCGGTAGATCAGGAGATTTAGCGGAATCATCGGAAGGAGAACGCCAATGAAAAAGTTCTTTATCGGCCTGTTAAAGGGCATAGGCTATTTCGGTATCTATTTCGGAATGCAGCTTTTGGTGACACTGGTATACTCGATTGTGGGTATAATACCGATTGCCATGAAGTATACCACGCGCTACCGGAATGTGTTTGAGCCGGATATCTTTGAGCAATACATGGAAGAGGTTATACAGGTGGTGGCGGAATCGGCTATGCCGGCTGTCATTATCTCGGGTATTCTGACTATCGGTTTATTATGGCTGATTTTTGTATGCAGAAAGAAGAAGTTTACGCAAGAAATCTGTTTGCGGAAGCTGCAACCGGCCCGAATTGCACCGATTGTGCTGATGGGTCTCAGTTTAAATGTAGTAACCGGCCTGGTGCTTTCTTTTATACCGGAGGAGTGGATGAGCGCCTACGAAGAGTCATCGTCCCTGGTGATGAACGGAAATGCGGTATTGATGGTAATCGGTACAACGATTATGGCCCCGATTATCGAGGAAATTATTTTCCGTGGACTTGCCTACACCCGTATGAAAAGGGGAATGCCGACGGCGGTGGCGGTGCTGTTATCTTCTGCACTGTTTGGTGTGGCCCACGGTCAGTGGGTGTGGATGCTGTATGCCTTTGTCTTCGGTCTGGTGTTGGTTTGGGTATTCGAGCGGAGCAAATCCCTGCTTGGTAATATATTACTGCATCTGAGCTATAACGGCTGTGCCATGTTGCAGATGCTGATTCCGGAGGATGCATCGGAGACGGTATGGATTGTAACGAATATTGTATCCGTGGTGGTGGCGGCTATCAGTATTTTCTGGTTTGCAAAGATTCCGAAGGCGGAAGGGCCGGCAGTGGAGACAGGTACCGCGACAAACGCAAAAATATCGGAAAGCGTAGCTGACGTGGCGGAAGTTGTTGTCGAGAATACGGATGAAATGTAATAAATAAAGTGGAATGAATCAAAGGTACGTATAGGAAGGAGAACAAATGAAAAAGTTTTTTATGGCGTTATTGAAGGGACTGGGTTACTTAGGAATTTATCTTGCCGTGATGTTTGTGGTTCAGATGATTTGGGGTACGGTAGAAAGCGTTAGGATTACAGCGGAGTATGCGGAGAAAGGAATGAGTCTCTCGGATCCGGCGGTGATGAAGCAGTATATGGAAGACTATATGGAGGCTGTCATGGAGTTTTCGGTGCCGTCCACAATTATTGTGAATGTAGTGACGGTTGCTGTGACTTGTCTGATTTTTGTGTGCAGAAAGAAAAAGATAACCGGAGAATTGTCTTTGAGAAAGTTTCATCCGGGTGCGATTGTGCCGCTTATTCTGCTGGGGCTCGGAATGAATGTATTGACGAACTTTGTTATGGGATTTCTTCCGGAAGAGCTGTTAAATTCCTATCAGGAGTCTGCGTCCGTTTATGATGAGGTGGGACTTGTGGTGCTTCTGCATACGTTGATTTCGGCTCCGATTGTAGAGGAATGGGTATTACGAGGACTGGTATTTTCCAGAATGAAAAAAGGAATGCCGGTTATCGCGGCAATGCTGATTTCCTCCGTATTGTTCGGTTTGCTTCACGGAAATCTGGTATGGGCAGCATACGCAACAGTACTGGGTATGGTATTGGCCTGGGTATTCTATCGGACGAAGTCTTTATACGCCTCTATTTTACTGCATTTCAGTTATAATTTGTGCGGAATATTACTGGGTTTGTTTATGGAATCGGCACCGGACTGGCTCGGCGTGGTATTGATTGCGGTAGCGGTGGTGTTTACCTTAGTGGGCATCTTCTGGTTTATCAGAATACCGAAAGCAGAGGAACCGGTAGAGGACGCGGTTGCGGAGACTGTCGAGGCTGTAACGGAAGTATCCGAAACCGTATAAAATACAATTTAACATATTTTTCACGGGAAAAGGGCGGTGTGATTGGTTGACACCGCCTTTAAAAGTATTTATAATAGAATCGGTTAAGTCTGTGTAAAGGAGATTGGTTGTTATGGCCGAGTACAAATACGAAACACATTTGCATACCCGCCAGGGAAGTGCCTGCGGGCATCTGACCGGCGCGGAACAGGCGGATTTATATAAAGGATTCGGTTATACCGGAATCGTGGTAACCGACCATTTTTTTAACGGTAACTGTGCGATTCCGCGGGATTTGCCGTGGAAGGAGCGGGTAGAGGCCTTTTGTGAGGGCTACCGCAGCGCAAAAAAGCGGGGCGACGAAATCGGCTTGCAGGTGTTTTTCGGTTTGGAGACCAATTTTCACGGACAGGAGTTTTTGTTGTACGGCTTATCCGAGGAGTGGCTTGCACAACAGGCGGATATGCTGTCCTGGAGCCCGAAGGAGCAGTTTGAAAAAGTGACTGCCGCAGGCGGTTTTGTGGTGCAGGCGCACCCGTATCGCGAGGCGCCGTATATTCCGGAGGTAAAGCTTTATCCGGATTGCTGCGAGGCCTTTGAAATCAGTAATGCGTTGAATTCGGCCAGAGGCGAAGGTTTTAACGAAAAGGCGGCTGCTTATGCCGCAGAACACGGCATTCGCGGTACCGGCGGCTCGGATGCCCACGGACGTGTTCAGCTCCGGGGGGGTATGATTTTTGAGAAAAAGTGGGAGAGTATTGCGGATTACATCGCGGCGGTGCGAAACGGCACCGGCTACCGCATTATTACGGATTTTGTAGAAATGTAAGAGAGTGTTTTAGGAGGCTGTGATGAGCTTTTTAAAGAAGTTAAAAAAGAAAAAGTCGGCACTGAGACGTGCCCGTATTCAGAGAAATAAAGTGTGGGGAAGATATTATCGGTTTTGGGACCGGGCGAGAGGTCTTTCGATTTTTAAGAGAAAGTGCCTGGCGTGTCCCATTGATCCGAATTTAGTGGTATTTGAGGCCTTTAAGGGAAAGCAGTATACCTGCAGCCCGAAGGCGTTGTTTGAAGAGATGGTGCAGAATCCGGCCTATGCGGGGTATCGTCTTGTATGGTCCTTTTCCGGTGCCGTTATAAAGAATTATGAGTTTTTGAAGCAGTACCGTAATGTGACGTTGGTAAAGAAGGGAACGGAGAAGTACTATGAGGTCATGGCTACCGCAAAGTACCGTGTGACCAATTCCACCAACCCGAAGACCATTCCCGTGCGCAAAGGGCAGATTTATATCCAGACCTGGCACGGCACGCCGCTTAAGCGTCTGGGCTGCGATATTGTGTTAGAGGGCAACGGTTCCCAGAGTGTAAAAGAGATTCATAAGATGTATCGTGAGGAAGCGGATCAGTTTACCTACCTGCTGTCTCCGTCTGCCTATACCTCCGAAAAGCTGGCGTCTGCCTATGCGCTTACGGAGGAGGAAAAGAAGAATAAGCTCATTGAGCTGGGCTACCCGCGGAATGTTTTCCTGTTTAAGTATACCGAGGAGGATGTGGAGCGGATTAAGGAGTCCCTGCGGCTTCCGAAGGATAAGAAGATTATTTTGTATGCGCCGACCTTCCGTGATAAGACCTATGAGTACGGAAAGGGCTTTGAGTATCAGGTGGCACTGGATATGGAGCGTCTGCAGAAGCGTTTCGGGGATACGGCCTGCGTGCTGTTGCGCGCCCACTATTTTGCCAATATGGAGTTTGATGCGGAAAAGTACAGAGGATTTTTGTTTGATGTGTCCGATTACGGCGATATCAACCATCTGTATGTCATCAGTGATTTACTGATGACGGACTATTCCAGTGTTATGTTTGACTATTCCATTTTGCGCCGTCCGATGATTTTCTTCATGTATGACATCGAGGAATACCGCGGACAGCTGCGTGATTTCTATATTGAGCCGGATATTTTACCGGGTCCGATTGTAACCACCCAGGATGCGGTGGAGGAGGAGCTGGAAGCGGCACTTACGAAGCCGTTTGTATGCGATGAGCGTTACGAGGCGTTCTGTAAGAAGTTTACTTATCTGGATGATGCGGATGCGGCAAAGCGTGTATTGGCGGCTGTGATTGCGCCTCAGGAAAGAGCGGCGGAGACTCCGGCTGGTGTGAAGCGCTACAGAAAGTGGCGTCGTGTGGTGAATAAGATAAAGAGCTGGAAAAACAAGCTGAAGGGCGGCGTGTTGCGTCGGATGCGTTACCCGAAGTATCTTGACCGTCCGATTAAGGAAAAGGCGGTTCTGTTGGAAAACCAGCAGGGAAAGGCCATGGACGGCAATATTTATGCCCTCCTTTGCGAGCTGGCAAAGGGAGAGGAGTACCGCGATTATACGTTGTACCTGACCTGCTTAAAAGAAAATAAAAAGAAGTTTAAGGCACAGCTGGCGGCTCTTGGTATGGAAAAGGTAAAGCTTGTGGTGCGGAATTCCACTCCGTACAATAAGATTTTGGCAACCGCCAAGTATTTGATAAACGATACCTCCTTTGTGTTCCATTTTATTAAGCGGCCGGAGCAGGTGTACTTAAATACCTGGCACGGAACCCCGCTGAAGACCTTGGGTAAGAGCGTAAAGGAAGAGGCCCATACCATTGGAAATGTACAGAAGAACCTCTTGGCGGCGGATTACGTGATTTTCCCGAACGAGTTCACCATGAACCGGATGGTAGAGGACTTTATGTTAGACAATCTCGGTACCGGCAAGGTGTGGCTGACCGGCTATCCGAGAAACGAAGTGTTCCTGCAGGAGGCGGAAAGAGCGCAGTTACGTAAACGCTACGGTCTGGACGGAAAGAAGGTTTATGCCTTTTTGCCGACCTGGCGCGGTGTGGTCGGTGGCGTGGTAAAGAAGGCACAGGTGAACGAGCTGACCACCTATCTGACGGAGCTGGATGCGGGCCTGCCGGAGAACTACGTGGTATATGTGAAGCTTCATGCTTTTAACGGCGCGGAGATGGACTTCGGTCAGTTTTCCCATATCCGTCCGTTCCCGGCGGATTGCGAGACCTATACGTTCTTGGCAGCCACCGATGGATTGATTACGGATTATTCCAGCGTATTCTTTGATTATGCGCTGACCCGGAAGAAGATACTTTTGTTTACCTATGATGAGGAGGAATACGAGGCATCTCGCGGCTTCTACATGCCGCTGTCAAGCTTACCGTTCCCGCAGGCAAAGAAGGTAGACGAACTGCTTTCCTTAATGCTTTCGGAAAAGAACTACGACGAGACCGCATTCCTAAAGGAATATTGTGCCTACGACCGTCCGGATGCGGCAAAGGCGATTTGCCGGAAGTTCTTGTTCGGTGAGGATACGGGAATCAAGACCCTTGATATTCCGGATAACGGCAAGCGGAACGTAGTGATTTTCGGCGGTGCTTTGTATAATAACGGTATTACCACCTCCCTGTTTAACCTCCTGTCCCAGGTGGATAAGAAGGAGACGAACTATACGTTACTGTATAAGATGGAGGATGTGAAGAAACATCCGGAGGTACTGGAGAATTTGCCGGAGGGCGTGCATTATCTGGGCTTCTCCAACGGAATCAGCCTGAGCTTTTGGGATTTTGTACTGTATAAAATCTGGACGAAAAAGGGGCTGGTGCCGTACGGTATCATCGAGAAGATTTCCGATAAGATTGCAAAGAGAGACTCCCGCAGATTGTTTACGGGCTGCCGGATGGATAAGCTGATTCATTTCAGCGGCTATTCCAACGATATGACCACCACCTTCCGTGGGGCGTCCTGTAACAGAACCATCTATGTCCACAACGACATGGAAAAGGAAATCAGGGAGCGACGTCTGGTGCGTACCGAAGTGATGGCAAGAGCTTATCAGGAGTACGACAGCGTAGCGGTGGTAACGGAGGATATCAAGTTTTGTGCGGAGCGTATCGCAAAGAAGCTTCCGGCCCGGTTGGAGAAGACTGCGGAGCTTTCCGTGGCGAAAAACATCATCAACTATCAGCGTGTACTGGATTTGGCGGAGCAGGAGATTTGCCTTGATATCCGTACCAAGATGAATGTATCCGAGGAACGCTTGCAGGAGATTCTTCGTAGCGACAGTGTGAAGTTTATTAATATCGGCCGGTTCTCTCCGGAGAAGGGGCACGACAGATTGCTTGCGGCCTTTGATCAGATTCACAAGGAGAATCCGAATACGTACCTGATTATTGTGGGCGGCAGAGGCGCGCTGTATGAGGAGACTCTGGCGAAGGCCCAGGCACTTGACAGCTACGACCATATTGTGATTATATTATATTTACCGAACCCGTTTGCTCTGCTGAAACGGTGCGACTACTTTATCTTCTCTTCCCGCTACGAGGGCTTCGGCCTGGTACTGGCGGAGGCGGATATTTTAGGCGTGCGTTGTGTGTCCACGGATATTCCGGGACCGCGTAGCTTTATGAAAAAGTACGGCGGTACTCTGGTGGCCGACAGCGAACAGGGCGTATACGACGGTATGAAGCTGTGTCTTGACGGAAAGGTAACGCAGACCCTTTCCGTAAACTATGAGGAGTACAATAAAGAAGCGGTGGCGGAGTTTGAACGGATTGCCGCAATGAAATAGGAGGATGTCAGAATGAAAAAGGTTATTACCTACGGAACCTATGATTTGTTACATGTAGGTCATATTAATTTATTGCGTCGCGCAAAGGAACTGGGAGACTATCTGATTGTGGTGCTGTCCAGCGACGAGTTCAATGCCATCAAGCACAAGACGGCGTACCATCCTTACGAGGCCAGAAAGACCATCCTGGAAGCCATCCGCTACGTGGATGAGGTCATCCCGGAATATACCTGGGAGCAGAAGATTCAGGACGTGGTAGATAACCAGGTAGACGTATTCGTCATGGGAGACGACTGGAAGGGCCAGTTCGATTTCTTAAAGGATTACTGCGAAGTGGTTTATCTTCCGCGGACGGAGGGAATCTCCACCACGAAGATAAAAAGTGATTTGAACGCGAAGAAGTAAAAATGAAGGGACCGTACTTATTTACCCATAAGTACGGTCCTTTTGCGTATGCGAGAAATTTGGAGTAATGTCTCTCTTTAATACGGACTATCAAAATGCTCCTCTGCATACTTTACCGCCTCTTCCAGTGTCATGCCGGTGAAGGTCTGGGCGCCGAAGTTCCGTCCGGATTTTTTGTCGTCTACGAAGACACCCACTACGATGCCCGGGATGGTACTTTCCGGCGCATTCGGTGCGTGAGGACCGCCAAGGTCCGTTCTACACCAGCCCGGGTCGGTCAGATTAATCATCACATCGGTACCTTGTACGGTATGTCCCAAATCGATCGTGATCTTATCCAAAGCCGCCTTGCTGGCGGAATAGCCGGCCTGGTACGGGTCCAAGGCAATGCCGCTGGTGGTGTTTAGAATACGGCCGAAGCCGTTTTCTATCATGCGCGGCAGGTAGTGATAGCAAATCATGGCCGGGGCGATGGTGTTGATCTTGAAGCTTTCCGTATAATCGGAAACCGGGGTGCTGAAATAGTCCACACGATAGGCAATCTGCAGTCCTGCGTTATTTAACACGATGGAAACCGGAGTCTCCTTTGCATCAATCTCCGCAAGCATCCGCTCCACCTGTGCCAAATCCGTCAGCTCCGCTTCTACCACATAGGCCTCTACACCCTTTGCTTTTACTTCGCTAAGCACCTTTTCACAATGCTCTTTCTTCCGGCTGTGCAATACAAGATTACAGCCCTGCTCCGCCATAAAAAGAGAGGACAAATAACCGATACCTCTGCTGGCACCGGTAATCAACGCCCATTTTCCCTTTACATCTACCATAACAAAACCTCCTGCGTATGTATTGGTAATATTATAACGCTGCAGTTGCGTGATGGTCAATATCATTATACGAAACTCTATGTAAATAAAGTGATTTGAATGGATGGCGAGTGAATATTATAATACAAGAGTTAAATAACAATACTTTTCTCGGGTCCCTGTGTTTTTTTATGGACAGAGACAGACTTGGCACGGGGGCTCTTGCGCAGGACATCGGCTGACTTCTATTTGTCAAAAAGAAAATATGAGAGGCCGACTCTGTTACAAGCCCCCACTGTGCCAAGTTGTCCCTTTCTTCAAAAAACTTTCAAAAAGCTCTTAAGATTATAACAGGAACTGCCGATATAACTTACAGAACCAATAAAATCAGCAGAGATAGGTGGTGTTTATTATGCGTATTGATGCAATCAACAGAGTAAGCCAGTTGTACCAGGCAAACAGCACGAAGAGAGTTGCAAAGGCCAACAATACCCAGAAGTACGACAGCGTACAGATTTCCCAGATGGGTAAGGATTATCAGGTGGCTAAGGCTGCGGTTGCGGCGGCTCCGGATGTCAGAACCGACTTGGTAAACGATATCAAGAGCAGAATGGAGAACGGCACGTATGACGTTTCCATGGAGATGCTTGCGGATAAGCTGTTGGCAAGAGAGATCTAAGAGAGAGAGGGATACTTTTTGGCGAGCCTGATGGAAGAAATGATTTCCACGCTTTCGCAGGAGAAGGATTTATACCTCACTCTCCTGCCGATAGCCGAGGAAAAGACGAAAGCAATCGTAGCCAATGATTTGGCGGCGTTGCAGAGGATTACCGACAAAGAGCAGGAAGCAATCGACCGTGTGAGCGCGTTGGAGCGTAAACGGACCGAGGTGCTCAATAACATGGGAATTGTATTGGGGAGAAAGCCGGAGGAGCTGACTCTGACGGAATTGATTAAGGTGGCGGAGAAGCAGCCGAAGGCGCAGGCAGACTTACGCGAGTTAAAGGATGCACTCGGAAAGTCGGTAAAGCGGCTTGCGGATTTGAACGAGAGGAACGGCGCGTTGATTCAGCAGTCTCTCGAGATGATTGAATTTAATATGAATTTACTTCAGAGTACAAGGATGGTACAAGGGAATAATTATACAAGGAACGCCGGCGAATCGGAGCTTGGCGTTACGCAGACAGGGATGTTTGATGCGAAGCAGTAATTATACGCGGAGAACATAGCCCTGTCTTCTTTCGTTATAAGGGGCACGTAGTGCGAACCAACGAAAATGAATGGCAAGAAAGGAGGCGTCGATTATGGGTTTGATGGATAGTTTATATATCGGTGTATCGGGCTTGAAGACCAGCCAGAATGCATTGAATACAACGTCGCATAACATTGCCAATGCAGAGACCAAGGGCTTTGTCAGACAGCAGACCCTTCTCATGGATTCCATGTACAACAAAATCGGCGCAAATAAGATTTCTCCTTGGAAAATCGGTCTCGGTACGGACACTCAGGTGGTACGCCAGATTCGTGACCAGTTTCTGGATCAGTCTTACCGCAAGGAATCCGGAAGACAAGGGTTCTATCATGTGCAGTATGAGGCGGCCTTCGAGATGCAGGAGGTTATGGGTGAATTAGAGGGCGTGCAGTTCCAGCGGTCCATCGAGGATTTCTGGGTGGCACTTCAGGAGCTTGCTAAGGAGCCGGACAGCATCGTAACCAGAGCTACTCTCATTCAGTGCGGTGTAAACTTTGTGGAACACGCCGAGAATATTTACGAACAGATTCAGACCTATCAGATCGATTTGAATTCACAAATTCAGACAAAGGTGGACCGGATTAACGAGATTGCCGAGGAAATCCGGGACTTGAACTATAAAATCCGTTTCCATGAGGCTACCGGTATCGAGCATGCCAATGACCTTCGGGATACAAGAAACCTCCTTTTGGATGAGTTGGGAGCGTTAATTGATATTTCTTATACGGAGGAAGCGGACGGCCGGGTATCCATCCGGGCCGAGGAAATGCCGTTTTTGCTGGAGGACAATATTTTCTATATGGATACGAGACCGATTTCGGAGGATTCCGAGATGCTGGTGCCGTATTGGCCGGCCTTCGGCGATGCGGAGGTATTCAGCTTTGATCGTTCTCCGAATCCGGTGGATGATACGGATATCGGTTCCCTAAAGGGTATTATTCTTGCCAGAGGCCGTAAGGTGGGTAAGTTCACCGATGTTCCGTTAAAACCGAAGAAGGAAGATTTTGAGGATGAGGCTTCTTACGAGGAAGCAATGGGGCTGTTTCAGATTGAGGCGGCCAAGTACAACAAGGACATTCACGATTCCGTGATTATGGCGACACAATCCCAGTTTGACCAGTTGATTCATGGAATTGTTACAACCATAAATGATATTCTTTGCCCGAATAGAGAGATTATGCTGGAAAACGGAGAGGTCATTAAGGTGCTGGATACGGAGAAGGCCTCTGTGGGTATGGATGCGGATAAGACCATGGGTGCCGAGTTTTTCTCCCGTAAGTCTATGAACCGTTATCAGGAGCTGCAGGAGGTTACCTTAGCCGACGGCAGCAAGGAAATGGTGTACATTTACAACGAGGAAGACCCGGAAAACAATTACTCGCTGTATACCTTAGGCGAGATTGAGATTAATCCGGAAGTATTAAAGGACCGTTCCAAGCTTCCGCTTTCCAAGAACACCAATACCGGCGATTTTAATATCGATGTGGCGCAGGAGCTGTTGTCCGCATGGCAGGCGGATTTCGCTACACTGAATCCGAACGAATTAAACTACAATAATTTTAATAATTACTATACAGCTTTAATCGGAGAGCTTGGTACCAGAGGCGAGAAGTACCAAACGTTGTCGGAGACCCAGGAGGCTATGGCCGAAAGTATCAACAATGAGCGTCTGGAGATTATGGCGGTATCTACCGATGAGGAATTGACCAATCTGATTAAGTACCAGCATGCATACAATGCATCTGCCCGGTATATTAACGTAGTCAGTGAAATGATTGAGCATGTACTGAACATGTTCTAGGAATAAGTATTTTGGCAGGTTTTTAACCGAAGGAAAGGAAGTGTGTGCGATGGCGAATACATTTTTTGGTCTGGATATCGGCAAGTCCGGTTTGTTCGTAGCCCAGGGCGGCCTTAATACCACCGCTCATAACATTGCGAATATCGAAACCGAGGGCTTTACGAGACAGGTAATCGAGCAGAAGGCCGGAAGTGCGTTGCGTGCCAACGGAAGACACGGTATGATCGGTACAGGTGTGGATGTGGATGCCATTACTCAGACCCGTAGCCAGTACTATGATGAGAAGTACCGGAACAACAATTCCATTTACGGCGGTTATTCTACCAAGTCCAATTATATGTCCCAGATTCAGTCTTATTTGAATGAGATTCAGTTGGAGGGATTTACCACCACCTTTGATAAGATGCACGACACCATTCAGGAACTGGAAAAGGACCCGGCGAATCTGACGGTACGTACCCAGGTGACCAACGTGGCTCAGAGCTTTTGTGAGTATTTCAATTCTCTTTTTACCAACTTACAGGCAGTGCAGGAGGATTGTAATTTCGAGATTAAAAATCAGATTGACCGTGTGAATGCCATTGCGGCAGAAATCGCATCCCTGACAAAGCAGATTAATGCAGTGGAAATCGGCGGCAGCCATGCCAATGATTTGCGGGATGTGCGAAACGTGATGATAGACGAGCTGTCCTCCATTATCAATGTTACGGTGGAGGAAACGCCGAACGGTCCGGTGGGATTAAAGGATTATGTGGTGAAGATTGACGGTCAGACTCTTGTAGACACCTATGAAACTCATGAGTTAAAGGTGGTACCGAGAGAATACAGAAAGAACCAGACCGATGCGGACGGCATGTACGACGTGGTTTGGGACAACGGCCAGCAGTTTAACCCGTATGCCTATACCCAGAGCGGAAGCTTAAAGGCATTGTTTGAGGTAAGAGACGGTAATAATGCGGATAATTTAAAGGGAACCGTTACCGCTTATGCGGGAATGTATTCGGTAACCATGAAAAATCCTACCGTAAATGAGGAAGCGAAGTTAAATATCCCGGAGACCGGTGAAATTACCATCGGCACCGTGAAGTACGAATATGAATCTTTTGAAGTATCGATTGATAAGGATACGGGCGATTATACCTATGAGTTTCATTTGAAAGAGCCGGTAAGAGCCTATGCGGATGAGGAAGTTTCAAGTGTGGGACTTACGGTGGATTACAAGGGTGTGCCGTATTATATGGCACAGATGAACGAGTTTTTGCGTACCTACGCAAAGAAGTTCAATGAGATTCATAAGTCCGGTGTGGATTTAAACGGAAGCGCAGGACAGGATTTCTTTACGGCCGCCAATAAGGTGACCGGTAGGGAGTACAAGTTCGGTGTTTACGGTGAGGACGGAGGAGCAGGCTATGACCCGTATTCCTTTAACTCCCAGACCGGTGAGTTTGCGGTGGAGGACGTATCTACGGTGTACAGCTCCTACTATCACATTACGGCGGAAAATATTTGTGTAAACGATATGATTCAGCACGACCCGCGTATGTTTGCGGCAGCCTCCGATATTGTAAACGGTATCGGCAATTATGATAAGGCCGAGGAACTGATGGAGTTAAAACGGGATACCACCATGTTCAAACAGGGTAAGCCGGCGGCGTTTTTGCAGACACTGGTGGCTGAAGTCGGTATCGATACCAAGGCAGCTATAAACTTTGAGAAGAGCCAGAACAATCTGGTAAACTCCATTGATAACCAGCGTTTGTCCGTGGCAGGCGTGGATTCGGAGGAAGAGGCGATGAACCTGATGCGGTACCAGCAGGCCTACAATCTTTCGGCGCAGGTAATCTCGATTATGAATCAGATTTACGATAAATTAATTAACTATATGGGTGTTTAAACGAACAAGAAATGCCGATATAAATAACAGGCAGAAAACTTCGGGAAAAGGAGGCAGACACGATGCGAATTACCAACAAGATGATGACAAATAATGTCTTACATAACATCAACAATAACAAAAACCTGCTTTCTACCTTAGAAAATCAGTACTCCACCGGTAAGAAGATTCAGAAGCCGTCGGATGACCCGATTATTGCGGTACGTGCGTTAAAGCTTCGCACGAATCTTTCCGAGATTACCCAGTATGTGGAGAAAAACATTCCGGATGCACTTTCCTGGATGGATACGACGGAAAGCTCCTTAGATGTGGTAAACGATATTCTTCGTCAGATGAATACCTATTGTAACCAGGGTGCCAACGATCCGTTGACAGCCGAGGATCGTGCCAGCATCGTGGAAAATCTGGAACAGTTAAAGCAGCATGTTTATCAGGAAGGCAACAGTAACTACGCGGGCCGTTATGTATTTTCCGGCTATAAGACCGACACCCCGTTAGTGTTTAACGAGCCGACGGACGAGTATACGTATACGATGACGGAGCCTCTTTGCGGAGAGGATGTTACCGCAGAGTTTAAGATTGTAAATAATGTGGATATCAACGCTTTTGATAAAGAGAATCCGGATGCTTTCGATAAGACGATGCCGAACCAGATTCAGATTTACAGAATGCGTCTGGGTTACGGGAATCTGGAGTCGGGAGCAACCATTGAGTATACGGACGGAAGTACGGATGCGGAGGGCTATCTTGTAAAGACGGCGCTTCCGATTACGGCGGAGAAGACCTTGACCGACCCGGATGCGTATCAGCCGGGGGACGATGAGGTTCACTTTATCAGAGAGACCGGAGAATTGATTTTCGGTAAGAATGTATACGAGAAAATAAGAAAATCCGAGCATATTGATGTAACCTATTCCAAGAAGGAGTTTCAGACAAACGACCTTCGCCCGGAACATTATTTTAACTGCACCAGAACGTCGGAGGACGGGACGGAAGTGATTACCTATGAAAAGCAGAACTTAAATTATAATATTGACGAGCCGTTCGGTGTAACGGAAGGACAACCGATTCAGTACGAGGTAAACTTCAATCAGAAGCTGACCATCAATACCGAGGGAAATGCAGCCTTTACCCATGACATCGGCCGTGCCATTGACGATATTATCAATGCGGTAAGCGATGTGCAGGAGACCGAAGAGAAGATGGCGGAAGTGGATAAGATGTTGGAGGATACTAACCTGACGCCGGAACAGAGGAAGGCGTTAGAAGGTATTAAAGAACAGCTGACTTCCGAGTTCACTCTGCGGACGGACATTATGCAGGCGGCCTTTGCGGGAGGTTTGTCCGATACGGTAGATATGCAGGATAAGGTGAATGTAGCGATGTCCGATTTGGGAGGACGCTATAACCGTCTGCTTTTGACCCAGAGTCGCTTGGGAGACCAGCAGGTAGATTTTGAGGATTTACTCTCTAACAATGAGGATGTGGATTTGGTGGATACCATCATCAAATATACGTCTGCGGAGACGATTTACAATTCGTCCCTGTCCGCAGCATCAAAGCTGGTGCAGTCGTCCCTGTTGGACTTCCTGTAAACGCTGATTATGAAAAAATAAACGAAGGTATGATATACGAAAGGAGAATGGAAATGTTAGTAAAAACAAGACATTTTGGAGAAATTAATCTGGATGAGGATAAGGTGTTGACCTTTGAAGACGGATTAATCGGATTTGAGGATTGCAAGCGTTATACGATTTTGTATAACAACGAAGAGGGAGGAAACAATACGATTTCCTGGTTACAGAGCCTGGATATGCAGGAGCTTGCGCTTCCGGTCATCAGTCCGTTGTCTGTGCTGGCGGATTACAATCCGATTGTGGAGGATGAGGTGCTTAAGCCGCTTGGCGATTTGACCGAGGAGAATGTGATTATTTTACTGACCTTAAGCGTTCCGGCGGATATTACAAAAATGTCCGCAAACTTAAAGGCTCCGCTTGTAATTAACGCGGATACAAAAAAAGGTTGTCAGATTATTGCAGAGAACCCGGATTATGTGGTAAAATATAATATATACGACCTGGTGAAAAAGAGTAAAGAAGCAAAGGGGGAATAGGTATGCTGGCCCTGTCGAGAAAAGTCAACGAATCTATCATGATCGGTCATGACATTGAAATAACAGTGCTTGAGATTAAAGGAGAGCAGGTAAAGCTCGGTATCAATGCGCCGAAGTCGGTGCCGTTATACCGTAAGGAGATTTATGTGCAGATTCAGGAGGCGAACAAGGAAGCGGTATCTACCGAGGCTTCGCCGGATGTATTAAAAAATATGTTTTAAAATGTGAAAGAAACGGTGAAAAGTTTTCCCGAAAGGGTTAATTTTTCACCGTTTTTGTCCGATATAGTATGCAAAGAAATGATTTTCTGTCAGAATGGAGTCGACAGAAGATTCGGATAAAGCAAACATGGAGGTGTATAAGATGAAAATTGAGAGCGGAATGATGAATACGGCAGCTTATACCGAGGCGGCAACCGTGCGCCCGGAAGCCAAGCCGAAGGCAGAACCACAGATGACAACCGTCGGGACCAATCCACAGCCGGTAGAAGTGCTTCCGTTAGGAGCAGGTACCGGTGCGGATGCGCAGGCACAGGCCCAGACGGAGAATGAGGAGAACACATCCAGACGGATTAAGAATGCGGTAGACCATGCGAACCAGACCATGCGTCACGCAAAGACAAAGTGTGAGTTCTCCTATCACGAAGAGACGAAGCGTGTTTCCATTAAGGTCATTGATGAAGAGACGGAGGAAGTGATTCGTGAAATCCCGCCGGAGGAGACCTTGGAGATGCTTTCTAAGATGTGGGAACTGGCCGGTCTTATGGTAGACGAAAAGAGATAAAAGTTTACGGTACTTCTCGGAAGGAGCCGGGAAACGGAGGTTAATATGGGAATCGGATTATCGGGTATGGTGTCCGGACTTGATACGGATACACTCATTAAACAGCTCATGTCTGCGGAGCGGACAAGAGTGACGAAGGTAGAAAATAAAATTACGAAGAATGAATGGCTGACGGAAAAGTGGAAGGATTTAAATACAAAGATTTATTCCCTGTACACGGGATCTCTTTCCAAGATGAGAACCCAGGGTAATTATCTTACCAAGAAGACCACTTCTTCCAACGAGAGCGTAGTAAAGGCAACTGCGGGAGCATCGGCACCGATCGGTACACATTATGTAACCGTGGATTCGGTAGCCAGTGCACAGTACGTAACCGGCGGTACCTTTGCCTCCGATGAGAAGCTGACTGCGAAGTCCAAACTGGTAGATGCGGGCGTTGCGGCAGGTACTAAGATTAACATCGCTTGCGGTGACAAGACAGCGGAGCTTGTTGTAGATGAGAATACCACCTTCAATAATCTTTCCGATGCTTGTAAGTCTGCGGGCTTGAATGTAAACTTCGACGAGGCGAGACAGTGTTTGTATATCAGCTCCAGACAGAGCGGTAAGGAGAATGCGTTTTCCATTACTACCGATGCGGAGAATGCCGGCAGTGCGGCTGCAAGAAAAGATATTTATGAGGCAGTCGGTTACAGCAACATGTCGGATGCGGATAAGGCGACGTTAAACGATGCCTTGGCTGCGTTAGAGGCCAGCAAGTCGGCTGATATCAATGCGATTCTTGCAAAGGCGGAGAGCGGCACAGCGTTAACCGCTGACGAAAAGAAGATTAACGATGCATATCAGCTTTTGGTAAAGAAAACAGAGGAGCAGGCAGAAAAGACAGCGGCGAAGAAGGCACAGGATACGGTGGATGCCGGCATTGTGACACAGCTTACCGACGCGATAAAGAATAATGCAGCAACCACGATTTACGAAAAGGAATTTACCGCAGAGCAGATTACCGCATTAAAGGAAAAGGCAGACAAGGCTGCAGAGAAAATGTATGAAGAGAGCTTTAAGAAGTTCTGCGAGAAAACAGAGAATGCGGACAAGTTTAAAAATGTTACTTATGCGGATGCGGTAAAACTTCAGGAAAAGAAAGCGGCAGCTGAGGCAGATCCGACGGCGGAGCAGTTGACCGAAGCGGAAGAAGAAATCGTAGCGGCACTCAACCAGGTACAGGCCGAGGTAGACGAGGATGCGCTTCAGGCTTGCATCGAAGAGGAAGTGAAAAATTACAACACCACCGATGCGGCAAAGAAGGCGGTTACCGACGGAAAAGCAGCCATAGTTGAAACCGAAAAGGCAAATGCTAAGGCGGCACTGGCAACGGATATTGCAGATTATGCCGACATTGACCGTTTCAGAGCAGACGGGAATGCCCTGTCGGCAATCGGTCTCGGAAACATTGACGGTACCGCAATCAGCAGCGGTGCAGGTGTGGGTGGTATGACCGTATTTGAAGCAAGTGATGCGAAGGTTACGGTAAACGGAGCGGTGATTGAGTCCTCCTCCAATACGATTTCCGTAAACGGTCTGAATCTGGATTTGGTATCCGCAAAGCCGGGAGAGACGATTTCCATCGGTGTATCCCAGGATACGGATAGTGTATATAACATGGTAAAGGATTTCGTAAAGCAGTACAACGAAGTTCTGGAGGAGTTAAACAACGCATATTACGCAGAGTCCGCAAGAGGCTATGAGCCGCTGACGGATGAGCAGAAGGATGCCATGAGTGATACGGAAGTGGAGAAATGGGAAAAGAAGATTAAGGATTCCCTCCTCCGCAGAGATAATACAATCGGCTCTCTGTTAAATGCGATGCGTACCGCCTTAGACGGTTGTGTTACCGTGGACGGTGAGGATTATGCACTTTCTTCCTTCGGTATTTGTACCACGAAGTACACCGAGAAGGGTAAGTTACATATTTACGGCGACCAGGACGATCCGGACGGTATGATGTACGAAGATAAGCTCCGTAAGGCCATCGAAGAGGATCCTGACAAGGTAATGGAAGTGTTACAGACTCTTTCCAAGAACCTGTACGATACCATGGCGGATAAGATGAAGGCGTCGGAGCTCAGCAGTGCTCTTACCTTCTACAACGACAAGCAGATTACGAAGGAACTTACCGGTTACAAGGATCAGCTTAAGAAAGAAGAGGATCGTCTTACCGAGATTGAGGACCGTTACTACAAGCAGTTTGCTTCCATGGAAACCGCACTCAGTAAGTTAAGCAGCCAGTCCAGTTCTTTAATGTCCATGCTTGGAATGGGACAGTACTAAACGAATAAAATGATAAGGGAAAGGAAGGTATTTGCCTATGCCACCAACAAATGCAGCCAGTTTATATCAGGGAACCAAAATTAACACAGCATCTCCTGCGGAGTTAACGCTGATGCTGTATGACGGAGCAATTAAGTTCTGTAATATTGCTATGCTCGGTCTGGAAAAGAACGATTATGAGAAGGCAAGTACCTATATCATTAAAGTTCAGAATATTATTACGGAGTTCCGTTCCACACTGGATTTCAAGTATGCGACGGCGAAGGATTTCGATACGATTTACGAGTATATTTACGGCCTTTTGGTACAGTCCAATATTAAGAAGGACATGAGTCTTTTAGAGGAGGCTCTGGGGCAGATTCGTAACATGAGAGATCTCTGGAAGGAACTCATGCGTAAGAATAACATGTATGTAAAATAAGAATAAGACTTTCACGGAACAGCTGTGCCTTAGGCCCGGCTGTTCTTGTATGCTACGCATATAAGAACGTCTGTTAAAGCGGAGGGATAACAGTGGACAGAAGTGATTTTTCGACGTGTTTTAAGGTGTTGGAGGATACGATTCAAAAGAAGGAACAGTATTTGGACGAGTTACTTGCTCTTACAAAGGAGCAGGAGACAATATTGCTGGCGGAAAAGTTTTCCATGGATGCATTTGATGCGCTGATGGAGAAAAAGGATCCGTATATCAAAAAGATTTCCGAGTTTGATGCGGGCTTTGAATCGGTATACGCCAGAATGAGACCGGAGATGGAGAACTATAAGAAGGAGTTCGAACCAAGGATTCGCGCCCTGCAGGGTAAGATTAAGTCCGTGTTGGAAAAGGGTGCGGCACTTTGTACAGCGGAAGAACAGAACAGGACTCGTTTGGAGTACTGTTTAAAGGATAAAAAGCAGGAGATTAAGAACTTTAAGAAAAGCAGCAGTACCGTAAGTAGTTATTACAAGAATATGGCGGGAGCACTTTCCGACCAGTCGTTTTTTATGGACAAGAAAAAGTAAAGGAGGAATTGCCATGAGGAAGTTGTGCAAAGGAATGCTGGTGCTTCTTTGCGCTTTGGCCGTACCGTTGTTTGCAAACGGAACACGGGCTGAGGCGGCAGGGAACGCAACAATGCTTCCGGATAAATCCATCCGGGTAGATTATGAAAACGAAGAGATGATAGTGACCGGCGGTAAAAATACGGTGATTTATTATTCCGATAATGCAACCGCGTCTTTTTGGGAAGAAGCAAAGGTAGGAGCCGACGGAAAAGCGGTGTTTGATATTTCCTGGATAAAGCCGAGCGTAACCACTCGTATTTACCTGCGGGGAGACGTGGATACCATCGTAACCGCGCGTTATCTGGAGGCACAGGAGAAGCTGTCTGCGGATTTTGTTGGTGATATTTCGGCCGCGGATGTGGTGGATATCGATTTGTGGAAGGACGTATATAAGAACTATCCGAATTTTTCCGCCGAGACGGGCTATATCCTATTTTTTACAAAGCAGGGGGGCGCCGAGACTGCGTTTTTTGACGTGGATAGGATTGAGTGGAAAAAGGAAGCGACCGGAAACTGGCGTCCGTTTGATGAACTGAATCTTGCGCAGATGCATGCCAAGGGTGTTACTTTGTTTTTCAGAATCAAAGCGGTGAACGACGAGGACACCGCGGACAAAATGAGTGGTGTTCGTTACAGCTCCGAAGCGAAGGTGATTTTGCAGAAAATAGCGACCGCTCCTACGGTAAATGTAAATAATGCGTCTATGTCTCTGGGCATCCGGAACGGCATGGAGTATTCGTTAAATAAAAGGGATTGGAATTTGGTACCGACATATGCAAAGTCTTCTACCGAGGATACGGTTTCCGTACCGGTGGTTTCTTTTGATGTATTGCCGACTACCAATCGGAGAGTAACCTCTCTTTCGATCCCGTTGGTACTGGGTGTAGATGCCAATGCGATGTTGGATGAGTCTCTTGTGAAGAACAATCCGGGGAAATATTTGTACGAAGTAAATGAGGCGAATGAAATTACCGGCATCTATGTGTATGTCAGGACTGCAGCAAGCGGTCGAAAGGCGGCTTCTAAGGTAAATGAGGTATTGGTGCCGTTCAGCAGTTCCGAACCGGATGTGGCATCGGATATTACGGTAGAATATCAGAATACCAAAAGCGGAACCGGAGGCGTGATGCTTACCAATAATACAAGAGGGGAAAACGCCACCGTATATCAGTTTGCGATTGTGGACGACCCGGATAATTTGACGGCGGAGGAACTGAGTGAGTTACGATGGTCCACGTTAAAGTCCGCAAAGACCTTAAAAGTCAGCAGCAGCAGGGCGTTGCCGGGACAGTATATCATTTTCCGTAAGTCACCGGAGTCCAAGTCGGAGCTGCCGTCCAGTTATGAGAAGTATCCGTATCAGATTCAATATGATAAAGTAACCTACGCCGCAATCTCCAGCACTTCACTGTATAACGGAGGTGTGATTACTGCAGTTACCAGTAACAATGCAATTGCCGGAGACATTACCTATACCTGGCAGCGCTGCCGGACATCCACCGGAACATTTGAAACCATAACCTCCGGTAAAGGCTATGCAGCCAGCAAGTATACCATTAAAGACAGTGATGTGGGATATTACATTCGCGTGGTCATTTCCAATACATCCATTACGGGTGAAAAAGCATCCGTAATCAGTAAAAACAGCGGAAAGATAGCAAAGGACCCGATGGCATCGGCAACACCGACACCGAGTCCCGCACCGAGTACACCATAGAGAACTTCGGGATATCCGGGCAAGGAGGATAAGATATGGCAGTAAAGAAAGCGGTTTCTGCACCGTTTACCAAGGGAGTGAATTTTACAAACTGGTTAGAATTTCGTCGTGCGGATGAAATCAATCCGGAGTTTTTCACCGGGCTGGACTTTGTGAATGCAAAGAAACTGGGATGTGATGTGATTCGTATTCCGATGCATTTTGAAAAGATTTGTGAAGGAATTCCGGATATGAAAATTCCGGACAATATTTTCGGGATTCTGGACAAAGTGGCAGCCTGGGCGGAAGAGCTGAAGATGTATGTAATCTTCGATTTTCACAACAACTGTCATGTGGATTCATTTACCTCCCCGGAGGTGGAAAAAGTGCTGACGCCGATTTGGACGCAGCTGGCCACCCGGTATAAGGATGCCACGGAGTATCTGGTATTCGAGCTTATGAATGAGCCTCACGGTATTGACATTGCTCTTTGGAATGAAGTCATTGCACGGGTATTTAAGCTGGTACGAAATATCGATAAAAAGCATTATATTATTGCCGGGGGTGCGGATTGGAACAGCTTTGCGGCTATGAGGACCTTACCGGATTTTCATGATGATAAGGTGATTTATACCTTCCATTTTTACGATCCTCACACCTTTACCCATCAGGGTGCCGGCTGGGCACATCTGGAACGTGTCATCAATATTCCGTTCCCGTACAGTCCGGACCGGATGCCTCCGCTTCCGGAAAATCCGACGGAAGATGAAAGATACCGCTTTGCGGCTTATCCGGAGCAGGGAACCGTAGAGGCGGTGGAACGCTTCTTTAATCAGTATGTCGAGTTTAGCATCGAGCGTAATGCGCCGGTGTTCTGCGGTGAATTCGGCTGTTTTGCGCCCTTTGCGAAGCATGAGGAGCGTGCCAACTGGTATCGCATCGTAACCGGTCTTCTGGAGGAGCGGGGAATCGCTCGTACCAGCTGGGACTATTACGGAGGCTTCGGTGTCTTTAGATTCGACAAGACAAGGCCGAGAGAACGGGGCAAGAGACCGGAATTTCCGGCGGACTTGGATCTGGACATTGTGAAGGCCATGGGATTGAACGGGGATGTAAAGTAAATAAAGATTAAGGGCACTCCCGGGTGGAAATCCGGGAGTGTTTTTGATATAATGGGAAGCGGACGAGAGGTAGGAAAAGGAAAGCAGGAATAGAAAACGATAGAAAAGGTGAAACAGCATGCCTAAAGCAAATAACTATTATTACGACCAACTGAATAAAGAACAGCAGAGAGCGTATTATGCCATGAAGGAAGGGCTTTTAAGCCTTAAGGAATCCTTTCCGGTACCGATGCTTTCTCAGAAAGAGTTGTCGGATATTTATTTTATGATTCGTATGGATTGTCCGGAGATTTTTTATTCCGTGACCTTTACGTATCGGTATTATCCGGATTCCACGGCGGTGGAGATGGTGCCCCGGTATCTTTTTCCGAAGAATAAAATCAAGGAACATCGTCAGGCTATGGAGTCCAGAGTAAAGAAGCTGGCGCTTCAGGCGGCGGATTCGGACGAAAAGGGGAAAGAGCTTTTTATTCACGATTTTATTGTAAAAAATGTGAAGTATGATAAGTTAAAGAAGGAGTATTCCCACGAAATTATCGGAGCGCTGGGAAACGGTGTGGCTGTTTGTGAGGGAATGGCGAAAGCGGTAAAAATCTTGTGCGATGAACTGAATCTTTGGTGCATTATTGCCGTATCCGAAGCCAATCCGGATATAGGGATTAAATACCGGCATGCTTGGAATGTGATTCGAATCGGCGGACAGTATTACCATCTGGATGTTACCTTTGACAACACTCTTTCCAAAGACGATACGGTGCGCTATGATTATGTGAATTTGTCGGACAAGCAGATATTCCGAGACCATGAGCCTGTTATTTGGAAGGTGCCGGCCTGTAGTGATAGCGACAGGTTTTATTATAAAGAGAAAAAGCTTTCCTGGACCACCGTGGAGGAAGTGCAGAACCGGACAAAGCAGGCGGTAAAGAAAGGAAAAATACTTCTGTTTCATTGGCGGGGAGGATATTTGACGAAGGAAATTCTTTCGGAGCTTTTAGGGGTGTTTGATAAAGAAGCCCGGGCAAAGGGGAAACGTGCTCTTACCTCCGTGAATTGGCCGCAGGCGGTACTGCGGGTGCGGTTTGAGGAAGGCGTAGGAGAGGAACGGCTTGAGATGGAAGAGGCAAATGAAGGAGAAAAGTACGCGTAGTGCGCTGTTGCTTAACTAAGGGCGATATGATTGCAATAATAAAAGGTCTTCTATGATGTTTGGGTTATCATAGAAGACCTTACATTTTTATTTACGGAAAACTTTCAGGAATCTGCAGTCGGAATTACCAGATTCTATAATTTCCGCTCAGTGCTAAAAATGCGAACATATATAAGCAATTGTCATAGTAACGCCACTGTCCGGTATTCATCGGCATATTCCAGAAACGCTCCACCCACTCTTTACTATATTCGGTCTCGCCCGCCAATACGGACTGGGCTACCGTTGCCGGGATTCCTAAATTCTCTATCGGTTCTTCCTCTGCCTTTGTACCGTCAATCTCCCATTTATAGTAATGACCGTCGCGGGTATATTCTATAAGATATCTTTGTATATTCTTGGCAGCGGCACACTGGCCGATATCCTTGCCGAACCACTCATAGTCCAGACCGATGTTGGCTACGGTACGATATGCATCGCTGAAAAACCAGTCATGTCTTGTAGGCATCCAATCAAACTTTCGGCTCATCGGAGTACCGTCAAATTCCGCATATTCCGCACTGAAGCCCGTCGCCGGATGGCAGGCTTTTAGCAGATGCTCACGGCTGACTTCTGCGGCTTTTTTCCAAAACGCTCTATCTTCTTCGTTTGCCCAAAGTGCAAACAACTCATAGAAATGCGGCAAATGATAGGAAGGATCCGTAAAGTCCATGCCCGGAACAAACAGAATCTGGTGATTCTCCAGGTTCCACATAGGTAACTCTCCCGGACCGCCCTGGCCGTTGTGTAAGCAAGCATGTAAGATTTCTTTGGCCTGTTCGGAATAGTTATAAATCCCTTCTCCGTCGCCCCAACGGTGAGAGGCAAAAAACAATGCCATGGCAAAAAACTCTTCTCCGTCGGATGCCGGACCGTCATCGTTCTTGGTTCCGTCGGTAGCACAACTCCAGGAAAAGAAACCGCCGTTTCGTCCCGAATCCATGTACATATAGGTCTTTGCCCATTTCCAAATCCGGTCGAACTCTTCTTTCATATCCAGCTGGACACAGAACATCATACCGTAAGACATACCCTCGGTACGTACATCATTACTTCCTACGTCCATAATATATCCCATATCTTCTCCTACGGGATAATACACTTGTTTTTCTTCGCCGCCATAAAAGAAAAACTGCTTAATTTCCTCTAAGCGTTTTGTTACGGCAGCTTCGTCAATTCCCATTTCTGCAAATACATTACGATATGTTTTTTTCTCCATGGCAACCTCCTTGTGTATATGATATGTAATATTCTTTTCCTATAGGGCAAACCTCGAAAAAACTTCGTTTTTCCTTTGCGTATATTATATCATGGATTGGAAGGGAATGGAAGTGTCAATTTGGCCCGATATGCGTAAAAATTTTGATAATCGTCTTGCCGGATTAATATTTCCGCTCAATTTCCTAAAGTCTCTTTCTTGATTGATAACACGTAATATTGAAAATATGTAATGTGGGATAGATAAAATGAAAAGAACAGTTCCCGGATTGTGATTTGGAACGGTATAGCAGAAAAGAAGCTTTAAAAGTGGTGCTTCGTCGGTTTGCGTATCGTCATGTGGTGTTTGACACCGCTATGGCAAAGTCCTATTATAAGCTACCGGAAAAGGAAATCAAGCTTGCGGTTGCGGAACTTGTGGCAGAAGGTGTGTTGGTAGAGAATGAGGGACCGTATCTGTTGAACACGGATGCGGTGCTTCTTGCAAATTATGAACCGATACCGTTGCACTTTGTCTATGCGGTACACCGGAATGATTTCTTGTATAAATCCAACGAGCATATCTTAAAGGAACAGTTCAAACCGTTGTATGAGCATTTAGAGTACGACCATGAACTGCTTCAGTATCTACTGATTGACGGAGAATTCCGCGGCGCGGTGGTAGGACATTTCAGAAACGGACCGTATGATTTGAATGACGTGGTGTGCGATTTGCCGGATGCGGAAGCGAGAAAGGAAGAAATTCTGGAAGCAGTCCGGGAGGTGAACTTCGGGAAAGATCCGGAGCGGTTTATGGGGAAGGTATTATAAAAGAAATAGAAAGATTGCGTTGTCATTATATATGTATAAAGCATAAAAGGAAGCCCATTACCGTGTTTTGTAATAGGCTTCACTGTCACATTCTTAATAAATCTGAGTGAGTACCGGTTCTGACGAGATACAACTCTTCGTCATTGGTTCTGTAAATCAGCAACCAGTCCGGTTGGATATGGCATTCTCTGCAAGGACTCCAGTTACCGGTAAGACCGTGGTCGCGGTTCTTTGGTGGGAGAGGAGCAGGGATACGAAGCGTGTCAATAACCTCTTGGAGTAATTTCATGTTATAGCCACGTTTTACGCAGAGCTTAAAGTCTTTTTTGAATTTTGTGGAAGAATTCAGATTAAGCATAGGCTATTCCTCCGCGAGCATTGCAAAAAAGTCATCGGTAGAACCGGAGAAATGTTCTCCGGAATTGGTATTTATCATTTGTTGTACTTCGTTCATAGCGTCAATGGTTTCTTGGTTCGGTATTTCATCAGAAAGAGCGGCGCCCTGTAAGTAGGGAATAACGTAAATCAATTTTGCTTCGGAAATTTGGTCGATTAAAGTTTTGGCAAATTCACGATTACTCATAACGAAACACTCCTTTCATATTATCTCTGACTATATTTTACTCCATCTCAGGTATAAAGACAAGAAGTTTGTGAAAATGAGATTAGAGTTTGCATTTTATCGGCTTTTATTGGTTAGAAAAAGCCGATAAAAGACCGATAAAAAGCCGATAAGAAAGCTGATTTTGTTCCGTCATATTTCCCCTATCCCCCTCATACACTGTAAAAAAGCCTGCATGAGGGTACGAGATTGGAAGGATGTATTGAAGAACGGGTTGTAGAAATCGCAAGGTACATAGTGGAGCACAAGGCTACCGTCAGAGAGACGGCGAAGGCCTTTGGGATAAGTAAGAGTACGGTACATAAAGACGTTACCGAGCGTCTCCCGCGGGTCAATAAGAGCCTGGCGGAAGCTACCAGAGAGGTGCTGGATGTCAATAAGTCCGAGCGTCATATTCGCGGGGGGATGGCCACCAGAGAGAAGTATTTACATAAGGAGTAAAGAAGTGTGAATCGGATGTTTCGGAAGGAACAGACCTAAAACAAAGTATCGGAAAGCACCGGGAAGGAAGACCTGTGTGCTTTCTTTATTTTTTCGTTTTCTTTTAGCACAAGATGTGATATGATAGATACTGGAATATTGTTTCGTAGAATGATATACGAAAGTGAAGTTGGGAAGGAAGGTACGTCGATGGGCAAGAAGACATTTCGGGGCGGGATACGAACGGATGACGGCAAGGTGCTGTCTAAGAATAAACCCATAGCGGTACTGTTCCCGAAGGGGGATGCGGTGTATCCGCTGTCCCAGCATATCGGACTTCCGGCAAGGCCGGTGGTTGCGGTGGGCGATAAGGTACTGGTAGGGCAACGGATTGCAGAGGGCAACGGTGTGGTTTCGGCCCATGTGGTTAGTGCGGTGTCCGGCAAGGTTAAGGCCATTGAGGAGCGCCTGACTGTGTCCGGAGCAATGTGCGAGTCTATCGTAATTGAGAATGACGGTGCTTTTGAACTGGCAGAAGGACTGGGTAAAAAGAGAGATTACACGGTGCTTTCTAAAGAAGAAATCCGGCAGTATATTAAAGATGCCGGTATTGTGGGCTTGGGAGGGACCGGGTTTCCGACTCATGTAAAGCTGACCCCGAAGCGGGATGATGCCATAGAATATGTGATTGTAAACGGAACGGAATGTGAGCCGTATCTGACTGCGGATGATCGTTTGATGCGGGAGGAAGGGAAAAAGATTGTCGACGGTTTGAAGATTTTACTTAGGTTGTTTGAAAACGCAAAGGGTCGAATTGTTGTTACAGAGGAAAAGAAAGAAGCAATCCGGGTACTTTCCGACTTGGTAAAAGGAGAATCGCGAATCGAGTTGCAGCTTGTGAAAGCAAAGTATCCGCAAGGGGCGGAACGCAAGGTAATACAGGTAGTCACGGGGCGAAAGATGACCTCTTCCATGATTCCGGTAGATATCGGTTGTATCGTACATAACGTAGAGACGGTGTTGGCGGTGTATCGCGGAGTGGCAGAGTCTTTTCCGTTTATCCGACGGGTGGTTACGGTGTCCGGAGACGGTGTGAAGGAACCGCAAAATGTGTTGGTTTGTATCGGTACCTCTTTTGAGGAGCTGCTGGAGTTGGTGGGAGGCGCAAAGGGCGAACCGGAGCTCTATGTGGCAGGTGGGCCGATGCGCGGGACACGGCTTACGGAGTTGTCGGTGCCTGTGACAAAGACGGTATCGGCATTTACGGTATTTGCAAAGAATAAAAGGGGCACGGTGTCTGCGAGCCCGTGTATCCGGTGCGGGCGCTGTGTTTCGGTATGTCCGGGAGGCCTGGTGCCGCGTACCCTCATAAAATATGCGGAGGCTGACCATAAGGAAGGTTTTATAAAGCATAACGGAATGGAGTGCTGTGAGTGTGGATGCTGCTCCTATGTTTGTCCGGCAGAGAAACCGCTTATGCAGAAGTTCAAACAGCTGCGACGCAGTATTTTGGACGAACGCAGAAAACGATAGGAGGACCCGGAATGGAAACGGAAGAGAAGAAGAGCTACACGGAAAGCATGTCTGAAACGGAAGAGAAGAAGGGGCACACGGAAGAAACGGTAGCAGAGAATGGAGAAAAGAGAACAGACATTGTTTGTGCACCGTTCCTTAAGAACAAAGATACAACAGCGACGATTATGCGGGATGTGGTGATTGCACTTGTTCCGGCGGCGCTGTTCGGCATTTACAGGTTTGGGTTTCGGGCGTTTTTGATTATGCTGTTGTCGGTGACGTCCTGTGTGCTGACGGAGCATGTGTGTAAAAGAATACGTAAGGTGCAGGGTCAGGCCTATGAATGCAGTGCGGTTGTGACAGGTCTGCTTATGGGAATGATGCTTCCGGTCAATGTTCCGTATTGGTTCCCGGTTGCGGGCGGTGTTTTTGCTATAGGCATTATTAAGCAGTTGTTCGGAGGCTTGGGACGGAACCGCCTGAATCCGGCAGCAGCGGCAAAGTGTCTGTTTTTGGTTTTGGTGGGGCCGCTTATGGGGATTTCTGTGGAGGGCTACCTGGTTACCTGGAGTGAAAGTTCGATTTCGAACCTGTTTTTCGGATTTTCCGTGGGCATGGCGGGAGAGGTCAGCGTGTTCCTGCTGTTGCTGGGAGGCTTGTATCTGGTATCCGGTAAGGTGATTTCCTTGCATACGCCGGTGGCATATCTGGTATCCTTTGCTTTGGTAATGGCAGTGTTCGGCGGATACGGAACGGATCTGAACGGCCTGGCAATGCAGCTTTGTATCGGTGGCGTGGTGTTGGGAGCGTTCTTTTTGACAACAGACTATACCACCTCGCCTTTGACTGCGTGGGGAAAGGTGATTTACGGTGTGATTGTGGGAGGCTTGACCGGTGCGTTACGCATATGGGGATTTACGGTAGAGTCCGTAGCCTATGCGGTAGTTCTTGGGAATCTGCTGGTGCCGGTAATCGATATTATTACGCTTCCGAGGGCTCTCGGGAAAGGCCGGAAGGCCATGAAATAAGGATGAATGCACGACATGGTGTCGGTGCTTCAACAATACATTTTAAAGAAAGATAAGAGGATAAGAAAATGCAGTGTTCAATGTGTGGAAGAGAGATTACAAATCCGAATGCAAACTATTGTGATTATTGCGGAACGGCAGTGGGAGCCGCGGCGTATCGTGAGGTGCAGCCGCAGCAGCAAACAACAAACGGAACTGTGCAGAAGCCGGAGAGGGTATCTACCTGGCTGTTTTTGGGAATTATGTGCTTGCCGTTTGTTCCGTTTGTGGGCTCGATTGCGTATCTGGTGTTCCTGTTTTACTGGGCGTTTGCGCCGAGCATTGAGGATTCCAGAAAGAGCTTTGCGAGAGCGACTTTGATTTATACCGGAATTACTCTGGTGCTGTCGTTTATTATCATCGGCTTTATTTTTGCCGGAGTGATGAACGGTTTAGGCGAGATGCTGTAGAATGCAGGTGATGTGGGAAGATAACAGGCGGTAGTGACAGTCGGTAAAGGAAACGAGGTCTTTTATGAAATTACTTCATTGCGGAGATTTGCATCTGGATTCGGCACTGAGTTCGAATCTGGGCAGTGAGAAAAAGAAGCAGAGGAAAAGCGAGCTTTTGTCTTCCTTTGTGCAAATGGCGGAGTATGCTGCGGAGCACGGGGCACGGGCGATACTGATTGCCGGTGATTTGTTTGACGGAAGCTATGTAACAAAGCGTACGCAGAATATGGTGAAGGATACCGTTCTGCGCTTTTCTGCTGTGGATTTTTTGTACCTGAAGGGGAATCACGATACGGAGAATTTTTTGGAAGCCTGGGAGGAACGGCCGGAGAATTTAAAGCTGTTTTCCACGGAGTGGACCTACTACCGGTATGAAAATGTAGTCATTGCGGGAGCGGAGTTTGACGGAACGAACGCAGCTGCACTGTATGATTCTCTTCTGCTAAACCGAACGGATTGTAATATTGTGCTGTTACACGGACAGACGGAGAAGTACCGTTCTGCGGAAAAGGCGGAGACGGTAGCGTTATCTGCGCTGAAAAATAAGAATATCGATTATTTGGCGTTGGGACATATTCATTCCTATCGTTATGAACCGTTAGACGGAAGAGGTGCCTATTGTTATCCGGGATGTCCGGAAGGCAGAGGCTTTGACGAATGCGGAGAAAAGGGCTTTGTATGGCTGGAAATCGAAGAAGCTACCGTAAAGCATACCTTTGTACCCTTTGCGTCCCGTACCGTACATGAAATTCGTGTGGATATTTCCGATGCAGAGACGACGATTGCGGTGGAACAAAAGATGCGGGAGGCGCTTGCACCGATTCCGGAGAAGGACCTGGTAAAGGTATCGTTAACAGGAAAGGTGAGTTTGACCGCCGAACGGGATTTGCAGTACCTGGCGGGACGGTTTGAGAATCGTTTCTTTGCCTTTAAGCTAAATGACCGGGAGGTGGGAATTGCGATCCGACCGGAGGAGTATGAAAACGATATTTCTCTGCGGGGTGAGTTTATCCGCACGGTAATGCAGGGAAATTATTCGGAAGAAGAAAAGAGAATGTTGTTGGAGCTGGGGATCCGTGCTCTTTCGGGAGAGGAGGCGGAAGCATGCTTTTAAAACGTTGTTATGTACAGGGCTTCGGTAAATTACGGGAGTTTTCCTATGAGTTTACGGAGGGGCTTAATGTGATTTGTACGGAGAACGGTTGGGGAAAGAGTACCTTTGCCGCATTTTTACGCGCTATGTTTTACGGCCTGCCTCCGGCAAGCGCCCGTACAAAATTAGAGGAGGCGGAACGTCGGAAGTACCGGCCGTGGGACGGCGGTGTAATGGGCGGTTACCTGGAGTTTGAAGTAAACGGAAAAGAATACCGGGCAGAGCGTACCTTCGGAAAAAAGGAAGCGGAGGATACATTCCGGTTGACTGATTTATCGACAAATTTGGAGTCGGCGGATTTTTCCGCGGAGCTGGGCAAGGAATTGTTCGGACTGGATAAGGAGGCTTATTCCCGCAGCACCTATTTGCCGCAGAATAAGATTTCCGACGGCGGAATGAATGACAGCATCGGAAAGAAACTGGGGAAAATAGCGGAAGGAGACGACGACAGCGGCAATTACGATAATGCCTATGCCCGGTTGGATGAGTTACGGAAAAAGTATATTCCGGATCGTCAGAAGGATGAGAAGGGGTATGTGGCCGAGCTGACCCGCAAATTGTCCGAAGCACAGGCAAGACTGGAAAACTGCCGGCGTAAGGAAGAAAGTGCAAAGCCTTGGCGCGAAAAGGAACAAGAGGCTGTGGCACTCAGAAAAGAAGCGGAAGAAAAGTTGATTTGCTGTCGTGAAAGCTTGGAAATTGCGGCGGCTTACGAAGCGTTGGCTGCGAAAAAACAGCATTATACGGAGCTTTGCGGGCAGGAGGAAAGCCTGCGGATTAAAAAGGAAAGCATGGAAGGTTTGTTCCGCGCGGGGGTACCGGAGCTTACGGAACTGAAGCTTTGCAGACAGGCGGCGGAGGATGCGGCAGAGTTAACAGGGGAGCTACGTTCTTATCGTTTAACAGCGGAGGAGCAGAACGAGCTGGAACGGTTGCAGCAAAAGTTTGCGGACGGAATACCGGATCGGGAGGAAATTCAGGAGTGCATCCGTAGAGAGGGTGAGACCAAGGAAAGACTTCGCCTGGCGGAGCAAGCCTGTCGTGAGGAAGAGGAGCAGGCAGAGCATGGGAAGAAACGAAGAAAGCTTTTTGCGGGTTTGGCTCTGTTATGTCTTGTGATTGCGGTAGGCTTGGGGATGCTTGCGTTTATCGGAAAAGGAAGTAAGAAATCCGAACCTGTGCCGGTGGGTGAGGCGCCGGTACAGGAGGAAAAAGAGCCGTCGCTAAGTAAGGGACTGTTGGTTTTAAGCGGAGTGTTTGTATTACAGTTCATTGTGTTGTGCATAGTTTCCAATCAAAAGAAAAAGGAAGAGAAGCTTGCGGAGGAGCGACGAAACGCCGGAGCGGAGGAACTGGAACGGATACGAACAGAGGGACTTCGGGGAAGAGAGCTTCTGGCCGAATACGGTTTATCGGAAGCGGCGGATGTGACCGGCGGGCTGTATTGCCTGTCGGAAGAAACGAAGCGCTATGAACTTCTTTTTGATAAAAAGGAAAAGCGGGATATGTGTGTCGCGGAGCGGGAGAGGCTGCTGTGCGGTTGTACGGACCTGCTGTTGCGGTATGGGATAGAACCGTCGGATGTGGCGGGTAGCCTTCATATTCTGGAGAACCGAACGAGAGATTATGTAAGAATTTCCGATGAGTATGCAGAAGCGGTAAAAAAGAGGGAACAATTTGAAAGGGAAACCTCGCCGGAGAGCTTTTACGGACTGACGGCGCCGGAGGTGAGCTTCCGGGAGTTACAGACGGAGGAACAGGAGCTGTTGTTACGGATATCACGGGCAACGGAGGAAGAAAAGGACTGCAGGGAACGGGCGGAAGCCTTTGAAGAAGAGGCAGAGGAAGCTGCCGAAACAAAAGAGCTTTGCGAGGAATTGCAGAGTGCTCTGGAAGTAAAGAAACGTGAACATTTCTTTGTGACGGAGACTATGAAGTGTTTGAAAACGGCAAAGGAGCAGTTTTCCTCCCGCTATTTACACGGGCTGACGGAAGGCTTTGAAAAGTATATCGACTTGCTGGGACAAGAGAACTTGAAGCAAAGTCTTCGTGGTCATTTTGACGGAGTGCGGACGGATATCGATTTGAATGTGCAAGTAACGGCATACGGCGAAGGAAAAGAATTGGGATATTTCAGTACAGGAACGCGGGATTATATCGGTCTTTGTATGAGGTTTGCCCTGGTGGATGCACTGTTTGCGGAAGAGGAACCGTTTTTGGTATTGGATGATCCGTTTGTGAATCTGGATAAAGAGAAAACGGAGCGTGCACTGGATTTTTTAAGGGAGGCAGCAAAACAGTATCAGATTCTTTATTTGGTGTGTCATGAGAGTCGTGCATAAAAAGAAAGGAGGCGGCAGAAATGAAGAAACGAACGGAAACGGGACGTACTGTAGCGATTCTGGCCCTTTTGGCGTATTTATTGTTGCTGTCTTATTTACTTTTTTTCAGCAGTACTTACGGGCGTACCGCGGAAATGGGAATCCGGTATAACCTGACACCGTTTCTGGAGATCCGGCGCGGGTTGGAGCATGTTGATACGGTAGGATATCGTTATGTGATAGTAAACATTCTCGGAAATATTGCAGCCTTTATGCCGTTCGGATTCTTACTCCCCTTGGTTTCGGAACGGAAGGTGCATGTGATTAAGGCGGGGGCGGCAACGTTTTTATTGAGCTTGGCGGCAGAGACAATTCAGTTGCTGTCAAGAACCGGAGCCTTTGATGTGGACGATTTGATTTTAAATACCGTAGGCGGCGTGTGTGGATATATCGGATATGCCGTATTGTTCGGACGAAGGAGGAAGAAGAAATGAGCGATGAGCTTTTCTATCATAAAGGAGAACGGGGCGGAATGCATTTTCACGGCAGGAAACGCTCCAAAGGCGGCGTAGCGGGCTTTGCGCTGGCGATAACGGCGGTTGCGATTTTTTTGACGCTTTGTGTAGTGTCCGCTGTGGCAAAAGGCGCCGCAGGAATATTTGTGGGAGGCTTGGGTCTTTTAACGATGGTAATTTGCGGTGCGGCGTTTTGGTTGTGCTTTAAGGGATTAAAGGAGCAGGATGTATATACACGGCTTCCTTTTGCCGGATTACTTATATCCGGAGGTTTGTTTGTGGCATTGTTTTGTCTTTATATTGTGGGAATATAATTACAGATAGTTTTAGAGACAGAGAGGTTGTAAGATGGAAGCGTTTATGGAAGAATGGATGGATGCGGAAGATGTAAAAGAGCGTGCGGAGCTTTGTGAAGAACGATTGGAAATGATGAAAACGGAACAAACGGTTCCGGGGGAATATCGTGACTTTTTCAGGGTGCAGGCGGAGAAAGTGCTTCGGATTTTTCAATACGAAAAAGAAGCGGAAGACGGTAGTTTTTACGCCCAGTCTCCTGCGGAATGCCAAGCGCGGTTTGATGAATTGTATCGGGATATGTTACCGGGGAGTTACAGTGAGAGCTATGCCAATCCGAAATATGCGGTAAAAAAGTTCGGAAAGCGGTACGGTCGTTTGCTGACCTATCTGGCGGCGAAGCTGAATGCCCAGATTTTTTATGCGGCAGAGGGGAATCTTCTGTTCGTAGTGATGGCAGCGGAGCTGCTCATTGAGATTTACAATTATTTTGAAGAGTTCCACGAATATACCTTTAAGGAATGCAGAGAGGCGTTGTATTCCTTTGAGACCGACAATGCGGAGCTGTTTCTTTCTCAAAGAGCAAGAGAACAGTTTGATCCGTCCTATACTTTTGTCAAGGATATTATCATGGAGTCGGACGGTGGGGATTTGCGTTATTTGTACCGTTACGGGGAGTATATTACAGAAAATGAGTCGGGTATTGCAAAGTTTTTGCAGAGCTTAAGTGAGGAAAAAATTAAGGCGGCTGCGGAAAATGTAGTAGGCGGCTATTTGAGAGGTTTTCAGGTGATGCGGGTGCCGCTTTCCGAGGGAAAGACAGTGGGACTCCGCTATGCCATCGGATTTGAGCGGATTATGAAAGAAGTAGTCCGGATGCTTGAAGCGGAAGGGCTTAAGGTGGCGTCGGTTCGCACCGCATCTTCGGGACGTCATGCCAGAAAGGCCGGCTACACTGTGACCAATGTAAATATCCAGTATGATTACGACCATCGAAACGATGAGGGATTACTTGCGGATAAGCAGTGGTATGTGAGAAAAGAGGCAGCGCTTCATCGCGTGTACGAGGCGAAAAAGGATATCCTTTCCTTGTATGCCGGGCCGTTGGTATTGGAAACCTTCGGAGAACGTCTGCCGCTTCCGGAAAACAGCCCGGAGGCCATTGTGTTAGACAAACGCCAGCAACGGTTAAAAGTGGAATCTACCGGACGTTTGGGTGCCATGGTGGAGCAGTATATCCCTTCGGATAAGACCTCGTTTACGATAGTAGCCTATCCGTTGCCGTCCATCGGTACCGGGTTTGAGGCGATTTTTGAAGAGACCCTGCGTCTGAATCAGCTGGATAACGAGGTCTATCGAAATGTACAACAGCGTATCATTGATGCATTGGATAAAGCGCAGGCAGTGCGTGTGACAGGCAGAGGTAAAAACCGTACGGATATTACGGTACAGCTTTGGAATATAAAGAATCCGGAGAAAGAGACGATTTTTGAAAATTGTACCGCAGATGTAAATATACCGGCGGGTGAAGTGTTTACCTCTCCGGTGCTTAAGGGAACCGACGGAACGCTTCATGTGACAAGTGTGTTCCTTGGCAGTACGGAATATAAGAATCTGGAGATTGTGTTTAAAGACGGAAAGACCACAGCATATTCCTGTGAAAATTATGCTTCTAAGGATGAAAACGAGAAGTTCATCAAGGAAAATCTGCTAAAGAATCATGAATGGTTGCCTCTTGGAGAGTTTGCCATCGGTACCAATACCATTGCTTACACCATGGGAAAGAAGTTCGGCATTACGGAAGTACTTCCGATTTTAATTGCGGAGAAAACAGGCCCGCATTTTGCCATCGGTGATACCTGTTACTCTCACAGTGAGGACCACAAGGTGTATAATCCGGACGGAAAGGAAATTGTGGCAAGAACAAACGAATGCGCGGAGCTTCGTCATACCGAACCGGAAAAAGCGTATTTCAATTGCCATACGGATATTACGATTCCGTACGACGAATTGGGTGAAATTACGGCCCTTTGTGCGGACGGAAGGGAGATTGCGATTATTAAGGAAGGCCGGTTTGTACTGGCCGGAACAGAGCTGTTAAATGATGCCTTGGACGAGAAATAAATCGTTTTAAGTTGCATTTTTAAAGCGCGTATGATACGATAGGAAAAGAAAAAAGCAAAGGAAGGTTACTACTATGGCACAGGTTGGTATTGTAATGGGCAGCGATTCCGATTTACCGGTAATGAGCAAGGCTGCACAGATGTTGGACAAGTTTGGTATTTCTTACGAGGTGACAGTGATTTCCGCACATCGTATGCCGGATATTTTCTTTGATTACGCTAAGACCGCAAAGGAAAAGGGCTTTAAGGTGATTATTGCGGGCGCGGGCGGAGCGGCACACCTTCCGGGTATGTGCGCAGCAATTTTCCCGCTTCCGGTAATCGGTGTTCCGATTCACACCAAAACCTTAAGCGGTGTGGATTCTTTATACTCCATCGTACAGATGCCATCCGGTATTCCGGTGGCAACCGTGGCAATCGACGGTGCACAGAATGCAGGTATTCTGGCGGCTAAGATGCTGGCGGTATCGGATGATGCGCTTCTTGCAAAGATTGAGGCTTATAAGGATGAGCTTAAGGCCGGGGTAGAGAAGAAGAAGGAGAAAATCGAGAAGGTCGGCTATGAGACTTATTTAAAAGAAATGTAAGATGTTTCGTGCAGAAGCATTGCGAATGTAATAGTTCAGAGGACAGCCCTACGGTGCATAAGATGAAGTAAAATGCGCTGTGGGGCTGTTTTATGTTAAAGAGGAGATTTATCAGAGGAGGGACCTTGGTAGTGGCATTACTGCTGGCTAATTTTGCGGCACTGGGGTTGGCAAAGAAAAACGGAGGGCTCGGAAGCAATACGCTGCAGACGGGAGTGCTTTCGGCCAATGTGCTCGCGGAGAACCTTGTGGCGGGAGAAGATAATTCAGGGAAAGGTCGGGAAGAGGATTTTGTCAGTAAGACGGAGGCGTATCCGTACCTATATGCGAAGGGAAGCGTAACGGAGCAGGCGCTGCCGGAAAAGGTGGTGTTTTTGACTTTTGACGACGGTCCCAGCCGGAATACGATTAAGATTCTGGATACGCTGAAGCAATATAACGTGCCGGCGACTTTCTTTTTGGTCGGAGAGAATCTGACGGAGAGCGGTACGGAAATTGCGAAACGGGCGCTGGCGGAGGGACATATGTTGGGGATGCATACGGAAACACACGAATACGATAAGATTTATCGTTCGGTGGAAGCGTTTTTGGCGGATTATGATAAGCTTGCGGCCAGATTTACGGAGGAATTCGGCGAATGTCCGGCGGCCTTTCGGTTTCCCGGAGGAAGCTACAGTGCCTATATCAATCCCATAAAGAAAGAGTTAAAGGGTGAACTGGAGCGGAGGGGGTTCCTTTGCTATGACTGGAATGTCAGCGGGGAAGATTCGGTGGGAACGCCCACGGCAGCTTCTATTAAGAAAAATATATTTGATACGATAGAGGGACAAAAGCTGCCGATTGTATTATTACATGATTCTCCCTGCAGTAATCTGACGGCGGAGGTGCTTCCGGAAATTTTGGAGCGATTAATTGCGGAAGGATACGAGTTTCGGACGCTGCAGTATCGGAAACCTTATCAGTTTCCGTGGTGAAGTGTTTAGAATATAAAGAAAATTAAAAAAATTCAAAGCGGTATTGACAAGTTCGTTTTTGTGCAAACTGTACAAAACGAATTTGAAAGAGGCTGTGGGAAGAAAAATACAGTTTAGTCTGTTCCAGTGGAAAAATGTAAAGTTATCCCCAGAAAAAACACGGATAACCCATGGAAAACATAGTTATACACGAAGTTATCCACAATATTCACAAAATAGGACCACAAGTGTGGTACAAGAAAAATGCTGTCAAGTTCGAATGTTTGTTTTGGAATTTGTGATAAAATCACAAATAAAGGGGGAAAAACAAATGAGTTGTCGAGATGAGGCATTTTTGGACAAATGACACTGTTGCAAGAATTTGCCAGTAAACGCCTAAAAACAAGAGAAAGAGATGCATTATTGAAACAATGAAAAAAATAAACGAACAATAATAATATTTTTTATAAAATTGTACTTGTTATTTTAGGGGTTCTGTGTTATAATTTACTCAAGAGGCAGGAGGGAGAAGGAGCTGCTTCATTTCTGTAAGACAGAACGAAATAACAGAAAAAGGAGCTGGTATTTATGAATTACACAGTAAGCGGAAAGAACATTGAAATTACAAACGGATTAAGAGAAGCGGTTATCGATAAGTTGTCGAAGCTGGAGCGATATTTTACTCCGGATACGGAAGTGAATGTTACCTTAAGCGTAGAAAAGGACAGACAGCGCATCGAGGTTACCATTCCGATTAAAGGAACGATTATTCGTGCGGAACAGGTCAGCACCGACATGTATGCTTCCATTGATTTGGTAGAAGCTGTATTGGAGCGTCAGCTCAGAAAATACAAGAACAAGATTGTAGATCAGAAGCAGTCCGCAATGGCACTCAGCCAGGTATTCCTGGATGAAGAGACTCACGAGGAAGATGAAATCAAAATTGTACGTTCCAAGAAATTTGCGATTAAGCCGATGGATGTTGAAGAGGCTTGTGTACAGATGGAGCTTCTGGGACACGATTTCTTCGTATTCCGCAATGCGGAGACAGATGAAGTCAACGTAGTGTATAAGAGAAAAGGAAATACCTACGGATTGATTGAACCTGAATATTAAAGTTGCGACATTCGGTCGCGTTCGTTCCCCTTCTTTTTGACAAGACCGCCGCATGGGAGACCATGCGGCGGTTCTGTATTGTAAATATACTGTAAACAATTAATGAAAAGGTTGATTTCCTCCTTGAGTAATGTTACAATATTTTATTATGGGTGTCGTGTATTTTGTACACGGAGCACAGGATAGAATAGTTTTATTAGGAGAGAACAGATGAGTTTATTTGAGAAGATTTTCGGAACACACAGCGAAAGAGAAATCAAGATTGTAAAGCCTCTTTTAGAAAAAATAAATAAGTTGGAAGAGTCGGTTTCGTCGTTGTCGGATGAGGCACTGCGTGCAAAGACGGAAGAGTTTAAGGAGCGTCTTGCAAAGGGAGAGTCCAAGGATTCTCTTTTGCCGGAGGCTTATGCGGTAGTGCGTGAGGCAACCAAGCGTGTCCTCGGGCAGCGCCATTATGACGTACAGATTCTCGGTGGTATTATTTTGCATCAGGGCCGTATCGTAGAGATGCGTACCGGTGAAGGTAAGACCCAGACCGAGCTTTTGCCGGCATATTTAAATGCGCTTGACGGTGAGGGCGTTCACATCGTTACCGTAAACGACTACCTGGCAAAGCGAGATTCCGAGTGGATGGGACAGGTGTTCCGTTTTCTTGGAATGACCGTAGGCTGTATTTTAAACAGTATGAGTAATGATGACCGTAGAGAGGCATATGCCTGTGATATTACCTACGGTACGAATAATGAATTCGGTTTCGATTATTTGCGAGACAACATGGTAATTTATAAAGAGCAGCTGGTTATGCGCGGGCTTCATTATGCGATTATCGATGAGGTGGACTCCGTATTAATCGATGAGGCGCGTACGCCGCTTATTATTTCCGGACAGAGCGGAAAATCCACCAGCTTGTATCAGGCCTGTGATATTCTGGCAAGACAGCTTGTTAAGGGTACGGAAAAGGAACTGACCAAGATGGAACTTATCATGAAAGAAGAGGCCAAGGAGGAAGGCGACTTTGTCGTAAACGAGAAGGATAAGATTATCAACCTGACGGAGCAGGGTGTTATCAAGGTAGAGCAGTTCTTCCGCATTGAGAATCTGGCGGATCCGGAGAACATGGAAATCCAGCACAACATTATTCTTGCACTGCGTGCCCACTATTTGATGGCAAGAGATAAGGATTACGTAGTACAGAATGATGAGGTATTGATTGTAGATGACTTTACCGGACGTATTATGCCGGGCAGACGTTATTCCGACGGCCTTCATCAGGCAATCGAGGCAAAGGAGCATGTAAAGGTAAAGCGTGAGAGCAAGACTCTTGCAACCATTACCTTCCAGAACTTCTTTAACAAGTACGATAAGAAGTGTGGTATGACCGGTACCGCGCTGACCGAGGAGCAGGAGTTCCGTGAGATTTACGGCATGGACGTTGTTGAGATTCCGACCAATCGTCCGATTGCTCGTGTTGATATGGATGATGTGGTATATAAGACCCGTCGTGAAAAGTTAAAGGCTATCGTAGATGAGATTATTGCCGCTCACGAAAAGGGACAGCCGGTGCTCGTCGGCACCATCACCATCGAGGCATCCGAGGAACTGAGCGATATGTTGAGACGTCGCGGTGTTTCGCATAAGGTGTTGAATGCGAAATTCCATGAGATGGAGGCGCAGATAGTTGCCGATGCGGGCCAGTACGGTGCGGTTACCATTGCAACCAATATGGCGGGCCGTGGTACGGATATTAAGCTGGGCGAAGGCGTAAAGGAACTGGGCGGATTAAAGATTATCGGTACGGAGCGTCATGAGTCCAGACGTATCGACAATCAGTTGCGTGGTCGTGCCGGTCGTCAGGGTGACCCGGGTGAGTCTAAGTTCTTCATTTCCTTGGAGGACGATTTGATGCGTTTGTTCGGTTCCGAGCGTTTGATCGGTATGTTCAACTCCCTGGGACTTCAGGACGGTGAGCAGATTACGCATAAGTTGCTCAGCTCTGCGGTAGAGAAGGCACAGAAGAAAATCGAGAATAACAACTTCGCGATTCGTAAGAATTTGCTGGAGTATGACCGCGTAAATAACGAACAGAGAGAGGTTATTTACGGGGAGCGTAGAAAGGTACTGGAGGGTGCCAACATGCGTGAGACCATCTTTAAGATGGCAAACGATGTGGTAGAGGGCTGTGTGAACAGCTGTATCGGAGATGATCAGGATGCGGAAAACTGGGATCTTCACGAACTGAACAGCCTGCTTCTTCCGATTGTGCCGCTGGCTCCGATTGAGTTAACCGAGGACCAGATGAAGCACATGACAAAGAAGGAACTGGTACAGCAGTTAAAGGCGGAGACTGTAAAGCATTACGAGGCAAAGGAAGCGGAGTTCCCGGAAAAGGAACAGCTGCGAGAGGTAGAGCGTGTTATCCTGCTCCGTGTGATTGATCGTAAGTGGATGGATCACATCGACGATATGGATCAGCTTCGTCAAGGCATCGGTGTACAGGCCTACGGTCAGAGGGATCCGGTTACCGAGTATAAATTCCAGGGCTTTGAGATGTTTGCCGCAATGACTGCTGCCATCAGCGAGGATACGGTAAAGGCATTGATGAATGTCCGTATCGAGCAGAAGGTAGAGCGTGAGCAGGTGGCAAAGGTAACGGGTACCAACCGTGACGATTCTGTTGCGAAGGCACCGGTAAAGCGCTCCGATAAGAAGGTACAGCCGAATGATTTGTGCCCGTGCGGTTCCGGCTTAAAGTATAAGAAGTGCTGCGGAAGAAACGCATAAGAGGATATGCGTTGACGCTGTTGTGAAGCTTGAATGGATAGAAACAGGCGCCGTGGGCGTTAGGAAAGAAGGTGAGCAGATGGTAGAGTTGGATGCGATTAAGTATGAACTCTCCGGATTTGAAAAACCGCTGCTTGAAATGGGGGATTCACTTTGACCTCGCGGGCAAGCGTGAAAAGATTCAGGAAATAGAAGCAATTATGCAGGAACCGGGCTTTTGGGATGATGCGGATAAGTCGCAGAGCTACATGAAAGAGCTGAAAAATCTCAAGGACGCGGTGGCCGATTACGATATGTTAAAGACAGAGTACGAGGATGTACAGACCTATCTGGAGATGGGTTACGAGTCCGGAGATGCGTCTTTGGTGCCGGAGGCACAGGAGGCGATGGAGTTGTTTAAGACCCATTACGAACGGATGCATCTGGCAACCCTGCTCTGCGACGAATACGATAAAGAAGACGCGATTCTGACCCTGCATGCAGGTGCCGGCGGTACAGAGAGTTGTGACTGGGCCTCTATGCTGTGCCGTATGTATCAGCGTTGGGCGGATAAGCGTGGTTTTACCACGGAGATGATTGATTTTCTTGACGGAGATGAGGCCGGGTATAAGTCGGTGACGTTAGAGATTCGGGGAGAAAATGCCTACGGCTATTTAAAGTCGGAGCACGGGGTGCATCGTCTGGTGCGCATTTCACCGTTTAATGCGGCAGGCAAACGTCAGACCTCCTTTGTGTCCTGTGATATTATGCCGGATTTAAAGGAAGCGCCGGAGGTGGAGATTGACGAAAAGGATTTGCGTATCGACACGTACCGTTCCAGCGGTGCGGGCGGTCAGCATGTCAACAAGACTTCTTCCGCCATTCGTATTACCCATTTGCCGACGGGAATTGTGGTACAGTGCCAGAATGAGCGCTCCCAGTTCCAGAATAAGGACAAGGCAATGCAGATGTTAAAGGCGAAGCTGTACTTGTTACAGGAACAGCAGAATGCGGAAAAAGAATCCGGTATCCGGGGAGAGGTACGGGATATTAATTTCGGTAATCAAATTCGTTCCTATGTGTTACAACCGTATACTATGGTGAAGGATCATCGTACAAACGAAGAGATTGGCAATGCCCAGACGGTATTGGACGGTAATCTGGACCCGTTTATGAATGCGTATTTAAGATGGAATGCAACAGGGAAAACAAAAGAATAGGTTAGAAGAGGAGGTATTGTATGGCGGAAAGAGACATTATTTTTCTGGTAGGTAAGGATGAGTACGGTCTGGATGTACAGGGGATTACCGCGATCGAGTCGATGACGGATATTGTTCCCGTACCGAATGCGCCGGCTTGTATTCTCGGTCTGATGCATCTGCGAGGGGAAGTAATTCCGGTCTACAGCCTGCGGAAACGCTTCGATATGGAAGAAGTAACCGATACGGCAAAGAACAAGCTGATTGTAGCCCGTTACGACGGCAAATCCATTGCGTTTAAGGTAGACGAAGTACTGGAAATGCATGATTTCGAAGAAAGTACGCTATCCGATACACCAGTGATTGCCAAATCTGCCAGAACGACCTATATACGTGCGGTAGCCAACAAACAGGGAAAGCTGGTACTTCTTTTAGAGCCGTCCGGTATGTACGAGGGAGATGAAGAGGCGCAGATGGAAGAAGTATTAAAAAAGATGAGTGAAGAATAAGAAGAGTTTTTCTTAAGAAAAGGGAGAAATCGCAGAAGCGGTTTCTCCCTCTTTTGTGTGTAGGCAAGCGCGAAGCGCTGTCGGAACGCAATATGTAAATAAACGCGCCCGCGACCGAGTGGCTGTATTTTCTACGAAGTTGCCGGTTTTGCCTCGTTCTTTAACTTGATTAACTTCCATTTGCCGCTCTTGTAACGAAGGAACACAAGAACGGTCCGGAGAAGCTGGTCACAGGCCAGGGCAATCCAGGCACCGTATAAATCAAGTCCTGCTTTAACCAGAAGTATGGCAATGACAGGGCGCACAACGAGTACGGTAATAGTGGTAATCTTTGCGGTGGATTTCGTATCTCCCGCACCTCGCAGACCTCCGGCAATAATAAACTGGGAGGTCTGGAACGGTTGAAGGAATGCAACAAAAAGCATAATTCGACCGCCCATTTCGATAATTGCGGCATCCTTGTTATACAGGCTGACGATGTCACCGCCCCAGAATGCAAAGGTAACGGTAAGCAGGAGCGCTACCACAAAACCGACATTTCGTGTTTTGCTGCAGTAGGCTTGTGCCATGTCGGAACGTTTCCGGCCAAGGGACTGGCCCACCAGGGAGGTGGCAGATACCGCAAAGGCCTGACCGGTCATAAAGGACAGCGCCTGAATGTTCATGCATACCTGATGTGTAGCAAATGAGGTATTGCTTAAGGATGCCACTGTCTTTGCGAAAATAACCATGCCGGCCCGCATCAATAACTGTTCTGCAGCAGCGGGAAGGCCGATGGCGGTGATGTTGCTCAGCGTAGTTTTATTGGGTTTGAAGCCCTTTTTTGGTTCCAGCTTCAAAAAGCTGTTGCCCCGAAGAATGACACACAGTGCAATGAGAAAAGCAACCAACTGACCGATAACGGTCGCGATGGATGCACCGGCAACGCCCAGCTTCGGGAAGCCTAGGTTGCCGCCGATTAAGAGCCAGTTAAATAAGACATTAACGACATTTGCAATCAGGTTGTAGACCATGCAGGTTCTGGAATCGCCGACGGCACGTAGGGCGGCGGTGATGGTACTGGTCAGGGCTACGGTTGCGAAGCCGGCCAGCTGAATCTGTAAGTAAACAGTGGCTTGGTTAATAATGGCGTCGCCTTTTCCGCCCATGAAAATAATCATCGGACGGGAGAAAATCACGCCCAGCACGGATAAAACCAGGGTGCTTAAGAAGGTAAGCATCATGCCTTGACGGAGAACAAGATTCGCTTTCTCTTTGTCTCCCTGCCCCTTGTAACGGGCAATAAGGGCGGTGACGCCGGTATTCATTGCCACAAAGGCGGTCATTAAAAGAAACTTCGGCTGTGTGGTGAGACCGACTGAGGTAAGGGCGTCCACGCCCAGCTGTGGATTGGCTTCGCCGCCGATGCCGCCTACCATCATCATATCTACCATAGAAGCCAGCTGCGTCAGTAACAGCTCGATAAAGCTCGGCCATGCAATGCGCACAATATCTTTGTATAATTCTTTTGAATTAACTCCCTCCGGAAGTTTGTTAGACACTCTTAAGTCTTCATTTAGGCTTGCATCACCCAAAGGTAAGCGGTCCAGGGTGGTGCTTAATGCTTTTGCTGATTTGTTCATATGTTTATATCCTTCCTTCTAACAAATCATTATAATACTTTTTAGGAGGGGAATCAAGTAGAATTCTAATTTTGGACGGAAGAGATAAGAAAATCTTTTATTTGGAATCAGAGAAAATAAAAACTCCTATCGGTCGTTGCGTAAACGCAAACCGATAGGAGAAAGATAACATTATTCGGGATCCGAAATTACTGTCCCCAAAAACCACCCCAATACGGGTTGTTTGCTTGTGCTTCTTCCTTTGTCAGGCCATTACCTGCCCAATAAGGATTGTTACAAGTACCAAGGTCCTGATCGCCCTGGGCACTAGGGGTAGGTGTTGGAGTAGGAAGCTGAGGAGTAATCTCTCCCTCGCCGCTGGGTTCATCGGTAAGCCACCAAAAAAAAGGACATGTGGTATCTTTTAATTCTAATTCTTCAATTGCCGGAGAATTCCATTTCTTCATATAGGTAACCTCTTTCATAAAGATAAAATACTAGTTCGTAGTTGACATTTTACCACAAGAGTTGGTTCAATGCAATAAATATATCAAAAATGTTAGAAATTCATTGATTGAATGTCCGGTTTTCATTCCGGTAAAAGAAAACAGAGTAGGCCCTCCAGCGCACTGAGGGAACTCATTGGAACCGAACAGTCTTCTTTCATAGCGGCAAAGGCTTCGATAAAAGCATCAACCCTCTCTTTGTCAATATAGGCATCCAGCAGCCCGGAGGAAAGGTGTCGGATCAGTTCCGGTTTAATTGAGGTCCAGTCTCTTTTGATTCTTTGCATACGGTCCATATTTAAGAAACTATGGCGACTCCAAGGCTCCAGTACAGAGGCGGGGAGTAGGGGGGCAAATGCACTTCGAATCAACCAACGCGGCATTCCGTAATGGGCGTACATGGAAAACGGAAGGTGACAACAAAAATCTAAAAGCCGCGTATCCTTTGTCGGATCTCTCAGAACCATACCGGTGCGAAGCCCGAATTGAGTTTCGTAGACACCTAAGTACATAAAAAGAGAGGCTGGATTTAATTGTTGTAAAAATGTTTCATGGTCGATATAGCCGCCGGAAAAAAGCGCGTAGGGATTTCCGGAGAAGCGTTCTCTTATATTGTAATCTTCCAATATGGTTCGGCGAAGGAAGATGTTTTCCGGTATAAATCGAAGGAATGGGTCCTGCATGTGAGCACGAAATCCGCGAAAGCTTTGCCGAGTGCGAGACAGCATTTTCTTTCGACTGATTCGTTCATGTTTCGCATAGCGGTGAATGAGAACAAGGGTGGAAAGCCGCTTTTTCTTGCAATCCAGGTCATATAAAATGTTATGAATATCACCGAAGGAAACGGAACGATTTCCGAAAGCGCCGTTTAAGAATACTTTACAACCCCGATCGGCACCATGGGTACATATTTCGTAATGATTTGGGAATGTGCCGGCTTTATAAGGAATTTCAAGGATATTGCTGCACAGTTTAACATCTGCAAAAGGATTCTTCCCCCGGTTGTTCAAAAAGGTGGTTTTTATATTGGGGTAGCGCTCGGCAATCTCCTGTACCAATCCGGATTCATCGTAAATATAAGAAGTATGGGACGGAGGTGTAACCGGGTAATACGGAACAAACGTATAGGAATGAAGCATCTTACCCTTCTTTGCCAGCTCTCTTGCAGCAAGTACGCCTACGCTGGTGGAGTCCAGACCGCTACTCATGGAAATCCCCACCTCACCGGAGGTGCGCAGCGCATCCCGGACGCAGTTGTCATAAAGCTCCAGAAAATGCTTGCTGTATTTTTTTGCGGAGCGACACTTTTTCTGCGGAGCGGAGCCCGGTGCCCAATAGGTGAACGGTATGGTTTTGTCTGCTGACAGAGTAAGTCGGGTAGCCGGTGTCATCAATGAAATTTCATTGTACGGAGTCTCGCCCGGAAATACATAGATAACAGACGCGTTTGCCAACAGAAAATCTTTTTGATAATTGATGTTCGGTGTCACGTTTGGGAATAGCTTTAACAGCGGTTCCGTGCGGGTGGAAAAGGCAAGGAGACCGTTTTGTTTGATATAATACAGGCTACGGGCTGAGGTGTGGTCGGAAAATAAAGTCAGGGTATGGGTGTGTTCTTCCCAGACGGCAAAGGAAAACAGACCGCGAAAATGTGTGACGCAGTCGCTGCCGAAGGTAAGATAGCTGTAGTACATCAGAGTGCCGTCCGGTGCCTCGGTCAGTTCTGTTTTGTTGTATCCGTGGGTGGATAACAGGTCAATCAGCTCTGTGCGGTTATCTAAAAGACAATCGGCGGTAAATAAAAGGCCTCGCTCCGGATGGCGGAACGGAAGCTGTTCCTGCTCGGCTTCTTTTGTGATATATTGTATGCCGCAACCGAAAAGAGCGTCTGTGGCAGAGACACTTTCGTAACGGTCGATTTTACAGCTTTTTTTGTAGGTCGATTCGAATAATTGTGCACTGTGTTCCGGTACGGAAGCGTCCGGAGAAAGTGCTACGATTCCCCAAATGGCTGACATAGGCTCTCCTTTGTGTGTGGGTTGTTATGCAGTGTAGGTAAGTAACTTAGAAACGATTTCCTTGCTACTATCTTTGTTTGCCGGCCGTGCTACCAGATAAACCGGAAGTTGGGAGGCCAGACGCAAACCGAGGACTCCGTTTTCAGGAGCATAAAGGGCTTCTCCCAGGAGCGGTTTTAAAAACAAGGTATTCATGCAGGTACGGAATTTATCCACGCCCGATAATTCGTTGATCGTAAGGGTATCTGCCTGTGTTACTGTTAAAAAGACCAATCCGCGGACCGGAAGCGGTTCGGTCGGAAAATCTCCTTTGTAAGGAACAAGGAATTTGTCCTTCTTCTCGTCGATATAAATCAGCTCCTCCGGTGGGAGGGCAAGGCGCTCCACCGCATCCCGGCACAGCTTCTGGTAAGGAAAGGCCGGACTGGCGGAAACGGTATTGTTGTCGTTAAAATGCAATACGGCAATATCGTCTGCCAAGAAGGTATAGTCCCGGAACAGCAGTTCTCGGGTAACGGTGGATTTACCGCTGCCGCTGTTGCCGCAAATCAGAAGGGCACCCTTCGGGCCCGCAACACAGGAACCGTGTATGGCAAGACGTCCCTGCTGATGGCACAGCATGGAAAGCCCCCAGCCCAGTAGGTATGCACCTAAAAGCAGGTCGGAGACCTCGCCCTTTCTTTCGTAAGAAACCCGGGTGCCCTGTTCAATCAGCAGATAACAGTAGGAATTGGATAAGTAACTCACGTCTTTTGCAATATGGGAAAAATGAAGTTCGTCACGTTTGAATTGCATAGGAAAAGGAGCCTCAGTTACAGTGACCTGCGGAAGCAATTTTGCTTCTTCGGCAGATATAGTCTGCAATTGCGGGAAACAGATATCGGATAAAAGGCACATGCCGTAAATGCGATATTGATACATAAATCGTCCTCCCTTTCCGTTAAAAAACATACCTTCAATCTCATTATAGAGGCATTCACAAGGAAAAACAATATAACAATATTGCCGAATGTTTCATCTTATTGGGAAGCGTAAAAATACAGTGGACGAGCTTACGGAAACTGTGATAAAATATATTTATGCGGCAGATGTTGCGGAAGTTGTTTTTTGATGTACGATATGAAACAATATGAACATCTACGTAATATTTTGGAAGGGAAGGTATCAGATATGATTTATTACGTGAATCAAAATGCGGGCCGTGAGGGGAACGGAAGCAAGGAGATGCCGTTTAAGCGCATCAATGAGGCGGCAAAGGTAGCTAAACCGGGGGATGAGGTAGTGGTAGCGCCGGGTATTTACAGAGAGTATGTGGATCCGGTAAATGCCGGTTTGGAAGATGCACGCATCACTTATCGTAGCGAGGTGCCGCTTGGTGCGGTGATTACCGGTGCGGAGGTTGCAACGGGCTGGAAACACTACGAAGGCAATGTATGGGTGTATCGTGTAAACAATGGGGTATTCGGCAATTATAATCCATACACCACATTTGTATGCGGGGACTGGTATTTTGCGCCGGTGGTACGTCATACCGGTGCGGTCTATTTAAATGACCGTCAGCTATATGAGACCGTTACCTTAGAGGAGTGTATTAAGGCAGATGTATATCAGCCGTCCTGGGAACCGGAGTGGTCCGTTTATAAATGGTATACGGAGCAGGACGGAGATGAGACGGTGATTTACGCCAATTTCCAGGGAAAGAACCCGAACGAAGAGAAGGTAGAGATTAACGTTCGCAGAAACTGTTTTATGCCGAGTAAGACCGGTGTAAACTACATTACGGTCAGCGGTTTCAATATGAACAAGGCAGCCACCACCTGGGCACCGCCGGCGGCGTATCAAGACGGTCTTATCGGACCGCACTGGAGTAAGGGCTGGATTATCGAAGACTGTGAAATCAGCAACAGTAAGTGTAGCGGTATTTCCCTCGGTAAATATTACGACGAGGAGAACGACCACTATTTTACCAATAAATACGTAAAGAGTCCGACTCAGATGGAGCGTGATGCGGTTTGTCGCGGTCAGTATCACGGTTGGTTAAAGGAGAATATCGGCGGACATATCGTAAGACGTTGTCATATTTACCGTTGCGAGCAGACCGGTATTGTAGGCCGTATGGGCTGTGTCTTCAGCTTGATTGAGGATAATCACATCCACCACATCAATAACATGCAGCAGTTGGGCGGTGCGGAGATTTCCGGTATTAAGCTTCATGCGGCGATAGACGTGGTAATGCGCCGGAATCACATTCACCATTCCACCATGGGCATTTGGTGTGACTGGCAGGCACAGGGCACCCGGATTTCTCAGAACCTCCTTCATGATAACTATATGCCGGAGGGAGCAACCCGTGCGGAAGGTGCTATGATGTGCCAGGATATTTTTGTTGAGGTAAGCCACGGCCCGACTCTTATCGATAACAACATTATGCTTTCTAAGGCTTCCGTTCGTGTGGCAACGGAGGGTGTGGCTCTGGTACATAACCTGATTTTGGGTGCGTTTACATCGGTAGGCGGCGGAACGGACAATACGGTGAACGGCAAGAATCAGCCGCGTTACACTCCGTACCACATCAGACACCGTACCGAGGTGGCGGGCTTTATGACTATTCTTCACGGCGACAACCGGTTCTACAACAACATTTTTGTACAGAACTGGCCGGTAGAGGTGCAGGAAGAAAAGGAAGACATGGGTTTCCGTATGAGAGAAAACGATGTGGTAGGTACCGAAATTTGGAACGGTTATCCGACCTATGAGGAGTGGTCGTCTCACTTTGAGTTTGATAAGCCGGCCAACATGGGCAAGCTTGCTCAGTGGCACTTTGATCATCTACCGGTTTGGTCCAAGGGGAATGCCTTCTATAACGGCGCAAAGGCTTGGGAGCATGAGGAGAACTTCCTTATGGACGATACCAATAAGGTATTTGTTGAACTGGAGGAGAAGGACGGTAAGTATACCTTAAAGACCAATGTTTACGATTTCTTAGGCGATTTCCGTGACGGTATGGTAACCAGTGATATCTTAGGCTATGCCTTCGAGCCGGAGCAGCGTTTCGAGGATCCGGACGGAACGGCAATTACCTTTGATACGGACTATTTGGGCGAGCATCGTCCGGTGGAACCGATTCCGGGACCGTTTGCAAGTAAGGAAGCGGCGGCGAAAGTACTTTTCTAAATGCGTAAGGGGGCAGAAATTGCCCCCTTTTTTTGGGGAGTTTCGAACAGTGGCGGCGGTATAGATGATTTCATTTTTGCAAGTCGCAACGCTCCGTCGAACTTCCTCTAAGAACGACTAGGACGCTCGGATGTGGCCTCGCGCCCAGTCTTTTCTAAGAGGTGATTTCGACTGCGCTACCGTCCGCGTTGGCAAAGTGAGCATGCGAGCACTAGATAGTGCTCAGTCATGCGAACGCGCCCGCGACCGAGCGACTCTGTCGCGAGGCGCGACCCTTCGGGAAAAGCAAAAACAAATTCATCTATACCGCCGCCACTGTTCAAAGATTCCAAAAGGGGTGGGGCAGTTTCTGCACCCTTTTTTCAAGTGCGATAAAAAGCTCTTTTTTCATCGATACAGTTTCTTTCGCCGTGCTTTTGGTGTATAATAAATATGAGGGAAAAATGTTGCTATTGTTACAAAGGGGTGTATATGTTTAAGGGGGCTTGCTTATGAATAAGGATAAGATTAAACGCTTTGATTTTGAAAAGACGCCGATTTCACCGACTTTTATTATGGGGCTGGCGAAGGGGATTATCAGTTTTCCGGATTTGCGGAAGCGGAAGGCAGTGCTGACCAAGGTGGGGATGGAGGAGATTGAAGGAAAGCCGTATTTGCTTTTGGTGACCCATTCTTCCATGGTGGATTTTAATCTGATGCTTAAGGGGACCCATCCGTACAAGGTGAATAACGTCATGACGCTGGAGGGCTTTAAGACTTACACGGAGCCGCTGATGCGGTCTCTCGGCGTGCTGGGAACCCGGAAGTTCATTACGGATTTGCATTTGGTGAAGAATATGAAGTACTGCGTGGATAAGCTTAAAAATATCTTTGTCCTGTTTCCGGAGGCCCGGTATTCTCTGGACGGATGTACTTCGTATTTGCCGGACTCTCTCGGGAAAATGGTGCGACTTTTAGGAGTTCCGGTAGTGGTACTGATGATTCACGGGAATTTTGTGACCTGTCCGCAATGGAATAAGAAGAATAAAAAGACCTTTGTGGAAGCGCAGATGAAGCCGATTATTACCGCAGAGGAAGCAAAGTCTCTTTCCGTGGAGGAAATCAATGCGCGGATTGCGGAAAGCTTCCGCTACGATGATTATGCGTGGCAACGGGACAACAAAATCAAAATCGACCATCCGGGCCGTGCGGATGGGCTGCATGCGCTTTTGTACAAGTGTCCGGCCTGTAAGACGGAGCATCAGACCGAGTCCGCAGGGACGAAGCTTTGGTGTAATTGTTGTAAGAAGACTTGGGAAATGGATGAGTACGGCCAGTTGCATGCATTAGAAGGTGAGACGGAGTTTGCTCATATTCCGGACTGGAGCAACTGGGAGCGGGCTTGCGTGAGAGAGGAAATCAACAACGGTACCTACTATTTTGAGGATGACGTGCGGATTGAGACTTTGCCGAATGCCTGGAAGTTTTATAAGCAGGGGATGGGAAAGCTGATTCAGACCCCGGAGGAAACGCGGATAGAGTGCAACTATTACGGAGAACCCTATGTGCTTCGTCGCAGTGCAAAGAGCCTGGAGAGCATGCACATCGAGTACGATTATCTGGGCAGAGGTGATTGTGTGGATATTTCGATTCCGGATGACAGCTTCTGGTGTTATCTTACGAAGAGAGACGCCATTACGAAGATTTCCTTTGCGACGGAAGAGATACATAAACGGGCGGTAGGCAAATAATACAAAAACGGTGTCCTCGTAGGAATGAGGGCACCGTTAGTTTATTTAAATGTTCTTTGCTACTCCCTATGTAAGTTTTTACTTGTAAGTATAGTAATTGATGGCGGCTTTGTCTATTACACGCCAGCTATAAAACTTTTCCCAATACATCTTATATACACAGTATTTGGAGGTATATTTGATGGTGACATGAGTGGATCCCTTCTTAATCATGTTATCGCGTACGGATTTGTAGAAGTTGTATTCTTGCTTACATTCGTACGTAAGGAAGGAACATGTGCCGGAATATAACGGTCCTACTATTTTAGCTACCGGATTGAATTTCCCGAGCGCGGTACTGAAAACTTTTGCGATTCCGCTACCTGGTTTTGCATCTTTTAAACTTTCAAAATTGTTGCAGATATCGTTGATTTCATCAAGAGAATACATAACAGTAGTAGATTTTTTGTCCCCTTCCTTTGCAGCATGTGCAATAGCCGGTGCGGTTGTCCATAACAACAGCGCTGTAATCAGGCATCCTACAATACCCTTTGTTAATAAATTTTTCATTTCATTCGTCTCCTTTGCTTCTCGTTTGTTTAATTTTCTTTTTTGAATAATGAAAAACTTGCTTCTTTGTCAAATGAAGCCTATCCCGCCCTAAAAATGCGAACCCTCCTTTCTTTTTAATTTCACTCGAACCCTGTTAATCGTTTTTTGGTGCAATAAAATAGAATGGATTGTAAGCCGAAGACGGCCGAATAGAGCTTCCTGTAGAATACAGAAAGGAAAATATAACACCTCACCTAATTAACAAAACGCATTGTAACACCGAAAAAATGTAAATGCAATACAAAAAGAATATATAAAAGAAACAATTCAGAAAAATGTAAGAAAATATTAAGGAAAGGATGTGTAGTAAAATCCGAAAAAAACATAGAGGGAACTTCCTTGCCAAATGGCGCGGAGAGTACCCTCTATGATAAAAGTAAAAAGGAATATAATGGATTAGTGGAACAGCTTCGGTACACCGTTGTACAGTACCTGATTGACGGAGTTAACGTCATGCCCGCCCGGTACGATACATTGGTACAGATTGCCGTTGGCGAAGTTGTCACAGTACTGGAAGGTATCCGTGAGAAGCTTCATGGCATTGATCTGCGGCGTTAAGTTCGGGTTGGCGGAATCGCTGGTGCCGCAACCGGAGTAGATAAAGAACTCCTCTGCATTCTTTCCGCTTTCGGCTACTTTATCTGCCAAATGTTGTGCGGTCTGCGTTGCTTTACTGCTGCCTGCGGTCATACCCATAGCCCAACAGTCGCCGCTCATCGGCATAAAGTAGGCAAATTCATTCAGACAATGCTCAAATACGGACCAGGTGGTAACGCCGCCCATGGAGAATCCACCGAAGGCACGGTGGGTTCTGGAGGCTGCCAAGCCTGCCGGAGTTACATCCTCTGCGTGAGTATGGAACCTGGTCTCCAGCACCGGAACCACATCGTTCATCAATTCATAGTGGAAGTCCAGACAGTTTCTTGTGGCGTCGTTGCTGTACTCGGTGTAGTAGGATACGGCACAGACAATCATCGGCTCGATTTCGCCGGTATAAATCATATGGTCCAGCATACGGGTAAACTTGCTCTTTAAGCCCTCACCGCCTAAAAACCACTTCGGAGAATCTCCGCCGCCGTGCATCAGGTACAGCACATTGTACTTGGTCTCGGTGTCGTTTTCGTCATAGGAGGCCGGAAGGTAAACCAGTGCGGATTTTTGATACACCTTACCGTTATCGACTTTGTGATTTCTTGTTTCATAGGTAAAGTTGATGACGGAGCCTTGCGGTGCGTCGTTGTTATATAAATAGTTCGGCATATTTTTTGACGGTGCATTATTCGTGTAAGTACGCGCTCTGTCATAAGTAAAAAGCGGCGGAGTCGGAGTTACCGGAATCGGTGTCGGCTCCGGTGTAACCGTCGGAACCGGTGTAGAGGTCGGTCGTTTGGTCGGTGTTGGGCGTGGCGTCTTGGTCGGACGCGGCGTATTGGTCGGTTCCGGGGTTGCCGTGGCATCCGGGGCCTCCGTCTCATCAAGAGAAGCGGTCGGTGCCGGCGTGTGTTGTGTGTTGTCAACGGCCGGTTCTACCGGCTTGCTGCTACAGCCTGCCAGTGTCAGTGCAGCAGCCATAAGTAAAAAGAATAATGATTTCTTCATAAGAATCTCCTTTGGTCTTCAAATGTATTTGGAGCGCGGGATGGCGCTCCAAATGCGTCTTCTGGTGTTATCTTACCTTATTTTTCTACGGAGTGCAATGTGATTTCAAAAATTAATTCAGAAAACGGCAGGAAGGGACGATATATAGAAAGGGAAAAAAGGATTTTCTTTTTTGCCCAAAATGTGATATGCTATGGAAAAGGATATCCGGAAGGAAATTTTACAAAAGCGAGGGTTAAATTATGGCAAATAACAGACCGAGAGCCAGACAAAAATATGTGACCGGGGGCAGCAAGGGCGTAAAACGTCGCGGCAGCGGCCTTGGAACCGGGCCGGTAGGAGACAGCAGACCGAGCGGAAGCATGAGTAGCAGCGGTGGCGGTTATTCCGGCAGAGGAACCCGTTCCTCCGGCGGAAAAGGCTCCATGTTGATGATTATTATAGTGGTAGCTGTGCTGCTTTTGGGCGGCGGAGGCGGCCTGGCGGGATTGCTCGGGGGCGGCTCCGATTCCGGAGATTCGTCAGGAGGCGGGTCCTCTGTACTGGGAGATTTGCTTGGAGGCGGTTCCTCCGGCGGTGGTTCTTCTGTGTTGGGAGATTTGAGCAGTTTGGGAAATCTCGGCACATTGCTGGGGGGCTTAAACAGTGGTACCACCAGCACCGGTTGGGATTTGGAAAGTAATACGAGTAAGTTGAATACTACCGTGGCAAAGGGTGCCAGAGAAAAACGCACCGAGATTCTCGGTAAGGGCAAAGATGAAGTAACGATTATGGTGTATATGTGCGGTACCGACCTGGAGTCCCGTGCGGGTATGGGAACTTCCGATTTGCAGGAGATGCTTGCCGCAGATTTGGGCGAGAATATCAACCTGTTGGTGTATACCGGCGGTTGCTCTAAGTGGCAGAACAATGTGGTGAGCAGTACCAAGAACCAGATTTACCGGATAAAGGACGGAAAGATGCAGCTGCTCAAGGAGTATAAGGCCGTTTCCATGACTGACCCGAATACTTTGACCGGCTTTATTAAGTGGTGTGATGAAAATTATCCGGCGAACCGTAATCAGCTGATTTTCTGGGACCACGGTTCCGGTTCCATCAACGGCTACGGTTATGATGAGAAGTTTAAAACGTCCGGTTCCATGGATTTGTCCGAAATCAACCAGGCACTGAAAAAGAGCGGCGTAACCTTTGATTTTGTGGGCTTTGACGCCTGCCTGATGGCAACGTTGGAAACAGCGCTTATGCTGACCGATTATGCGGATTACATGATTGCTTCCGAGGAGACGGAGCCGGGTGTGGGTTGGTACTACACCGACTGGCTGACGGCGCTGGGTGCGGATACATCCATGGCAACTCTTGATATCGGTAAGAACATTGTAGATGATTTTGTAGAAACCTGCGCGGTAAAGTGCAGAGGCCAGAAGACCACTCTTTCCGTAGTGGATTTGGCGGAGCTGGAAAAAACGGTACCGGAAGATTTTAAGGCATTTTCCAAGTCTGCCAGTCAGCTGATTAAAAATGACGGGTATAAGACGGTGTCCGATGCCCGTTACAATACAAGAGAATTTGCCCAGGCATCCGCTATCGACCAGGTGGACCTGGTACATTTGGCAAAGAATATGGGAACCGAGGCGGGAGAAGAGTTGGCGGAGACCTTGCTTGCTGCCGTTAAGTACAACCGTACGTCAAGCGACATGACCAATGCTTATGGTTTGTCCATTTACTTCCCGTATAAGAAGGTATCTGCGGTAGATAACGTGGTGGATACCTATGAAGCAATCGGAATGGATAAGGAATATGCCCGTTGTATTCAGGAGTTTGCCAGCCTCGAAGTGGGCGGTCAGACCTCTGCCGGCGGTACCACCTCTGCGTTGCCGTCCTTATTGGGTAACTTGCTTGGCGGTGGCAGCAGTCAGAGCAGCTCCGGCGGCAGTGCCGATCTTATCGGAAGCTTGCTTGGCAGCTTTTTAAGCAACCGGGGAAATATCGAGGGCCTGGACAGAGGAAATATCGATTTCTTCAGCGAAAGCGAAATGGATACGGATGCCATGGCAACCTACCTGTCCAACAATTACTTTGACGCATCCGCACTTGTGTGGACCGAAAACAGTGCGGGACAGAGAGTATTGCATCTTTCCGAGGCGCAGTGGAGTCTGGTACACGGCCTTGAGATGAATATGTTCTATGACGACGGCGAAGGCTATGTGGATTTAGGATTTGACAATGTATTTGAGTTTGATAAAAACGGTGATTTAATCGGTGATACGGACCGTACCTGGCTTGCCATCAACGGTCAACCGGTGGCGTACTACTATCTGGATACCATGGACGACGGCGTGAATTACAGTATTACCGGTCGCGTACCGGCGTTGTTAAACGGCAATCGTGTGGACCTCATTTTGGTATTTGATAATGCAAATCCTTACGGTTACATCGCGGGGGCACGTGCCGTATACACCGAGGGTGAGACGGAGACCGTGGCAAAGGCGATGGGTGAACTTCAGGTGGGTGACACCTTGGATTTCCTGTGTGACTACTATTCCTACGACGGCGAGTACATGGACAGCTACTATCTGGGCGAGCAGATGACGGTAACGGACAACATGCTTATCAGCAACGTGGATGTAGGTGAAGGGGATGTAAAGGTAACCTTCCGCTTCACGGACATTTATAACCAGCAGTACTGGACAGAGGCGTTTACGGAGTAATGGAAGAAAAGTGTATCGGCAAGAGGAATACCATCCGCTTGTGATGATGAAAAGATAAGGAAGGTTTTTAACAGTTGGGCAGTGATACCTACGGTTTTCAATCGTAGATGTCACTGCCTTTTGTTAATTAAAAATGTAACGCTCTTGACTCTGTCCCGAGGACATAGTTTAAGATGAGGTCAGAAGGACGGAAGATTGTACCCGGAGAAAAGAAAGAGAGGGAGATGAGGGGATGACCTTTGTATTCAAACTATTCCAAAATCGGAAAGGAACCGTTCTATTGACTTTGCTTTGCTGTGTGGGCTCGGTCGTCAGTACATTATTGTGGAATAAGAATCTGGCGGTGATGATTGACGGCGTACAGGCGGGAAGCGGATTGGAAGGGTCCTGCGTTGCATGGTGTGTCGGATTCCTGGTGACGGCGGCATTGTTCCAGGGAGCAATGCAGTTTTTTGCCGGTTATGCGGGAGAATATGCGGTGCATGATTTGCGCATGAGGCTGGCAAGGGTGACAATGAGAAGAGATTATGCTGACCTTGCGAAAGAAAACTCGGCGGAATTGATTTCCGTCCAGCAAAACGAGATGGAGGATATTAACCGTTACATATCGGACAATTTATTTACGCTGTGTACCACGGTTGTCAATTTTGTGTTTAACTTGGTGTTTTTGCTGACGCAGAATGCAAAGCTGACGCTTTTGTATCTGATTCCCGTGGCGGGAATGGCGGTGTATACTACACTTTCCGGTAAGGTAATTTACCGTTATACCAAGAGGGAACAGGAGCAGCAAAAGAAGATGAACGGAGTGGCGGGGACGCTTCTTTCCCTGTTTCCGGTGGTGCGGATTTATGCGGCGGAAGGGCTGTTGAAAGAGAGTTACAGGTCGCGGATTGACGGATGGAAGAATGCGGTGGTAACGCAGGAGAAAACGAAAGCAAGGCTGATGTCGGTTTCGGGTATGCTGTCCTGTATTCCGCTGGTGTTGTTGATGTTGGTGGGAGGCAGGATGGTTTTTAAGGGAACGCTTTCCATCGGGATGTTGTATGTGTTTATTAATCTGTCGGGGAATGTGTCCGGGGTGATGATTAATATTTCGGTGCATCTGGCGAATTTCAGACGTTTTTGCGGGAATTTGGAACGGGTATGGGAGAGCATGGAGACGGAAGGAGAGCGGGAACATGAGTGTGCTGTTACGGGAGATTAGTTTTAGCTACGGAGAGAAAAAGATTTTGGATAAGATTTCGCTAACGGTTCGTGAAAAAGAACACATCGGAATTTTAGGAGTCAGTGGCTGCGGAAAAAGCACGCTGTTAAAGATTCTTGCGGGACTGTATCCGGTAAAGGAAGGTTTTTGTGAGGTGGCGGGAGAGTGTGCGCCGGAAGGTATACGGAAGCAGGTGGCCATGGTCATGCAGACCCCGGGGCTGTTTCCCTTGCCCATAAGGGAGAATATTACATGCGGCCATCCGATGGCGGAGGAAAAAGTGTGGGAAGCGGTGCGGGCCGCACAACTGGAAGAATGGGTGAGAGAGTTGCCGGATGGGCTTGACAGCCTTGTGGGAGAACGGGGCGGCAATCTTTCCGGTGGACAGGCACAACGGATTGCCATAGCAAGGGCCATTGCAAAGGATGCGCCGGTGGTGCTGTTGGACGAACCGACCTCTGCACTGGACGGGGAGATGGCAGAGGCACTTTTGCGGGCCATGGACCGCCTGACGGAAGGGAAGACGGTGATTCATGTGACACACCGGGAAGAAACGATACAAAATTATGACAGAATACTGGTGTTAAAGGAGGGAAAGCTGTTTGAGAAAGAGTCTTAGCCGGGTGTTCGGGCGCCTGGGCGGAGCAGTGACCTATTGTGTCCTGCTCTTGCTACGATGTCCGGTGGATACGGTGTTATGTATCATCAACGCCCTTTTTTTGCGGCACGTGTTTCGGGCGATTGAAGGGGGAGACGAAAGAGGATTATGGATGACCTGCGCGCTGTTCGGTGTGGCAACTTTGTGCCTGTTTCTTTATAACGGAACGTTGTGGGGGCAGTTTGCCGTGTTTTCCGCAAAGCTGGTGGGAAAACTGAAGCAGTTTTTATTTGAGTCTATGTTAAGGTTGCCTATGGAACGAATCGAAGAAAAGACTACCGGTGCATGGCTGACACGGTTAAACAGCGACGTGACCATGACCTTGAATCTTCTGACAGGGGCGTTAAATTTGCCGCATCTGGTGTTTGCAACGGTCCGGGTTGCGGTGACGGCGGTGCTGTTCGGAAGAATCAGCTTGCTTTTGTTGTCGGTGGAACTGGCGGTATTGGTGCCCCATGTGTTTTTGCGACAACGGTTTGTGGTGCGACCTATGGAGCTGCTGGCAGGGGAGGCACAGGAAACCATGGAACAAGCCACGGTTTATCTGGAAACCACGGTGGAGTGCGGGGATACCATACGGTTGTACGAGGCGGAGGAGTTGTTGCTTGCGCGGTACAGGGAAAGCAGTCTTTCTATCGTGAAGGCCCGCCTGAGTAGCAATGTGAGAAAAACCTTGGGAGAACTGTTACAGATGCTGTTAAGTCGGGGCGGATATCTCTTGCTATTTTGCCTGGGATGTGAGATGATAAGCACAGGAGAACTGGACTTCGGAACTTTAACCGAAGCATTTCAGTACCGGGGCGGAATGCTGATGGGAAGCATGATGTGGCTGAATTCCTATGCGGAGGTAAGAAAAAACAGTGTGGGATTGAAACGGATGGAGGAAATCTATGGAACAGAAGAATGAAGAGATACATGAGGAGAACCAGATAGAGGAAGATGCAGAAGCAGTGTTACTGAAAATCGGAGAAGTGGCGGATTTCTTTCAGATTTCCGTAAAGGCGGTGCGTATCTATGAAAAGAAGGGGATTCTGGTACCGGCTTATATTGATCCCGAATCCGGCTATCGTTACTATACACCGGACCAGCTACACCAATTGGCCGCATTACTGGAACTGAAGGCCTTGGGCTTTTCTCTGGATGAAATCAAGGATGTCATGGTGGGAGAAAGTTCCAAAGAGGCGTTATATAAAGCTATGCAGGAGAAACTGAGAAACTGGGAAAACCTCGTCATTATGGCACAAAGCAAAATGGACGCCATCGAAAGCATTTCGGAACGCCTTGTGAGTTCCAAAGAAGCGGAAAAACTTCGGGAGCTTACGGAGGAAGAACGGGCCTGGCTGCTCGTTAAGCTGGTCTGTGTGGAAAACGTGCAGGTGCAGAGTACGATAAATGAGGCGATTTGGTTGTAGGGGAAAGTATAAGAAAAGAAGTGGTAGGATAATAATAGTGGGAAAACTGCTGTGGAGGAAAATTACAGCGGTTTTTCTTTAATTTTTGCTGTACATTTAAAAAAATGTGTGATATAGTAAGGATAAAGAGAATGTATGTTCGGTAAAGGCAATGGGCTGAAAAAGGGGTGTTTGTTATGCCGGGACAGAAAGAAGAAACAGGAATTCATCAAGAAATCAAGTTTTCTGAAGAACGGTCATTTCAGCATAAAACATTAGAAGAACGCGCGATGAGGTACGATGGTAAACTAAACTTGGACGGAGAGTATGATTGGGGAGTACCAGTTGGAAGAGAGAGATGGTACGAGTAACTGTGATATAATAAATGAGGAGATCTTTATGGATAGATTCATTTTACATTCCGACTACGCGCCCACCGGCGACCAGCCGCAGGCGATTTCGGACCTAGTGCGAGGTTTTGAAGAAGGCAATCAATTCCAGACGTTGCTTGGTGTTACCGGCTCCGGTAAGACATTTACCATGGCAAATGTCATTGAAAAACTAAATAGACCGACTTTGGTAATAGCGCACAATAAGACCCTGGCGGCCCAGCTCTACGGAGAGTTTAAGGAGTTCTTCCCTGAGAATGCGGTGGAGTATTTTGTGTCCTACTACGATTATTTCCAGCCGGAGGCCTATGTACCGTCTACGGATACGTATATCGAGAAGGATTCGGCGATTAACGATGAGATTGATAAGCTGCGTCACTCGGCCACGGCGGCTCTTTCCGAGCGTCGGGATGTGGTCATTGTGGCCAGCGTTTCCTGTATTTACGGTCTCGGCAGCCCGATTGATTATCAGAATATGACGGTGAATCTCCGTCCGGGGATGCAGAAGGACAGAGACGATGTGCTGCGGCGTTTGATTGATATTCAGTATACGCGAAACGATATGGACTTTAAGCGCGGTACGTTCCGGGTGCGGGGCGACGTGGTGGAGATTTTCCCGGTTTCTTCCGCGGATACGGCTTTGCGCGTGGAGTTTTTCGGAGACGAAGTGGACAGGATTTCGGAGATTGATGTGCTGACCGGTGAGATTAAGTGTACGCTGGAGCATACGGTGATTTTTCCGGCGTCCCACTACGTGGTGGAGCAGGAGCAGATGAACCGTGCCTTGCTTGATATTGAAGCGGAAATGATTGACCGGGTGCAATTTTTTAAGAGTGAAGATAAATTGATTGAGGCGCAGCGTATCGGTGAGCGTACCGCTTTTGATGTGGAGATGATGCGGGAACTGGGCTTTTGTTCGGGAATCGAGAATTATTCCCGACATTTGGCGGGTTTGCCGGCAGGTGCAACGCCGCACACGCTGATTGATTATTTTCCGGATGACTTTTTGATTATTGTGGACGAGTCCCATATTACCATACCCCAGATTCGCGGTATGCACGCGGGAGATCGTTCAAGAAAGACTACACTTGTAGACTATGGATTTCGTTTGCCGTCGGCGCTGGACAACCGGCCGTTAAATTTCGGAGAGTTTGAGAGCAAGATTAACCAGATGATGTTTGTTTCCGCAACGCCGTCGGAGTACGAGGAGACTCATGAGCTTCTCCGTACGGAGCAGGTGATTCGTCCGACGGGACTTTTGGACCCGGAGGTGTCGGTGCGACCGACTGCGGGGCAGATTGACGATTTGCTTGGTGAGATTCGTAAAGAACTGGATAAAAAGAGCAAGGTGCTGATTACCACTTTGACGAAGCGTATGGCGGAGGATTTGACGGATTACCTCCGTGAGGTTGGCATCCGGGTGAAGTATTTACATTCCGATATCGATACGCTGGAGCGTTCTGAGATTATTCGTGATATGCGTATGGATGTGTTTGATGTTCTGGTTGGTATCAACCTATTGCGAGAGGGTCTGGATATTCCGGAGGTGAGCCTGGTGGCGATTTTGGATGCGGACAAGGAGGGATTCCTACGTTCGGAGACGTCTCTCATTCAGACCATCGGACGTGCGGCCCGTAATGCGGAAGGTCGGGTAGTGATGTATGCGGATGTAATGACGGATTCCATGAAAAAAGCGATTTCCGAGACGGAACGTCGTCGCGCCATCCAGCAGGCGTACAACGAGGAGCACGGGATTACGCCGCAAACCATTAAGAAGGCGGTGCGTGAGCTGATTACCATTTCCAAGAAGGCCGAAGAGATTACTCAGGGTATCGAAAAGGATATGGAGTCCATGTCGAAGAAGGAGCTGCAGGCTTTGGAGAAGAAGCTGCAGAAGCAGATGAATACGGCGGCTGCGGAGTTGAACTTCGAGCTGGCGGCAAAGGTGCGTGACCAGTTGTTTGAACTTAAGAAAAAGATGCTGGAGTAAGAGAAATTTGTAAGAAAGAGGACATGTTATGTCGGAAAAGAAGTTTATCAAAATACGGGGTGCGAAGGAGAATAACTTAAAGGGAATCAATGTGGATATTCCGCGGGATGAGTTTGTGGTGTTGACCGGTTTGTCCGGTTCCGGTAAGTCATCCCTTGCCTTTGATACGATTTATGCGGAAGGACAGCGCCGCTATATGGAATCTATTTCTTCTTATGCGAGACAGTTCCTGGGGCAGATGGAGAAGCCGAATGTAGAAAGCATTGAGGGACTTTCTCCGGCCATTTCCATTGACCAAAAGTCCACCAACCGCAACCCTCGTTCCACAGTAGGTACGGTGACGGAGATTTACGATTATTTCCGTCTGCTCTATGCCCGTATCGGTATTCCGCACTGTCCGGAGTGCGGTAAAGTCATTAAGAAGCAGACCGTGGATGAGATGTCCGACGAGATTATGCAGTTGCCGGAGCGTACGAAGATTCAGCTTTTGGCGCCGGTGGTGCGGGGCCGTAAGGGTGAGCATGCGAAGATATTCGAGCAGGCGAAGCGCAGCGGCTATGTCCGCGTCATTGTGGACGGACAGCAGTATGAGCTTTCCGAGGAGATTAAATTAGAGAAAAATATCAAGCACAACATAGAGATTGTGGTAGACCGTCTGGTGATAAAGGAAGGTGTGGAGCAACGTTTGCGGGATTCCATCGACAGCGTCCTGCGTCTGAGTGAAGGTCTTTTGATTGTGGACGTGATTGACGGAGAGCCGATTCGCTTTTCCGAGAGCTTTTCCTGTCCGGATTGCGGTGTCAGCATTGATGAGATTGAGCCGCGCGTATTCTCCTTTAACAATCCGTTCGGTGCCTGCCCGGAGTGTCACGGTATCGGCGTGAAGATGGAGTTTGACGAGGATTTATTGATTCCGGACAAGTCCATGAGTATTGCGGAGGGTGCCATTGCGGTGCTGGGTTGGCAGTCGGCTACGGATCCGTCCAGTTATACCGGCAGCACGCTCACTGCATTGGCAAAGGAGTATAAGTTTGACTTGAAAACCCCGTTTGAGAAGCTTCCGAAGGACATTCAGGATATGATTTATTACGGTACCGGCGGTCGTGTAGTAAAGGTGCATTATCAAAGCCAGCGGGGCCAGGGTGTATATGATGTGGCCTTTGAGGGCCTGATTAAGAATGTGGAGCGCAGATACAGGGAGACGGCGTCGGATACCACAAAGCAGGAGTACGAGACCTTTATGCGGACCACGCCGTGTAAGATGTGTAAAGGCAAGCGTTTGAAGAAGGAGTCTCTGGCGGTAACGGTGGGCGGACGGAATATTTCCGAGGTGACCGAGTGCTCCGTGCGGGATTTGTATACCTTTATGCAGGAGCTGGAACTGACGGAGCGTCAGCAACAGATTGGTGAGTTGGTGTTAAAGGAGATTCGTGCCCGCGTGGGCTTTTTGATGGATGTGGGCCTGGATTATCTGACCTTGGCCAGAGCTACGGCGTCTCTGTCCGGAGGTGAGGCACAGCGTATCCGTCTGGCGACTCAGATCGGGTCCGGACTGGTGGGCGTTGCCTATATTCTGGACGAGCCGAGTATCGGGTTGCATCAGAGGGACAATGACAAGCTTCTGAAGACCTTGAAGCATCTGAAGGATTTGGGAAATACTTTGATTGTGGTAGAGCATGACGAGGATACCATGTATGCGGCGGACCACATTATTGATATCGGTCCGGGTGCTGGTGACCACGGCGGTGAGGTCATTGCACAGGGTACCGCAGAGGAAATTATGAAGGTGCCGGAGTCTATAACCGGTGCATATTTGTCCGGAAAATTGCAGATTCCGGTTCCGAAAAAGCGTAGGAAACCGACAGGCTTTTTGAAGGTGAAGGGTGCTCGTGAGAATAACCTGAAAAACATTGACGTGGATATTCCGCTGGGTGTGTTTACTTGTGTGACCGGCGTGTCCGGTTCCGGTAAGAGTTCTCTGGTGAACGAGATTTTGTATAAGCATCTGGCAAAGAGTTTGAATCGTGCTCGGATTTTAGCGGGAGACCATGACGGAATCGAAGGAATCGAGCAGTTGGATAAGGTTATCAACATCGACCAGTCTCCGATCGGGCGTACGCCGCGTTCCAACCCGGCTACCTATACAGGAGTGTTTGATCAGATTCGTGATTTGTTTGCAAGTACCCCGGATGCGAAGCTGCGCGGTTACAGCAAAGGGCGGTTCAGCTTTAACGTAAAGGGAGGCCGTTGCGAAGCCTGCAGCGGCGACGGTATTTTGAAAATCGAGATGAACTTCCTACCGGATATTTTTGTGCCGTGTGAGGTATGCGGAGGTAAGCGGTATAACCGCGAGACTCTGGAAGTGAAGTATAAGGGCAAGACGATTTATGATGTACTGGAGATGCGCGTGGAGGAAGCGGTAAAGTTTTTTGAGAACGTGCCGTCCATCCGTAAGAAAATCGAGACGTTGAATGATGTAGGTTTGTCCTATCTGAAGCTGGGACATCCGTCCACCCTTTTATCCGGCGGTGAAGCGCAGCGTATTAAGCTGGCAACGGAGTTGTCCCGACGCAGTACCGGTAAGACGATTTACATTCTGGATGAGCCGACTACGGGGCTTCATTTTGCGGATGTGCATAAGCTCATTGAGATTTTACAGCGTCTCACCGAGGGAGGAAATACAGTGCTGGTTATTGAGCATAATCTGGATGTAATTAAGACGGCGGATTATCTCATAGACATCGGTCCGGAAGGCGGCGATAAGGGTGGTACCGTGGTAGCACAGGGGACGCCGGAGGAGGTTGCAAAGAATCCGAAATCGTATACCGGACAATATGTGAAGAAGTATCTGGGATAGAGTAGTTGCGAGAAAGAGTGTGCCGGCATTAAGTGAGTTTTTGCGCGAAAGGTCAGCGGATGTTTCAGGAAAAACGGCATAAGAAAAGTAATATTTATAGAAAAATTAACATAAGGCATCTTCGAATGAGCGGAGGTGCCTTTTTGCCGGTTTTTGCTAATCTCACAGAAAGACATTGCAAAGAAAGACGAATTATGATATAGTGTAAAATAGTAAATAAGGAGGTATCCATATGAATAATTTCACTTTTTACAGTCCGACCTATTTCGCATTCGGCAAAGGCCAGGAGGCAGAGACAGGACGACTTGTTAAGCGTTTCGGCGGAAGCAAGGTGTTGCTTCATTACGGCGGCGGTTCCGTGGTTCGTTCCGGACTTTTGGACAGAGTAAAGGTTGCTCTTGATGAGGAGAAGATTCCTTATGTGGAGCTCGGCGGAGTACAACCGAATCCGAGAGACGGTTTGGTATACCAGGGCATTGATTTGTGCCGTGAGGAAGGTGTGGATTTTATCGTGGCGGTAGGCGGCGGAAGCTCCATTGACTCCGCAAAGGCAATTGCTATGGGTGTACCGTACGAGGGAGATTTCTGGGATTTCTATTCCGGCAGTCGTCCGCAGGCCGCACTTCCGGTAGGTACGGTGCTTACCATTGCGGCAGCAGGCAGCGAAGGTTCTCCGGATACGGTTATTACGAAAGAGTCCACCTTACAGAAGTGTGGTGCCAGCGGAGATTGTCTCCGACCGAAGTTCTCTGTGCTGAATCCGGCACTGACCGAGACTCTTCCGGCGTATCAGTCCGCATGCGGTGCGACGGACATTATGGCTCATGTATTTGAACGTTATTTCTCCAATACTCCGGAGGTGGAAGTGACCGACCGTCTGTGTGAGGCAGTGCTTCTGACTATGGTAAAGGAGACTCCGCGTGTCATTGCGGATCCGCACAACTATGAGGCCCGTGCAAATATCATGTGGGCCGGCATGGTAGCACATAACAATATCGTCGGTGTGGGTAGAGCACAGGATTGGAACAGCCATGGCATCGAGCATCAGCTTTCCGCATTGTATGACTGTGCACACGGCGCAGGTCTTGCGGTAATTATGCCGGCTTGGATGACCTATGTGGCAGACCATCACGACCCGATGCGTATGGCACAGATGGCGGTACGTGTCTTCGGCTGTCAGATGAACTTTGCGAATCCGAAGGAGACCGCATTGGAGGGTGTAAAGGCGTTCCGCCGATTCCTGGCTTCCATCGGTATGCCGATTAACTTTGAGCAGCTGGGTGCAAAGAGAGAAGATATTCCGCGTCTTGTGGAATTGTTCGGTATCGGCGACGGCACCAGAGGCGGTTATGTAGAGCTTGATAAGGCAGCAGTAACCGAAATCTACGAGAGAGCGGCAGCAGCAACTCTGGAATAGAGAAATCACCGGGAGACCGGTATTTCATACATACAAAAGAAAACCTACAAAAGACAAAAACGCTTCACCGGTGAAGGTGAAGCGTTTTGATTTGTTTGCTCGAAATTACTGAGAAATAGACTCAGTCGGGCAGGTAGCTGCACAAGCGCCGCAATCTAAGCATGCGTCTGCGTCGATCTCGTACTGGGAAGCTCCCTCGCTGATTGCTCCTACCGGGCACTCTGCTGCGCAAGCGCCACAGCTGATGCACTGATCAGAAATCTTATATGCCATTGTGATATCCTCCTTTATTATTTATCTGCCTCTATTGTAATATATAATTTCAAATAATACAAGTACCTTTTTTCGGAATGTGAGAAGAAGCCTGGAAGGGAAGGATAAGGATGGAGAAAGTGAAAATCATCGGATATTTGTGTGAAATCTTCCAAAGGTTCGCCCTTGACGAAAGAGGACAGGTTGTGTATACTTGAACACATGGAGTCAGAATAAGGTGCATTTTTCGGTGACCGCAGTGTACGGGGAATGCGTAGAATGAAAGGAGAATAAAAATGCAGGTAAGTAAGGATATGATTATTGCACAGTTGATTCAGGTAGATCCGGGAATCGTGGAGATTTTGTTCGCTGCAGGTATGCATTGCATCGGATGCCCGTCCGCTCAGGGTGAGAGCCTGGAGATGGCGTGCATGGTACACGGAATCGATGCTGACGAGCTGGTAAACCAGATTAACGAGTTTTTAGCATCTAAGTAAGGCTCAGTGTTGCTCTTGTGATTTACGGAAGTATCGTAAATTGCAAGAGCGCTTTTGTGTACTTTTTTTAGAAACTACTTGACATTTCAGAAAAAACATTGTAATATAGTGAGGCAGTCAAAATTGCATATAGGGGTATAGTTCAGCTGGTAGAATAACGGTCTCCAAAACCGCAGGTCGTGGGTTCGAATCCTACTGCCCCTGTTAAAAACCGAAAGAGTTTTCTTTCGGTTTTTTTATTTGCGTGCAAGCAAAGTGTTCATTTTATCCAATGCTATCAAAAAAGGTTGCATTTTCCGTAAAAGTATGATATAAGTGAAAAAGAAGAAAAACAAGGACAAGAGAGAAAAAGAGTGCGCCGGAGGGTTGATAAAACGATTTGTTCATATTTTTAAATAAATGTGAACAGCTGCGAAGATAAACTTCTATGGAGAGAAAAAACGAGGCAACCGGCGTGTTGAAAGGATGAAGTTATGATGCGAGTGGAAAATCAAATCTTTGATAAAGAGCGTGAGTTTTACGGTAGTTCCGATGTGACGGTTGTGAATTGTAAGTTTGAGGGTCCGGCGGACGGCGAGAGTGCCTTTAAGGAGAGTCGGAACGTGACGGTGGACGGTTGCGTGTGGAATCTTCGGTATCCGTTTTGGCATGATATCGGGGTGACTATGAAAAATACGGAGCTGACGGAGCTTTGTCGTGCGGCGTTCTGGTATTCCGAGAAAATAGAGATTACGGACTCCAAGCTTCACGGAGTAAAGGCTATGCGTGAGTGCGGAGATATTACGATTCGGAACAGTGATATTGTGTCTCCGGAGTTTGGGTGGTCGGTGAACAACATCTGTGTGGAGGACAGTACTGCGGCAGGAGAGTATTTCATGATGCGTTCTTCCGGTTTGGAGTTTCGGAACGTGGAGTTTACCGGAAAGTATTCCTTCCAGTACGTGGAGAATGCGGTGATTGAAGATTGTGTGTTACATACGAAGGATGCTTTCTGGCATGCGAAAAATGTAGTGATTAAAAACTGTGTGGTAGAGGGTGAATATCTGGCGTGGTATGCGGAGAACATTACCTTTGAGAATTGTAAGATTTCCGGTACCCAGCCGTTTTGCTACTGCAAGAATTTAAAGCTTATTAACTGCGAGATGATTGACGCGGATTTAAGCTTTGAAAAGTCGGAGGTGGAGGCGGAGCTTACCGCGCCGATTCTCAGTATAAAAAATCCGAAGTCCGGAACTATCAAAGTTCCGGCGGTAGGGAAACTGATTCTGGACGACCCGGAAGCAAAGTGCCGGGTGCTGATAGGATAAAACAAACGCCCAAAGGAACAAAAGTCCTATGGGCGTATTTTTTACCCGGTGTTCGGATTGCGCGGGTCCGGCTTCATTTGTTTTCTAAAGCTCTATCGTCTTTCCGCAGGAAAGATATTCTAACCGTTCCATCCGTTCCTTTAGATACGCAAACTGCTCCTCGCCGGTGCAGTGGCCCGTAAAGTAGCGGGTGGAATATTTATTTAAGGCCCTTGCGGCAGTGTCCAGGGTGTCGCCCGGATCCAGCTTCATGAAATGAAACCCTCCTACCAGGACATCCGGAGAAAACCATTCCATAATATTCTGAATGCCTTTGTGGGAGCAACCGCTGATGAGAACCCGTAGGTCTTTTTCCTCAATCAAAAGGTACTGTTCGTGGCGAAAGTCATCCGGCACATGATTATTTCCATCCAAAACCGTCAGGCCGAAGCTTCCGAGGTCGCAGGAACGGGCGCGTTCGTTACAGGAAAACAGAGTCAGACCCGGCGCAAGTGTGCATGTTTCGGCAGTAAAGCGCAATCTATCTTGTTCTACAAGAGTAGTCTTGAGGCTCGCATCCAATCCGATGTACTTATCCGACGCGTTAAAATGAGGTTCAAAGGCGAAACGGTTGATATAAACAGGAGCCTTGTCATTCAGAGACAAAAAAGTCTTCAGTCCACCGCCGTGGTCGTAGTGCCCGTGGGAAAGCACGGCGATGTCCACTGCGGACAGGTCAATGCCAAGTGTCTCGGCATTTTTTGCAAACAAATTGCTTTGGCCCATGTCAAATAATATTTTATGCGTATCGGTTTCGATGTAAAGGCTGAGACCGTGCTCTACCTGCATATCGTTTCGCTCGGTGGTGTTTTCCAGTAAGGCTGTGATTTTCATGGCGTAGTATCCTTTCGTTTTCTCCCGGGGAGAAGAAAGTTGTGGGGCTGGGATAAATGTTCCGATGCCCTCTGCTTGCAGTGTAACATAAATAAAAACACGTTGCAAGCATACCTGCAAAAGAAAGGAAATTAAAAAGAAAAGTGTTGTGTTCGATTGACAGCCCTTGGGGATTATTGCATAATAGAGGAGGAAGATAAGTAGTATCCTGTGAAACGACATAGAGAAAAAGAGATTTTGGTTACAGTGGAAAAGAGGATAAATTATGGGAAAAAACGAAAGTAATTTTTGCGCGATGATGTCCCGCATGAAATACATTGACCGTTGGGCGCTGATGCGGAATTCCTGTACGGAAAATATTTGCGAGCATTCTTTGGAGGTGGCGATGATTGCTCATATGCTGTGTATCATCGGAAATAAACGCTTCGGGAAGAATCTGGATGCAAGTAAAGCGGCATTGATCGGCATGTACCACGACACTACGGAGATTATTACCGGTGATATGCCTACACCGGTGAAGTATTATAACGAGACCATACAGACCGTGTTCCATAAGATTGAGGATGCGGCGGCGGAGACGCTGCTTACCATGCTTCCGGAGGATTTGCGGGAGGAGTTCCACAGCCTGTATTTTAAGCAGGAGGAGGATGCGTATCTGTGGCGTCTGGTAAAGGCGGCGGACAAGTTTTCCGCGCTTATTAAGTGTATGGAAGAGAAAAAGGCCGGTAACAAGGAGTTTGACAGCGCACTCAAGTCCACGAAGGCATCTATTGATGCTATGGAGCTGCCGGAGGCGGACTGTTTTATGGAAGAATTTATTCCGGCGTATAACAAGAATTTGGATGAGTTGCAGAAACGATAAAAGTGCAAAAACTGTAGCTGTGTTGGGGAACAAACTACAGAAGGGAGCATGAAGCATGAAAGCAGTTATCTTTGACATGTTTGAAACCTTGGTGACACTGCATAGTGTGCCGCGATATTTCGGACGGAACATTGCGGCGGACCTGGGGGCGGATATCGATGAATTTTATCCGCTGTGGCACGAGACGGAAGAGGCCCGCAGTAAGGGGAAAATGGATTTTGAAGAGTCTCTTTATTGGATCGGGGAACGTACCAGTTATGCACATCCGGAGAGGATTCCGGAAGCGGTGGAAAAGCGCCGTGCCTTTAAGGCGGAAAGCCTGCAGAAGGTGGAGTACCGGATCGTTTCTCTGCTTCGGGAGTTAAAGGAACGGGGCTATAAGGTTGCTCTTATCAGCAACTGCTTTTTGGAAGAAGCGGAGGCCATTCGTGCCGGTGTACTGACTCCTTGCTTTGATGTGATGATGCTTTCCTGCGAGCAAGGCGTACAAAAGCCGGAGCATGAGATATTTGAACGGTGTCTTGCGGAGCTTAATCTGGCACCGGAGGAGTGCTTGTATGTAGGGGATGGGGGAAGTTTTGAGCTGGAAACGGCCCGGGCCTTCGGAATGCAGACCTTGCAGGCCGGGTGGTTTGTGAAAAATGAGCAGGAAGACTGGAGAAAAGAAGGCTTTGCGTCGGCGACAGACCCGGAAGAGGTACTGAGGGTATTGGCAGAGAAAAAGTGATTTTAACAGATAGAGGAAGAAAATAAAGTTGATGCGGTAGTGTGAGAGCTGTCGCAAAATAGGAGGAATGATTTGGACACTAACCAACCGAACAACATACAAAACACAGACACCCCTCACAAGCGGCGGGTGCGCTATAAAGGAACTCACCCGAGAGCGTTCCACGAAAAGTACAAGGAAGCCAATCCGGAGAAGTACGCGGACACCATCGAGAAGGTCATCCGTAAGGGCAGTACTCCGGCGGGCATGCATATTTCCATTATGGTGGATGAGATACTGGATGTGTTAAAAATTCAGCCGGGTGAGCAAGGTCTGGACGCGACCTTGGGCTACGGCGGGCATACGAGTGCAATGCTGGCAAAACTCGAGGGCGAAGGTCATATGTATGCTTTGGATGTGGACCCGATTGAGATTGTAAAGACGAAGAAGCGTTTGGCGGATAAAGGATACGGAGAAGAGATTCTGACGATTTGTCAGACCAACTTTGCCAATATTGATGAGGTAGCAGAGAAGGCAGGGAAGTTTGATTTTGTACTGGCAGACCTGGGAGTATCGTCCATGCAGATCGATAATCCGGAGCGGGGCTTTTCCTACAAGGTGGAGGGACCGCTTGACTTACGTCTGGACCCGGAGCACGGGCAGTCGGCGTCGGAACGGCTTCGCAGTATTACGAAGGAAGAGTTTATCGGTATGATGGTGGAAAATTCCGACGAGCCTTATGCGGAGCAGATTGCAAAAGCAGTATTTCAGAAGCTGAAGCGTGGGGCGAAGTTTGAGACTACCACAGAGCTTCGTGAGGCCATCGAAGAGGCCCTTAGCAAGCTTCCGCCGGCGGAATATAAAGAGGTTGTAAAAAAGTCCTGCGCCAGAGTGTTTCAGGCACTTCGAATTGATGTCAACAGCGAGTTTGAGGTGCTGTATGCATTTCTGGAAAAGCTTCCGGGAATTTTAAAGCCGGGGGCGCGGGTGGCGATTCTGACCTTCCACTCGGGAGAGGACCAGCTGGTAAAGAAGTCCTTCAAACAGCTGAAAAAAGAGGGTGTTTACAGCGACGCCTCGGAGGACGTGATACGACCGTCTGCGGCGGAATGCCAGAGGAATCCGAGGGCGAAGTCCACGAAGCTTCGCTGGGCGGTAAAAGCATAAAAAAGCAAAGAAAAAACAGCACTTTATCAATGGTAAGTGCTGTTTCTCCCACTTAAGGGAACTTTTGAGGTATTTTTGAGTTAGTAGTTAGCTTATTAGGGTGTTACTTATCTATACTTATAAGTTGAAATCATTTCTGTAGGTCTACGGTCCTAGTGTAGCACTGTCTTAAGAAAATGTAAATAATTCTAACAAAAATGATAGAATTCTGCTTCCTCAGTTGTAAAACTGCTGTTTTTGATTGTACAACGGAAGGAAATATAGTATAATAGAACCGATAGAAGTTGCGGAACAGGGAGGTGACGGTATGCTGGAAAATGATCGTTCGAAAAATTTGGAACGCATGATTATACAGAGCCGTCCGGTGCAGTGCGATGAGTGCGGCGGCAAGATGTATTACCTTTCCGGAGGCGAGTATGAGTGCAGAGCCTGCGGTTGTCGGGAGTATGATGATTTCGGTAAAGTAAAGAAGTTTCTCGGAGAGCACGGACCGTCTCCGGCACCGGTGATTGCGTCCGCTACAGGGGTAAAAACGGAAGTGATTAAGCACTTCCTGAAAAAGGGGAGATTGGAGATCCCGGAGGGTAGCAAGTTTTTCCTGCAATGCGAGAGGTGCGGTTGCGCCATCCGCTACGGCAGATTTTGCCCGGAATGTATGAAGGAATTAACCGGAGGTCTGCGGGCGGCATTTCATGAGGATGTGGGGGAACGTCCGAAGGGGCACCCGAGGATAACGGGGCAGTATCATTTTCTGAAAAAGAAATAAAAGGAGAAGGGTTATGGCGGAAAACAGATTAAACGAATGGCTTGCACCGGTTTGGAAGGGCGGCGAAATTTGGGAAGAGTCCGTATGCTTTTACGAGGATGCGGAAAAGCAGGAGCGGGGCGGAAATTTGCTCTATACCCCGAAGAAGATTACAAAGATTACGAATCATGACGGCACGGTTGTGTACGAGGAAGGCAAGGATTACACCGTAACGAAGCGCGGGATTGTACGTACAGAAGGAAGTCGGATTCCGGTACTTACAAGAGAAGAATACATTAAGCCGTATAACGACGAACCTTGGGCAGGCTGGTTATGCCTGGAGGGCAAAAAGGAATTCACCATGATTCTTCCGTTTGTGTTCAAATATCAGTCTCTGGTGACCTATGAGGCGGCAGAGAGCTGGAACGGACTTGTGCCGGAGCGTATGGGTGCCCGCCTTACAAAGACCTATGAGAGATTAGAGAGCGGAAAGCCGCTTCATATCGTATATTTCGGAGACAGTATTACGGCGGGCTGGGAAGCCAGCGGTGCCGACGAGCCGGCGGTGGATATGGGCTCTTTAAACCCGATGAAGGTACAGTCCGACCGTTATCCGTATATGCCGGTGTGGGCGGAGCTGGTGACGAGAAAGCTTCGGGAAGAGTATCCGCAGGCGGAGATTACAAAGGACAACTTATCCTCCGGCGGTTCCACCGCACAGTGGGGCGTGGAGCATGTAAACGAGCTGTTTGACCGTGTGGATGTGCCGGACCTTGTATTTATCGGCTTCGGTATGAATTGCATGTGGGACCCGACGGAGCAGTTTATGGGCTATATTGACGAGATTATTACCGAGCTTAAGAAGCGGAATCCGAACTGTGAGTTTGTGCTGTACCCGGCTATGACTGCCAATACCGAGATTCCGACCTATCAGAACGATGGTCTGCTGAACTATGAGAAGGCGCTGACGGACTATGCAAAGTCCCATGAAGGTATGGCGGCGGCTCCGGTACACAGCATGTTTCAGGAAATGGAGAATCGCGGAAAGAAGTACTTCAACTACACCGGTAACTGCGTAAATCACCCGAACGATTTCGCGATTCGTTTGTACGGGCAGACGATTTTTGAGACGATCAGCAAGTAAATGACAGGAAAAGAGGTTGCCATGGCTTTGGGGAGTCATGGCAATCGGTGCATAAAAAGGAGAAGGCTTATGAAATTCAGCAACGGATGTTGGTTACAAAAGGAAGGGGTGCAGTTGTTTGCCCCGGCAGAGGCGTATTTTATTAAGACAACGGACACCGAGGTGACGATATGCGCACCGACGAACCGCGTGTATAATAAGGGCTGTACCTTGGGCGGCATTAACCTGACGGTAAAGGTAAGCTCCCCGCGGAAGGACGTTCTGCGGGTACAGACCTACCATCACTTGGGGGCGGTGGTAAAGGAGCCTGCCTTTGAACTGAACATGCAGGAGTGTCCCCTTGCTGTGACGGAAGATAACGAGAAAATCGTAGTGGAAAGCGGCAGCCTTTCTCTCGTGATTACGAAGGAGCCGTGGTCCATGACATACATAAAAGACGGCAAGGTGCTGACCAAGAGTACCGGTAAGGACCTGGCGCTTGTGAAGACCGACTGGAAGGGCGATTATTACGACAAGGGTGATTTTGTGGATACCTATATCCGCCAGCAGCTTTCCCTGGGGGTAGGCGAGCTTTTGTACGGCACCGGCGAGCATTTTACTCCCTTTGTAAAGAACGGACAGAGCATCGATATTTGGAACGAGGACGGCGGCACCAGCACGGAGCAGGCCTACAAAAACATTCCGTTCTATGTGTCTAATAAGGGCTACGGCGTATTGGTCAATCACCCGGAAAAGGTGTCCTTTGAACTGGGCACGGAGATGGTAACGAGAGCGGAGTTTTCCGTGGAGGGCGGCTATCTGGATTACTTCCTCTTCGGGGGAGATAGTATGAAGGATGTGCTGGTGGCGTATACGGATTTGACGGGCAAGCCGTCCCTGCCGGCACCGTGGACCTTCGGTTTGTGGCTGTCCACTTCTTTTACCACCAGCTATGACGAAGCAACGGTCATGAGCTTTATCGACGGCATGTTAGACCGTGGGATTCCGCTTCGGACCTTCCATTTCGACTGCTGTTGGATGAAGGAATTCCACTGGTCGGATTTTGTGTGGGATGAGCGGGTATTCCCGGACCCGGAGGGAATGTTAAAACGAATCAAGGAAAAGGGCTTAAATATCTGTGTTTGGATTAATTCCTACATCGGGCAGGAGTCCCGGCTCTTTGCGGAGGGCATGGAGAAGGGCTACTTTATCAAGCGTCCGAACGGTCAGGTGTACCAGTGGGATATGTGGCAGCCGGGCATGGCCATTGTGGACTTTACCAATCCGGCGGCCTATGCATGGTTCCAGGAAAAGCTGGAAGTGCTGCTTGATATGGGTGTGGATTGCTTTAAGACGGACTTCGGCGAGCGCATCCCGGTGGATGCGGTGTACTTTGACGGCTCCGATCCGAAGAAAATGCACAACTATTACACCCATTTATATAACAAATGCGTTTACGAGCTTCTCACGCGCAAACGCGGAAAAGGCGAAGCGGTGCTGTTTGCCCGTTCCGCTACGGTGGGCGGACAGCGGTTCCCGGTACACTGGGGCGGCGACTGCTGGTCGGACTACGAATCCATGGAAGAAAGCCTGCGGGGCGGTTTGTCCCTGCTGATGAGCGGCTTCGGCTTCTGGGCTCACGACATCGGCGGTTTCGAGCATACCTCCACCCCGGATGTGTACAAGCGTTGGGTGGCCTTCGGTCTCCTTTCTTCCCACAGCCGTTTGCACGGCAGTACCTCTTACCGGGTACCGTGGGTGTACGATGAGGAAGCGGTGGACGTGTGCCGGTTCTTCACCCGCCTGAAAGCAAAACTGATGCCGTACCTGTACGAGACGGCCATCTATACAAGCAACACCGGCATCCCGACCATGCGTAGCATGGTGCTGGAATTCCCGGAGGATAAGAACTGCAGCTACTTGGACAAGCAGTACATGCTGGGCGACAGCCTCCTGGTTGCGCCGATTTTCCGTGAGGACGGCATCGGCGAATTCTACCTGCCGGAGGGTACTTGGACTAACTTCTTCACCGGCAAGGAATACGAGGGCGGTAAGTGGTACAGCGAGCACCACGATTACTGCAGCATTCCGCTGATGGTAAAGGAAGGTTCTATTATTGCTCTTGGTGCTCATGATGACAAGCCGGATTATGATTATGCGGATGGTGTGGAATTAAGAGTCTACGGCCTTGCGGAAGGCATGACTCTGACCAAGTCCGTGTACAGCATGGCAAAGGAAGAGGACATTATCCTGACCGTAAGCCAGAAGGACGGTAAGGTGGAATTTGACGTAGATGCGGAGGAAGGCAAGGCATTTACGGTGAGACTCATGAACCGGAAGGTGGAGAGCGTTGAGGGAGCGAAGGTAACGGTTGACGAGGAAGATACGATTGTAGAGTTTTAAAGATACGTGATGATAAGGCAGAAGCAGTTGTCGCAGTTTTTGCGATAACTGTCCGCGGCGAACTGTCGCAGAAATTGCGACAGTTCGGTCTATTGAGAAGGGGGAGAAGCGATGGCAAAACGAAAAGGCAAGAAAGTCGGACGTGCGTTGGGAATTTCTTTGGCAGCGGTTGTGCTTGTGCTCGGTGGGCTGTTTATCCTTTGGTATGCATCCTTTGCCAACATGAAAAAGGCGGAGGCTGCCTATTTTGACAAGGACGGAAAGTTTGTGTGCAGTGAGGAGAATCCGTTCCGGGAGGAATTGTTTGCAAAGCTGGTCTCTGTCTGTACGAAAGCAGGGACCTTTGAAGAAGCTTCGCCTTATGCTTGGGATAAGACGTTGTTGGAAAACAGGGATGTGAATTTCAGTGATTTTACCATCCTGGCAAAGGACGGAGCAAAGTACGAAATTTACGACTATGCACCGCTTGTGCAAGCACGTAGCGGAGAAAGGGTCACAGTGATGAGTCCTCAGCAGCGTTATCTCTACATCGAGAGGACCAAAGGGGATAAGAGCCTAATTTACCGTGTGAAATTCGATGAGAAGGCAGAAGAAATATGGGAGCTCATCGGTAAGGCACAGCGCTATGCCTACAATCAGATGGGGACCTTTCGGGCAACTGTGGTAAGCAGCTCCGAATCTATGGGGTTCGGCACGGGGGGAGGTACGGTGGAATCACCGGAATACGGCAGAATGGATGTCAGCGCAAGCAGCTTTGACTGGGCGAAGCCGGGAGATACGGTGGAAGTGACGGTGCTGCAGCAGCCGGCGTGGTTTGCAGCGGGGGATAGACCGAAGGTGACGATAAAGAAGGTGGAGTGAGTAATACTCTAAAATGAAGACAACACGCAGAAAATGCGTGTTGTTTTTTTGAATAAATCAAAAAGAAAATGAAATACTATGTTTAATAAGATTGACAAAAAGGTAAATAACGTTTATTATATTAAACATAAGAGGTGATTAGATATGAGCAAAAAGACAGTGGCAGTTATGCCGGAAACACAAAAAACATTGGAAACGATGGGAGAGCAGATTAAGCTTGCAAGGTTGCGCCGTAATCTTTCCACAGAGCTGGTTGCGGAACGTGCGGGGATCAGCAGGGCAACGTTGTGGTCAGTGGAAAAAGGAAGTCCTACGGTGGCAATCGGAACCTACGCAGCGGTATTGAATGCGCTGGGAGGACTGGAGAAGGATTTGGAGCTGGTGGCAAGGGATGATGAATTCGGAAGAAGATTGCAGGATTTGCAATTGACTGCTCCGAAGAGGGCAAAAGGGAGATAGCACATGAATGATGTAAATGAAATTTATGTATATGAGAATTGGAAATCGGAGAGTCCGTCGCTGATAGGAACGCTATATGTGGACGGTGGGAAAGGGAAACAGATACTTTCTTTTTCGTATTGCGAGGATTGGCTGAACGATTTGAATAATAATATGAGTTTGGACCCGGATTTGAAATTGTTTGCGGGGCGACAGTATGCGCCGGCAGATAAAACGATATTCGGTATGTTTGCGGATTCCTGTCCGGACAGATGGGGACGTCTTCTGATGAAGCGGAGGGAGGCAATCATTGCGAAAAAGGAGGAAAGAAAACCAAGAACTCTTACGGAGGTTGATTTCCTTCTGGGTGTGTATGACGAAACGAGAATGGGTGGCCTTAGATTTTCCACATCACAGGGAGGGGCTTTTTTGTCGGATGACAAAGAACTGGCAACACCGCCTTGGACCACACTTCGAAAGTTAGAATCGGCATCATTGGCATTTGAAAAGAACGATGACGGGATGGAAGAGAAATGGTTGAAGCAGTTGGTGGCTCCCGGCTCATCCTTGGGTGGTGCAAGACCGAAGGCTTCTGTACTTGCGCCGGACGGTTCCTTGTGGATTGCAAAGTTTCCGTCAAAACACGACGAAACAAACGTGGGTGCATGGGAAATGGTGGTTCATGAATTGGCGGTTCTGTGTAATCTGAATGTGCCGGAGGCAAGACTGGAAAATTTCTCGAAAACCGGTAGCACATTTTTGACAAAAAGATTTGATAGAGTAGGCGACAGACGAGTTCATTTTGCTTCTGCAATGACGCTTCTGGGAAAGAACGACGGGGCAAATGCTTCCGACGGGTCTGGGTATTCGGATATTGCAAACATTATCAGGCGAAACGGTATGATGCCGAAACGAGATCTGCTCGAGCTGTGGCGTAGAATTGTGTTTAATATGGCGGTTTCCAATACGGACGACCACTTGCGTAATCACGGATTTTTGATTGGAGATTCGGGCTGGCTTTTGTCGCCGATGTACGATGTGAATCCGAATATTTACGGCGATACCTTATCGCTGAATGTGGATTCGGACAGTAATCTGATTGATTTTAAGTTGGCATTGTCTGTTGCGAAATTGTACGGTTTAACGGAGGCACAGGCAACAAACGAGTTGAAGGAAATAAAGAATATTGTGGAAGTAAACTGGCGAAAATTTGCCGGGCAGTACGGACTTAGCAGAAGTGAAACAGAGGAAATGTCTCCTGCGTTCAACATGGCGTATAAGGGTTGACGAGGGGACGAACGAGGAAAGGAAGGTGCTTATGTTTCCGTTAATCAACAAACGAGAAACCGGAATTCGGTTGCGGCGGATTATGGACCGCCTCGGGCTTTCGGCAAGAGATGTACAGGAATATTTAGGCCTCGGATGTGTGCAGAGCGTATACCGTTGGCTGGACGGTCAAAGTATGCCGACGGTGGACAATCTGTATGCGCTCAGTGAGTTGTTTCAGATGCCGATGGATGAAATTGTGTGCGGTAATAGGGCACCGATTGCAACCGATGAAGTTTCTGAGATGCCGAGTTCCATGGATAGACGAGTGCTTGCATACTGTGAGATGTTATTCGGGAAAGAGGCGGCGTAAAAATCAATATCTATTCAAAAGTTGATTGCTACGCGCGCTGCGCTCCCGCAACTTTTGAACTACAAGTTCAATGACAAAAGAAGAATCCTCCCTTACAATGGTTTGTAGAGACAACATTGCAAGGGAGGATATTTTTATGAGCGAAAAGATGTTGGTAACACAGGCTTTGGACGAGAGAGACTTGTTGGTAAAGAAAATTGCAGATAAG
>SVEN01000053.1 GCA_015057365.1 Lachnospiraceae bacterium | reverse complement strand
GAGAGATAATGACCCATACATATTACGGTTATGCGATTAAGAGAATTGAGAAAGAATTAAAAGCACAGGAAATACCGATGTGCCATGTGACACCGCATGTACTACGACATACATTTATCACTCGATGCATTGAATCAGGGATGAATCCGAAAGCAGTTGCTATGATTGCGGGACATAAAAACATTGGAATTACGTTGGATAGGTATACGACAGTTGACCCCGCATTCTTGAGAGAATCTGTAGAGAGGTTAAATAAAAAGAATGAAAACTAAATAGAGAGTTCCTTAAATGATGAAAAGGGAAATTAAGAAGATTGGTGACATTTTTGGTGGCAAACTAAGGAGAAAGTTAGGAAAAGCCCATAAAAACAAGGGCTAGAACCACTGATGTTTAGATTCTACACCACATACGAAACATAGTATTTTCTCCCCTGATTTCTGCGGATTATTATTGTACTCAAATAGTATAACACAACGTAAAAAAATTTTCAGCAAAAAAATATATTGACAAATTAGTTCATAATGTGGTATAAAATGGTTACAACAAAATAACCCGTGAGGGAGTAGTGGCGCAAGATATTGCGTGGCAAGTCAACACACTGGCCGCCCTTTGGTCTGGCTTGTCTTAATCAACGAGACTCATGTATTGCTCTGAAATGCGTACATGCTGTGTCGTTTTTTTATTTCCCTTTGTTGATTCGACCGGATGTTGCTTTAGAGCATATCCGGTCATTTGTTTTCGGAATATAATTCCGAAAACAAATGACGCTCCGCGGGATGCGCACTCGTGCGAGAGGAGAATGTCGCAGACGACCGCACTCGGCGCGAGAGTCTGCAAGCAGACTCTATTTGAATATCCGGAGGTTAGTTGAAAACTACGAAAGGCGGAAGAGAGTATGTTTATTGAAATCAAGGGAATCAAGAGAAGCTTCGGCGAAGGCGAGAGCAGAGTGGAGGTCTTAAAGGGAATTGACCTGGGCATCGAGAAAGGAGAGTTTTGTGTGCTTTTGGGGCCGTCCGGGTCAGGTAAAACAACCTTACTTAATATTCTCGGTGGAATCGATTCCGCGGATGCGGGCTACATTGCCATCGACGGAGAACGGATGGAAGACATGAATGAGAAAGCGCTGACACAGTATCGCAGAAAACATCTGGGGTATGTGTTTCAGATGTATAACCTGATTCCGAATCTGAACATTAAGGAAAATATTGAGACGGGAGCGTATTTAAGTGACAATCCGCTTGATGTGGATGAACTTTTAAAGGTATTGGGGCTGTATGAACATCGTCATAAGCTGCCGAACCAGCTTTCCGGCGGACAGCAGCAGCGAACTGCCATCGGCAGAGCGATTGTAAAGAATCCGGATATTCTGCTGTGTGACGAGCCGACGGGTGCCCTGGATTACAATACATCAAAGGAGATTTTAAAGCTAATTGAGGAGGTAAATCAAAAGTACGGAAACACGGTGGTTATGGTAACCCATAATGATGCCATCAAGTATATGGCGGACCGTGTGGTGAAGCTGCATGACGGAACGATCCGCGAGAATTATAAAAACGACAGCAAGGTTTCCGCTACGGAACTGGACTGGTAGGCGCGAGAGGGGGAAATGCAGATGAAACGGAACGTACTGAAAAAAAGATTTTTCCGGGAATTAAAAAGTGAGTTCGGAAAGTATTTGGTTATCTTTTTGTTCTTAATCGGGTCCATCGGGTTTGTTTCCGGATTTTTAGTGGCAAGCAACAGTATGCTGGCGGCCTATGACAAGAGCTTTACAAAGTACCGGGTGGAGGACGGTAATTTTGAACTAAGCGCACCGGCAGGGGAGGACTTGCAGACGGCGCTTGTCAAAGAAGGCTTGACGTTGTATGAGAACTTCTATCTGTCCGAGGAAGTAGCTGAGACCGGTGCTAAACTGCGAATTTATAAGAATCAGACGGAAGTGAATCTGGTGTGCCTGATGGAGGGAACGCTTCCGAAGGCGTCGGATGAGATTGCCATTGACCGGATGCATGCGGATAACAATGGCTTATCGGTGGGAGATACCCTGACGGTAGGCGGGAAAACTCTTAAAATATCCGGTCTGGTGGCTCTTTCGGACTACAGTGCCTTATATGAAAAGGCATCGGATATGATGTTTGATGCCACAAAGTTCGGTGTGGCGGTGATGACGGAGGAAGGATTTGCCGGGCAGGGAGATACCCATTTGCATTACAATTATTCCTGGATATATAACACCCGGCCGGAAAGTGATAAGGCGGCCACCGAGCGTGGAGAAGATGTTTTGGAGATACTGCTTGGAAGTGCCGTGCGGACCGGAAATGCGCCGAAAAATTTTCTTCCGGCGGTTTCCAATCTGGCCATTCAATTTGTAGGCGACGATATGGGACGGGACAATAAAATGATGGCAGTGTTTTTGTATATAATCATTGCTATACTGGCCTTTGTATTTGCCATCACCATCAGCAATACGATTACGAAAGAAGCGCTTGTCATAGGAACCCTGCGGGCTTCCGGCTATACCAAAGGCGAGTTGATCCGTCACTATTTGGCACTGCCTATGACGGTGGTTGCGGTGGCTGCGGTAGTAGGAAATATTTTGGGCTATACTGTATTTAAAGATATCGCGGCGAAGATGTACTATAACAGTTACAGTTTGCCGACTTTTGAGACATTGTGGAATGCGGATGCTTTTGTGCGTACCACGGTGATTCCGGTGTTGATGATGTTTGTCATTAATCTGGTGATGCTGGTACGAAAGCTTTCTCTGTCGCCGCTTCGCTTTATACGGAGGGATTTGAGTAAGAGAAAGAAAAAGAAGGCCTTGCGGTTAAACAGTAAAATGTCTTTGATGACCCGGTTCCGTTTGCGGATTCTCCTACAGAATCTGCCGAACTACATAACGATTTTAGTGGGAGTCTTTTTTGCGAATGTACTGCTGCTGTTTGGTTTTGTATTGCCGCCGTTGGTGGACAATTATGAAAAGGATATCACTTCAAACCTGATTGCGGAATATCAGTATGTATTGAAGGCACCGGCAGAGACAATAGAAAAAAGCGCCGAGAGATACAGTGTGACAGCTTTACAGACGGTGGAAGGTAAGTTAAGAAGCGAAGAGGTTATGGTGTACGGTGTGGCAAAGGACAGTGGCTATATTGATGCAGAGTTTGGGGACGGAGTCCTGATATCTACCGCTTATGCCGGGAAGCACGGACTTTCTGTAGGAGATGAAATCATTCTGGAGGAGTCCTTCGGAGAGCAGACGTATACCTTTACCGTGGCCGGTGTGTATGACTATCCGGCAGCTTTGGCGGTGTTTATGGAACAGGAGGAGTTAAACAAACGGTTCGGTTTGGGAGAAGGATACTTTAACGGGTATTTCAGCGATGTCGAACTTACGGATTTGGACGAGCGTCTCATTGCAACAAAAATCACCGCGGAAGATTTGACCAAGACCACAAGACAGTTGAAGGTGTCTATGGGAGAACTGATGGATTTGTTCCTTGTGTTCGGTGTGGCGGTGTTTTTACTGGTCATTTATTTGCTCTCAAAGTTGATTATCGAGAAAAATGCCCAGTCTATCTCTATGACGAAAATCTTAGGTTACACTGACTTGGAAATCAACAAGCTCTACGTATGGATAACTTCGGTGGTAGTCGTGGTATCCTTAGTCGGAACTATACCTCTTGTAAATTACATCATGAAATACTTATTTGCGACAATGCTGGCAGACTATCCGGGGTGGTTACCGTACAGTGTGCCGTTTACGGCCTACATCCGTATGGCAGCGCTTGGAATCGCGGCTTATGCAGTGGTAGCATTCATTCAGATGCGTAAAGTAAAGAGTGTGTCAAAGAGTGACGCGCTAAAGGCGGTGGAGTAAAGGGTGAGTTTTGGAAAACTTCATCCAAACCACAGTTGTTATTTTTCGTTCAATGTGATAAAATACAATACGGAGGCAGAAGGAGGTCCTTCTGCCTCTTTGTTGTCTTAAAGGAAAGGATAGGTATTATGTCGTACACAGCGTTATATCGAAAATTCAGACCGGATACGTTCGACGAAGTAAAGGGACAGGTACCGATTGTGACTACACTGCGCAATCAGGTGAAGTCGTCCCGTCTTTCTCATGCCTATCTTTTTTGTGGCACCAGAGGTACCGGTAAGACGACCATCGCAAAGATTATGGCAAAGGCAGCCAACTGCGAGTCTCCTGTGGATGGGAATCCGTGCGGAGTTTGTCCGATGTGTCAGTCTATCGGGGCGGGTACGTCCATGAATGTGATTGAAATCGACGCAGCGTCTAACAACGGTGTGGATAATATCCGAGAGATTGTGGAAGAGGTGCGTTACTCCCCGACGGAGGGACGCTATAAAGTATATATTATCGACGAGGTGCATATGCTCTCCACCGGTGCGTTTAATGCACTGTTAAAGACCTTGGAAGAGCCGCCGAGTTATGTAATTTTTATTTTGGCAACCACGGAGGCCCATAAGCTTCCGGTGACGATATTGTCCCGTTGTCAACGGTATGATTTCTCCCGTATTACGGTGGACGAAATTACGGAACGCTTGACGGATTTGGCGGGCCGGGAGGGCGTGCAGGCGGAGGAGAAGGCTTTGCGGTATGTGGCAAGAGCCGCAGACGGAGCCATGCGAGATGCGCTGTCGCTTCTTGATCGGTGCATTGCCTTTTACCCGGGAGAGCTTCTGACCTACGATAACGTATTGGAAGTGCTGGGTACTGTAGATACGGAAGTGTTCGGAAAGTTATTGCGGGCCATCCGTACCGGAGATGTGGCAAGTGCCATGCGGGTGCTGGACGATACGGTGATGAGAGGCCGGGATCTAGCACAGTTTGTTATTGATTTTACCTGGTATTTGCGAAATCTTTTACTGGCGAAGTCAGTGGAGTCTCCGGAGGAGTTTTTGGATATTACCAGCGATCAGATGCCTGCGTTTCTGGCAGAGGCCGAGGCAACGGATGCTGAGACGTTGGTTCGCTATATTAATGTTTGTTCCGATTTGACGAACCGTATCCGGTATGCGGGGGCAAAGCGTGTGATGATTGAGGTAGAACTGATTCGCTTGTGTCGTCCGGAAACGGAGACAGACTACAGTGGGATTCTTGACCGGGTGCGTCATTTGGAGGAGCAGCTGGCCAACGGCGTGGTGGTACAGGCTGGTGCGGGGGCGGTGCCGGGCGGAGCGATACCACAGGCAGTGCCGGAGCCGGAACCGGTGGTGGCAGCGGCAGAGCTTCCGAAGGCGCTGGGAGAAGAGATTAAGGCTGTGGCGGAGAAGTGGTCTTCCATTGTGAATTCCGCGACCGGACCGTTAAAGATCTATTTGACCACCGCAAAGCCCAGCGTAGACGAGGGCGGTACGCGGCTGATTCTTGTGTATAAGGACGAGTTTGACAAGTCTGCCATGGAGAGCGGGTCTCATTTGGAGTCTCTGCAGAATCTCATCGGCAAGCTGACAGGCAAGCAGGTAGAGATTTCGGTGGAACTGGCCCAAAAGGGCAGAGGCAATTTGGCGGCATACCCGGACCTTTCGGAGTTAAAGGCGAAGGTGCCGATTGAATATGTAGATTAAAAGAGTGTAAGGAGGATTTATACAATGGCAAAAAGAGGTGGATTTCCGGGAGGCGCAATGCCGGGTAACATGGCAAATCTGATGAAGCAGGCTCAGAAGATGCAGCGCCAGATGGAGGAGCAGCAGGCAGAGCTGGAGACAAAGGAGTTTGAGGCAACCGCAGGCGGCGGAGCCGTAACCGTAAAGGTGTCCGGTAAGAAGGAAGTGCTTTCCGTAAAGCTTTCTCCGGATGTAGTGGACCCGGATGATGTAGAGATGTTAGAGGACCTGATTGTAGCGGCAACCAACGAGGCGCTTCGTAAGATGGAGGAAGAGTCTTCTAAGGTAATGGGTAACATTGCAGGCGGTCTTGGTGGAGGATTTCCGTTCTAATGGATTATTACAGCAGTCAAATCAGTAAATTGATTGAAGAGTTTGCTTCTTTGCCGGGAATCGGCGCAAAGTCTGCCCAGCGTCTGGCCTTTCATGTGATTAACATGCCGGCGGATCGTGTGGCGCAGTTTGCGGATGCCCTTGTTTCGGCGCGGAATAACGTGCGCTACTGCAAGGAGTGTTGCACTCTGACGGACCGGGAGGTGTGCCCGATTTGTGCTAAAGAAGACAGAGACCACCGTACCATTATGGTGGTGGAAAATGCCAGAGATCTGGCGGCTTATGAAAAGACCGGGAAGTACAACGGTGTCTACCATGTGCTTCACGGCGCCATATCCCCGATGCTTGGTATCGGTCCGGCGGATTTACGCATGAAGGAGCTGATGCTTCGTTTGCAGGGTGATGTGGAGGAGGTCATTATTGCAACGAACTCCAGTCTGGAGGGTGAGGCTACGGCCATGTACTTAAGCAAGCTCATCAAACCGGCAGGCATCAAGGTAACGCGAATTGCCAGCGGTGTGCCGGTGGGTGGCGATTTGGAGTACATTGACGAGGTAACCCTGCTTCGCGCATTGGACGGCCGGACGGAGTTGTAGCAGGAACGAGCTCGGTATAAGAGTCCGCAGGGAGGATTCTTTGTTTTAAGGAGTGAGGGAATGACGTTAAAAGACAAAAATGAAATCGGTTGGAAGAAACATCCCCGTCCGCAGCTGCGCCGGGGATTATTTCAAATGATAGAAAGCGGCTGGAGGTTAAACGGACGGGATATCTGTGTGCCGTTTCCGCCCCAGGCACCGCTTTCGGGATACGAAGGAGACATGGTCACAAAGCTTTGTTACGAGGTCTCTTTTGTTTTACCGGAAACTTTTACGAAGAAGCGGGTGTTACTTCATTTCGGCGCTGTGGATCAGGTGGCGGAGGTATGGGTAAACGGTCACTGTGTGGGTACCCATGAGGGGGGCTATCTGCCGTTTTCCTTTGATATCACGGATACCGTGTTACGCGAGGGAGAAAACCGGCTGGACGTAAAAGTGACGGATACGCTGTCAAAGATCTATCCTTACGGAAAACAGAGCATGACTCCGGGCGGTATGTGGTATACGCCGGTTTCCGGTATTTGGCAGACGGTGTGGCTGGAAAATGTGCCGGAGCGATATATAAAGGACGTACGTCTGACGCCGGATTTAGAGGGCGTGAGGGTAACGGTTTTCGACAACAATCCGAGGGTGTGTGAAAATGTAACTCAAGCGGAGAAGGTAGAAGATTTTCCGGAAATCGGGAAGCAGGGAGCTGCGGACGGTGCTAAAGTTGCGGTTGTCATAGAGTTAGATAACGGCGAGACTTTAACCGAGACTTTTTCCGGAACCGACGGTTATGTACGTCTGGCGGGACGCTGCAGTGATAAAGGGACACCGGTTACGGCGAAGCATTGGACTTCGGAAAATCCTCATATTTATCCCGCAAAAATCAAACTGGGCGAGGACGAAATCGAGACCTATTTTGCTTTGCGGACACTGGGGCAAGAGAGGATGGGAGGAAGGTTTTGCTTGACCTTAAACGGTGAACCGGTGTTTTTACACGGGCTTTTGGACCAGGGATATTTTCCGGAAGGGCTTTACCTGCCGTGCTGTGAGGAAGAATATGAGAAGGATATTCTCCGCATGAAAGAGCTGGGCTTTAACCTGCTTCGGAAGCACTGTAAGGTGGAACCGGAGTGGTTTTACTATTACTGCGATGTGCACGGGATGCTGGTGCTGCAGGATATTGTAAACAGCGGCGGTTATTCCTTTATACGGGATACGGTGTTGCCTACGGTGGGCGTTCAAAAGCGCAGAGATAACGGTCCGGCAAAAACAGAAGAGGAAAGAAAACGTCGTAGTTTTTTTGAACAGCATATGAAGGATACGATACAGAATTTGTATAATCACCCATGTATTGTCGGATATACGATTTTTAACGAAGGTTGGGGTCAGTTTGAAGCGGACCGGATGTATGAGATTGCGAAAGCGACCGATCCGTCACGATGGTTTGATACGACTTCCGGCTGGTTTGCAAAGAAAAAAAGCGACTTTGACAGTCGCCATGTATATTTTCGGAATAAGAAATTAAAGGGAAAGGAAAAACCGTTGTTTTTATCCGAGTGCGGTGGTTTTTCTTATCAGCTTACAGAACACTGTTATTCTCCGGAGAAAAGCTACGGGTACGGTACATGTCATTCGGAAGAAGAATTGACCGACCGGATTATACAGATGTACCGGAGAATGGTGTTACCGGCTGTTGCAGAGGGGTTGTGCGGCTGTGTTTATACCCAGGTCAGCGATGTGGAGGAGGAAATCAACGGCCTTTACACATATGACCGGGAGGTTTGCAAGGTGGATAAGGCGGCGATGCGGCGGTTGGCGGAGGAGCTTTGCTCCGCAAATAAGTTTAATCCGTAGCGGATGCCCAGATAAATCCGGTCGGCTAAGGACATGACCGTATGGAGTCTGGTGGTTTGCAACAGCATCCGGTCCAAAAGTCCGGAGAGATTAACAATGCCGGTGATAAACACATCTCCGACGGAAATCAGGTCTTTTCCTACACCGGCCCCCGGCTTCAGAGAACCGATGCCCAGAGTATAGTAGCCGATGTGGGTCTGCTTTCCCAAGGAAGCATCAATAGCAATAATATAAGGATTATTATGGCGACTGTGGATTTGCGCAACCACGGTCGCCAAATTTTTTGCATGTACCGGCGTTTCCAATGTCCCATAGACAAGGTAATTTCGATGAGAATGCTGCTCCAGCTTATATCCGATTAACGGACCGAGAGAGTCACCCGTGGCCCGGTCGGAACCGATGCAAAGAAAAATTAGGGGCCGGCTTGGGGTGAGTTGCTCCCGTAGCAGGGCGGAAAAGGCTTGTCCGAATTGAAGGGAAGAGGTGTGGTCTTCCGCGTTATAATAATGAACGGTATTCAATGTACTGTCCTCCGTGAATGGTGAATCTAAATAGGCTGTCTATACTAAAAGTATTCCCCGGTATAGGAAAAATAGAATAATTTAATTGGGAATTTCTGTAAAATATGCGACAGGATACGACGGAAAGAAAAGCGTTTTACAATAAAATCAGAGAAACCGATGCGATAAGCGGTGTATTTTACCGAATGCCGTATTCCGATTCTTTTTTGCGACAGCACGGTTTGGCAAAAAAAGCAAGGCCTCTCCGTTATGATAGGGACAAGCGGAAACAGACCGTAAAATGTAATGTGGCAGAAAGGAAAGTGTATATGGAAGAAAAAATTGTGCAAAGAGAAGAAGCGGATCGTCCGGGAGAGGTAAACCGGTTATTGAAGCTACCGAAACATGTTAAGCAAATGGGGCTTCCGGGAAACAGTCCGGAAATATACATAGAAGACTACGCGGAAGGTTATCTGCGGAGACTGGCCGGGAGTGATTATACGGAGTGCCGGGTGGCGGTATTGGTAGGAGAATTTATGAAGTCCGAGGGCAAGCGATACGTGTTTATCCGCGGAGCAATCGAGGCGGAAGAGGTAATGGTGGATCATTCCGTTTGTTTTACCTCGGAGGTGTGGGCAACTGTGTACGAAAAGATTAAACGATATTTTCCTCAGTATGAAGCAGTAGGATGGTTTCTGGGCGGCCCCGAGTTTTTGACGGAAGTGACGGATGAAATACGTCAGATTCACACGGACTGGTTCGGAGGCAGGGACCGGGTGCTGTACCGTGTGGATCCGGTGGAAAAAGAAGCAGAGTTTTATTTATACGACAAAGGAGAGTTAAAGCAGTGGCCGGGGTATTGCATTTATTACGAAAAAAATGAGGAGATGCAGGATTATCTGGTAGCCGGGGCACCGCCGTCGGTAGATGCGGGCTATACGGAGCCGGTTTTGGCGGAGCTTAGCAAGAAGGTAGGACGGAAAACAGAGACGCATCAGGAGGAAGCATTGGGAGAGAGTCCCACAGAGTATGAGGAAGTAAGAAGGGAAAAAGTACCTGCGAGATACCGGGAGGAAAAAAAGAGCGGGAAATCAGGCTCCGGTCACGGCGCCGGGATTGTAGCAGCGATGGCGCTTTTGATGTTGGGAGCGTATGCATTGCGGGAAAGAGAACCGGGCCGGACGGGAAATGCCGGAGTACCGACCATGAATCCGACGCCGGTAGCCACATCTTCTGTACAGTGGGAAGGTGATAAGGATGTACTGCAGGCGAATGCGGAGGTAAAACCGACGCAGCAGGACATTACACAAGGTGGAGATGACGGCTTTTGGGGAGAGGAAGAGTTTATTCCCATAACCGAGGAGCCGTATTTGACGGGTGAGGATCGTGAGGATATCCCGGTAACATCCGCATTGCCGGAATTTACTCCGGAGCCTACAGAGCCGCCGATGGAGGAGACGGCAGAGGAGACGACAGTCATTGACCCGAGCACCATGAGCTTATACATTGTGCAAAGCGGAGATACATTGGCCGGGATTTGTAGAGAATATTACGGGAATCTTACTCGTATGGAAGAGGTCAAAGGAGTGAATCAGATTTCGGATGAGAATTGGATTTATGCGGGGCAGGAGCTCTATTTGCCGTAGGAATTTCACAAAATGTTCACGGTGTGAACACAAAACTGACGTGACATGATAGTAAAATACGGAAAGAAAGACAAATAGAAGCTACATAGGAAGGTGACTCATATGGGATATAAAAAGATAAGAAAAGGAATGGCGATTCTTTGTACGGCATTACTGCTCGGCGTAGCAGCGTGCAAATCTGCGCCTGTAACGGAACGGAAGCCGGAGATATCCGGAACAGAAGAGTCCGGGCAGCAAAATGACGCAAAAGAAGCGGAAGGAGACGGTTTTAACTCTTCGGTTTCGGTAACGCAGACGCCGGAGGTGAGGGAAGCCATTGAGGCAGTAAAGAATCATCAGGTGACGGAAAGTGCGAACCGGATGGCGGTGGTGAAGCTTGGTGATACAGGGATAGAAATCGAGGGTAGCGGTTGTGAAGCAGATGGTACCCGATTAAAGATTAAGGAAGCCGGCGCGTATGAAATCAGCGGCAGTTTGTCTAACGGTAGTATTTATGTGAACGTGGATAATGAAAGCGAAGTGCACCTGATTTTAAACGGCGTAACGGTACATAACGAAACGAGTGCGGCGGTATATTGCAAGAAGGCGGCAAAGGTGACGATTACTTTGGCGGAAGGTTCCGAAAATAAGCTTTCCGACGGAGGGATATATGTATTTGAAGAGGGTGAGGACGAGCCGGATGCTACGTTGTATGCAAAGCATAATCTGGTAATAAACGGAGACGGAATGCTGACGGTTACTTCTGCATACGGAGATGCCGTAAAGGGGAAAGATTCTCTGTACATCCTCGGTGGAGTGTTGAGCGTGAAATCCGCAGAGGACGGAATTGTGGGCCGTGATCTTTTGTATGTTGCGGAGGGAACCCTTACGGTGGACGCGACAGCGGATGCGTTAAAGGCCAACAATGATGTGGACGAGAGTATGGGAAATATCGTGATTGACGGAGGTGACTTCACACTTGTTGCCGGAGAAGACGGAATGCAGGCGGAGAATATCCTGACGATAAACGACGGTAATTTTAATATTACATCCGGAGGAGGTGTAGCCAATGCTTCTGTAAAAACCGATTTCTTCGGTTTTGGCGGGGGAATGGGAACGGACCGGGGTAAATGGGGGGATTGGAGTTTTGAGGAAAGCACGGAGGAGGATAACGTATCGACAAAGGGGCTCAAGGCGGGAACTTTGTTGCAGGTTACCGGAGGACAGTTTGAACTGGATACCTGTGATGACGCTCTTCACAGTAATACAAGCATTATAATAAAGAACGGTGAGTTTCATATCTCTACCGGAGATGATGGGGCGCATGCGGATGAAACGCTGGAGATTGCCGGCGGTAAATTACAGATTACAAAAAGCTATGAAGGACTGGAAGGGTTGTATATCATAATTTCCGGAGGTGAAATCGATATTACGGCAAGCGATGACGGGGTGAATGCGGCCGGCGGAGCGGACGGTTCCGGATTCGGCCGTCAGGGCAAGGGAATGTTCGGAGCGGGCGAAGGAGAAGCAACGATTTCCGGAGGTGTGATTACAGTGGATGCCGGCGGAGACGGATTGGATTCTAACGGAAATCTTACGATAAGCGGCGGTACGGTTACGGTATTCGGACCTACAAGCGGCGGTAACGGCGTGCTGGACTACGGCGGGACTTTTGTCTTAAACGGCGGTGTGTTATTTGCGGCCGGGACATCGGACATGGCGCAGACGCCGGCAGATTCTTCGGGGCAGTATTCCCTGGCGGCGGTATTCGCCTCCCGGGGACAGGCGGAAAGCACCGTGGAGATTACGATAGACGGTAAAACCGTGTTTTTACAGAAGGTGCCGAAGCAGTTTAACTACATTGTGGCATCTTCGATCGAGTTTGTGAAAGATGCGGAGGTATCGATTGCGGTAAACGGAGAGAGCTGTTACGAGGGTACGCTGACCGATACGGTAACCTGCTTCGGATTTTCCGGCGGCATGGGTGGCTTCGGAGGAATGGGAGATGACCGGGGAGGCTTCGGTGGCGGAAAAGGGGATAAGGGAGGCTTTGGCGGTCAAGGAGACTTCGGTGGCGGAATGAGACCGGATTTTCCGAGCGGTGATATGCCGCAAATGCCGGAAGGTGGATGGCCGAATTTTCCGAACGGAACGGTGCCACAGAGACCGGACGAAGGCCGTCAGGAGTCTTTCCGGGGTTCGGAGCAAGTCTAAAAGCCGGATTGACGGAATGAGGACTTTGTATTATGATGTAAATAGGATAGCGCGCGCAGGAGCGAAGAGACGCCTGCGCGCATTTTTGTTCGGGAGAAATAAGGGAGGTGTAAACGCGTATGAAGAAGATGAAAATTGTCGGTCTTGTAGCGGTAATTCTTTTGATAGCAGGAGTTGCGGGTTACTTTATACTTGCAAATAAGGAGTATAAGGGTTATGAGGTAGTACAAGAGTTGGAAAACAGTGATGTTTTGGAATACGCGGAAGTGGACGGAGCGTTGGTGCGTTGCGGACGAGAGGGCGCTCAGGCGATTGCGAAGGACGGTACCTTGCTTTGGAATGTAACCTACGGAACCATGAAAAATCCGAAGTTTGTATTTTGCGGTTCGGTCATGGCGGTGGCGGATATCGGTGCCAAGCAGTATTTGATATCGGACGGAACGGGTTCCACAAAGACTTTTTCCACACCGTACCCGATACAGATGATCAGTGTGGCCGAACAGGGAGTTACGGCTGTATTGATGAACGGAGAAGAGAAGGATTATATTTATTTGTACAGCAAAGAGGGCGAGCTTTACGTCGAAATCGAAACGGTAGTGGCACGGGACGGTTTTCCGTTGAGCCTTGCATTATCTAAGGACGGGAAAAAGCTGATTACTTCTTATATGAAGGTAGAACGGGATGAACCGGTGAGCAGCGTTACTTTTTATAACTTTGATGAGGTGGGACAAAATTATAACAGTAATCTGGTAGGCCAGGTGCAGTACCCGGAATGTATGGTGCCGCGTATAGAATTTTGGGATAATGACACGGTATTGGTTATGGGTGAAAATGTGATGGAGTTGTTCCGTGTAGATGAGGTTCCGGAGCCGTTACAAAAAAAAGAGATTACCGCAGAGATAAAGAGTATTGCTTTCGGAGAGTATTTTTGCACGGTTACCGAGAATAAGGACGGTCAGGAAGTGCTGGAGGCCTATAATAAATCCGGCGAGGTTTGTATGAAAAAGGTGATTTCCCTGCCTTATGTGGGGTTACATACCGCCGGCGATGAGGTGGTGCTGTACAGTTATTCCGGATGCGAAGTGTATGATATCAAAAAGGGGCTCTTGACTTATCAGGGAACCTTTGAAAACGGAATCCGGCAGATGTTTGTTATCGGAGGAAATCGGTACTATTTGGTAGAGAATCGGTTGGTTCGTGTGATTAAACTGGTATAACAAAGGAGGATGCATGATGAATTGGATTTTAATTGCGGTCATTGTTATTATAGGCGGACTGGCGTTTGTCGGTTTGAAAAAGGGACTGATTAAGATGGTTTTCTCTCTTGTGTCTACCATTGCGGCGCTTTTGATTGCGATGTTGTTCAGCCCTGTGGTAGCGGGGATGATGAAGAGTAACGAAGCGATTGTCGGATTCTTTGATGAGAAAATCGCGGCGGTTGTAGATTTTACTTCCGAGGAGGCACAGGAGGAGACGGAAAGCAAGCAGGAGTCTTTGATTGATTCCCTGCCGCTTCCGGAGACTTTCAAAGAATCTCTTTTGGAAAACAATACTGCCGAGAGTTATATTTCCATGCAGGCGCAGAATTTTGAAGAATATGTTTGCAGACAAATTACGAATGTAATTATTAACGCAATTGCTTTTGTGGTAACATTGCTTTTGGCGATTGTGACGCTGGCTATTTTATGTAAGACACTGGATCTTTTGGCGAAGCTTCCGCTGTTAAAGCAGATTAATGCAGCGGCAGGCTTGGCGGCCGGTGCGGCAGAGGGACTCCTGGTTGTGTGGATTTTGTTTGTGATTCTTACTATGTTTGCGGGAACGGAATTCGGCAGTGAGGCGATGAGTATGATTGCCGAGAACCCGTTGTTGGATTTCATATATAAGAATAATATGGTTTCGAAGTTTATTGCCCGCGGATAAGAAAAGGGAATATAGGAAATGAAACAGAGGCGGAAAAAGTGCTTGAAAATCGGGCACTTTTCTGTTATGCTATGGATGTAAGCACTTACAATTGTAAAAACGGATTGAAAACAATGGTTTTGGGCAAATACCTATTATAAAAGAAAAGAGGAAAAGAGATGGACGTTTTAACACAGTTTCAGAAGCTCGGAATTATTCCGGTGGTAAAGATTGATGATGCTAAGGATGCGGCTCCGCTTGCGAAGGCTCTTTGCGAAGGAGGGCTTCCGGTGGCAGAGGTAACCTTCCGTACGGATGCGGCAGAGGAAGCGATTCGTCAGATGACGCAGGCTTGTCCGGATATGTTAGTCGGAGCAGGTACCGTGCTTACTACGGAGCAGGTAGATCGCGCAGTGGCAGCGGGTGCAAAGTTTATTGTCAGCCCGGGACTCAATCCGCGTGTGGTAAAGTATTGTCAGGAGAAGGGTGTGCCGATTACGCCGGGTACCTCCAGTCCGACGGATATCGAGCAGGCACTGGAACTGGGTCTTGAAGTTGTGAAGTTTTTCCCGGCGGAGGCATCCGGAGGTATTGCAAAGATTAAGGCAATGGCGGCTCCGTATACGAAGGTGAAGTTTATGCCGACCGGTGGAATCAATGCAAAAAATCTGATGTCTTATTTGGATTTTTCGAAGATTATTGCTTGTGGCGGCAGCTGGATGGTAAGCGATGCTCTTATTAATGAGGGAAATTTTGAGGAGATTAAACGTCTGACCAGAGAAGCGGTAAATACTATGCTCGGATTTGAGATTGCTCATGTCGGCATCAATGCAAACAGTGAAGAAGAAGCAGATGGTATTGCCGGTTCTTTTGAAAAGTTATTCGGATTTGCAAAGAAGACCGGTAACAGCTCCGTATTTGCAGGTTCCGCCATCGAAGTGATGAAGACACCTTATCTCGGTGCCCACGGTCATATTGCGATTCGTACCAATTATATTGATCGCGCGAAGTATCATATGGAATTACAGGGCTTTGAGTTTGATGAGCTGACCGCAAAGAGAGATGAAAAGGGTAATCTTCTGGCGATTTATGTGAAGGGCCAGTTCGGGGGCTTTGCCGTGCATCTGGTACAAAAGAAGTAGTCGGATTCTGAGGAAGGTAATTTTCAGAAGGACATTGTTTCATCTATAATATGAAGTGATTGGATAACAAAATCAAAGACCGATACATGTGAATGTGTCGGTCTTTTGTTTTTCGAGGAAATTGTTTCGACGAATGAAACACTAGATATAGAGGTGAAAACAGATAATCTCCACAATAGGAAGAGGTTTCGGAAAGCCTTGAAAAACAAGGAAAAAATTAACTTAAAAAAGTTTTAAAAAAGGTGTTGACAGAAAGAAAAATAGGTGTTATACTAACGAAGCTGTCACCGTGAAGCGATAAAAAATGAAAAGTTTTAAAAATATGATTTTCAAAATAATTCAAAAAGATGCTTGACAAACACGAATGAGTGTGGTAAACTGGTTAAGCTGCTTCGGTAAAACGAAGGACGGCAAAAAGAATGAACCTTGATAATTAAACAGTAAGACAACCCTGAAAATTCATTTGAAATTTTCATTCTGAGAAGACGAGAAATCGTACCTCAGAAACAGTAAAGTCCGAAAGGACAACGGAACAAACCTTTGCTTAATCTTTCGAAAGAAAGAGTGTAAGCCAGAGTTGTTCTGAACAGAATTAAACTTTATTTGAGAGTTTGATCCTGGCTCAGGATGAACGCTGGCGGCGTGCTTAACACATGCAAGTCGAACGGAGTTCTGATGTGTGAAGAGAAGTAGCTTGCTACGGATTGGAACT
>SVEN01000005.1 GCA_015057365.1 Lachnospiraceae bacterium | reverse complement strand
GAATATTTGACGCTATATTGTTATGTGCTACTAAATCAACTATTGCACGATACGGTTCTATCAAATCATCGGCCAGATTAAATGCATTCAATTGATTGTCATGATGTAACCACCGCTTTATCGGAAAAATTGAATAAATGAAACTCCCTGCGTGTCGGGATGCAGTACGCAGGGGAAACAGTAACCTTAACTATGGGAATCCGGTAAGTGTATGCCAGACTATTCCATTGTCAAAAGCCTATGTGAAGAACTTGAAGTTACAGTGGCAGAACTGATGGATGGGGAAATATCCGAAGAAAAAAGTGTGCGTACTTATGATGATGAACAGATTATAGATTTACTAAGAAGAACACAAGAGTTAGAAAAGCAAAAAAATATGTTATATGGAATTATGCTTATTGTAATGGGTATTGCATTACAGGCTCTTTCATATGCAATTGGCGGTTCGGATTTTAAGGACTTTATTTCTGGCTTGCTATTAGGATTGTCAATTGGAGAAATGCTGGTTGGAGTTTTTGTTGTTGGAAAATCCTTGGCTGGAAGATAACTTTCAGTTTGTCGGAGTGATTTCTGATTTTCACAAGGCCATAATATTTCATCTTTACGACTTTGCGGAAGCTAATATAAATTTGTAGCAGACAACAGGGAGGAATTTTATGATTACACTATTTAACAGAAAAAAATTAACGGTAACCTATGACATAAATGAACAAGCGCGTATTCGTACCCTTCTTGCGGGAGAAGGAATCGATTACTCCGTCAAAACCGTGAACCGGCTGAGCTCGTCGTCGTTTTCTGCCGGGAGTCGGGTTCGTACCGGAACCTACGGACAGAACACAGAAGCCATGATAGAGTATATCATATATGTGAAAAAGGCGGATTACGAACGCGCAGGGAAGTTAATTCAAAAGTAAGAGAAGGAGAGAGTCTTTAGAAGGCTCTCTTTTACTTGTTTTTTTAAGAAAAATTGCTTTTCCTCTTTACAAATCATGGAAAATGACGATATAATAGATATAAGGAAAAGTGTCTTTTGATGTACCAATGATTAAGCAGAAGTCAAGGAGGGCGATGCATATGTCATTTTTTAATTATTCCAGTACCCTGTTCAGTGGGATGAGCAGTTCCGGGACCGGTTTTTCCGGACTTCTCGGGGAGTATAACCAGATTCGGAACGGTACCTACGGCAGACTTTTGAAGGCTTATTACAAGAAGTATAACGCAGACGGCAGTACAAAGACCGATACTACGGATAAGATTACGAATAAGGTAAAGACCAGTTCCGATACGGTAGATACCGCAAAGGAGTTAAATACCGTAAAGGATTCCGCTACGGCACTGCAAAATGCGGCTGTTGCGCTTTCTGCGGTAAAGACGGGTTCTTCCTCTCTTTACGAGAAAAAGACGATTGTGGATACCAACGAGGACGGCTCTACCTCTACCCGTACGGATTACGATTACGATACCTTGGTAAAGTCGGTGCAGTCCTTTGTATCTGCTTATAATGATACCATGGAGTCGGTGGGCTCGATTGAGGCTTCCTCTGTACAGCAGAAGACCCAGTGGCTGACTCAGGTGACCAAGCAGTATACGGACGAGCTTGCGGGCGTAGGTATTTCCGTAGATAAGGACGGACGTCTTGCTCTGGATGAGAAGGCATTCCGTGAAAAGGATATGACGGAGCTTCAGGATTTCTTTGAAGGAACCAATTCCGTGCTCGGTCAGCTTGCCAGAAAGGCATCCGGACTTGCAGGTGCGGCAGAGCTTCAGGCAACGAAGGCTGCTTCCGCTTATACGGCAAGCGGTAACAACTATCCGACCAATGCCATGAATTCCGGTACGTTGTTTGATTCGTTATTCTAAACACATAATGAGATAGGAAAGATTACGTTTGATACAGATGACAGGCTGTCGCAGGAAAGCGAGAGCCTGTTTTGTTGCAAAAGGGGTTCAAATATGTTACTATTGAGTGGTAGGAGAGAACAGAATGAACCGAAAGGAGACAGTTATGCTAAAAATCGGATCCCATGTAGGGATGAGTGGAAAAGAAATGTTTTTAGGGTCGGTAAAAGAGGCTCTTTCATATAAAGCGAACACCTTTATGTTATACACGGGAGCACCGCAGAATACCAGGCGAAAGGCTGTTTCGGAACTGAATATTGAAGCGGGCTGGGAACTGATGAAGGCAAACGGTTTGTCAGAGTTTGTGGTACATGCGCCGTATATTATTAATCTGGGCAATTCCGTAAAGCCGGAGACGTATGAGCTGGCTGTGGAGTTTTTGCGGGAGGAGATAAAACGTACCGAGGCCATGGGGAGCGATGTGCTGGTACTGCATCCGGGCTCTCATGTGGATGCGGGGGAGGATGCCGGCATTGCACAGATTGTTAAGGGGTTAAACGAAGTGCTGACTCCGGAGACGAAGGTGCGGATTGCGCTGGAGACTATGGCGGGCAAGGGAAGTGAAATGGGAAAGACCTTTGAGCAGCTGGCACGGATTTATGACGGCGTAGTGTATAACGATAGGCTTCGCGTGTGCTTTGATACCTGTCATGTGAATGATGCCGGGTATGATATTGTGAATGATTTTGAAGGTGTGGTGGCACAGTTTGATAAAGTGTTGGGGAAAGAGCAGATTGCGGTGTTTCACATTAACGACAGCAAGAATGTGCGGGGAGCGTCAAAGGACCGTCATGAGAATATCGGCTTCGGTGAAATCGGGTTTGCCGCACTGAATAAGATTGTTCATTTCCCTGATTTTGAGGATGTTCCGAAGATTCTGGAGACACCGTATGTGACCGCGGAGCCGGAGGGGAAGGAGAAGTCTCTTGCGCCGTACGGTGCGGAAATCGAAATGCTTCGTAAGGGCGAGTTTATGCCGGATTTATACGAAATTATCAGGAAATCTGTAAAATAATGCATAAAGATGTTGACGGTATTTTTAGAATATGGTACTATAAAAGAGTAGTTTAATTTTTAACATAGGAGGGCTTCAGAGTATGGAGAACAATAACGGTAAGGGATTATCTATCGCAGGTCTTGTATTAGGCATCGTAGCAGTTTTATTATCCTTCTTTTCTTTCATCAACATTTTAGGATTAGTTCTTGCTATCGTAGGCTTAGTATGTGCACTTAAGGGAAGCAAGGCAGCAAAGGCAGCAGGCGAGCCGACCGGTATGGCTACCGCAGGTCTTGTACTTTCTATCGTTGGTCTTGTATTTGCAGGCATCGGCGTACTTACCTGCACCATCTGTGCTAGCTGTGTAGCATGTGCTGCAGCAGACAGCCTTGACAGCTTATCTTCTTTCTACTAAGATTGAGGAAAACACAGGAGTTTACAGTGTAGTTTGTGTGTAAACGAGTTCCGTAGCACGGCGTTTACTACCGCTTTTAGGGGTATGCCGTGCTATGGATTTTTTCTTTTTTGGAGGATTGGTTATGTTTCCGTATTTTGAAGTTTTTGGCAGACAAATCGGTACATACAGTATATGTGCCATTGTAGGGCTGTTTCTTTGTACATTTTTGGGCTGCAAGCTGGCAAAGCGTTTTGAAATAGCCTACGAGGATGTTATTTTATTGATGGTAGTAATCGGTGTGTCGCTGTTAATCGGCGGACATATTTTGTTTGGAATTACAAATACGAATAAATTGATTGCATTGTTTCAAAATGCGTCTTCTTATAGTTTGAAGCAGATATTGACCTATTTGGGCATGTGCTTCGGCGGCATGGTATATTACGGAGGATTTTTGGGAGCCTGCGTGGGACTGTTGATTTATACGAAGTATTCAAAAGTGGTGGAACGGCCCATTGCATTTGATTTGTATGCGGTATGTATTCCGCTCTTTCATGTGTTTGGGCGTATCGGTTGCTTTTTAAGCGGTTGTTGTTACGGGATGGAGAGCAGCTTCGGCTTTGTGGTACACGGAAATGATTTGATTCCGGAGATAAACGATGTACGAAGACTTCCGGTGCCGTTAATCGAGGCGGCGTGTAATCTGGTGATTTTCTTTATTTTGCTTCGTTTGTTTAAGATTGGAAAGGAAAACGGTAAAGTGATTTTTTATTATATGTTGATTTATCCTGTCGTACGTTTTGTTTTGGAGTTTTTCAGAGGGGATGCGGTTCGCGGATTCCTGTTTGGACTGTCCACCTCCCAGTGGATCAGTATCGGATTGTTTGTTGTGGCAATATGGAAGTTGTTTTTGTCAAAGTCAAAAGGGAAAAAGACTGCGGTATGTGCAGGTGTGTTGTTGGCGCTGACGATTGCCTTTAGCGGAGCACAGGTAGAGGCGCTGGCAACGGAAGAGAGTGCACAGGAGAGCATGACGGTAAGTGCCGACACAGAAGATGCGTTGTCCGGAGAAACAGAGAGTGCCAAAGCGGAGGATGCTTCTGCAGAACAGAAGAATGAAAGTGCCTCCGAGGCAGGTGGGCAAGAAGTGACAACCACCGGTACGGGGGAAAAGGAACCGCCGTTTAACGCAAAAGAGAAATTTGTAGTCTTTGTGTGTTGCTTATTCAGCGTTGCTCTTTGTCTTGTAATTGCGTTGTTCGGAAATCCGAAGGATCGCCAAAAAGATAAGTATAAACGTATGCAAAAGCAGAAGTTGTTACAGGAAAAGAAGCTGAAGGAAAAAGCGGAGCGCGAAGCTAAATTAGCATTAGAAGACGCGAAATATGCGGAAGACCTGATGAAGTACGAAATGGCAAAGAAAGAATACGAGGCGGCAAAGGCCGCAAAAAGGGCTGCAAAAGAAGCGAAGAAGAAGTAGAGGATACTATGAGTTGAGGACGCGCTCGTATAAAAAAGAGTTGCATGAAAATTTTTCATGCAACTCTTTTACTATACTTGTTTTGTCAACTCGCTTTTACTTTTCTAAGCTTTGCATCTTCATTGCGCGAACTTTTAAGGAAAGACCGAACAGGTTGATGAAGCCTTCTGCATCGTGGTGATCGTATAAATCACCGGTAGTGAAGGATGCGATGCTCTCGTTGTATAAGGAGTACGGAGAGGTCGTTCCCTGCTTGATGATGTTGCCCTTGTAAAGCTTAAGCTTTGCTTCACCGGTTACATACTTCTGGGTAGACTCGATGAATGCCTGAAGTGCCTCACGAAGCGGGGTGAACCACTTTCCTTCGTAAACAACGTCTGCGTACTTATCAGCAACGCCCTTCTTGTATGCTAAGGTGTCGCGGTCAAGGATTAGCTCCTCGAGCTGCTCGTGAGCTGCCATCAGGATGGTTCCGCCCGGAGTCTCGTAAACACCGCGGGACTTCATACCTACAACACGGTTCTCAACGATATCAACGATACCTACGCCGTGCTTGCCGCCCAGCTTGTTTAATTCACGGATAATATCGGAAGCCTTCATCTTCTTGCCGTTTAATGCAACCGGAGCACCCTCCTCGAAGGTGATGGAAACGGTCTCGCCTTCGTCCGGAGCCTTTTCCGGGGAAACACCGAGAACTAAGAGATGATCATAGTTCGGCGCATTTGCCGGATCCTCAAGCTCAAGGCCCTCATGGCTGATGTGCCAAAGGTTACGGTCACGGCTGTAGCTGTGGCTTGCATCGAACGGAAGCTCAATGCCGTGAGCACGACAGTACTCGATTTCTTCTTCACGAGAGGACATCTTCCAAGTGTCGTTGCATCTCCACGGAGCAATAATCTTTAATTCCGGAGCTAAAGCCTTGATACCAAGCTCGAAACGTACCTGGTCGTTACCCTTACCGGTAGCACCGTGACAAATTGCAACAGCGCCTTCCTTCTTTGCAATCTCAACCAACTTCTTAGCGATAATCGGACGAGCCATGGAAGTACCCAGTAAGTATCTGTTCTCGTAAACAGCACCTGCCTTTACGCACGGAATTGCATACTCATCAACGAACTCATCCACAACGTCAAGGATGTAAAGCTTCTCTGCACCGGAGTACTTTGCGCGCTCCTCAAGACCGTCAAGCTCGCTTTCCTGTCCAACGTCGATACAGCAACAAACTACGTCGTAATCGTAGTTTTCCTTTAACCACGGGATGATAGCGGTCGTATCAAGACCACCGGAGTAAGCTAAAATAACTTTCTCTTTCATAATGAACCTCCTTAATATGTACATTTACTATTTCATGTCGTTAAGTGCCAACCTACATCCGAATATTCTTGTGCAAGCACAAATATACGGATGCGGCTTTTCACCTGATATTCACCATGATACAACTGAGAACACGATAAGTCAAGAGGGAAAATGAAAAAAGTGTTATAAATATACAAAGAGGATGTATGAAACGGAAAAAATTTTAAAATAAGCGGTGGACGGAAGGCGCCTTTTTATAATAATAAGTAGAAATTACTTGTATTTCTCGGCTTTGTGACTTATAATAGTTGGGATGTATGGGTGTTTCTGCCTTTTATACACAGGTGTGTAACCGAAAGGAGTTTTTATATGAAATATCGTATTGTTCTGGCGTCAGGGTCGCCGAGAAGAAAAGAGATTCTAACAGGAATCGGTGCAAGCTATGACGTGATTGTCAGTGATTGCGATGAAAGCACGGCGGTTACGGAGCCGGCAGAGCTGGTAAAGGAGCTTTCCAAACGGAAAGCGGAGGCCGTGGCAAAGGACCTTAAGGGACCGGTCATTGTTATCGGGGCGGATACGGTGGTTGCGTACAACGGAAGTATCCTCGGAAAGCCGAAGGACAGAACAGATGCCAAGCGTATGATTTCCATGCTGGCAGACGACGTACATCAGGTATATACCGGTGTGTCCCTTATCATTAAGGAAGAGACGGGGGAGTCTCGCGTGATTACTTTTGCGGAATGCTCGGAAGTATCGGTAGATAGTATGACCGACCGGCAGATGGAGGAGTATCTGGATACAAAGGAAGGCGAGGATAAAGCCGGTAGTTATGCGGTACAGGGAATCTTTGCGGTACATATCAAGGAAATCCGGGGAGATTACTTCAATATCGTAGGACTTCCGGTGGCTGCAATCTACAAGAAATTATATGAGAACGGTATTGATTTGAAATCCGGTGAAAAATTATAAATTAGGTATTGCATAATATACATGAATGATGTATAATTATGAAAATCAAAGAAAGGAAGCACAGGCGGGGCCTTTGACTTAGGTGAATGAGATGGAGCAGAAGGAAAACGGAAACGATATTATTCTTCGTGTCATGGTACCGGAGGATTACGACCAGGTATACCGTTTGTGGTGTGGGATAAAAGGATTCGGCATCCGCAGTATGGACGATTCCAGAGAGGGTGTTGAAAAGTTTTTAAAGAGAAATCCGACCACCAGTGTGGTTGCGGTAGATAAGGATGAGATTATCGGTGCGATTTTGTGCGGACACGACGGCAGACGCGGATGCTTCTATCATGTTTGTGTAAAGATTACCCACAGAAAGCACGGCATCGGTAAGAAAATGGCAGCGTTCGCCATGCAGAAGCTGCAGGAAGAAGGAATTAATAAGGTATCGTTAATTGCCTTTAAGAGCAACCGGGGCGGAAATAAGTTCTGGCGCAAGGTGGGCTGGACGTTCCGTGAGGATCTGAATTATTATGATTTTACATTAAATGAGGAAAATATTACCCGGTTTATTGAGTAGCGGAGTTTGCGAAGGAACCGGTGAAAGGATAATTACTGATTACATAGAGTAGTTGGATTATGAATGCGAAGAAAGGATGAAAAGTATGAAGAAAATTGACGGCGGTGTTACCGCAGCGAAGGGATTTAGTGCAGCTTCCACGGAAGCAGGAATCAAATATAAGAACAGAACCGATATGGCAATGGTGTTTTCTAAGGAGCCATGTACGGTTGCAGGTACGTTTACCAGCAATGTGGTAAAAGCAGCCTGTGTGCAGTGGGACATGAATATTGTAAAAGAATCCGATGCGGTTCATGCGGTTGTTGTGAATTCCGGCATTGCCAACGCATGTACGGGAAAACAGGGATTTGACGCATGCGAAGCAACGGCAGAAGCGGTAAAGGAAGCGCTCGGTGTTGCAACAGATACTTGCCTTGTGGCATCTACGGGCGTTATCGGAATGCAGTTACCGGTTGAAAAACTGGCAAATGGTGTTAAGGCAATGGCACCAAAGCTTTCAGAGACGATAGAAGCAGGCACTGCGGCAGCCAAAGCAATTATGACTACCGATACCGTACATAAGGAAATAGCGGTTACTTTTACGGCAGACGGTAAAACAGTTACCCTTGGCGGTATGTCAAAGGGTTCGGGAATGATTCATCCGAATATGTGTACCATGCTCGGCTTTTTAACAACCGACCTTGCCATTGAGAAGAGCCTTTTACAGGAAGCATTAAGTGAAGTGGTAGCAGACACCTTCAACATGATTACCGTGGATGGGGATACTTCTACCAATGATACACTCGTAATCATGGCAAACGGACTTGCCGGAAATGCGAAGATCACGGCAAAGGGAGAAGACTACGACAATTTCTTAAAGGCCCTTTTCTATGTATGTGAATTTTTGGCAAAGAAAATGGCGGCAGACGGTGAAGGTGCCACCAAATTGTTCGAAGCAAAAGTAGTAAACGCCAAAAATAAAGAAGATGCGAGAACATTATCAAGGGCAATTGTTTCCAGTAATCTTTCCAAAGCCGCAATCTATGGATGTGATGCCAACTTCGGCCGTTTCCTATGTGCAATGGGGTATTCCGGAGCGGATTTTGACCAGAATGATGTGGAACTTTTCTTTGAAAGCAAAGAAGGCCGTTTACAGGTATTTGATATGGGCACACCAATTGTTTTTGATGAAGATATGGCAGTAAAGATTCTCGGAGCAGATGAAGTAACCATTTTTGTTGACATGCATGAAGGTGATGCATCCGCAACCGCATGGGGCTGTGATTTAACCTATGATTATGTAAAGATTAACGCGGATTACCGTAGTTAATGAGATAAATGACGGGTGGAAAACATTAGATGCAAGCTAAGAAAAGAAAGCGAGGATATCGGAATGGAAGGTTTGATGGCAAAGGCAAATACACTCATTGAGGCATTGCCGTATATTCAGAAGTTTAAGGATAAGATTGTAGTGGTAAAGTACGGCGGAAGTGCCATGCTTGACGAGCAGTTACAGCAGAACGTAATCAAGGATGTGGCTCTTTTGAAACTGGTTGGTATGCAGCCGATTGTTGTACATGGCGGCGGCAAGGAAATCAGCAAGTGGGTTGGTTTGTTAGGCAAGGAGGCAAAGTTCGTACAGGGCCTTCGTGTCACCGATGCGGAGACCATGGAAGTGGCTGAGATGGTTTTAAGTAAGGTAAATAAGCGTCTCGTTCAGATGTTGGAGCAGCTGGGCGTAAAGGCTGCCGGTATCTGCGGTAAGGACGGCGGTACCCTAAAGTGTGAAAAGAAGCTGGCAAACGGCGAAGACATCGGCTTCGTAGGAAATATTACGACGGTAGATACCGGTCTTATCGACACCCTTTTGGTAAATGATTATATTCCGGTGATTGCGCCGATCGGTATGGATGACAATTTCCTTTCATACAACATTAATGCAGATGATGCCGCATGTGCCATTGCAACTGCTATGGGCGCAGAGAAACTGGCATTCCTGACAGATATCGAGGGAGTATACCGTGACTTCGAGGATAAGTCTTCTTTGATTTCCGTATTGACCTTAGACGGTGCGGATGAACTCTTAGGTTCCGGTGTCATCGGCGGCGGTATGCTTCCGAAGCTTCAGAACTGTATCGATGCCGTAAAGGAAGGCGTAGCAGGCGTACATATTTTAGACGGTCGCGTACAGCATTCCTTGCTTCTTGAGTTCTTTACCGATAAGGGTATCGGTACCGCTATTGTAAAGGGGGAATAATCTATGAATAAACAAGAATGTATGGAAAGAGCCGAACAGGTTTTGATGCATACCTATGCAAGATATCAGGTAGTGCTTGACCACGGCGATGGCGTGTATTTATATGAAACCGACGGAACCAAGTATCTGGATTTTTCCGCAGGTATTGCGGTATTTGCCTTGGGCTATGGTGACAAGAAGTATAACGAGGCGGTAAAGGCGCAGGTAGATAAGCTTTTACATACCTCTAACTACTATTATAACGAGCCGACTACCTTTGCGGCAGAGAAGATTGTAAAAGCTTCCGGCATGGACCGTGTTTTCTTTACCAATAGCGGAACGGAAGCGGTAGAGGGTGCCATTAAGCTTGCAAGAAAGTATTATTATAAAAAACATGGTGTGGCTGACAGTGAGATTATTGCCATGGAGCATTCCTTCCACGGTAGAAGTATGGGAGCACTTTCCGTTACCGGTACTCCGAAGTACCGTGCGGCATTCGAGCCGTTAATCGGCGGTGCCGTATTTGCGGAGTTCAATAACTTAGACAGTGTAAAGGCAAAGATTACCGACAAGACCGCGGCTATCATTATGGAGACCGTACAGGGAGAGGGCGGTATTTATCCGGCGGAGAAAGAGTTTATTCAGGGCGTAAGAAAGCTTTGTGACGAGAAGGGCATTCTCCTGATTTTAGACGAAATCCAGTGCGGTATGGGAAGAACAGGTACCATGTATGCATACCAGCAGTACGGTGTAAAGCCGGATATTATGACTACGGCAAAGGCTCTGGGGTGCGGCGTGCCGGTAGGTGCCTTTGCGGCGACCGATGAAGTGGCAGCGGCTTATGAGCCGGGCGACCACGGCACCACCTATGGCGGTAATCCGTTTGTTACCCATGCGGTAAGCACCGTATTTGACCGTTTTGAAGAGTTGAATCTGCTCGCAAACGTAAAGGAAGTCGGTGCATATCTTTATGAGCAGTTGGAGGCTCTTGCGGCACGCCACACGGACAAAATCGTGGCGCACAGAGGCATCGGCCTTATGCAGGGCCTGGAATTTAAGGAGCCGGTAAAGGATGTGGTTACCCGTGCCATGAAGGCAGGCCTTATCCTGATTTCCGCAGGAACCAATATCATCCGTTTTGTTCCGCCGCTTGTAATCAAGGAGGAGCATGTGGACGAGATGGTAAAGATTTTGGAAGCGAATTTGTAAAACAGAATAAGTGCGCATAAAATGCGGATATTGAAGAACTCTCCGAGAATTTGTTTCCGGAGAGTTCTTTGTTCTTTGTTTTTGGCTTTTAAGCCGTGAGCCCTCGATTGCGCTTTGCTCCATCCCGGTTACGGGCTCCGCCATCAAACAAAAAAGAAGAACGTCGATTTTCAAGCAATCTTGAATCGACGTTCTTCTTTTTTCGTTCACGGCTTAAAGCCTACGTGGAAGCTGCTGACGGGAATCGGACCCGTGACCTCCGCACTACCAATGCGACGCTCTACCGACTGAGCCACAGCAGCACTCGCTAATTTGTGTTTTCGCTATCAGCGACGTTTGTTAGTATACAATATTTTGTATGGCTTGTCAACTACTTTTTTGAAAATATTTGAAAAAATTTTTGACGGTTTTGAAAAGCCTTGATTTTGAGGAAGTTTTCCGGGTTGGGAACCTTTGGTGAGGGCGGTTTTCTGCAAGTTTATATTGACAAATACCCGTAAACGGTAGTAGTATTATCTCATGTTGCAACAGCAACCGATACTATGTAATTGTTACATAAAGGAGAGAGATTATGAAAAAGATGAAAAAGGTAGTAGTTTTAGGCCTTATCTCTGCTATGATGCTTTCCGCATTTGCAGGATGTGGCAAGAAGGATTCCGGTTCCGGTGCAATCAGAATCGGTGGTACCGGTCCGCTTACCGGTGGCGCAGCAGTTTACGGTAACGCTGCAAAGCGCGGTGCTGAAATCGCAGTGGAGGAGATTAACGCACTGGGCGGTATGCAGTTCGAACTTCGTTACGAGGATGATACCCATGATGCCGAGAAGGCTGTCAATGCGTATAATATTTTAAAGGATTGGGAAATACAGATTTCCCTCGGTTCCGTTACCACGAATCCGTGTATCGCAACCGCAGCAGAGACTTATTCCGATCGTATTTTTGCTTTGACCCCGTCCGCATCTTCTACGGATGTAACCAAGGGCAAGGACAATATGTTCCAGATGTGTTTCTCCGACCCGAATCAGGGTTCCGCTTCCGCGCAGTACATCAGCCAGAAGCAGCTCGGTACGAAGATTGCAATCATCTACAAGAACGATGATGCATATTCTACCGGTATTTTTGAGACCTTTACCGATAAGGCGGATGAGCTCGGTATTAATGTAGTATCTACCACTACCTTCAATACCGACAGCCAGAATGATTTCAGTGTACAGTTAAATGCTGCAAAGAATGCAGGCGCAGACCTTGTATTCCTTCCGATGTACTATGAAGCAGCTGCATTGATTCTTGACCAGGCAAAGAAGATGAACTATGCTCCGAAGTTCTTCGGTGTAGACGGTATGGACGGTATCCTTACCCTTGAGGGCTTTGATACCACTTTGGCTGAGGGTGTTATGCTTTTAACTCCGTTCTCTGCAGATGCTTCCGATGAGAGGACCAAGAACTTTGTTGCAAAGTATCAAGAGAAGTTCAACGAGACCCCGAACCAGTTCGCAGCAGATGCTTATGACTGTGTGTACGCAATTTACGAGGCTTGTCAGAAGGGTGAGGTTACCTCTGATATGACGGCAGAAGAGATTTGCGATATCATGATTGCACAGTTCACCACCATGAAGTTCGACGGTTTGACCGGTACCGGTATGACCTGGGGAACCAACGGTGAGGTTACCAAGGACCCGAAGGGTATGGTAATCCAGAACGGTGTATATGTAGGTCTTGACTAATTTTTTCGTAATACAGAATAGGTTCTATAAGTACCATGGTTGCGCAAGGCGTAACCGTGGTACTTTTTTCGTTTTACGTATTTTTATTTCCCACAAAGCAAATCGGAAACTCTTTATCGCTTTAATGGAAAAAACATTGCCATTTTTGCCTTTTTGTGATAAAATAAAATGTATTGTTATTTACTTTTTTAGAAATTGAGGTGTAGTATATGGAATTCCTTTCGAATGTGATTAACGGAATCAGTTTGGGGAGTATCTACGCGATTATCGCGTTGGGATACACCATGGTATACGGTATCGCAAAGATGCTAAACTTTGCGCACGGTGATGTCATCATGGTAGGTGCCTATGTGTGCTTCTTTATGACCAGTCGTTATAATATGCCTGTAGTAGTCGGCATATTACTTTCTATGTTTGTTTGTACGGTGTTAGGTATCGTGATCGAACGTTTGGCGTATAAGCCGCTCAGACAAGCCACTTCCCTTGCTGTGTTAATTACGGCAATCGGTATGAGTTATTTTCTGCAGAATGCCGCACAGCTTCTTTGGACTTCCAATCCGAAGGTATTTAAGTCTGTCGTAGGAGATGGCGGTATTCAGATTACGGAAGGATTGTACGTATCTCACGTTACCTTAGTCACGATTGCGGTATGTGTGATTATTATGATTGCACTGACCGTATTTACCGGTAAGTCCAAGATGGGTAAGGCGATGCGTGCCTGCTCCGAGGATAAGGGGGCTGCACAGCTCATGGGTATCAACGTAAATACGACGATTTCCATTACCTTTGCCATCGGTTCGGCTTTGGCAGCTATTGCGGGTGTACTTCTTTGTTCCGCTTACCCGAATCTGGTGCCGACCACCGGTTCCATGCCGGGTATTAAGGCGTTTACCGCAGCGGTATTCGGCGGTATCGGTTCTATCCCGGGGGCTTTAATCGGCGGTATTTTATTGGGTATTATCGAGATTTTTGCAAAGGCATATATCTCTACGGAAATTTCCGATGCCATTGTATTTGCGGTATTGATTGTGGTACTGCTTGTGAAGCCTACGGGTCTTCTCGGTAAGAAGATCAGCGAGAAAGTGTGAGGTGAGTGTGATGAAAGGAAAACTGACTTTAAACAAAACGTCGAAAAACAATTTCATTACCATGGGCGGATTACTTCTCGTTTATGTGATTGTTTTGATATTAAAGGAGGGCGGAATCACTACCAACTTAATTAACGGCCAGTTGGTGCCGATTTGCGCTTATATGATTATGGCGATTTCCTTAAACCTGACCGTAGGTATTTTGGGAGAGCTTAGCCTTGGACATGCAGGCTTTATGAGTGTCGGAGCCTTTGGCGGTGTTTTTGTGGGAACGTTGATGCAGGAGGTGTCCGATTCCAAGACACTGTGTCTGTTGGTAGCGGTTATCGCAGGTGGTTTGATGGCTGCTCTTGCAGGTCTGTTAATCGGAATTCCGGTACTTCGTTTGCGCGGTGACTACCTTGCTATTGTTACCTTGGCATTCGGTCAGATCATTAAGAGTATTGTCAACATTTTATATGTAGGCCTGGATGCGGACGGTCTTCACGTGGGATTCATCGAGAAGCCGGAGATTTTAGAGGAAGGAAAGATGATTATTAACGGTGCTATGGGTGCTACCGGTATTCGTAAGATTTCCACCTTTACCTTCGCTTTTATTGTGCTGATGCTTTGCCTGATTGTGATTTACAACCTGATTCAGAGTCGCACCGGCCGTGCGATTATGGCACTTCGCGACAATCGTATCGCTGCCGAGTCGGTAGGTATCAATGTGACAAAGTATAAGCTGTTGGTATTCGCAATTTCCGCTGCTATGGCAGGTATGGCGGGTACGGTATTTGCGTTTAATTATTCTACTGTGACACCGACAAAGTTTGATTTTAATACGTCCATTCTGATATTGGTATTCGTAGTTCTGGGTGGTCTTGGAAGTATGCGTGGTTCCTTAATCGCAGCAGCACTTCTGACTTTGCTTCCGGAGCTTTTGCGAGAATTCTCCGATTATCGTATGCTGGTATATGCGGTAGTATTGATTCTTGTCATGCTCGGTACCAACAATGCGAAGATTCGAAATCTCGTCGCAGAGTTTTTATCCGATATAAAGAACATGTTCGGTGGGAAGAAGACCAAAAAGGAGGAAAAGACAAATGGATAAGGGAAAGATTCATGAGGTCATCAGTGAAAGCATTATCCCGGAACGTGATAAAGACAAACGTCCTGTGTTGGAATGTAGCCATTTGGGAATTACCTTCGGCGGTCTGGTTGCGGTAGATGATTTTAATTTGACGGTGGGAGCTACGGAGATCGCGGGCCTTATCGGTCCGAACGGTGCCGGAAAGACCACGGTATTTAATTTACTGACTAAGGTGTATCAGCCGACCCACGGTACGATTTTACTGGATGGCCAGGATACCAGAGGCATGAGTACGATGCAGGTAAATAAAGCGGGTATTGCACGTACTTTCCAGAATATTCGTCTCTTTGATAAATTAACGGTAGAAGAGAACGTTAAAATCGGCCTCCATAATCAGATTAAGTGCTCTACCGTAAATAGTATTCTTCGTCTTCCGGCCTACTGGAAGACCGAGAAGGAAGCCCACGAAAAGGCATTGGAATTGCTTTCCATTTTTGATATGCAGGATATGGCGGATTATAAGGCAGGCAGCCTTCCGTACGGTGCACAGCGTCGTTTGGAGATTGTACGTGCCCTTGCTACCAATCCGAAGCTGTTGCTTCTTGACGAGCCGGCAGCGGGTATGAACCCGTCCGAGACCGCGGAGCTGATGGAGAATATCCGCAAGATTCGCGATACGTTCCAGATTGCGATTCTTTTAATCGAGCACGATATGAATCTGGTTATGGGTATTTGTGAAGGTATTGCGGTATTGAACTTCGGTCGTATTATCGCGAAGGGCTCTCCGGAGGAGATTCAGGCGAATCCGACCGTAATCGAGGCGTATCTCGGTAAGAAGAAGGAGGACTAGGCCATGGCAATGCTTGAAGTAAATAATATCAATGTATATTACGGCAGTATCCACGCGGTAAAGGATATCAGCTTTAAAGTAGAAAAAGGCGAGATTATTTCCTTAATCGGTGCCAACGGTGCCGGTAAGACTACGATTTTGCAGACGGTGTCCGGCCTTTTAAAGAGCAATACCGGTTCCATTGTATTTAACAACCAGGATTTGATGCATATACCGGCCCACAAGATTGTCGGTCACGGTCTGGCACAGGTGCCGGAGGGACGTCGCGTATTCCTGCAGATGTCCGTTATGGAGAATTTGGAGCTTGGTGCTTATACCCAGCCGAAGAATACCATCAATCAGAACCTGGAAATCGTATTTGAGCATTTTCCGCGCTTAAAGGAGCGTAGAACCCAGGTGGCAGGTACCTTATCCGGCGGTGAGCAGCAGATGCTTGCCATGGGACGTGCCATGATGTCCAACCCGACGCTTCTTATGCTTGACGAGCCGTCTATGGGTCTGGCACCGATTTTGGTAGATGAAATCTTTAAGATTATCGTAGAGTTAAATAAAGCCGGTGTTACCATTCTTCTGGTAGAGCAGAATGCGCAAATGGCGCTTTCCATCGCAAACCGCGGCTACGTACTGGAGACCGGTAAGGTGGTAATGACAGCGGATGCAAAAGATTTGTTAAACGATGATTCCGTAAGAAAAGCATATTTGGGAGCATAATCCGGAAAGGAGAAGGGCTATGAAGAATTATGTAATTACGATTGCAAGAGGCTACGGCAGCGGTGGACGCACCATCGGTCAGATGTTGGCTAAGGAGCTGAATATTCCGTACTATGACAGAGAACTGATGCGTCTGGCTTCCGATGAGAGCGGCATCAATGAGGAGTTGTTCGCAAAGGCAGACGAGAAGGTAAAGCAGAGCCTTCTGTTTAAGATTGCAAAGAAGGAATACAACGGTGAGTTGATTCCGCCGGACAGGGAAGAGTTTGTTTCCAACGATAATCTGTTTGCTTATCAGGCAAAGGTGATTAAGGATCTGGCTGCGGAGGGTCCGTGTGTTATCGTGGGACGTTGTGCCGACTACATTTTAAGAGATTTACCGCACGCGGTGCGTCTCTACATACACGCTCCGTTAGAAGATTGTGTAGCCCGTACCAAGGGCAAGCTTCCGGGAGATGATAAGGAGCGGGAAAAGCAGATTCTTGCCATTGACAAGCGTCGTGCGGCTTATTACAAGTATTACACCGGCAATGAATGGACCGACGCAGGCAATTACGATTTGTGTCTCAATACCAATCATTTGGATTACGAGACCTGCGTAAAGATTACAAAGTCGTTCCTGGAGATTATTCCGGAGAGAGCGTAGAGGCTTTGAAGATACGCAGCTTGCATATCGGAGGAAATCAGGAAAGATAAGATGCGGGAAACAGCCGTGAGAGGTATGGTTGTTTCCCTTTTTTTGTTTTATGAGATGACGTGTGAACAGGCGGCGAGAAGCCTGCAAGTGGACACGGTGTTTTTGGAAAGGAACGAAGGCGTATGAGAAAAATGTGCAGAGGTGTCAAGACGTGTATGGTATCGCTGGCACTGGCTGTATCGGTAGTTGCGGCACAGGGCTGCGCGAGGGAGGAAGAAACGGGAAAAGATGGTGCAATATCGTCAACACCTGCGGTAGAGGCGACAAATGGTGCAGATGCGGAGAAGGAGACGGAGGAACCGATTCAAGTAACGGAGCCGGTATTACCGACAGAGACTCCGGCAGCAGATGATGAAAAAATGACGGGAGAAGATCGGATACTTCCGGAATATGAGCTTACGGTAGAGAATGAGTTGTACTTTGAGTTTGCATACGAATTTGAGGCTCTAACCTTTCGAAGCGAGAACCCGGACATTGCCCGGGCAATGTTTATGGAGGGCGAATATGATTACGAGGAAGGGTGCGAGACTACAGGTGTGATGTTATACGGTATTGCAAACGGTACGACGGAACTGGTAGTTACGGATGTGACATCCGGACAGGAAGTATGCTGGAAGGTGACGGTGGAGAAGCCGGAAACGGAGACCGGAAAGCAAAAGCTGATTGACCTGCTCCTTGCATACGGAGAAACCAACGACCTCGGGGATAAGGTACTGGCAAAGGGAACTCCGGAGTCCGGCGGACAGGCAACGGTAGAGTATTCTACCATGGATGAAAACATCAATTTTTACTATATGGAAGTACAGGGAGAGGAGAAGATTGAGTGGAATCTGATTCCGACGCCGCAGGAGAATACGGAATATTACATTACCATGCGGATGGGAGAAGCATTTGTGACAGCGACGGTGGATTTGGCAACCTATGGGGGAGAGCCGGTTGCCTTTGAACAAGGGTGGTTCGGTATCCCGGTAGAGGAAGAGGAACAACAGCGTGCGGAGGCGGCCTCGGAACGTGCCTATGAGGCGGTAAGAGCGCTTTTATATGAGGAGACGGGGATGACGATGGGGGAAACGGTGCAGTGAATTTGTCGGCAGAAGAAACCGGAATTTATCAGGCAGATATCAGCAAGATAGAAGGTGGTTTTGCGTAGTGGTTAAAGAACGATATGTCAAGAGAATTTGATTTCTTTGACATATCGTTCCTTTTTGTTTTATAGGAAAACGTGTTTATAGACTAAGATGGTCCTGATTGATAGCCTCCATCACCCTCTCGTCCACTTCCTTCGAAATCGTTAAGGAACTGTCCTTTACAATTTCCTCAACCTCTTTTACGGAAAGCTTACCGCTTTGTGCAACCGTCCCGCCTGCATTGGTTTGCAGTACCGGTAAAAAGCGACGTCTCAGGGCAAAATAAATACCGAAGACCAGAAGCGGTATCAAAATCAATCCTGCTGTCAGCAAAGGAGAAAAGGGGGTTCCGGTGGCAGACGGAGAGAGCGGCTCCATCAGGACTGTCGTCGTGTTGGTTTGCAACTCATCGGTAAGGGTGACGTAGTTCTCTGTATAGGAAACGGATATCGCTTCTCCGTATTTTTCTTTCAGTTCTGCAATGAAATCTAAGGTGGCCTCCTCGTTTGATTTTGCGGTAAGGATTTCCACACCTACATAGTTTTCCCTGTCATAGACACCGGAAGCAACCAATCCTAAATCCTGCTCAAAGTACGGGAGCAGTTCTTCCTGAATTTGTATCAGATAGTCATGGGTATAGGTCTGGGGAGCAAAGGTAACAGATGTGTCGTCTTCAATTAAGTTCAAGATTTCTTTCTTCCCTGCTTCTCCGGCCGCGTCTCCTGTAACGCCTACGGTCAGGTTGTAGGAGCTGCCGTCGTTGGACCACACGCCGGTTACATAGTCCGGGTAGCCCTCATTGCACCAGACCTGAAATAAATCAAAAAGGGTAGGATAGGTTGTTTGGTTTGAATTCATATCGTTCATAGAGTACCTCCGTTCAGTAAGGTTTGTAAAGCTTTCAGAGTTTTGCGGTAGCTACGGTAAACGGACGACAGAGATTGCCCCGTAATGCTGGCGATGTCGGAAAAGCCCAGTCCGCCGTTGGCCCGGAGGGAAAGAATTACACGTTCCGGGGAGGAAAGGGTGGCAATGGCCCGTTCCAAATCTGTCTTGATGATAATGGCATTCATGCGTTCTTCGGAAGCCAGGGTAATATCGTCAATATTTGCCGGCTGCGTTTTTCTCAGAGAATCAATGGCCAGGTTATGTGCCATCTGAAAAATCCATGCTCTGGGATTTTTAACGGTGGAATCCGGCGGAGCCGTAAATAGCTTCACAAAGAGGTCTTGCGTCAGATCCTCAGCGATGGTTTGGTTTTGTACAATGCGGTAGATAATGGTAAACACCGGTTGTTTTAAGTCGTGATAAAGTTGTGTGAAGGCGTCCTTATCCCTGCGCTGTACCCGCGTAAACAGTTCGCTTAAGTTTGTTTTGTCCATGGTGCAAAACTCCTTTCACCTACTATGACGAATGAGGAGAGTGTTTTTTTCGCTCTTCGGAAAAAATGGGAAAATATATTAAAAACTTCGAACATAGATTGAAACAAGGGGAAGAGAAAAGAAAACAGGGTGTTAAGGTATCTTGCAGGATACGCTTAACACCCGTATTTTTTATCAGTTGTCTAAGGTCGTGTCCGGTGTGGACATTTACTTGCGACTTGTAATTGCCGGCAAAGTTCTATATCGCCCTGGTCACTTCCCTCAGCCACTTGCCCTCTTCCTCATTCATATACGGAAGCAAGGTCTCGTAAACCTTCTGATGGTAGTTGTTTAATATATTACGTTCTCGCGCAGTCATTTCCTCCGGAAGTACCGCGTCAAGGTCAATCGGTGCCATGGTCAGGGTTTCGAAGTACATGTACTGGCCGTACTCGTTTTTATCACCCTTCTTGCAGAGCAGTTCGTTTTCGATACGGATACCGTGGCTGTTTTCTACATATACGCCCGGTTCGTTGGTGGTTACCATGCCTTCTTCGAGAATACAGCTGTCATTACGCTCCGGAACGATGCGCCAGCGGAAGCCGTTCGGGGCTTCGTGGACATTTAAAAGATAGCCTACGCCGTGGCCGGTGCCGCAGCGGTAATCCAGACCCATTTGCCAGAGAGGACCACGGGCAAGGATATCAAGGTTAATGCCGCGACAGCCGTGTAAGAATTTGGCATCGGAGAGGGCGAGCATACCGCGAAGAACAGCGGTGTAGTGTTGCTTCCATTCATGCGGAAGGTCGCCCAGGACGTAGGTTCTGGTAATGTCCGTGGTGCCCTCGTAATACTGTCCGCCGGAGTCCACCAAAAGGAAGCCTTGCGGTGCTAAGGTGGCAGCAGATTTTTCATCCGCGGAATAGTGCATCATGGCTGCGTTGGCATTATAAGCGGAAATGGTTTCAAAGCTCGGCTCCAGGAAACCTTCCTGCTCCTTACGGAGAGACAGCAGGTATTCGGCAGCGGAATACTCGGTGATGGTTTCTCTGCCGATGTTTTTCTTCAGCCAGTACATAAATTTCGTTACTGCCACGCCGTCCTTAATGTGTCCTGCTGCAAGGTTCTTTTGCTCGGTTTCGTTCTTGATTGCTTTTGCAAGAAGAATCGGGCCCGGTGCATCTAAAACCGTGCATTCTTTTGGCAGAGCCTGTACCAGGGTGCAGTTGACCCGCTTGGCATCTAAAAGAACCGGACAGGCACGAAGCTTAGTAACATCCTCATAAACGGCATCGTAGGTCCGAACAATCACGCCTTCTTCCTCCAAAACCTGACGGAGCTTATCGTCTACGGCTACCGGATTGACGTATAAAAAAGCCTTGGAATCCGTAATCATGGCATAGGAAAGGAAGACCGGATTGTTTTCCACATCGTTTCCGCGCAGGTTAAACAACCATGCGATTTCATCCAGCGAAGTGAGTAAGTACACCTCTGCAACGTGGTCTGTGTTTTTTGCAAAACGCTCGGAAACACCGTTTTTATAAAGGGCATCCGGACGAAGCTTTTTCATGGCCTCCCGTACCTCGGAAAGCTTTGTTACCGTACTCTTTCCGGAATAATGTTCTTCCAGACGATAGGCCGGCTTAGCGGAAAGCGCCGGACGGTCCGGCCAAAGTTCTGCAGGAAACGGTACATCATGGCGAATCGTTACCGTGTTGGGCAAATCTTCTTTTAACTGCATCAAAAAGGCGTAGGAGAGCAGACGGCCGTCAAAGCCCAAGGTGCCGCCCTGCGCCAATAAATCTTTAAGCTTTTCCTCAGGCGTCGGGACATTTTCCATACCGCTGCGATACAGGGTAATGCCGCTGCCGAGGAGCTCCTGCTCCGCCTGGATAAAATAACGGCCGTCGGTAAAAAGTCCCGCTTCGGTTAAGGTAACAAAAAGGGTGCCGGCAGAGCCGGTAAAGCCGGACAGATAGGCACGGAGCTTGAAATGGTCATCCAAATATTCGGAGCCGTGGTAATCCGCGGTCGGAACATAATATACGTCAATGTTGTTTTGTCTCATGAAGCTACGAAGTGCTTCGATACGTGCTGTGTATAGGTTCATAGAAAACTCCTTTCGGAACGTACTGTCTTATTGAGCCGATATGCGTTATGTGCAAACGGCTACGGACTATTCCGCACGGAAAAAGCCCCTCGGGATTATCTTAGCACAAATTGCATAAAAAGAAAAGGGTCGGAAATGTTGTTTCTGACACCAAAAGGACACAGCGATGTGTTATACTGATACAAGGGTCGAATTTGTTGTTTTCGGGCCCTGGTGGGGCAAAAGAGAAGGAGGATGGGCTGTGAAGGTATTAAAGAGAAAGAGACTTTTTTTGTTACTGTTGTTTCCGTTATCATTTCTGATTACAGCACTGGCAAAGCGTAGTGTGTTCTTTGCGGAAGAGGTGTTTGCAAAACGCATTTATAAGGTGCATTCCGTAGTGGTTTCCGCAGTAACCGGATGGATTCCTTTTTCTCTTGCGGAGTTTATCGTTGTAGCGGGACCGGTGGTTTGCATTGTACTTTTGATTCGGTTTATTGTACATATAGTGAAAGAGAAGGAAGACAGGTTTGCCCGGTGTCTTTTGGGAATCATTAATGCGGCTTGCGTGGCTGCGGTGATATTGTTTGTGTATGTCATAGGATGCGGTGTAAATTATCACCGGGTGTCGATTGCGGACTATCGGGGGATTACGGTGCGGGATTCTTCCAAGGAGGAGTTGTATGGACTTTGTATCGAATTGGCAGAGCAGGCGGTAGAACTTCGGACGGAGCTTACGAAATATGAGGATGAAGACGGAGTGCTGCGTTTGCCTGTGTCGAACAGAGAATTAGGAAAGCAGGTGCAGCAAGCCTACGAAATGCTTTCGGAGGACCTGCCGGTGCTTCGCGGAATGTATCCGGCACCGAAATGTATTACGAGTTCGAAAGTGTTTTCCTCGATGGAGATTACCGGCGTATTTACCTGCTGGACCATGGAAGCCAATGTAAACGTGGACATTCCGGATTATTCCAGAGCGTCTACCATGGCCCATGAACTGGCTCATTTGCATGGATTTATGCGGGAGGATGAGGCAAATTTTTTGGCATATTTGGCCTGCATGTCCTCCGATGATCCGGTAGTACGTTATAGCGGGACCATGCTTGCATTAATCTATGCCGGTAATGCCCTTGCGGGACAGGATATGGAACTTTACGGGGAGCTTTGGGCAACCTATCATGAGGGAATGGGACGGGATTTCAGGGATAACAGCGCTTACTGGGATCAATACCATGATACGGTCATCAGTGAAACCGTAGATAAGGTAAACGACGTATATTTAAAGGCCAACGAACAGGAGGACGGAGTGAAGAGCTACGGAAGAGTAGTGGATTTACTGTTGGCGGAATATCGGGAGAAACACGGATTAAAGTGATAGATCAAAGAGAGAGAAGGCATTTGAAATGAGAGGCGGTGAAGCCATGGAAGACTATAAACTAAACGACAAAGATATTCGGAACATTATATACAAGAGCTTTTCCGACAATAAAGATGAGTCCAGAATTTTAGAAGAATTCCCTATGGGAGACAGCCGTGCGGATATGCTGCTGGTGACAAAGACAAAACTCATCGGTCTGGAAATTAAGAGCGACCGGGATTCCTTTGTGCGTCTGGAGCGACAGATACGAGACTATGAGAGATTCTTTGACACCAACTATCTGGTGGTAGGAACATATCATGTGGAAGAAGCTTTGCGTACCGTGCCGGCACACTGGGGGATTTACGAAGTCTACGAAAGCGAAGACGGTACTTATGTGATGGAATTGGTCCGCAGCGCATCCATGGCATTAAAGGATAATACAGAAGAAAAGTTGTACCTTCTCTGGCGAAACGAGCTGATGAAAATTGTTCGGGACTATCGATTGGCAAAAGGCAATCTCCAAAGAAAAGATAAGATGATAAGTAAAATTGTACGGGGACTTACCGTTCCGGTGGTACAAAGTGAGATATGCGATGCATTATTGAAAAGAGAGTATAGAGAGTAATACAATATAGTAATTTTAAAGGGAGTGCCGCAATAAGATGACGGCTTGCATCTTATTGTGACAGCTCTTTACCTACATCTGTTTCTTTACGATATCGTACTCGTTATCAAAATGATAGTACGGGCACTCTTTTACGGCGCCGGACATGAGGCGGGAATAATCGTCCTCATCCATGCCGCCCGCCATGCAGACATATTCTTCATAATCTTCGTCGTAACGGAAATTGCTACAGGTATCGCAGCTGTATTGTGTACTCATACGTATCTCCTTATATACAAAAATAAAAGCAGGATATGACAAAACCGTCCGAAGAGGGGATTGTCTTGTGCAAAAGGCAAATTGCCACAGGAAATAGTATATCATACTTTGTGGAATTTGCCATCTTTTTTTTATGTGATTGACAAGCGGTTCGGAAAATCATAAACTTTATGATAGAGAGTATTACTTACGAAAACGAGAGGACACTACCATGGCAAACGTAATGCAACGTTTTTTCGGACATCTTCATACCATTAATAAGCATAAGCGTATGGTAATGAAGCATTGTTTTCGGTTGGGGTTGTATAAGAGAGGACTCCTTCATGATTTATCCAAATATTCTCCGACGGAGTTTTTTGTGGGAGTAAAGTATTTCAGAGGAGATGTGAGTCCGAATAACGTACAACGCGAAGCGGAGGGTGTGGCATTAGCCTGGTTGCATCATAAAGGGCGTAATAAGCACCATTATGAATACTGGATTGACTATCATAAGGAAGCGGAATGTGAGCTTGTCGGTATGAAAATGCCGCAGGAGTATGTGCTCGAAATGTTTTGTGACCGGGTGGCGGCCAGTAAGGTTTATAACAAAGAAAAGTATACCCCAAAAGATCCGCTTGCCTATTACAAACGGGGCGAGGGAAAGTATCTGATGCATCCGGAAACAGTAGAATTGTTGGAAAAATTGCTCTATATGCTGGCGGAGGAGGGGGAAGAGGCGACCTTTTCTTACATCCGGACGACATTACTTGGAAAGAAAAGATAATGTTAATATTTTAACCATCATTTTTCAACAAATTTTGCGAAGGAACGATTGCTTTTTGGGTTAAAATAGTGTATAGTATAGTCGCGTTAAGATGATTTAATGCGGGTGAGGCACAGGAAAGGAGAACAAAAGGATGCGTGAAGAATGGAGAGGTTTTAAATCAGGTGTTTGGGAAAGAGAGATAAACACAAGAGACTTCATTCAGAAGAATTTTAGCGTTTATGAAGGCGACGAATCCTTTTTGGCAGGTCCGACGAAGGCTACCAAAGAATTATGGGAGCAAGTGATGGAATTGTCACAGCAGGAGCTTTTGGCCGGTGGTGTTTTGGATATGGACACCAGTGTGATTTCTACGATTACTTCCCACGGACCCGGTTATTTAGATAAAGAGAAAGAAAAGATTGTAGGTTTCCAGACGGACAAGCCGTTTAAACGTTCCCTGCAGCCGTACGGTGGCATCCGTATGGCGGCAAAGGCATGCACAGACAACGGTTACACGTTGGATCCGGATGTAGAGGAATTTTTTACCGTGCATCGTAAGACCCACAATGCGGGAGTATTTGATGCCTACACGCCGGAGATGCGCGCGTGCCGCTCCAGCCATATTATTACAGGTCTTCCGGATGCGTACGGAAGAGGACGTATTATCGGTGATTACAGACGTGTGGCGTTGTACGGAGTGGATCGTTTGATTGAAGATAAAGAGGATCAGAAGAATTCTACCCGTACGATTATGTATTCGGATGTTATTCGTGACCGTGAGGAGCTTTCTGAGCAGATTCGTGCGTTACAGGACTTAAAGAAGCTGGGTGGAATTTACGGACTTAATATCGGCAAACCGGCAAGCAATGTACAGGAAGCAATCCAGTGGTTGTATTTCGGCTATCTTGCTGCGGTAAAGGAGCAGAACGGTGCGGCAATGTCCTTGGGGCGTACTTCCACCTTTTTGGATATTTACGCGCAGCGTGACATTGCGGAAGGTAGATTTACGGAGGAAGAGATTCAGGAGTTTGTAGACCACTTCATTATGAAGCTTCGTTTGGTGAAGTTTGCAAGAACTCCGGAGTATAATGCGTTGTTTTCCGGCGATCCGACTTGGGTGACGGAATCCATCGGCGGTATCGGTATCGACGGACGTCCGCTTGTCACAAAGATGTCCTTCCGTTATTTGCATACGTTAGAGAATCTTGGTGCGGCACCGGAGCCGAATATGACCGTGCTTTGGTCCACCAGACTTCCGCTTGCGTTTAAACGTTACTGTGCAAAGGTTTCCATTGAGTCTTCCTCTGTTCAGTATGAGAATGATGATTTGATGCGTGTGACTCACGGTGATGATTACGCCATTGCTTGTTGTGTATCCTCCATGCGCGTCGGTAAGGAGATGCAGTTCTTCGGCGCAAGAGCAAATCTGGCAAAGTGTCTTCTCTATGCGATCAACGGCGGTGTGGACGAGATTACAAAGAAACAGGTGGCACCGGAGTATCGTCCGATTACCTCCGAGTATCTGGATTATGATGAGGTAATGCATAAGTATAACGAGATGATGAAATGGCTTGCCCGTGTGTATGTGAATACGTTAAATATTATTCACTTCATGCACGACAAGTATTGCTATGAGAAACTGCAGATGGCGCTTCACGATAAGAAGGTAACCCGTTGGTTCGCCACCGGTATTGCAGGTCTTTCCGTTGTGGCAGACTCGCTTTCTGCAATTAAATACGCAAAGGTAAAAGTAATCCGTGACGCCGACGGTGTGGCGGTAGATTATGAAGTAGAGGGCGATTTCCCGAAGTACGGTAACGATGACGACCGTGTAGACGAAATTGCAAGAGATGTGGTACACACCTTCATGCAGTATATTAAAGGAAATCATACCTATCGCGGCGGTATTCCGACTACGTCCATTCTTACGATTACATCCAACATTATGTACGGCAAGAATACCGGTTCCACGCCGGACGGAAGAAAGGCGGGCCAGCCGTTTGCACCGGGTGCCAATCCGATGCACGGAAGAGATAAAAACGGTGCGGTTGCTTCTTTGGCATCGGTGTCCAAGCTTCCGTTTAGAGATGCTCAGGACGGTATCTCCAATACCTTTACGGTAATTCCGGGAGCTCTCGGTAAGGGGAATGTGGTTCTTTCAAGCGATTTGGCATTGGAGCTTGACGGTGGATGTTGTACTCCGGCAGAGCAGTTGCCGGCAGCGGAGGACAAGGACGAAGAATAGAAAGGAGAAATCCTATGGCAGATTTGAATCAGATTGATAATTTAGTAGCATTGTTGGACGGATACGTGGAGCAGGGCGGACATCATTTAAATGTAAATGTATTAAGCAGAGAGACTTTGCTGGATGCCCAGGAGCATCCGGAAAAATATCCGCAGCTTACGGTACGTGTATCCGGCTATGCGGTGAATTTCCATAAGTTGACAAAAGAACAGCAGGATGAAGTCATTTCCCGTACATTCCATGAGGTGATGTAATGCGGGGCTGGGTTCATTCTGTGGAGAGCTTCGGAACGGTGGACGGACCGGGAGTTCGTATGGTGATTTTTCTGCAAGGCTGTCCCATGCGGTGTGCTTATTGCCATAACCCGGATACCTGGCCGGAACATAGAGGGACCTTGATGGAGCCGGAGGAGTTGATTGAGAAATTTCTTCGGAATCGATCCTATTATAAAAACGGCGGAATTACGGTTTCCGGCGGAGAGCCTCTTTGCCAGATTACGTTTGTAACGGAGTTGTTTCGTAAGGCAAAAACGGAGGGGATTTCCACTTGCCTGGATACTTCCGGTGTTATGTTTTCCGATGCTTTGTCGGAGGAATACGAGAAGTTGGCAGAAGTTACGGATTTGGTGCTTTTGGATATCAAACATACGGATGACGAGATGCATTGTAAGCTGACGGGACATTCCAATAACGCTACATTTGCTTTCCTGGAGTATCTGGAGAAAAAGAAGATTCCGGTCTGGATTCGCAGGGTGGCGGTCCCGGGGTATACGGATGATGAGGAGGAGCTTCTTCATTTGGGAGAATATATCGGAGGCTTTGCCAATGTACAGGCGGTAGAGGTATTACCGTATCATACCATGGGACTTTTAAAGTACACGGAACTCGGTATTCCTTACCGGTTGGAAGGAGTTCCCCAGATGGATGAGGAGGCTGCGAAGAAGTGCCGCCAAACCATTCTGCAGGGGATAAGGAACCGGCGAAGCGGAAGAAATGACGCGACATAAGAACGAAAAAAGATAGGACTCATTACAAACTTGTGCGATTTATTAGAAACACTAATAAGCTGCACAAGTTTTTTTCATGCACTTTTTTTATAAAATTCCAAAAGGGACATTGCCGAAACGAAAAAGAAATGGTATGATAAAAATAGTTTTGACAATAGAACGCCGAGAAGGCGAGGAAAGAGGTAGCAGTATGGAAATGAGATCCATTCAAAAGGAACTGAGCAGCAATTCTTATCCGGGCAGAGGTATTATTATCGGTAAGTCCCCGAACGGCAAGTACGCAGTGACCGCTTACTTTATCATGGGTAGAAGCGAAAACAGCAGAAATCGTGTATTTGTTACCGAGGAAGATGGCATCCGTACGGAGGCATTCGATCCGAGCAAGTTAAGCGATCCGAGCTTAATTATTTATGCACCGGTACGTGTTCTCGGAAACAAGACCATCGTAACCAACGGTGACCAGACCGATACCATTTACGAGTTAATGGATAAGCAGCAGACCTTTGAACAGGCACTTCGTACCAGAGAGTTCGAGCCGGATGCTCCGAACTATACTCCTCGTATTTCCGGTATTTTACATACGGGTGCGGGCGCGTATAACTACGCGATGTCTATTTTAAAGAGCAATAACGGCGACCCGAGCAGCTGCCATCGTTATACGTTTGCGTACAACGATCCGAAGGCCGGTGAAGGACGTTTCATCCACACCTACATGGGCGACGGCAATCCGCTTCCGAGCTTCGAAGGTGAGCCGAAGCTTGTGGATACCGTAGATGATATCGATGCTTATACCGAGCTTTTATGGACGAACTTAAACGAGGAGAATAAGGTGTCCCTGTTCGTTCGTTACATCGACATTGTAACCGGCGCAACCGAGACCAGAATCGTAAACAAGAATAAGTAAATTATCTTAGGACAAAAGATTTTTTCAGAGTTTGTAGAGAACCAGGAGGCATGACATGAACGAATTCGAATTAAAGTACGGATGTAACCCGAATCAGAAGCCGTCCAGAATTTACATGGAAAACGGCGAGGCGCTCCCGATTACCGTATTAAACGGCAGACCGGGCTATATCAATTTCTTAGATGCATTCAACGGCTGGCAGCTGGTAAACGAGTTAAAGAAGGCAACCGGTCTTCCGGCAGCTACTTCTTTTAAGCACGTTTCCCCGGCAGGTGCAGCGGTAGGTCTTCCGCTGACCGAAGTAGAGAGAAAGATTTACTGGGTAGACGATATGGGCGAGCTTACCCCGCTTGCAAGCGCTTACGCAAGAGCAAGAGGCGCAGACCGTATGTCCTCCTTCGGTGATTTCATTTCTCTTTCCGATGTTTGTGATGAGTGCACCGCACGTATTATTAAGCGTGAGGTTTCCGACGGTGTTATCGCTCCGGGCTATACTCCGGAAGCATTGGCTATTTTAAAGGAGAAGAAGAAGGGTGGATACAACGTAATCCAGATTGATCCGAGCTATGTTCCGAAGCCGCTTGAGCGTAAGGAAGTATACGGTATCACCTTTGAGCAGGGCAGAAACGAGTTAAAGGTAGATGATGAGCTTCTTTCCAACTTCGTAACCGCAAATAAGGAGTTACCGGAGTCTGCTCGTATCGACCTTATCATTTCCCTTATCACCTTAAAGTACACCCAGTCCAACTCCGTGTGCTATGTAAAGGGCGGTCAGGCAATCGGTATCGGCGCAGGACAGCAGTCCAGAATTCACTGTACCAGACTTGCGGGCACCAAGGCTGACAACTGGTATCTTCGCCAGAATCCGAAGGTATTAAATCTTCCGTTCCTGGATTCCATCGGCAGAGCAGATCGCGACAACGCGATTGACAACTACATCGGTGAGGATTACATGGATGTACTTGCTGACGGTGCTTGGGAGCGTATCTTCAAGGAGAAGCCGGAAGTGTTTACCAGAGAAGAGAAGCGTGCATGGCTTGACACCATGACCGACGTAGCTCTCGGTTCCGACGCATTCTTCCCGTTCTCCGATAACATCGAGAGAGCGTTCCGCAGCGGTGTTAAGTACATCGCAGAGCCGGGCGGTTCCGTAAGAGATGACCTTGTAATCGAAGCAGCGGATAAGCACAACATGGTAATGTGCTTCACCGGTATTCGTTTGTTCCATCACTAAAGGATATGTCTAAAAGCAGTCGCATTTACCGATTTTAGTCGGAAGTGCGACTGTATTTATATTAGATTCGCTATAGTTTGTGAATTCTTTCAATGGCGGATTGACTTGGGACGGGATGTATGCTAAACTAAGAACGATTATGATAAGTATGTCATATATGACAAAAGGAGGATATTATGCAGCGTTTTGGAATCGGAGAAATGGAAATGAAGATGGCAAAACTGCTTTGGGATAGAGAAGGAATCGGTTCCGGTGCAGTTGTTAAGTTGTGTGCAGAGGAGTTTGGCTGGAAGAAGTCTACTACATATACGATGCTTCGCAGATTATGTGAGCACGGATTGTTCCAGAATGTAAACAGCGTTGTGACCTCTGTTATGAGCGAAGAAGATTATAAGGCGAAGGTTGGTACCGAGCTGGTAAACGATAAGTTTGACGGTTCTCTTCCGATGTTCGTAGCTGCTTTCACCAAGAAGAATAAGCTGTCCGCAAAGGATAAGAAGGAGCTTCTTGCGATTATCGAGGGTTCTAAGAAGTAATATATGAAAATAAAACAGCAGGGAACCTATATGGGCTTCCTGCTGTTTTTGTTTTATAGGAAACTGTTCTATTATTCCGCTAGCGCTTCCCACTGCTCCATAAGCTTTTCGAGATCTCCTTCCAGTTCCTCGCGCTCGCGGCTCAGCTCTGTGAGCTTCGTATGGTCGGAAGCAATGGCCGGGTCGGCAAGAGCAGTGTCCAGCTCTGCCATGCGTTTTTCGATACGCTCGATTTCCTCTTCGGTTTTCTTCAAATCATTCTGGCGCTTTCTTTGGCGGGCCTGTTCTTCTTTTTGCTGTTGCCAGTCAAGCTTAGTTTCCGTAGTGCCGGAAGCGGCAGAGGATGAACCACCCTGCACGGCGGCTGTACCGGAAGCAGCATTTGAACCGGTGACCAAAGCACCGGAATCGACGGCGTTTCCTTTGCCTTCCACACCGTAGCCGATGCCCTCTAAATAAAGGCGTTCGGTGATTTCTTTTTTCTCCAGATAATAGTCGTAATTTCCCGGATAGTTAAGGAGCGTCTGCTCCGTTAAATCAAGAATTCTTGTTGCGGTTTTATTGATAAAGTAACGGTCATGGGACACGTACAATACCGTTCCCTCGTAGGCATTAATGGCATCCTCCAGGATTTCCTTGGAAACGATATCCAGGTGGTTTGTCGGCTCGTCGAGAATAAGTAGGTTTGCATCGGAAAGCATAAGCTTTGCCAGAGAAACACGCCCACGCTCGCCACCGCTGATTTCACTGATTCGTTTGAATACGTCGTCTCCGGTAAAAAGGAATGCGGCCAAAACATTGCGGACTTCGGTATTATCCATATAAGGATACGTATCCTGCAGTTCATTAAACAGGGTCTTTTCCGAATGAAGTACCTGGTGCTCCTGGTCGTAGTAAGCGATATGCACCTTGGCGCCCGGTTTGATTTCTCCGGCATCTGCGTCAAGGAGACCGTTAATAATCTTTAAAATCGTGGTCTTTCCGGTGCCGTTCTTTCCGATAATGGCTACCTTTTCTCCGCGCTTAATTTCAAAGCTTAAATCAGAAAAAAGCTTCTGACTACCGAAGGATTTCGCAAGGCCTGTAACGGTCAATACATCGTTTCCGCTTGTGACATGCGGTGTGAGACTGATCTTCATCTTACTGCGTACTTCTGTCGGCTTTTCGATGCGTTCGATTTTATCTAACATCTTTTCACGGCTTTCCGCACGTTTGATGGACTTTTCACGGTTAAAGGAGCGAAGCTTTGCAATGACTTCCTCCTGATGTTTGATTTCCTTCTGCTGGTTTAAATAGTGTTGAATTAAAATCTCTCGCTGTTGTTCTTTTTTTACGGCGTATTCGGAATAATTCCCCGTAAAGGTCCGGGCATTTCCGGCGTCTAATTCCACCACTTTGGTAACTACGCGGTCCAGAAAATATCGGTCATGGGCCACAATCAGTACGGCTCCCGGATAGTTGATAAGATAGGTTTCCAGCCAAGTAATAGAGTTCATATCCAAATGGTTGGTCGGCTCGTCAAGCATAATTAAATCCGGATTGGTCAGTAGAAGGCGACCGAGAGCGATTCTGGTTTTTTGACCGCCGGAGAGGGTTTGAATCTGTTTGTCAAAATCTTCTTCGGAGAAACCGAGACCCTTTAATACGCCTACTACTTCACTCTTATAGGCATAACCGTTTTGTGCTTCAAAAGAGTGGGTCAATGAGGTGTACTCCTTGAGCAAAGCCTCCAAAGCCTCGCCTTCCTGTCCCTTCATAAGAAGTTCGACCTCGCGGATACGGGCTTCGGTCCAAAGGAGGTCTGCTTTTACGGAAAGCATTTCTTCATAAACGGTACGGTCCGAGGCCAGATCCTGATGCTGGGAAAGGTAGCCGATGGTGGCTCCCTTTGCGGTAACTACCTCGCCGGAATCGGCAGACAGCTCCTGCATAATTACCTTTAACAGAGTAGACTTTCCGGCACCGTTGATGCCGACAATGGCCATCTTCTCGCGTTCGTTAATATGAAAGGAAACCTGATTTAAAATAGTCACATCACCGAAGCTTTTGGTGATGTTATTACAGGCAAGTAACATGGTAAATAAATCCTCCTATGTCTGCGCAGACTGTTATGAAACGTGACAGTCATGCGGAAAATATCCTTGAAATAACTAAATTATACTATAGGGGAATGGGAAAAACAAGCACATCCGCAGAAGTTTTTAGGTGTTAAGAATACTTGCTAATTTTCAATAAATAGGGTATACTGAATATAAGAAGATGCACAATTTATGCACGAAATCGGGAAGGGGTGTTTTACTATGTTTTTAGAGTTTATCGGTGCGGCACACGAGGTGACGGGAAGCTGTCATTTTCTTGAAATCGGAGGAAAGAGACTGCTTATTGACTGTGGTATGGAACAGGGGGCAAATGTATATGAGAATCAGGAGCTTCCGGTAAATCCGGGGGATATCGATTATATTCTTATCACCCATGCGCATATTGACCATACGGGATTGGTACCGTTAATGTACGCCAGAGGGTTCCGCGGAAAGATTTATTCCACGGGAGCCACAAAGGAGCTTTGTGATATTATGCTTCGTGACTCTGCGCATATCCAGATGTTTGAAGCGGAGTGGAAAAACAAGAAAGCAAAGCGTTCCGGATTGTCTCCCGTAGAGCCTCTGTATACCATGGAAGATGCTTTCGGGGTAATGAAGTTGTTTATACCGTGTGAATACGGAGAGAAAGTAACGGTGGATGAAGGGATTACCATACGTTTTACCGACGTGGGACATTTGCTCGGTTCCTCCAGTATCGAAGTGTGGGCGGAAGAGGAAGGAAAACAGGTAAAACTTGTATTTTCCGGAGATATCGGAAATAAACATCAGCCGATTTTAAGAGATCCGATGACAACAGACCGGGCGGATTACGTCATTATGGAATCTACCTACGGTGATCGTTATCACGGCATGGAACGGGTGGACTATGTGAGAGACCTGGCGGAGATTATCCAGCGTACCTTTGACCGTGGAGGAAATGTTGTGATACCGTCCTTTGCGGTGGGCAGAACCCAGGAACTGTTATATTTCATCCGTAAGATAAAAAAAGACAATCTTATTACGGGACATGACAATTTTCCGGTATATATCGACAGCCCGTTGGCAATCGAAGCCACCACGATTTTCCATAAGAACGTCAACGGATATTTTGATGACGAGGCCATGGAACTGGTGCATCAAGGAGTAAATCCGATTTCGTTCCCGGGACTCAGAACCGCTATTACCAGTGAAGAGTCCAAATTGATTAATGCGAATACGGAACCTAAGGTAATCATTTCCGCTTCCGGAATGTGTGAAGCGGGACGTATCAGACATCACCTGAAGCACAATTTGTGGCGTCCGCAAAGTACGGTGGTGTTTGTCGGTTACCAGGCGGTTGGAACGCTGGGTAGAACGTTACTTGAGGGTGCGACGGATGTGAAGCTGTTCGGAGAACCGGTAGAGATACAGGCGGAAATTTGTAAGTTAGAGGGAATCAGCGGACATGCGGATAAGGAAGGCCTGATTCACTGGGTAACGCAGATTGAGGATCCGCAGAAGGTATTTGTGGTGCACGGCGAAGACGGAGTATGCGATGCATTTGCGGCATGTTTGCGTAATGAGTACGGTCTGGATGCGGAAGCGCCGTATTCCGGATATTGTTACGATTTAATCAACGGTGTATGGGCACAGCAGACCGAGCCGGTGTTTGCAAAGAAGAAGGAAAAGGCAAAGAAGCGCAAGGTGGAGGTGTTCGAACGCTTACTGGCTGCAGGACAGAGGCTGCTTAGCGTTATCAAGAGAAACGAAGGCGGCGCCAATAAGGATCTCGCTAAGTTTGCGGATCAGATTAATATGCTGTGCGATAAGTGGGACAGATAGTCGGCATAAAGCTGATGCAAGGAGAAAAAGCGTATGCGTTTGTGAAAGACAAACGCATACGCTCTTTTTGTTTTGATATTTGATAAATGAAGTAAAAAAATTATTCGGCATCTAAAAAGTAGGTGCAGATAACCGGAACCAGTCCGTCTTCATCATTGGAAAGAGTAATGATGTCTGCGGCTTCCCGCACTTCCATTTGAGCGTTGGCCATTGCTACGCCTACGCCGGCATACTCTAACATGGTGATGTCATTGTAGCCGTCACCGCAGCATACACATTCCTCTCTGCTGATGCCAAGAGACGGTAAGAGACGCTCCAAGGCATGGGCTTTGTCCACCAGAGGAGGCATGATTTCAAGGAAAAACGGTTCGGAACGATAAATGTTTAATACACCGTAGTAACGCTTTTTCAGTTCTTCTGTGAGAGGAGCAAGGATCTCCGGTTCACCGCTGATCAGGCACTTGTTTACCGGGAACTTGATGGCACCGATAAAATCCTGTACCTGATAAATGTCACGACGGTTAATTCTTGCCTCCAGTTCCATATATTTATCCGTTTTGGTACCGGTAATCAAATTGTCGTTCGGGTCATAGGTAATCATGCCGACTCCGCGTTCCTTGGCAATTTCAAAGATCTGAGGAATGAACTGCTGGGGAAGGGTATTGTTGTAAAGAATCTCTCCGGTAGAAAAGCGGATAATCCGGGCACCGTTATAAGAGATTATATATCCACCGTATTCGTCCAGCTTGCATTCTTTTGCAATCGGTTCGATGCCTGCCGTAGGTCGTCCGGAGGCAATCGCAAGGGAGTATCCCGCTGCCTGCAAGGCATAAAGGGCCTTTTTGGTGGAAACAGTGATTTCCTTTTGGGAGTTGGTCAGTGTACCGTCAATGTCTAAAACGAGAATCTTGTGTTTCATTTGTAGTGCCTCTCTTTATAGGTTGTATAGTTTGGTATATTTGTCGGTCAGATAACGAATGTAGTATTCCGGATTGAATTCTTCGCCGGTGACCTTCTTTAATAGCTCGTTGGTCGGGTAGACCGCGCCGTACTTGTGGATGTGGTCTCGTAAATATTCCCGTACCGGGATCAGGTTTCCATCCGTCAGGTAATCATTTAACGGCATTTGCTGTACCATGTGATGATAAAGCTGTGCCGCAATGGCGGATCCGATGGCATAGGACGGAAAATAGCCGAAGTTTGCCATAGCCCAGTGAATGTCTTGTAAAATACCTTCTGCGGCATTTTGTGGGATAATTCCCAAATAGTCTTCGTATTTTTTATTCCAAAGCTCCGGAAGGTCGGAAACCTTGCATTTGCCGGAGAAAATGTCCTTTTCCAACTCGTACCGGATTAAAATGTGGAGAGGGTAGGTCAGTTCGTCCGCTTCGATGCGAATCGGTCCCGGTTCTGCCTTGTTGATTCCTTTGATAAAGTCGTCTAAAGAAACATCGGACAGCTCTGCCGGATACGTCTTTTGGAGCTTCGGGAAAAGCGGAATCCAGAATTCTTTGCTTCGTCCGATGACATTTTCGTAAAAGCGGGACTGAGATTCGTGCATTCCCATAGAAATACCGGAGCCGGCCGGTGTACCGGAAAGGGAATCCTCCACACCCATTTCGTAAAGGGCATGTCCCGTTTCGTGAATGGCGGAGAAAATGCCGCTTTCCAGACTGTCCTCATAATAATGATTGGTAATACGCACGTCGTGGTTGTGTAGGGAAGTGGTAAAAGGATGCTCGCTTTCCGCAATAACGCCACGATTAAAATCAAATCCGAGATAACCGGAAAGATAACGGCAAAAGCCTTCCTGAATCTCCACCGGATAATTACGGGAATTATAATCTTTGCAAACGGTATCGTTTTTTGCTACAACTTGTTTGATAAGCGGGACGATGGCCTTCCGGAGTTTTGCAAAAAAATCATCCAGTACTTCGGTAGTGAAGCCTTCTTCATACTCATCCAGCAACAGGTCGTAAAGGTTGTCTCCTTTTTTGGCGCGATAGGAAGCAAAACGGCGCGTATAGTCGATTAATTTTTCCAGAGTCGGAGCAAAATCTTCGAATTTGGCGTTTTGCTTGGCGCGGCAGTAGGCGGCCTGTGCCGTAGCACATAATTCGGAAAATTCTCTGTATTCCTTGGCCGGAATACAGGAAAGCTTCTTGTATTCTTTTTGAAGAAGACGTACAACAGCCTGCTCGGAGGCATTGAGGTCTTTTTGTTCTTTTTCGGAAGAAAGCTTTTTCAGTAAAGCTTCCACTTCATCACAAATTAAAATATGGTATGCTTCTTCTGACAAAATGCCTACCGACTTTGCCGTATAGTCCGAAGCGGCAGGCGGGGCCAGGGTCTCCGTATCCCAGGACAAAAGAGCCAGGGCGGTCTGATAAGCATGATTACGCTCTAAATAAGGGAGCAGCTGTTTATAATACTGATTCATATAAGTCCTTTCTGCGTGTACATGAGGGAACCGCATATAAAATCTATTACAGTATAGCATCTTCTTCGGTATCTGACAAGGATATCGCAAATATTCAGAAAAGAATGTTTTACTGAACAATTATGCCGCAAAGGAGAATAAACTATACACGGCTGGGGAACAATGGAAGCGATAGGAGGACTTGGAAATGAGTAAAATCAAACAAATCAGAGGCAGAGAAATTTTGGATTCCCGCGCGAATCCTACGGTAGAGGCTACCGTCATTTTAGAAAACGGAGGATGCGGAATTGCTGCGGTTCCGTCCGGTGCATCTACCGGAGCTTTTGAAGCGGTGGAATTGAGAGACGGAGACAAGGAACGCTATAAAGGAAAGGGCGTAAAAACGGCGGTAGCTCATGTGAATGAGGATATTGCTACCCTGTTAAAGGGAAAGGAAGGCTGTTGTCAGGAGCAGGCAGATGAAGCCATGCAGGTATTGGACGGTACAGAGAATAAAAGCAGACTGGGTGCCAATGCGATTTTGGCGGTTTCCCTTGCTCTTGCAAAGGCGGAAGCGGACGGGCTTAAGATGCCGTTGTATCGCTATGTGGGCGGATTAAACGGAAGAAAAATGCCGCTTCCTATGATGAATATTTTAAACGGCGGACGTCATGCGGGAAACAACCTGGACGTGCAGGAGTTCATGATTTTACCGGTGGGCGCGGAGCGCTTTTGTGTAGGACTCAGACAGTGTTGTGAGGTTTATCATGCATTGGCATCGATTCTGGAGGAGAAGGGATTGTCTACGGGAATCGGTGACGAGGGCGGTTTTGCTCCGGATTTAAACAGTGAGGAAGAAGCGATAGAGCTGATTTTACAGGCGGTGGAGCGTGCCGGGTATACCGCCGGTGCCGGAAAGGATTTTATGATTTCGCTGGATGTGGCTGCTTCCGAGTGGAAGGAAGAGAAGAAAAACGGCGGACAGTTTTCGTACCGATTGCCGAAAAAAGGCGAGGTCTTTACTTCGGAAGGACTGATGGAGCATTGGGACACATTAACAAAAAAGTATCCGATTTATTCTTTAGAGGACCCGTTGGATGAGGAGGACTGGGATGGTTGGAGAATGCTGACTCAGAGAATCGGAAACCGGGTGATGCTGGTGGGAGACGATTTGTTTGTTACAAACCCGAAGCGTTTACAATACGGGATAAAGAATGAGGCGGCCAATGCGATTTTGATTAAGCCGAATCAAATCGGTTCCTTATCGGAAACGATGGAAGCTATCCGGATTGCTACGGAACACGGATATCGTGCGATTATGTCACATCGTAGCGGTGAGACGGAGGATACTACAATTGCCGATTTGGCAGTGGGCTTAAATACCGGATTTATTAAGACCGGGGCACCGTGCCGCGGAGAGCGGACCGCAAAATACAATCGATTGTTACAAATCGAAGCGGAGCTTCGCGGTTTGAAGTAGGATAATTGAATTTATAAAGTGAAACAGCCTCCGGGGGTTTGACCGGAGGCTGTTTGCGAGAAAGAAAGGAATGAATAAACAAAAAATTGATATAAGCGTAATTAGGTTTGGGGGTTAGCCCATGGTTACGGTAACGTTGTATTCGGTCTTGCCCTTTACATACGGGATAATGTGACCGTCTACCTTTGCACCGTCTACAGTAAGGGAAACAACTCCCTTTTCTACATTCTGCGGATTCTTAACGGTGATGTTGTAAACACCCTCGCGGAATGCTCTGGTTAATGTGAAATCACCGAAGCCCTTCGGGACACACGGATTCACGGAAAGACCGTTGTGTGTCGGGTAAACACCTAAAATATACTGGGAGATGTTTACGAAGGTCCATGCTGCGGTACCGGTGAGCCAGCTGTTCTTTGCCTCGCCGTGGAACTTTGCGTCACGACCTGCTACCATCTGGGAATATACATACGGCTCGGTACGATGAATCTCACTGATTTCTTCTACATAAGCCGGACAAGTCTTCTGATAAATCTCGAATGCACGGTCACCTCTGCCGATAACGGTCTCCGCGATGGATACCCAAGGATTGTTGTGGCAGAAAATACCTGCGTTTTCCTTGTATCCCGGCGGGTAGGAGGTGATTTCGCCAAGCTCTAAGTGATACTTGGTATAAGCCGGTTGTAAAATCATTACGCCGTACTTGGTATCGAGACGTTCCTTTACGGAATCAAGAGCCTTCTTTGCAAGACCTTCTTCTACACCGACACCTGCCAGAACACAGAAGCCCTGCGGCTCGATGAAAATCTGGCCCTCTTCACATTCCTTGGAACCTACCTTGTTGCTGTATGCATCATAAGCACGTACGAACCATTCGCCGTCCCAACCGTCAGCCAGGATAGCATCGTACATAACCTTTACTTCCTTGCGGGCACGTTCTGCCTCAGCGGTGTCGCCGAGAAGCTCGGCTAACTGTGCGTACTCTTCACCGTATTTTACAAACATACCTGCGATGAATACGGATTCCGCTACCGGACCCTCACTCGGACCGAAGGTCTGGAAGGACTCACCCGGATGCTCGGAGAAGCAGTTTAAGTTGAGACAGTCGTTCCAGTCTGCACGACCGATTAACGGTAAGTTGTGCGGACCCTTGTGATTGATAATATAGTCTAAGGAACGCTTTAAATGTTCCATTAAGGACGTTGCTACGGACATGTCGTTGTCGTACGGTACGGTCTCGTTTAAGATGGAGATATCGCCGGTCTCTCTGACATATGCGGAGGTACCTGCAATGAGCCATAACGGGTCATCGTTGAAACCGCTACCGATATCTGCGTTACCCTTCTTGGTAAGCGGCTGGTACTGATGATATGCGCTGCCGTCCTCAAACTGGGTGGAAGCGATATCAATGATTCGCTCTCTTGCACGGTCCGGAATTAAGTGTACGAAACCGAGGAGGTCCTGACAGGAGTCACGGAAGCCCATACCACGGCCGATACCGGATTCGTAATAAGAAGCGGAACGGGACATATTAAAGGTAACCATACACTGATACTGGTTCCAGATATTTACCATACGGTTTACCTTGTCGTTTTCGGAAGAAACGGTATACTTGGAAAGAAGCTTCTCCCAGTATGCCTTTAACTCTGCAAATGCCTTTTCCACATCTGCATCGGTCTGATAGCGGGCAAGCATTGCATTTGCCGGCTTTTTATTGATCACATTGTGGGACTCCCACTTTTCATCCTGCGGATTCTCGATGTAACCGAGTACGAAGATGAAGGTCTTGGACTCACCCGGATTCAAAGAAACGTTAATCTGATGGGAAGCAATCGGAGACCAACCGCTTGCCATGGAATTGGTGCAGGCACCGTTTTCGATGGCTTCCGGATTTGCCGCGGAACGATAAGCGCCGAGGAATGCATCACGGCTGGTATCGAACGCATCCACCGCAGTGTTTACGGAGTATACGGCGTAGTGGTTACGACGCTCTCTGTACTCGGTCTTATGGAAAATGGTAGAACCTACCACTTCAACCTCACCGATACTTAAGTTTCTCTGGAAATTTTTCATATCATCATCCGCATTCCAAAGACACCACTCAACGTAAGAGAAGAGCTGTAAATCTTTCTTTGCTGCGGAGGTATTGGTAAGGGTAAGCTGACTTACCTCACAGGTATCATTCATCGGAACAAAAGTAAGAACGGAAGCTTCCACGTCGTTCTTCTTACCGGTGAAACGGCTGTAACCGATACCGTGTCTGCACTCATAAGCGTCAAGCTCGGTCTTGGTCGGCTGCCATCCCGGATTCCAAACGGTGTCGCCGTCCTTTATGTAGAGATATTTGCCGTTGGTATCTGCCGGAATATCATTGTAACGATATCTGGTCAGACGAAGGAGCTTTGCATCCTTATAAAAGGTATATCCGCCGCAGGTATTGGAAATAAGGCTGAAGAAATCGTTGCAGCCTAAGTAGTTAATCCACGGAAGCGGAGTTTTCGGAGTGGTAATTACGTATTCTTTGTTAGCGTCATCGAAATAACCGAATTTCATAGTAGTTGCTCCTTTTCATCTCATTCTCTTCATTCTCTCTTAAAGGATAACGATTAAGTTAAACGTTTAAGTAAGCATAAAACCATATGTTTAACACGTTCCTTTACTCGCATTATACACAAAAGCGACAAAAAAAGCAACTATAAAATAAAAATTCTTTTGTTTCTCGAAAAAAGTTTGGATTAATTTGATAAAAAGTTTAAAGAATTACTTGCAAAAATGTGAAATATGCTGTATGATTACCTTGCGAAAACGTTTAAGTAAAGTCGTATGATGTGCAATAAAACGAGAAGAATAAGCCAAAAGAGAGGATTACAATATGGTATCAATGAAGGATATCTCCGAACTGTGCGGAGTCAGTATCGCAACGGTAAGCAAGGCCTTAAACGATCATAAGGATATCGGAGAAGAGACGAAAGCCCGGATTTGTAAAGTGGCAAAAGAACTGGGGTATTTTCCGAATTCCTCTGCCCGTGCGTTAAAGACCAAACGTACTTATAATTTAGGAGTACTGTTTGTGGATGAAGCTCAGAGCGGTTTGACCCATGACTATTTTGCAAATGTATTAAACAGTTTTAAGCAATTCGCGGAAAAGAAGGGATATGATATTACTTTTATCAGCGCGGCAAACGCCGAAGGAAAACGAATGAGTTATCTGGAACGCTGCAGGTACCGCGGTTTTGACGGTGTGGTAATTGCCTGTGTGGATTTTGAAAATCCGGAGGTGGAAGAACTGGTAAAGAGCGATATACCGCTGGTGACCATCGACCATACCTTTTACGGGCGGGCAGCGGTAATCTCCGACAACGTGACCGGTATGAGAGATTTGCTGACCTATATTATCGGGCAAGGGCATAAAAAGATTGCTTATATTCACGGGGCAGATTCCGCAGTTACGAAAAATCGCTTGTCTTCCTTCTTTAAGACGGCGGAGGAATTCGGGATTACGATTCCGGACGAATATATTAAAGAAGCGGCGTATCGAAGCACAAGAGAAACGGGAGAGGCTACCAAGGAGCTGTTGGCACTTAAGAATCCCCCGACCTGTATTATTTACCCGGACGATTTTTCCAGCTTCGGCGGAATGAATGTAATTAAGGAAAAGGGACTTCGGATTCCGGAGGATATTTCCGTGGCGGGATACGACGGACTTCGAATCGGTCGTCATATCGAGCCGAAGTTAACAACGCTTCGCCAGGATACGGAGGCTATCGGTGAGGAAGCTGCCCGTAAGCTGATTGAGTTGATTGAGAAACCGAAGACAACTATTATCGAGCAGGTGGTCATCGGCGGTGAAGTGTATGAGGGGAAAACGGTAAGAAAAATTCAATAGATTTGAAAATAAGTATCGACAAGTGACCGGAAATAAGGTATCATTGGAATATGAACATAAACGATGCTTTTGCTTTTACAAAACAACGATGCAGGAGGGACACTTACATGAAGGTACTTTTTATCGGAGGAACAGGCACAATCAGTATGGCTATTACAAGAAAACTGGCAGAGACGGATTGTGAATTGTATTTATTTAACCGTGGTTCCAGAAATGAATCATTACCAAAGAATATTAACATAATTAAAGGCGATATTAATAATGAGGCTGAAGCGGCGGAGTTGTTAAAGGACTACACCTTTGATGTGGTATGTGATTTTATCGGCTTCGGGAAGGGGCAGGTGGAACGTGATTACAGACTGTTTGCGGGAAAGACAAAGCAGTATATGTATATCAGCTCCGCATCGGCGTACCACAAGCCGTGCAAATCTCATGTAATTACAGAGGGGACGTCTCTTGCGAATCCTTACTGGGAGTATTCCAGGAATAAGATTGTTTGTGAGGAGTATTTGATGCAGATGTATCGTGAAAACGGTTTTCCGGTAACGATAATCCGTCCGAGTCATACCTATGACGAACGGTCGATACCGTTGGGTGTTCACGGAGATAAAGGAAGCTGGCAGGTGGTAAAGCGTATGCTGGAGGACAAGCCGGTGATTGTTCACGGAGACGGTACTTCCCTTTGGACTATGACGCACAATACGGATTTTGCCAAGGCATTTATCGGCCTCATGGGAAATCCGCATGCCATCGGTGAGGTGTTCCAGATAACTTCCGATGAGACACTGACTTGGAACCAGATTTACCAGACTATCGCGGATGTACTGAATGTACCGTTTAAGCCTTATTATGTATCGTCGGCATTCCTTGCGGAAGCGGGACCGTATGATTTTACCGGTGCACTTCTCGGAGATAAGGCATGTTCCGTTGTGTTTGACAATACGAAGGTAAAACGTGCGGTGCCGGAGTTTGTACCGACGGTGCGGTTTGAAGACGGGGTTCGCCGTGTGATAGAGCATGTACTGGCACATCCGGAATTTCAGACAGAGGATCCGGAATTCGATGCGTGGTGTGACAGGGTAATTGAGGTGCAGGAGGAAGCAAAAGCAAAGCTTCAGGGGAAATAAGAAAGACAGAGACCGTTGTGCCGCCGCATTCTTTTAAGAGCGTGGCGGCATTACCGGGTCGGAGGACGGTAGTATGGCTGCAGAAAGAGTATGCAATAATAGGAAGGGAATCATACGAAAAGCCTTTTTGGCAGCGTTCCCGAAAACAATCCCGATTATGATGGGATTTTTGTTTTTGGGAATGTCTTACGGATTTTATATGAAGGTGTCGGGCTTTTCTTTTGTTTATCCTTTATGTATGAGCCTGGTGATTTTCGGAGGTTCTTTAGAGTTTGTGACGGTAACGATGTTGCTTGGCAGTTTTGCTCCGGTACAAACTTTTTTGATGGCACTCATGATTCAGGCAAGACATTTGTTTTACGGAATCGCATTACTGGAAAAGTATAAAGGAACCGGAGTGAAAAAGGCATATCTGATTTTCGGAATGTGTGACGAGAGCTTTTCCGTTAATTGTGCAACTAAGGTGCCGGAGGATGTGGATAAGGGCTGGTTTTATTTTTTTGTAACGGTTCTGAATCAGTCATACTGGGTGACGGGAGCAACATTGGGCGGTATTCTGGGGTCCTTTCTTACCTTTAACACGGAAGGACTGGATTTTGTTATGACGGCCATGTTTGTGGTTATTTTTCTGGAGCAGTGGTTAAAGGAAAAGAAGCATTATACAGCGTTAATCGGTGTTTTTGTATCGGCGGCATGCTTGGTAATCTTTGGGGCGGAGTCTTTTTTGATACCGACCATGATATGTATTCTGTGCTTCCTTACCGTGTTTCGGAAACCGATTGAGAAAGCAGGTGGGTTGTTATGACAGTATGGCAGGAGATTGTAACAATCGGACTTTGTGCTCTGGCAACGATGCTGACGCGTTTTCTACCGTTTTTTGTATTCCGGTCAGATAAGCCTACGCCGAAGTATATCGAGTATTTGGGAAAGGCATTACCGGGGGCTATTTTCGGTATGCTTGTAGTGTATTGTTTAAAAAATGTGAATGTGCTGAACGGTAGCCACGGTTTGCCGGAGCTGATAGCGATTGCGGCGGTAGTTGTGTTGCATTTATGGAAGAGAAATATGTTACTGTCCATCGGAGGCGGTACGGTATGTTATATGCTTTTGGTGCAATCGGTGTTTTGAATGGTTTATATTTGGAGAAAACGTCGAATATAGGAGAAAACAGAGATATTGTTGTGGAAAAAAACAGGATAATATGGTAAAATTATCCTATGGGAGGTGATATCGATGCTCCATTATAAGTTACAGATCGGTTGTATGGTAATTGTTCTGATCGTACTTGTTTTGTATTTCAGAGAACGGCATGATCAGGCGAATGTAAAGCGTGTAAAATCGTTTGAACGTTTATTGATTTTTTCTTTGTTATACTTTGCATTGGATATTGTAACGGTGTATACGGTAAACCATTCGGAAACGGTGCCGACGGTTGTAAATAATGTATTGCATTTACTGTATTTGTGGGTGATTGACCGTTGTTTGTTGGACGTTTTCTTATATGTTGCCACCATACTGGATGTACCGTTGACCTCAAATCATTGGAAACGACTGGCATTTTTGCCCCATTATTCGGGATGCCTTTTGATGCTTCTCGGAGTCGGAGATTTGCAGTATATTGAAGGTGGGATTTCCTTTTATGCAATGGGGCTCCCTGTGTTGGTTTGTTATGCCATGGTAATTTATTACTTGGGCTTAGCCTACTATGTATGGAGCAAGTATAAAGGAAATCTTCCGAAACGCTCCAGATTGAATTTTTCGATTTGTGTTCCTGTGTTTTTGGGAGTCATTGTATTGCAGATGTTCGTTCCGGATGCCTTGATTACTTCATTGGCGATTACGGCAATTATTCTGACGGCTTATTGTTCTATGGAGAATGCGGCAAGTAATGAGCTGATTCAATATCACGAGGAAGTGATTTATGCCTTTGCGGATGTAATCGAAGGGCGGGACGGAAGTACCGGAGAACATGTAAAGCGGACGGTAGCTTATGTGCAGATTATTGCGGAAGAATTGAAGGAACAGGGAGTATATGCGGAATGTCTGGACAGAGAGTATGTGGATTATTTGTTGCGGGCAGCGCCGATGCATGATTTCGGCAAGATTGCGATAACGGATACCGTATTACAAAAGCCGGGTAAGTTGACCGCAGATGAATATGAAATAATGAAAATGCATACCGTAAAGGGTGCGGACATGATAAAGGAGAATTTGGCAGCGCTTGAGGAGCCGGACTATATCACAATTGCCTGGCAGGTGGCGCGTTATCATCATGAACGCTGGGACGGTGCGGGATATCCGGACGGTCTTCAAGGGGAACTGATACCGCTTTGTGCCCGTGTGGTTGCGGTGGCGGATGTGTTTGACGCGGTATCTCAAAACCGGTGCTACAGGCCTGCGATGTCCCTTGATGAATCCTTTGCGATTATTGAGCAAGGTGCGGGAACGCAGTTCGATCCGGTGATAGCGGAAACCTTTTTACGGATGAGAGATAAGGTGGAAGAGGTATTTTATCAATTTCAGGAGGCAAAATAATGGTAAAGCATGTGATTTTATGGAAATTAAAGGAAGAGATTACGGGAGATGCAAAGGAAAAGGTGCTTCGGGAGATGAAGGAGAATCTGGAGGCACTGGTAGGAAAGGTTCCGGGACTTGTCAGTCTGGAAATCGTGACACAGCCGATGGCGTCTTCCAATGCGGATGTAATGCTTGACAGTATGCTGGAAAGCGAAAATGCGTTAAAGGGATATCAGTCTCATCCGAATCATGTGGCGGTAGCCAATACCTATGTGCGTCCCTTCACGGAGGTAAGACTTTGCATGGATTACGAGGCGTAATATCCGGCGCGGAGTGAAAACACAGGATGGCTTGACAAAAAAATTCTAAGGCGTATAATGATGGATAGCGTTAGATTTTTAACAGATATAGATGAAAGAGGTTTGAATCATGAGTGAAGAAATTTACGAGCAGGAATTAAATTGTTCCCACGATTGCAGCAGTTGTTCTTCTAACTGTAGCTCCAGAAAGCCGGATAAGTCCCAGTTTGCGGAGCCGATGAACCAGTACAGTAACGTAAAGAAGGTAATCGGTGTTGTCAGCGGTAAGGGTGGTGTAGGTAAGTCCTTTGTGACTTCTTATCTTGCTGTTTTAATGCAGCGTATGGGTTATAAGACCGCAGTTTTGGATGCGGATGTAACCGGTCCGTCCATTCCGATGGCATTCGGTGTACACAAGAAGGCACAGGGAAATGAGCTGGGTATTTTACCGGAGTACACAAAGAACGGTACGGCGATTATGTCCGTAAATCTGTTACTTGAGAACGAGGAAGTACCGGTGGTTTGGAGAGGCCCTGTGATTGCCGGCACCGTAAAGCAGTTCTGGTCCCAGGTAGTATGGGGCGATGTGGACTATATGTTTGTGGATATGCCTCCGGGAACCGGTGATGTTCCGCTTACGGTATTCCAGTCTCTTCCGGTAGACGGTATCGTTATCGTAACCAGCCCGCAGGATTTGGTGTCCATGGTGGTGGCAAAGGCTGTGAATATGGCACGCGAGATGGATGTTCCGGTTCTTGGTCTTGTAGAAAACTACAGCTATGTAGAGTGCGGATGCTGCGGTGAGAAGATGTATGTCTTCGGAGAGAGCCACATTGAGGATACCGCGCGTAAGTTTAACTTGCCGGTACTCGGCAGACTTCCGCTGAATCCGAATATTGCAAAGGCAGTGGATGCCGGTGATATCGAGAGCTTACAGGGCGATTGGCTTGAGGATGTTACCCTGGTATTAAAGGAGCTTCTGCCGCCGGAAAAGACTTTAGCGGAGCAGGGAAATTACACCCTTGCGGTAACTACCGATGAGAATAATAATATTTTCCAGCATTTCGGACATTGTGAAAAGTTTACGTTATATACCTTCAGTGACGGTATTTTAATGGCAAAGACCGTACTTGAGACCGACGGTAACGGTCACGAGGCTATGGCAGGTGTTCTGGCGGAGCGCGGTGTAAAGGTACTTCTTTGCGGCGGTATCGGTATGGGCGCAATGCAGGCACTTATGCAGGCAGATATTTTGGTTGTACCGGGACTCACCGGCGATATCGAGGTGGCTGTAGCCGGTTATTTGGACGGCGTACTGGGTACCAGTACCGAACCGAATTGCAGTTCTCATGAAGCAGGAGATTGTGATTGCAGTACCGGCGGATGCGGCGGTTGTTGCCACTAATCCATGGAGGAGCTATGAGCAAAACGTATTGTGGAGCCTGCCGCGGTGAAAGAGGCTGCAGAGATTGTCGGGCAGTAGCCGGGACGGCGCATTATACCGGTTTGACGGATTTTTATGCGGACGATACGATACCGGTCCGGACTGAAGAGGATGGCTTTGTACAGGAGAATGATGCAAAAGCTTTTTGTGACAAGGTGCTTTTTCTGGCGGCTGATTTGGGAACCACAACGTTAGCCTTTGTTTGTGCGGACCAGAACGGGAAGGTTCTGGCATCCTACGGATGTGAGAATCCTCAGCGTAAGGTAGCTGCCGATGTGGTCGGCAGAATCGATGCGTCATTGCACGGACAGGGGGAGAAGTTAACAAACGAAATAAGGGAAGCCTTGGTAAAAGGCTTCCTTTTTGTACTTAACCGCGGGCAGGGGAAGGTATGCGGAACCGGCCGCGGAACGGAGGAAATAACGATACAGGTGGCAATTGCCGGGAATACGGTTATGCAACATATTTTACTGGGGTATCCTCTCGGGACAATGGCGAGAGCACCTTTTGAACCGTACAAAAAGGAAACAGTGCGATGTGATTTTTCTGCATTGTTCGGGGAGACGTCTCAAGCTTCATGTGTACCGCAGATGTTAAAACAGGCGGAGGTGACGGTGTTTCCGTGCCTTTCGGCTTTTGTGGGCGGAGATATCGTAGCAGGGGCAGAGGCAGTGTTTACCGGACGGAAGGATTGTAAGGAGCTATTGATTGATCTGGGAACCAACGGTGAAATATTGCTTTCCGCAAAGGGGTGTAGGTACGGGACCGCGGCCGCAATGGGAAGTGCTTTTGAGGGCGGCCGGTATGCGTATGCATCGGAGCTTTTCGGAAAAATTGCGGATGCTTTGAAACGAGGTATTATGGATGAGACAGGCCTGCTTTGTGAACCGTATTTTACCGGAGGATATGAAGGTCTCCTACAGGAAGATGTGCGGGAGTTTCAGTTGGCAAAGGGAGCACTCCGGGCGGGAATCGAGCTGATTTGCCGGTACGGCCACGTGGAACTCCCCCGGATAGATCGTGTGTATTTGGCAGGGGGGCTGGGACAATATTGCAATCAGGAAGACTTATTTACAACGAGCCTTTTGCCGAAGGAATTTAAGGGAAAGGTAACGGTTGTGGGAAACAGCTGTATCGGAGGTATGCTTTCGGTGTTGAAAAAAAGAAAGACTGTGATATACTGTGAAGGAGAGATTCTGAATTTGGCGGAACAACCGGAGTTTGAGGCACTATACTACAGGTTTATGAATTTTGAGAAGTAGTGCGGTTGTGAAAAGACACCCGGAAAGGATGAGGACATTGAGAAAGATGCAGAAAAGAAACCGTAGAAAGGAAAAAACAATACGAAGAAGCATGCTAGTGTTGCTTTGTGTTTTGGCATGCTCTTTCTCGGCGTGTAACAAAGAACCGAAGCAGGACAGTCCCCAGGCAACACCTACACCGGTACCGGTAAAGGAAGGATTTGCGGATGCTAATCCGACTTTGGTAAAGGAACGGGCGGAGGAGTATGCGAAATTGACCGCGGTAACCGTCGGAGATACGGAAATCTCCATGCAAAAGGCTATGTTTCTCATTTATTCCATGGAAGTGCAGGGAAATAACTATGCGACATATTACGAATCCCAGTACGGGATAGATTACTGGAACATGGAGTATGACGAGGAAGGCCGTACCACAAGAGAAGTATTTAAAGAAGAGACGATAAAGGCATTGATTCAGTATGCGGTTCTTTATGATTGTGCTATAAAGAACGGTATGGAACTGACTTACGATGAAACAAAGGAAAATGCTACGTTTGTGGAAAGCTTAAAGGGGATGATGTCTGCAGAAGAAGCGGAACGGGGCGGTTTTACCACAGATAATTTGCGCGAAACCTGTGCCTGGATGATGTTAGGGGAAAAATACTACGGAAAGATGACCGATACGCTGGGGGTAACGGAAGAAAGCGTTCGTAAAACCATAGACAAAGCGAATTATAAAGAATACGAGACCGAATATCTTTATCTGCCTACCACCTATTACGACGAGGGCTACAATATTTGTCAGGAGAGTCCGGAGGTAATCGAATCCCGTAAGGCGTTAATACAGGACTGTTATGAACAGGTGCAAGGCGGAGCAACCTTTGAAGAGGTTGCGGCCACGGACGAAACCATTGTCTATAATATCAGAACCTTCCTGGCGGAGGGAGACGGAGCCGAGGCGCCATATATGGAAGCCGCGGTTAAGCTTAAGGTGGGCGAAGTGTGTGCGCCGATTGAGACGGAATACGGCGTCTATATTATCCGAATGCTGGATGATAAGTGTACAAAGACCTATGAAGCAACGGTCGCGGCAGAGTATGAAGTTCGGAGAAACGAGGCCTTTCAGGCTGCTTATGAGGTGCTCTTGGAACAATATGAGGTGACTGTAAACGAAGAAGTTTGGGAGGATATTCTCATGGGAGCAACCGTAAGTATATTGGAGTAAAAATGCGCTGTGAGGACGATTAGTTGATGTCCCCTTTTAACAGTTGCATAAAATATTTGGTCGGTTCGGACACCGGCAGGGAATTGTCATAGGCAAGGACAAGCTTACGTTTCGGCAGCTTGTCTTTTGTTTTTATAATATAGAGTTCGTTGTCGGTTTTTCCTTCCACGCAGAAATCCGGAACAAACGCGATGCCGAGACCGATTTTTGCAAGGTCAATCAAAAGGTCGTTACTGCTGAGTTCTACTGCCGGAGCCAATTCTACGGAATGGGATAAAAATTGCTCGTGTAAAAACTCACTGGTAGTGGAACGCTTGGACAGCATCAAAATCGGCAATGCGGAAAGCTCTGCGAAAGAGAGCTCGGTTTCGGAGTAATCGTAGGAGGACTTGTTCGCAATAAATACATCGGAAAACTCTCGGAGGGTTTCGATTTGCATGGAATTGTTTAAGGCCGGATTCGGAGAATTTGCCACAATAAAATCCACCGCATTTTCTGCCAGAAGCTCCGCACACTGCAAAGAAGTGGCGTTCATTACCCGGAGGTGCACCTCCGGAAAGGTCTGATGAAAACGGTTTAAGTATGGGACCAGATAGTAACGGCAGATGGTATCGCTGGCCGCAATGCGAAGCTGCATGCCGCCGGCATTTTTTGAGTTAACCAGTTGGTTTTCGCCTTTGGTAATCAGGTTGATGGCCGGTTCGATATGCTTAAATAACATTTCCCCTTCTTTTGTCAGGGTAACTCGCTTGGTGCTTCTGGTAAACAACACCTGACCCAGACGGCGCTCCAAAACTTTGACGGACTGGCTGACCGCAGACTGGGAAATAAACAGAGCGGAAGCAGCCTCGGAAAAGCTGAGAGTCTTGGCTACATAGTAAAATACTTTGTATAATTCGTAATTAACGTCCATGGAAGCTCCTTTCCGGCAGGGAAACCGGTCGAATAAACTTGTTTTGCTTAAGCCAAGTATAGCATACAGACGTTATAAACGCAATTGATTTCATAAGGATTTCTAATAAAACATTTAATATATATTAATTTTATTTATAAACAAAACAATGGTATACTTAAAAGCAACAATGAGACAGTGGATGTTCCACGGACATCGGAAAGGATGGATAAGATGAGTAAAGTAAGAAGAATTTATTCTGAGAAGAAGCCGGAATATGCAGTTAAGGCCGGCGAGCTGATGAATGAAATCAAAGAGTATTTGAACATTCAGAATGTAACCGCAGTACGTGTTTTAATCCGTTATGATGTTGAAAATGTAAGTGACGAGACCCTCTCCCGTGCACTCGGTACCGTATTTTCCGAGCCGCCGGTAGACTTTGTATATGAGGAGACCTTCCCGATTTGTCCGGAAGATACCGTTTTCTCCGTAGAGTATTTGCCGGGTCAGTTCGACCAGAGAGCAGACTCCGCAGAGCAGTGCGTAAAGCTGTTAAACGAGACCGAGGAGCCGGTCATCCGTTCCGCGACCACCTATGTGTTATCCGGTATTTTGGATGCTGAGGAAGTAGAGGCTATCAAGGCATATTGTATTAACCCGGTAGACTCCAGAGAAGCAGCAGAGGAGAAGCCGGAGACCTTAGAGTCTGTATTCGAAGATCCGGCAGATGTTATCATCTTTGACGGTTTTAAGGATATGCGGTCGGAGCAGTTAAAGGAGCTTTACGATTCTTTAAATCTTGCTATGACCTTCCGTGACTTTTTACATATTCAGAATTACTTCCGCGACGATGAGAAGCGTGATCCGTCCATGACCGAAATCCGTGTGTTGGATACTTACTGGTCCGACCACTGCCGTCATACCACCTTCTTAACCGAGCTTACGGATGTTACCTTTGAAGAAGGCGATTACACGGCTCCGATTCGTGCGTCCTACGACAAGTACGTAGCTGAGCGTGAGATTTTATATAAGGGCAGAGACGATAAGTTCATCTCCCTCATGGACCTTGCTTTAGTTGGTATGAAGAAGCTTCGTGCCGACGGAAAGCTTGAGGATATGGAAGTATCCGATGAAATCAATGCATGTTCCATTATCGTTCCGATTGAGATTACCAGACCGGACGGTAAGAAGGAAACCGAAGAATGGTTGATTTTCTTCAAGAACGAAACCCACAATCACCCGACGGAAATCGAGCCGTTCGGTGGTGCGGCAACCTGTCTCGGTGGTGCAATCCGTGACCCGTTGTCCGGCCGTGGTTATGTATACCATGCAATGCGTGTAACCGGTGCGGCTGACCCGACTCTTCCGATTGCGGAGACCTTAGAGGGTAAGTTAGCACAGCGTAAGATTGTAACCGGTGCAGCTTCCGGTTACAGCTCCTACGGTAACCAGATCGGTCTTGCAACCGGTCTCGTAGATGAAATTTATCATCCGAATTATGTGGCAAAGCGTCTGGAAATCGGTGCGGTTATGGGCGCGGCTCCGAGAAAGAATGTTATCCGTGAGACTTCCGATCCGGGCGATGTAATCATCCTTATGGGCGGTAGAACCGGACGTGACGGTTGCGGCGGTGCAACCGGTTCTTCCAAGGCACATACCACCGAATCTATCCACACTTGCGGTGCAGAGGTTCAGAAGGGTAATGCTCCGACCGAGCGTAAGCTTCAGAGATTGTTCCGTAGAGAAGAAGTAGCAAGCATTATTAAGAAGTGTAACGACTTTGGTGCGGGCGGTGTATCCGTAGCCATCGGAGAGCTTGCAGACGGTCTTCGTGTAGAGCTTGATAAGGTTCCGAAGAAGTATGCCGGCCTTGACGGTACCGAGCTTGCTATTTCCGAGTCTCAGGAGCGTATGGCAATCGTTGTTGACGCTAAGGACGTAGACAAGATGCTTGATTTTGCGGCAGAAGAGAACTTAGAGGCTGTTCCGGTGGCTGTTGTTACCGAAGATCCGCGTCTTGTACTTGTTTGGAGAGGCAAGGAAATCGTTAATCTTAAGCGCGCATTCCTTGATACCAACGGTGCACATCAGGAGGCAACCGCTGAGGTTACCATGCCGAAGAAGGCAGACAGTTACTTTAAGAAGGGAGCTTCCTATACCGCATCCCGTATTACGAGAAAGACCGCAAAGGGTGAAACCGTACTTTCCGGTAAGACCGGACTTAAGGGCGAGTGGCTTTCCATGCTTGCGGATTTAAATACCTGTTCCAAGAAGGGCTTAGTGGAGATGTTCGACAGCTCCATCGGTGCAAATACCGTAACCATGCCGTACGGCGGTAAGTATCAGATGACTCCGGTACAGACCATGATTGCAAAGGTTCCGGTACTTGACGGTGACAGTGAAGCAGTTTCCATGATGAGCTACGGATTCGACCCGTATCTTTCCAGCTGGAGTCCGTATCACGGTGCGGTTTATGCAGTAATTTCTTCTGTTGCCAAGATTGTGGCAGCAGGCGGTGACCATACAAAGATTCGTTTCACCTTCCAGGAATTCTTCCGTCGCTTAGGTACCGATCCGAAGCGTTGGGGTGAGCCGTTAGCTGCACTTCTCGGTGCATTTGAAGCTCAGGTACAGCTTGGCCTTCCGTCCATCGGCGGTAAGGACAGTATGTCCGGCTCCTTCCAGGATATTGATGTTCCGCCGACCTTGGTATCTTTCGCTGTAGATATGGCAAAGACCTCGGATGTGGTAACCGGTGAGTTCAAGAAGTCCGGTAACGTACTTGTGAAGTTCGCAATGAAGAAAGATTCTTACGATCTTCCGGATTACGCAGCGTTTGCTGAGCAGATGAGCAAGATTACGAAGCTGGCTCAGAACGGTAAGATTGCTTCCATGTATGCTCTCGGCGCAAAGGGTATCGCAGAAGCGGTTTCCAAGATGGCATTCGGTAATCGTCTCGGTGCGGTTATTTCCGATGCGGTAAGCGTTCAGGAATTGTTTGCTCCGGCATACGGTGATATCCTTGCGGAAATTTCCAAGGATTGTCTGGATGAATTAAATGAGAGTGGTCTGGTTTACAAGACCGTTGGTAGCGTTACCGAAGCACCGATGTTCGTATACGGTAATGAGACCGTAACCATCGAAGAAGCATTGGATGCTTGGACCAATACCTTAGAGAAGGTATTCCCGACCAGATCCGGTGTGAAGGAAGAAGAGATTTCTCATCCGTTATATGATGCTAAGACGGTATATGTAGCAAAGAATAAGGTGGCTAAGCCGCGTGTATTTATTCCGGTATTCCCGGGTACCAACTGTGAGTACGATACCATGCGTTCCTTCCGTGATGCGGGTGCAGAAGTAAGTACCGTGGTATTCCGTAACCGTAACGAGCAGGACATCAGAGAGTCCGTAGATGCATTTGAAAAGGAAATCCGTAATGCACAGATTCTCATGTTCCCGGGCGGATTCTCCGCAGGTGACGAACCGGATGGTTCCGGTAAGTTCATCGCAACCGCATTCCGTAACGCAAAGATTACCGATGCGGTAAACGATATGTTAAAGCAGCGTGACGGTTTGGTTCTCGGTATTTGTAACGGTTTCCAGGCAATTATTAAGCTTGGCCTTGTACCGTACGGTGAAGTGACTCCGCAGAAGGAGGACTCCCCGACCCTTACCATGAACAGCATCGGACGTCATATTTCTAAGTCCGTATACACTAAGGTTGTTACCAACAAGTCCCCGTGGCTCATGGAGGCAGAGCTTGGCGGCGTTTATGCAATTCCGGCATCCCACGGTGAAGGTCGCTTCGTAGCAAGCAAGGAATGGATTGAAAAGCTTGCGGCAAACGGACAGATTGCAACCCAGTACGTTGACCTTGACGGTAACCCGACCATGGACGAGGACTTCAACCCGAACGGTTCTTACTTTGCAATTGAAGGTATCACCAGTCCGGACGGTCGTGTTCTTGGTAAGATGGCTCACTCTGAGCGTCGCGGCAACTCTGTAGCGGTAAACATCTACGGTAACCAGGACCAGAGAATCTTTGCTTCCGGTGTGAAGTACTTTAAGTAGGAGCTCTTTGGCTAACAGTAAGAAATAGTTTGAGGCACAGGATAAGTTCCTGTGCCTCTTTGTTTTGTCGAAATAAATTTAAAAAGCGTAGATGTCCTGCGTTTAGCGAAATTGCGCTAAACTCTAACAAAACTAAACTACGCCATGGAGAATAAACCAAACTATGGTTGGTTGACGGAGAGTAAGCTCTATGTTACACTCAGTTTACCTGGGATAGATTTTCACGTGAAAATTCGGATGGATATCCGATAAAATGTGACAAAAGATAAAATCAAAAAATACAAAAGAGGTACATTTATGTCGAATGTTGCTTTTTTATGGATATTCAGCCGGGGAATGGAACTGGGCGTTATTGTTCTGTGCCTGTTACCCCTTCGATTCCTGCTGCGTAAGAAGGTTCCGAGACTGTTTTCTTATCTGCTTTGGATGGCGATACCGGTGAATATTGGGTATAATCTGTGTGAAATTATATGGTCAAATTTTAGCAAAGACATTGCAGACCGTGTATATGGAGCACCGAAAGTGATGGTTGCGGAAAAAACAGTACAGATTATGAAAAGTTTTTGGGTTGGCGGTTCGCTGATTGTGATTTTCGGGATGACATATTCATACATTCTATTTTTAAGGCGGTTGATAGGAAGTATTCGTCTGAGGGACGGTATATATATTGCCGAAAGGATCCGGTCACCGTTTACATTGGGAATCATCTGTCCGAAAATTTACTTGCCGCTTTCGCTAAAAGAAGAGTATTACGAATCGGTGATATTACATGAAAGTGTCCATATTGCCAGACGGGATATCTGGATGAAATATATTGCGATAGGTCTTCTGGGACTGTTCTGGTTTCAGCCGATTCTATGGTTTGCCTATCGTATGTTTATCAATGATATGGAAGAAGCATGTGATGAAGCGGTCTTACGAAAAAAAGGCGAAGACTTCAAAGAAGAGTATGCACGTGCTCTGGTGGAAGTCTCCTTTCAAGTCAGCAAAGTCCGTGGCGTTGCCATTGGCTATGGAAACGGAGAAATAAAAACTCGAATCAGAAATGTGATGAACTATAGACAAGCGGGAAAGAAACCTTGCATTTTTGCAGTAATTCTTTGTTGTCTGTTTATAGTGATAGCAATTCCGATATCGTGGCAAGTGCCGAGGGTAGTGCATGGGGAATTAGCTAAGAACGAGGGAAAACAAAGGAAGGTGACTATAATGGGTGAGGATATGCTAAAGGAAGAAGTAACAAAGGTAAAAATAGAATAATACGACTGATAAGGAGGCAGTTATGAAGAAACTTAAAATGTTTTTTGCGCTGATGCTTACTATATTAATATTTGTACAACCATCTCTTGCGTATGCATCAGAAGATAATGTAACCGTAATGGCGGAAGAAATGAGGGTAAGAGAGCTATCGGAAGCGGAGATAGAGGCACTATCAAGTTTAAGCGTAGATAATATTGGAAGTAATATAAACTTACCGATGTCGACCGCAGAATCGTACACAGCATATGAATATTCTAGGGCCTTTAATATTTATTTGGATGACACCTGGGTAGCACGCGCTGACGCAGTGTGCATTGTGTGGCACTATACCGATGGAAAGGTACATTTATATCAGCGTACAATTACGGTAAGACGATTATCTACTTATGATGCGGATAGATTCTACGGCAGAATTGTAAACACCGATGGTAGCCTTAGCTATACAACCGGTGACAGAGTAAGAATCATTGATTATATGGATTATTGGGATTTTGCCATCGACTTCCGTGTAACCCCAACCGAGGCATCTTTTGATTGCTATGAGGTATAACCGATAAACAAAAGGAAAGGATACCTAAACAAGTTAACAGGATTTAAGGAAATCAATATAGTATCAGACAAACAAAAGGACAGGCATTACGCCTGTCCTTTGATTTTCTTTAACCATTTGCCGCTACGTAAACGGAAGTAACACCAGACACATTTGATAATCTGGTCGATTTTCAAAAATGTATAAATCCAGAAGGACGGTAAGCCCCATTTCAGCCCTGCGAGACCACCCAGCGGAATGGAGGCTACCCACAGGAACAGGATGTCGCCCGCCATAAGGAAGGTGGTATCGCCGCCGGCCCGGAGCACACCTTTTGTCAGGATGGAGTTCATGGACTGGAAGATATTGATGATAATAATGGCGTTCATCAAATCCCATGCAATTGCTTTGGCTTCCGCTGATACGTCGTAATAGTTGATAATCGGACTTCGCAGTAGGAAGATGACCAGTGCGGAGAAGCAACCGATGATAAAACCGATGAACAGGAAGGTATAACCTTGTTTTTGGGCTTTTTTGATATCGCCTTCTCCCATGGTATGACCGGTAATAATTCCGCTGGCGTTGCAGACACCGGTGGTAAGAACAGAGCTTAACTGCTGTACCACGGTGGTCACGGAGTTTGCGGCCACGAAGGTTTCGCCGATACGACCCATAATCATGGCAACGGTGTTGTTGCCGAAGGCTAAAAGTCCGTCGCTGATTAATACCGGGATACTGATACGTATGTATTCACCTAAAAGGTCACGGCACTTCATGAAGATATCTTTTAAGCGGTAGCGTATACGTTTATCAATAAAGAAGAAGTAGCCGCAAATAAACATAAGTTCAAATACACGGGCAATTAAGGTGCCGAGAGCAGCGCCGCCGATTTCCATACGAGGGGCTCCGAGCTTACCGAAAATAAACACCCAGTTAAAAAATACATTGATAAAAAATGCGGAGATGGAGCAGTACAGCGGAATTCGCACCTGACCGACCGTACGAAGTACGATGGTGCAGGTCAGGGAAAGACCGGTACAAATGTAGGTCGGAATCATCCATTTCAGATAGGTAATACCGTGAGCGATAATCGGTGTTTCATCGGAATAAATACGCATAATCCATTCCGGTGAGATAATGGTAATCGTAGTAAAAATAGAGGAAAAGATTACCACAAAGCGTAGCATAATCGTAATCGTTTTCTTTAAGGAATGCTTATCCTGCATGCCCCAGAACCGGGAGGTCAGCACGGAAGCTCCCATACCGATACCCATACAGCATATCATAAACAGGTTGATAAACTGGCCGGCTAAAGAGGATGCGGAAATCTGCGCGTCTCCCATTTTGCTTAGCATGATGGTGTCCATCAGGTTGATGCCGACTGTAATTAAGGATTGTAGTGAAATCGGAATTGCGATTTTTAACATTTTAAGATAGAGCTCTTTATCACCCAGATACTCTTTTAATTTCCATTCTTTCTTCATAATTAAACCTTCTTCTTGTAATTTTGCACAAGAAATATTGTATCACACGGGGGAAGAACTGTCTATCTTAAAAAAAATTATATTTCTGTAAAAAAATAAATTGTCAACCGGAAAAAATTGTGATATAGTATCTATGTTATTTGAAACAATCTTTATTCCCAACGCAGGAGGATATGAAAATGAAAAAGGTATATGAAGGTAAGACAAAAGATGTTTATGCTCTCGACAACGGTAATGTAATGCTTAAGTTTAAGGACGATTGTACCGGTAAAGACGGTGTTTTTGATCCGGGCGAGAATGCCGTAGGTTTAACTATCGAGGGTATCGGTAAGGCGAATCTTCAGACTTCCATTCACTATTTCGAGTTATTAAAGAAGGCCGGTATCAAGACTCATTATGTAGGTGCTGATGTTGAGAACGCTACCATGGAAGTTCTTCCTGCTACTGTATTTGGTCATGGTCTTGAGGTTATCTGCCGTCTGGTTGCTACCGGTAGCTTCATTCGCAGATACGGCGAGTACATGGCTGACGGTACCGTTTTAGAAGGCGGTTATGTTGAGTGTACGTTTAAGAATGATGCTCTCGGCGATCCGCTTGTAACCGGTGAGGGTCTTGCAGCTCTCGGTATTATGACTCCGGAGATGTTTGCAAGCATGAAGGAGCAGACCTTAAAGATTACCAAGATTGTTGCTGACGACTTAAAGTCCATCGGTCTTGATCTTTGGGATATCAAGTTTGAGTTCGGTTACAACAACAACGAGGTTATCTTAATCGACGAAATCGCTTCCGGTAACATGCGTGTTTACAAGGACGGCAAGATTGTAGAGCCGGTTGAGCTGACCAAGCTTATTCTGAACAGATAATAAAAGGAATAGAGTAATCCTATAAAGGAGCCTTCTGCGGACAAGCAGGAGGCTCCTTGTGCGTGGGAAGCGCAGGGCGTGTCGCCTGCACATAACTACTTTATTTCATTCTTTACACCTTGTTTTGCCGCTGCAGGCTCGTACTGAATATCGTATAAGTCGTGGTAAGATTCCAGTTCCGCAGTGGTAATCGGCGGACGATACATCATACCGGTAAGCTCCGTTGCAGAACTGACCTGCATAGTATCAATGTCCGGGAAATCGTCCTCCATGGGAGTGGAAGCTTCGAATACTTCTACGGTACGTTTGACATTGTCACGCTGTTTTCTGCGGGCGCTTTTTAGTTTTTGAGGTGCGCTGTGGGTTTGTGTGCTGTCTTCGATGTGAGACATAGTTTTCACCGCCTTTCGGTTGTTTTCGATAGTGTTTGTATTGTGGAGTTGTCTCATTCCTAAGGTGGTGAATAAAATAATGGAAATGGTTATACGATAAAACAAAATATAAAATTTTTGAAAAAATGACAGAAAAAAATAACCCCGATGCCTGAGGCTCCTGTCTACGGAATGTGTAGAACGGATGCTTTGGCATCGGGGTTTTAAATAGTAATTTTTGTGATACTTATTCTACGATACGAATTTCTTTGATTTTTGGCTGGTCTGCCTTCAGGACGGTGCCGTTTGAATCCTGTATCGGGGTGTCTTTACAAATGGCATCTACGATTTCGATACCGTTTGTAACCTGACCGAAAGCAGCGTAGCTACCGTCTAAGTGAAGGGAATCCTGATGCATAATAAAGAACTGGGAGCTGGCACTGTTCGGGTCGTTGGTACGGGCCATGGAAATGACGCCTCGTGTATGGGAAAGAGTGTTTACGATGCCGTTTGTCATAAACTCACCCTGGATCTTTTGCTCAGAACCGCCCATACCGGTACCCTGCGGGTCACCGCCTTGTATCATGAAACCGTTGATAATGCGATGGAAGGTGATGCCGTTGTAAAAATCGTCTTTTACAAGATTAATAAAGTTGGTAACGGTAACCGGAGCTAAATCCGCATCTAAGGTAAGAGCAATAGTGCCGTATTCTTCGATTTCGATTTCAACATTGTGCTTACCGGAAAGAAGTCCCTCGGAGTCTCTGGTCAGCATGGAAGAGTCCAGTAGGGTAGGCTTGGCGGATAAAGCATCTTTGCCAAGTTCTCCGATGACACGTACATCTTTGATAACCGGCTGATTTTTTGCAGGAACCGTACCGTTGTTGTCTACGACCGGTGCAGAGGTGCAAATGGTATCTACAATATCCATACCGTCCGTAACCCAACCGAAGGCAGCGTAATTGCCGTCTAAGAAGGTAGAATCCTCATGTACAATGAAGAACTGTGAGCTGGCACTGTCCGGATCATTGGCGCGTGCCATGGAGATGACGCCGCGGGTGTGATTTAAGGTGTTTGTAATACCGTTTGCGGCAAATTCTCCTTTGATGTTCTGTGCAGAACCGCCCATTCCGGTACCCTCCGGATCGCCGCCCTGCATCATAAAACCGTCCATAATACGATGGAAGGTTAAACCATCGTAAAAATCAGCGTTTGCAAGGTTAACAAAATTGGTGACGGAAACCGGCGCGATGTCCGCATCCAGAGTAAGAGCAATGGTACCGTACTTCTCGATTTCGATTTCTACACCGTACTGCCCCGACAGAAGATCCTCAGACTCTTGAGTTAATAATCCGGTGGAAGTACCGTTGGTGTGGGGAATGTCATCTTTTTTTCCGCAGGCTGCAACTGCCAGAACTAATCCGGAAAGTAAAACGGCTGATAAAAGTTTCTTTTTCATAATATCCTCCTAAAATGTGCCTGACCGCACAAAGTAAATACAGTATAAAGGGCAAATGTGTTAAAAGTGTGTTGAAGGGAAAAGAAGCGCTGAAAATGCAGTTGTCGGCCCGATATGATTATGATAAAATAAAGGAAGAAACGAAGGGAGGCGGTACAAATGATGAAATGCAGAAGAGTAATATTTAGTCTTGTAATATGTGTTATGTTCGGATTGACGGCTTGCGGAAAACCGGTAGGACAAGAACTTGTGACACCGGAGCCGACCAAGGCGTCGGTACCTGCATTGACACCCATACCGACGGCAACAGCGGCCGTGACAGAGGAAGCGGAAGTTAATGTGACCTTGGGCCCTACAGAGACGCCTGAACCGACCGTAATCCCGGACCCTACAGAGACGCCTGTGCCGACGGAATCTCCGGACCCTACAGAGACGCCTGTGCCGACGGAATCTCCGGACCCTACAGAGACACCTGAATCGACGGAATCTCCGGACCCTACAGAGGCGCCTGTGCCGACAGCATCTCCGGACTCTACAGAGGTACCTGAACCGACGGCATCTCCGGACCCTACAGAAGTACCTGTGCCGACGGTGACACCGGTGCCTACACCGAAACCGGGAGCAGAGGTGACAGTCAAATTCTATGTGCCGTTGATTTTAAAGGATATGAGTACCATAGAGGCAACAGATGCTATGGACTTCTTGAATAAGATGTCTGTATATTCGTGGCCGAAAAAAGGAACGGCAACCGATACGGCAATGTTGAATGAGCGCACGAGTGAGTATTTAAAAACAGCCGGGGAGAATTTACTGCAAAACGGTGCTGTTTCGGATAGCGCAAAGAGTTTTTTTGGAGAGGATGTAACGGTTTCCTGTAACGGTTGGTACGATAAAAACAGAAGCTGGTATGACAGTACCTATTTTATTGACAAGTCTGATTATTACAGTAATTTCAGTAGCAAAACATTTTCTGATTTGGGGATACAAAAGGGTGAAACCTTGGAGGTGTATGCAACTTATACGGTAAGAAGCGAGGAAGGAACAAAGGCGTATGTGCCGTGTGTATTGGATGTACAGCTAGATATGGGAATATTTAAGACCACAATGACCTATATGATGGCAATGCCGATATGGGAGCGCATTGTTCTTCCGGAACTTCCCGGCTACACCCTAGAATGGGTAGATAACGGATTAATCATGTCGCCGGACAAGATACGTATCTATGATGAAACAATCAATCACTATACATTGGTGGTAAAACCGAAATAGAAGCGTGAGTGCTTGCGCTCTATAAACATGACTAGAATAATGCGCAAGACGGGGTGCTGGTCTCCGGTGGAGACCGTTTAGCACCGACCGAGCCGGCAGGGTCCATGACATCCTGTGGATGTCAGTATTGGACGGACCGAAGTGAAACGAAGACGACTTCGAACCCTTCGGAGCACGGATGTGCTCCGAAAAAAAGAAAGAACCGTATCAACGATACGATTCTTTCTTTTTCTTAGAGCGCAAGACGGGATTCGAACCCGCGACCCTCGCCTTGGCAAGGCGATACTCCACCACTGAGCCACTTGCGCATGGTGTATTGCTTTCTTCAAGCAAGGAGTATTATACCCTATGATTAGGATTCTGTCAACAACTTTTTTTAAAAATTAAAAAATAATTTTCCTGTTGCATGTACAAGACGGGAAAAGGAAAAATAAAAAAGACTGTCTTCCCGTTCCTTATGGGAAAGAGAACGGAAAGACAGTGCGAGGAGGTCAGATTAAGCGGCCCTTTGTCTGGCGGTGAGGGCGGCGTAAATACGGCCGCGGATGGAGAGTTTGCCCCGCTTTTTTTGATGGAACAGGAAAAGGCGGAACCAGATCAAAGTGCGATGCAAATGCGGACGGACAACAGCAGCCAGCGTTACAAAGAGAACCGCACAACCCACCAGAAAATATCCGGCGATGTTGAGCTGTGAATACAGAACCAAAGTGTTTATGGAACTGCAAAGGAAGACTTCGTTTGCGCTCTGAAGGGTAGCGGACGAAGTTTCGTACGTCAAGTAGGAACCGTAGACGTCGGATACCGTCCGGATACCGTCTGCACCTCGAAGCAATCCGCAAGAGTAATCCGAAATCGGGGAGCCGGAAGCGTCCTTTGGCTGGATTTCCATCAGATGGAAGGTACGCTCGGATAAGTAGGAAAACATACTGAATACGGTATCCGTACCTACCACGTAATATAAGGTGTCCTCCGAAAGAGGGCTGTAGGTGCCTTCCTTTGTAAGAAGCGTGATGTCTGTAGCCCGATTATAGATAAGTCGTTTCGGATTGTAGGAAAAGGATAATCCGCCGATGTACGGGGTGCCCGCTACGAATGACTCGGAAAGAGAAGCATAAAATTCCGGTAAATAGGAGACTTCCTTTCCGGTCAGGTAAAATCCGTAGAGCGGGGCATCAAGAAAAGAGGATAGGGCATCGCCGTCTTCCGCATCGGGAAGAAGGAACAATGTAACATCAGCCGTTGCTTCCGTTCGTCGGTTGTTGTTTGCAGTATGACGTAATGCATGGGTCAGTTCGCTGCCGAGAACAGATTCGGTTGTAATGGTTTCTTTTTTGAAATCGGTGCGGAATAAGCATCCGACACATAAAAACAGGAAAAATAGTGTACACACAATATAGAAAGCGGAAATGCGAATTTCACCTTCGTGAATGTCAACCAGAAGGTGATAGAGGCTCTGTTTTAGCTTTCGACGAAAGAGCTTTGCCCGATATCGGACAAAACGAGTCAGTTTTTTTATCATTCGCTTTGTTCTCCTTTGTAAAAGTCAATAAACCGTTTTACGGAATCGTTTTGGGCAGTGATCTTGTTATAGGCAAAGCCTGCGGTGCGTTTGGTAAGAGAATGAGGCAGGGTAAGCTCTACAAGAGAACCTTCCGCCAATTCTTTTTCCACAAATTCACGGATGACACATCCTATGCCGAGGCCGATTTTGGAAAACTCGATAAGCAGGTCCATGTTATTGACCTCTAAGGTCTGGCCGGGATGCAGGTTATACTTTGAAAAATAGTCCTCTAAATGCAGACGGGAGAGGTTTTTATCGTCCAGCATCATGAGATTTGCCTGTTGCAGAAGCGAAACGGAATCTTTTGTAAGTCCCGGTTCACGTTCTTTGAGGTTTGCAAGATAAGTAGGACTGGCAACAAAGGTGTCCTGAATGCTTTTTAACGGAAAGAATTCGAAACTGCGGAACTGTTTTCCGACCAATCCGATGTCAAGCTTTCCTTCCTCCAAGAGCGCCATGGTTTCTTTGGTGGAATGGCACTCGATGCTGAGCCTGATGTGTGGGTAGGCTTTCATAAAGTTTTGTAAATAAGGGAGCAGCAGATGCTTGCAAAGAGTAGTGCTGACTCCGATTTTGATATGGCCCATGCCGAGGGAGTGTATTTTTTTGATGCTTTCTTCTCCACGACGTAAGGACTCGAACGCGGAGCAGGTGTACTCGTACAGCAGGGCACCCTCCTCCGTCAGTTTGACGCCTCGGGAATTACGGGTGAAAAGCTTTACCGAAAGGCTTTGCTCCAGCTTGCTGACGGCCTTACTGATGGCCGGCTGACTGATAAACAAGTCTTTTGCGGCTTTGGAAAGATTGCCCGCTTCCGCGACTGCGTTAAAAATACGGTAGGAGGATAAGGCGGATTCGACTTCCATATTCCCTCCTTTGTATGTGAGTCCCCAAAGGTCACGAAAAAAGGGGACGAAAAATATACTCTCAGATATAACTAAAAGTTATGATACGAAACTTTAATATGTATTTTAATTATACCAGAGGTGTGAGAGGAAAGCAAGGGGAAAATGGAAAAAATTATAGAAATATAGGAAAAATGCGGGGTGAGAGGGGAGAAGGGTAGAAAAACGAAGTGAGTGAGCTATAACCGGAAGTTATGTAAAGCGGTTATGGAACGGGGTGTTACGGAGCGTAACAAAAAAGTAACTTGTGTTCTTTGACAGATTGGGGTAAGGTAATAGTGTGATCACGAAATACAAAATCGGAGGATTTCTTATGATAGGAGTAATAATTGCAAAAAGGAGAGCGGAGCTTTCCTTGTCCCAGGAGGAGCTGGCAGAGAGATTGTGCGTGTCAAGGTCGGCAGTTGCAAAATGGGAGACCGGAAAAGGAACCCCGGATGTTGAAAATTTGAAAGCATTGGCTGCTTTATTTCAGATATCCGTAGATGAGTTGTTGGGTGTAGAACCCAAGGAGGATGAGCCGGCGGTTGAAGCATGTGATGTGGTGGGATATAATGCGATACCGGAGGAGCGAAGTTTGGAGACATATTATTCAAAAAAATGTTCTGTGGAGCTTTCAGGATGGAATAACGGATTTGTGGACGGTTATATTGTAGGAGAAGACAGGGAGTTTATGTTCTATGTTATTCCGGAAAAAAAGACGGTTGAGGTCGGTGCGGTACGGAAAGCAACCGTTGTAGCGATCAGAGAAGAGAAGGAGCGCAAACCGGTAGCGAAGGAGAATTGGCCGTCGGTGAATCGGAACTTCTTTGTAGGAAAAGTAGGAAGCGTATGGCTTGTGGATGAGAAGTTGATTGATTGGTCTTTCCGGGAAAAGGAATTTATTGATGTGCCGGTGTTGGAGTTTTCGGAGGAACGAGTTGTAATCATGGCGGGAAAGGAATTTAAGACAGAAAAGGTAGCAGAGATAAAAGTTAAAATAGCAACGAGCTGAGTCTAACGGTCCCTACGTGCCCGTTAGCCCGCGGCAGTCGCCGCGATAAGAACACAAAAGAAGACCGACCAAGAACCTTACGGTTCTCGTCGGTCTTCTTTTGTGTGTTTGGTACCTGTTTTAATTCGAACATTGTAATGCTTATTTTTCTGTTTTGTAGATAGTTTGCAGATGATCTAACTTACTTCCTAAATTACTAAGCAGCGCGTCCGCTGCGGTAAGCGCGGCCATACATTCCACTACCACAACCGCGCGGGAGACGATAATCGGGTCGTGACGTCCGGTGATTTGACAGGTATAGGATGAACCGTCTTTTTTTACGGTTTCCTGCGGTGCATAGACAGACGGAGTCGGTTTGATTGCTACGCGGAACTGGACATCCGAACCGTCGGTCATACCGCCCAGCACGCCGCCGGCCCGGTTGGTGCGCTTTTTGATTTTGCCGGCTTCGTCGGTATAGAACGAGTCATTTTGCTCGGTACCGGTAAGAAGCGCCGCCTCAAAGCCGGAGCCCAGCTCAAAGCCCTTGACCGCACCGATGGACAGCATGGCATGGGCCAGACGGGCGTCGAACTTTTCAAATACCGGGTCGCCGAGGCCCGCAGGAAGTCCGGTGAGGACGCATTCGACGGTGCCGCCGGCAGAATTGTGTTCTTCACGTAACTTTGCTAAATAGTCTTCTGCTTTTGCGGAGGCATCCGGGTCCGGCATGTTAAGCGGACTCTTATCACGAAGGGTAGCCAGCTCCTCCGGGGTATAACGCTCCGCCAAGTATTCCTTAGTATCATAACAAACATATTTGTTTATGGACTTTGCATAAGCACACACCTTAATTCCAAGTGTATCAAGCATCGCACAGGCGACGGCACCTGCGGCTACTCTGGCTGCGGTTTCACGGCCGGAGGAACGTCCGCCGCCCCGGTAATCCCGAAAGCCGTACTTGGCATCGAAGGTATAGTCCGCATGTCCCGGACGGTAGTAGGAGGCAATCTCCGAATAGTCGCCGGAACGCTGGGATTCGTTACGGATTAAAAGGGCGATGGATGTGCCTGTAGTTTTTCCTTCGAACACGCCGGACAATAGTTCTACCGAGTCGCTTTCTTTACGTGGAGTAGAATAGATATTCTGTCCCGGTTTTCTTCTGTCTAAAAAGGTCTGGATATATTCTGCGGAAAGCGGGACCCCGGCCGGGCATCCGTCAATGATAACGCCCAGTGCCGCACCGTGGGATTCGCCGAATGTCGTGATTTTAAAATAAGTTCCGAAAGATGATCCGTTCATATAATTACCTCCGAAATGCATACTAAAAATATTTTAGTCCAAACCTATAAAAAAAGCAAGAGGCGAAACGGGCCGGTCCGTTGATTCGTTACACGACAACATAATCTATAGCGTAGATGTTCGTCTATAGCTTATGTTATATCCGGAATAAAAAAGGTACAATTGGGGAAAAGAAAGAAAAAAGCCTTATAAAATGCGGAAAGGAGCGAATCGATGGGGAAGAAGATTAATGAAACAATCGGCGGAAGAATACGGGCATACAGAGAAAGCCTCGGGATGAATCGTGAGTCTTTTTCGGAACAGGTCGGTTTGTCTCCGCAGTTTCTTGCAGAGGCGGAAACCGGAAAAAAGGGACTTTCTGCGGAAAGTATATATAAAATATGCAGTAGCAGTAATTTGTCTCCGGATTATCTGATTTTGGGCAAGGTAAAGAAAGAAAAGCTTAAGAATCCGTTGGATCGTGTAATTCAGGAAATGCCGGCAGATTATTCGGCCCATTACGTCAGAGTGTTGCAGACGATGAGTACCGTTATTGCGGAGGTACAAAAGGACAGCGTAGAACAATACAAACAGAATAACGAATAAAGATAAAAGACAAGTATCCGATGTCCGACGGGTTCCTGTCTTTTTCTAAAAATACGCATATAAATCTTGTAATTTTTGTGAAAATATGGTATAATAAGCAAAATAGACAAAGTATAATTTTTCAGGGAGTGTTCGTTCGATTTTATAGCAACAGATGTCTCGACAGTCGTATGCACGGAAGCAGGGGATAAGGTATGAGCAGAGATTATAAGACCGATAAGAAGGCAAACAGGAAAAGACACACGACGGGTCTTTTGTTGTTGAGCCTTTTTTTGATTGTGATCGGTTTCGGCATACTGGTAGGCTTAAATAAGACGAGAAAGAGTCTTGTCGAGGAATGTGAGAACAGTCTGCTTTGGGAAGTACAGTTGACTGCTCATGAAGTGTCAAATGATATCGAAAATAAGCTTGCTGTCCTGGATACGATACAGGAGATGATTGTTCAGACCAGCGGAATCGGTCCGGATGCGGTAAAGACTTTGGCAGCATCGAAAATCAGATACGGAATGGATTATCTGGCGGTGATAGATACGAATTATACATATTACGACAACGAGGGAGATGTGATACCGGATACGCGGACGAAGCATGTTGAGGAGGCCATGGCAGGGAAAAAGGTTGTGGCCCGTTCCGTGGATGATGTGTCCGGCGACGGCGTAGTATTTTTCGTACCGTGTACGGATGAGGATGAAGTGGTCGGAGTGCTCATTGCGAAGGCCTCCAGGGAAGAATTATTGGAAATGTTGAGTGTAAAGCCGCAGGAAGGTACCGAGCTGGTAGTGGATGCTTCCGGGAAAGTGGTTTTAATGGCAGATGATTTCGGTAATTATTTGGACGGCATGTCTTGGGATGAATTTTTCCAAAACGGAGAATCCTGGAAGTCGAAAAAACAGTTTGATGACGAAATACAACTTATGGGATGTGCTGTGGCCTCTGCTGTGAACAAGGCGGGAAAAGAGATCTATTTTGCTGTGGCAAAGGTGAAAGACTATGAGGAATTTTTCGTGGTACGTCTGACCAGTTCGAAGGTGGTGGAAAAAGAAATCCGGCAGTCCATGGACCGCATTTATTTTTTGATGGTGACTATGGCTGTTTTAATCGTCGGAGTGGTCGTTTCCGCATTGGTAATGTATATTCGGAACCGCATAGAGATATACAATACGGCATATGTAGATCAGCTAACGGGACTTCCTTCCAAGGCCAAGCATAAGATGGATGCCCAGGAACTGATCGATAAGGGCGAGAAACGTTATGCGTATGTGACCTTTGATGTAGATAATTTTAAATTTATCAATGAGATGTTCGGATATGAATACGGCAACAAGGTGTTGAATCATATCGCAAAGAATGTGAAGGATTCTATACAACCGGGAGAATTGTGTGCTCGGATATCATCGGACAATTTTGCGTTGGTTTTGATCGACGGGGGTACGCAAAAGGATCTGGAGACTCGTATTTATGATTTGTTTAAGAAGATTACGGAGCCCGGAAAACCGGGGGAAGTTTTGAATATTTGCTCTCTGAGATTCTCCTGTGGTGTATACCGGATTGACAAAAAGCAGGATATTAATGCCATACGCGCAAATGCGAATCTGGCTCGTGCCGAGAATAAAAAGAGCGTGTTGGACGAAATTATCTTCTACGATGAAAAGTTGAAGGCGCGCAGGGTAGAGGAAAAGGAGCTGGAGTATGAAGCGGAAGAGGCTTTGGTAAACGGCGATTTTCTGGTCTATTTCCAGCCGAAATACGATGTGGAGACAGAGAAAATTATCGGGGCGGAGGCGCTGGTGCGGTGGCTTCATCCGGTCAAAGGAATGCTGTCCCCGGCCCTGTTTGTTCCGTTGTTTGAAAGTAACGGATTTATAACCGAAGTAGACCTTTATGTGTTGAACAGAGTATGTGAGTTGATTGAAAGCTGGATAAAGAACGGAGTGCCTCCGATTTGTATTTCGGTGAATTTATCCAGAATTCATCTGTATGAACGGGATTTGGTAAAACGGTTGTCCGAGGTGGTAAGCATGCACAATGTTCCGCCGGAATATATCGAGTTTGAATTGACCGAATCGGCGTTTTATGAGGAGACGGAGAACTTACTTCGGATTATGGCGGAGATTAAGGCGGCAGGCTTCCGGTTATCCATGGATGACTTCGGATCCGGTTATTCTTCACTGAATCTTTTGCGCAGACTTCCGGTGGATGTATTAAAGCTGGACAAGGTATTTTTGGAGGAGTGTGAAGACGGAGAAGACGAGACTCGTGGCAAGAGAATCGTTACTCATGTAATATCCATGGCAAAGGATTTGAAGATGGAAGTACTGGCAGAGGGTGTAGAGACGTCCGACCAGAAGATGTTTTTACAGAATGCCAAGTGTGATATGATTCAGGGCTATTACTACGCAAGACCGATGCCGATGAAGGAGTTCGAGCTTTTGTACAAGAGCGATAAGAGTCTATAGGATGCCGTTCATTAGTCTGCGGTGAAACAGGAAGAACAGGATTCTGCCGAGAACGGCGGAAAGAGCCAGTCCGAAAGCTAAGTATAGGAGCGGGACGGATACGCCGAACAGAGTAAGCGGTGTGGCCTGTGTCAGGTGCCATATAAACACCAGTAACATACAGAGAAGATATGTAATACGGTAAGAAGCATACATAACGGGAGAATAGTGATAACGCTTGTATAATGCAGACAGCGCAAGGTCACTGTTCTCCTTTTCTTTCGGTCCTTTTTCGGTGTCGCTGATAAAAATCGGAAGCAGAAGGCAAATTAAAGCGATACCGTACGGGGCGAAATGGGACCTTCCGAGTACCGTGAGAAGCAGACCGGTGCCGGCTAAAAGAAGGAGCATGATACGATAAGAAAGGCGAATGCCAAGAAAACGGCAAAGCGTAAAAAGCCGGTCGCGTTGTGCTGCTGCGGATTCGTTTTGGGTGGAATGAGCCATAATCGTACCTCCTTTCTGTATCAGTGTAACATAGACCGGAAGGCTTGTCAAAACCATAGGAAAAAAACGACAAAAGCTGAAAAAAATAGTCGAAAAAACGGTGAAGAAACGTGGATTTTCGGTCGATATAATAAATAACGTAAAAAAATATCATATTCTTTAAAAAAGGCTTTGAAAAATCTCCCAAATATGTATATAATAGATACGGAGGCTTATATAGCACTCACATATGAAAGGAGAATGGGAAAATGTTAAGCAGTGATATCGGAATTGATCTCGGAACCGCAAGTGTTCTTGTATATATAAAAGGCAAGGGTGTGGTATTAAAAGAGCCGTCTGTAGTGGCGTTTGACCGTGATTTGAACAAGATTAAGGCAATCGGAGAAGAAGCAAGGTTGATGCTCGGTCGTACTCCGGGTAATATTGTAGCGGTACGTCCGCTTCGTGCAGGCGTTATTTCCGACTATACCGTAACGGAGAAAATGTTAAAGTATTTCCTGCAAAAGGCAGTAGGTAAGCGCCGTTTCCGCGGCAGACGTGTCAGTGTATGTGTGCCGAGCGGTGTTACCGAGGTAGAGAAGAAGGCAGTAGAGGATGCTACTTTACAGGCAGGTGCAAAGGAAGTGGCTATTATTGAGGAGCCGATTGCGGCTGCCATCGGTGCAGGAATCGACATTGCAAGACCGTGCGGTAACATGGTTGTGGATATCGGCGGAGGCACCACGGATATCGCAGTTATTTCTTTGGGCGGTACCGTAGTGAGTACTTCCATTAAGATTGCGGGCGATGACTTCGATGAAGCAATCGTTCGTTACATGAAGAAGAAGAATAGTTTATTAATCGGTGAAAGAACCGCAGAGGATATTAAGATTCGTATCGGTTCCGCGTACCGTCGTCCGGAGTCCATCTCCATCGACGTAAAGGGACGTAACTTGGTTTCCGGTCTTCCGAAGACCATTTCCGTCACCTCCGAAGAGACGGAAGAGGCTCTTCGTGAGACGACCTCCCAGATTGTGGAAGCGGTTCACTCCGTATTGGAGAAGACTCCGCCGGAACTGGCTGCGGACATTGCAGAGCGCGGTATTGTATTGACCGGCGGCGGTAGCTTGTTATACGGTTTGGAAGAGCTCATTGAAGAAAAGACCGGTATTCCGACTATGACGGCGGAGGATCCGATGACTGCAGTTGCCATCGGTACCGGCAGATATGTTGAGTTTTTGAGCGGCAAGCGTGACTAAGACAGCAATGATGCTGTCCGTAACCTGCATGGAGGCGAGATAGAGCTTTTTACAGAAAGGAGAAAAAAGTGGTTCGAGGATTATATACAGCATGGACAGGCATGGCAAACGAACAGAAGCGTCTGGATGTTATCTCGAATAACTTGGCAAACTCGGCAACAGTAGGCTACAAAAAGGAAGGTGTAACCTCTCAGTCTTTTGACGAGCAGTTGTCCATTAAGATTAAGGACCGGTCGGAGCCGATTACGGGAGACCGTATTATCGGCAGTATGAGCCTCGGTGTAAAAATCGGCGAGGTGTATACGGATTATTCCGGCGGTTCCTTACGAGAGACCGGCAATACGTTTGACCTGGCACTTGACGGAGAAGGATTCTTTCAGGTGGCGGTGACGGACCGGAACGGTGAAACCCATATGAGGTATACCCGTGCGGGAGGGTTCCATATGACCAGTGACGGTTATGTGGTGAATTCCGAGGGTAACCACTTGCAGGGTGAGTCCGGAGATGTGTTGGTGCCGACAGACGCAGGAGAGATTTTAGTGGATATCGACGGCAGTATTTATGCCGACGGTGAGTATGTAGACAAGATTAATCTGTTCGACTTTGAAGATTACAATTATCTGAAAAAGTTCGGCGATGTGATGTATGAGCCGGTAGACGGCGCTGTGGAAAAGGATGCCACGGGCTTGATTCGTCAGGGCTATACCGAGCAGTCCAATGTAAATGTAGTAAGTGAGATGGTGAATATGATTGCGATTACCAGAGCCTATGAGGCAAACCAGAAGGTCATCCAGTCCGTAGACCAGACGTTGGAGAATTCCGCAAACTCCATTGGACGTGTATAGTGTAAGAAAGAGGTGACGTTATGTTAAGATCTTTGTGGACCGGTGCATCGGGAATGATTGCACAGCAGACCAATGTAGATACGATTTCAAATAACCTTGCCAACGTGAATACCGTTGGATATAAAAAGGAAACCGTGGAATTTCGTTCTCTTTTGTATCAAAAGCTTCAGACGGAGACCACGGACCATAACGGAGATCCGAAGCCGGTCATCGGTCAGGTAGGTTCCGGTGTACGTACCGGTGCCATTACCTCCCGTTTTACCCAGGGTAATCTTACTCAGACGGAGAATCCGACGGATTTGGCGATTGACGGAGAGGGATTCTTTTCCGTACAGACTCCGAACGGAGAGACAGCGTATACCCGTAACGGTTCTTTGGTGTTTGCCATTGCTACCGACGGTTTGGCGTTGACGAATTCGGAGGGCTATCCGCTTTTGGATACCACAGGATCCCCGATTGTTCTTCCGGCCACCACGGATGCTTCCAAGCTTTCTGTGGATGTGGACGGTAAATTGATTGAAGCGGTAGATGTGCCGTATACAGCGGCAGACGGCTCTACCAAGTACAATACGGAGCATGTGGAACGAGCACAGTTAGCGATTGTACAGTTTAACAATCCATCGGGACTTTTAAAGGTTTCCGGCAGTATGTATCAGCAGTCTATGGCGTCCGGCGAACCGCGTATGGAAGTAGAGGATGATGCCTTAAAACGCAGTACGATTCGCTCCGGTTATTTGGAGGCTTCCAATGTGCAGACGGTAGATGAAATTGTAAATCTGATTGTGGCACAGCGTGCTTACGAAATGAATTCCAAAGTAATTACCGCCTCCGACCAGATGTTACAGCAGGCAAATAACCTGAGAGGCTAGCAGACAGAGTGATTATGTAGACATTACATAGTCTTACGATAGGAGGAAGCATGAGTATAGGATTAAGCAGTGAGCTTCTTTTTACACAAATGCAAAACAGCAAGAACGACACAAAGGCGGTCGGTCTTCAGAATAAGCTTTCCGGCATCAATAAAGAGTCCGCAACGGACGAGGAGTTGATGGAGGTTTGTAAAGAGTTTGAGGCCTATCTGGTGGAGCAGGTGTTTGACCGGATGAAGGATGCTATGACAGACAGCGAGGAAGAGGAAAGCGATTATTTAAATTATTTCGGAGATATGATGTATCAAGAGTACGCCAATACGATTGCGCAAAACGGTGAGTTGGGACTGGCACAGCAGTTGTACGAGTCCATGAAGCGTAATACGGTGTCTCCGATACAAGAGAGCCTGCAGCCTTCGAATGAAGTAACCGGCGCGGTAGCGTCACTTGCTTCCGAAAAGAAGGAAGACGCAGAATAAGGGACTATAGGGAAGTAAGCAGTACGGGCGTTACGGGCAAAAGCTCGCGACGCCCGTTTTTGTACAGTAGGAGAAGTAATGGAGAAGGAAAGCATTAAAGGGTATGTGACCCATATAAAGTATCGTAACGAGAAAAACGGCTATACCATATTGACATTGGAGACCGACGAGGATGATGTAGTGTGCGTCGGCTGTTTTTCTGCAGTCAGCGAGGGAGATTTGCTTTCCGTTACCGGTACCTATACGGTACACAATGTTTACGGAGAACAGTTTCTGATGGAGCATTATGAGGTACAAGAGCCGGAAAATGCAGTGGCAATGGAACGTTATCTGGCTTCGGGAGCTATTAAGGGAGTGGGAGCAAAACTGGCGGCACGTATTGTGCGTCGGTTTAAAGAAGATACCTTCCGGATTATGGAGGAAGAGCCGGAGCGCCTGGCTGAGGTGTCCGGAATCAGCGAAAAGTCTGCCCATGCCATTTATGAGCAGTTTGTGGAAAAGAGAGAGCTTCGACATGCGATGTTGTTTTTACAACAATACGGCATTTCCAATACGTTGGCGGTAAAGATATATGAGCGTTACAAGAGTCAGATGGAGGTTGTGCTTACGGAAAATCCTTATCGTCTGGCAGAGGATATTGATGGTATCGGTTTCCGGATTGCGGATGAAATCGCGACGAAGGTAGGACTACGCAGTGATTCGGAGTACCGGGTTCGTGCGGCGGTTTTTTATGTGCTGACTCAGGCGGGAAGCAACGGTCATGTCTATTTGCCGGAAGAAGAGGTACTTATGCAGACCTGTGAACTGTTGGAGCTGGGCAGGGAAACGGTAAAGCGCCAGATTGATATTTTACAGTTGGAGAAAAAGATTATTGTAAAGGATGTGGACGGTGACCGTTTACTGTACGGTTCCACTGCTTACTATACGGAGTTAAATACGGCCCGGATGCTGTTGGATTTAAATGTATCTTACGATTTGCCGGATTCGGTACTGGAAACAAGGCTGGTAGCGCTGGAACAGCGTGAGGAAATCGAACTGGATGAGCTACAGCAAAAGGCGGTATTTGAAACAGCCCGGCACGGCGTGTTTGTATTAACCGGTGGCCCGGGTACCGGTAAAACCACGACCATTCGTACAATGCTGGAGTTCTTTGAAAAGGAGGGGCTGGACATTTTATTGGCGGCGCCTACGGGACGTGCGGCAAAACGTATGACAGAGACCACCGGAAGGGAAGCCAGAACTATTCACCGGTTGTTGGAGTTAAAGGTGTCGGAGGGAATGGGCAATCGTATGAGCTTTGAGCGGAACGAAGAAAATCCGCTGGAATGTGATTTGATTATTATCGACGAGATGTCCATGGTAGATATATATCTGATGCATGCGTTACTGAAGGCGGTACCGATCGGAACCAGACTGGTACTGGTGGGAGACGTAAATCAGCTTCCGAGCGTGGGACCCGGAAATGTATTGCGGGATATTATTGATTCGGGATGTTTTTCCGTTGTGACGTTGGATAAGATTTTCCGACAGGCACAGGAGAGCGATATTGTAACCAATGCTCATAAAATCCACGCCGGTGAAGAGATTCGTCTGGATAATAAGAGCAAGGATTTCTTCTTTTTACAGAGAGAGGATTTGACGGTAATCCAGCAATCTATTTTATATCTTGTGAAGGAAAAGCTTCCGAAGCATTTAAAGGTAAAACCTCAGGAAATTCAGGTGTTGACACCGATGCGAAAGGGAGAGCTTGGGGTAGAGCGACTGAATGTGTTGCTACAGGAGCACTTAAATCCGGCGGATCCGGGAAAGAAGGAAAAGGAGCATGCCAAGGGCGTTTTTCGTGAGGGCGACAAGGTCATGCAGATTAAGAATAATTATCAGACGGAATGGGAAACCCGCAGCCGTTACGGGATTCCGATGGAGTCCGGGACCGGTGTGTTTAACGGAGATTGCGGAACGATTACAGAGATTAATTTCTTTTCGGAACGGCTCAGTGTATGCTTTGACGAAGGGCGTATTGCGGAGTATCCGTTTTCCCAGCTGGACGAGCTGGAACTTGCCTATGCGGCGACCATTCACAAGTCTCAGGGAAGTGAGTATCCGGCAGTGGTGCTGCCTCTTTTGTCGGGGCCGCGCCTTTTGATGAACCGGAATCTGTTATATACTGCGGTGACAAGAGCGAAGCAGTGTGTCATGATTGTGGGAAATGCGGCTACGGTATGGGCGATGATAGAGAATACGGATGAGATGAAACGGTATTCGGGACTGGGACGGCATTTGGAAGAAATGACACCGTAAATCCGTGATTTTTGTCAGAAAACTATTGTATTTACAGTGAAAATGTTATAAAATAGAGAAAAGAAGAAAAGGAGGATGGGAGTCTGAGCAGTAGTAATAGGGGGGATTTGATTTTAAACAGTGTATTTCCGCCCAGGTGTCCGGTTTGCGGTAAGTTACGGATTCCGTGGGAAAGCAGTACATGCCCGGAATGTGCGGGAAAGCTTCGGTTTGTGAAGTCTCCGGTATGTTTGTGTTGCGGCAGAGAGATATCCGATGAGACGAAGGAGTATTGCGGCAGGTGTGAGGAACAGCCGATGTCCTTTGTACGGAACTTTGCGGTATGGCAGTATGATAAGTGCATGAAGCATTCCATTGCGGATTTTAAGTATAACGGACGAAAAGAGTATGCGGCATTTTATATACAGCATATGAAGCAATGTTTCGGACGACAGTTACGTCATTCGGGAGTGACAGCGCTGGTTCCGGTGCCGATTTCGGCAAAGAGGCGGAGGTATCGCGGGTTTAATCAGGCGGAGCTTCTGGCAGACGGGTTGGCAAAGGAGCTGGGGGTATCTTCGATACGATTGGTAAAGCGTGTAAAGAATACAAAGCCTCAAAGCGGATTATCCCCCAAAGAGCGCAAACAGAATTTGACGGCCTCACTGGAATGGGATGAAAAGGAAGCGAAGAAATTACGTGAGTTACCGGTGGCAGTGGCGTTGGTAGACGATATTTTTACTACAGGAGCCACCATGGAGGCATGTACGGAGGTGTTACAGGCACACGGGATTTTATACGTGTACGGACTGTGTGTTTGTATCGGTAATGAATAGATGACAAAAAGAGGAGGAAGATGCCATGGATGTACGAAATTGTAAAGGATGTAGCCGTTTGTTTAACTATATCGGCGGACAGCCGCTTTGTCCGGAGTGTATCAAAGCGTTGGATGTGAAGTTCGATGAGGTGCGAGACTATGTGTATGAGCATCCGCGTGCGGGTATGCAGCAGGTGGCGGAGGAAAACGATGTAACCATTGCTCAGATCAAACGTTGGATTCGTGAAGAACGTCTGGCGTTCAGTGAAGAGGCACAGGTGGGCTTGGAGTGTGAAGGCTGCGGTAAGATGATTCGTACCGGCCGGTTCTGTGAGACTTGTAAGGCAAAGTACATCAACGACTTTTCGGCATATTCCCGCCCGAAATTGGATGCGGAGCCGAAATTAACCGCAAAGGGACAGGGGCCGCAGATGCGTTTCCTGGACAGAGGAAGATAATTTGTAAGAGATGGATAGAAAAGAAGCGCTGGAGGTTTTGGACCTACAGCGCTTTGTTATTTTTGAGATGGTACCCTCGTAAGGTATGATGTTACAGTTATCTCAGACGGATACCGTCTTCTTCTATCAGTATAATACTGTCCTTATAAAGGCGCCCGATGGCACGCTTAAAGGAGTTTTTGCTCAAACCGAATTTTGCTTTAATGGCCTCAGGGTTTGACTTGTCATGATATGGAAGGAAACCGCCGGCTTCCTTTAACAGGGCAAGGACCCCTTCTGCATCGTTGTCCATCTGGAGGTATGCCTTTTCACGGATGGAGAGCTCTAAGCGACCGTCCGGCTGTACTTTGGTGACACGGGCATTGATGACGGTACCCGGACGAAGCGGAGTAATGACCTCGCGACGCGGAATCAGGGCGGAGTAGATATCATCTACTGCCACATAGGTGCCGAATTCGTCAATGTGCTCGTATACAATACCGGTCACCCGGTCATCCTTTTGATACGGTGCATTTCCGGAAAGATAATCATATACATGCATGGTAGCGCAAAGACGGCCGCTTTTATCGATATAAAGTGCGACTAAAACACGTTCTCCCTGCTTTACCTTTGCAGTCTGCTCCTTAAACGGAAGGAGTAAGTCTTTGGCCAATCCCCAGTCTAAGAAAGCTCCGATCTGGGAGGTCTCCTTGACGGTTAATACCGCAGTTTCGCCTAAGGTAAGGGGCGGAACGGTAGTGGTGGCAATAGCACGGTCCTCGGAGTCCCGGTAAACAAATACCCGGAGAGTATCTCCATGCTTGATGCCCTGCGGCACCTGATTGCGGGGAAGAAGTACTCTGGTTTCTTCGATGGCGGCGGTGTCTGTGGAAAAGGAAGGGGTACCTTCGGTTTTGCTTTCCAGATAAACACCGTTTTCGGTTGACCTGCAGACGGTAAGGGTCTGCACCTGTCCAAGCATAATCATAACTGTAAATCCTCTCTGTAATAAAATGAGTTAATAGGAAGCAAACTATTATTTTGTAAACTCCGCAACGGCATAAGGTGTGCCGTCCTGTGCGGCAAGAACTACCGTGCATTTGTCTGTGGTCTGTGTGAGTCGCGGATAAATGGTATCGCCCAATTGTGCGGCCTTTTTATATTCTACCCGAAGACCGGTGTAGTCGGAGTCCGGAAGTAGTGTAGCCGCCATGGCAACATATTGTCCGTTGTTCACATGATGGTTGGAGTCCAGATGGGACACACTGACCGGTATCGGTGTCAAAACAGTTCCTTCCGACGGAATATCAATCTTTCGAGGTGCGCATTCCATCGGATACGGCGGTTCCAACGGGTAACGGGAGGCGTAGGCCGGATCGGGCTTTACCGGGCGACCGGTGTCGGTGTCCGCAAAGACCCAGATAGAATTGGCAACTACCAAAAGCTCCCCGGTTTCGCTTGTCAGGGTGAAATTACGATACCCGAACATGGACTTAAAGTCATAAGGCCATGTGCTGACCCGCAAAAGTTCCCCGTACGTTGGGAAACGATGAATTTGGATTTGCCAGGAATTCATCAGCCAGACACGATGTGCTTCTTTTAAAAAATCTATGCCGATACCCAGGTCTTCCGAGTGGAAAATACTACAGTCCTGAAAGTAATTTATAATTGCCGGATAAGACAAACGCAAGGTGGAATCCACTTCGCTGTACCGGACTCTTGTGGAAAACGAATACATAACCGCGCTCCTTGTGCGCCGGTAGAAAGTACCGGCCAAACCGTATTTTTTTCATATGCACACAAGTATAGCATAATTTCGAAAAAAAAGCTAGAAATAGTGCGGAAAAAATTGTATACTGATAAAGGGAGTGATTTTGACGGGAGGAAACTCTATGAAACGTATGCATGCCTTAGAGGCAAACCGGGTCTTTTTGGCCGCTGTGGTGTTGTCTCAGGGAATGATTTATTTGATTGCCGGAGTGGGAGTCAGAGACCGGATGATGCTCCAGATTTTGGTGCAACTGTTTATTGCATTTCCGGCAGTGGCATATCTTTTTATGCAAAGGATATCCGTAACGGAGGGTCTGCTGTTAAAGGCAATCGGTTGGAAGGAATGGCTGCTACTTGTTCCTCTTGCGGTTTGTATCAATATGATTGCGGAGTTTGTAAATACGGTTTCCCTGCTTTTTACCGTAAATACCATAGGGGAAAGTATGGCGGAATTGATTATTAAATATCCGTTTCCTCTGGCCTTTTTTACCATTGCGGTAGTACCTGCGGTTTGCGAAGAAGTGTTATGCCGGGGCGTGTTGTTTTTCGGATACCGTAAATCCGGAAGATGGGTGGCAATTGTTATGACAGCGTTTTTGTTCGGAATTCTGCATATGAATCCGAATCAATTCTTTTATGCTTTTGTATTGGGAATCATTTTTGCGCTGGTAAATGAGATTGCCGGATCGATTTTGCCGTCGGTTTTTTTACACATGTATATCAACGGGCGTTCTGTAGCGGTGTTATTTTTGTCGGTAAAGGGAAACGGGGAACTGCTCCAAGAGCAGGTACAACCGGATGCCGCAATGATAGGGGAGCATCTTCTTGGAATTTTGCCGTGGACCATAGCGGCAACAGCAGGAACGGTTTTGGTTGTGTTTTTATTATTAAAGTGTAAGGAAAACAGGGAAAAGCAAAGGGTGTTATTGTTTCGAAAAGAAGAAATCGAACCGAAGGAAGAAAAAGGCGGATTCGGAGCTATATATTCGCCGGCACTGTTTGTGGGTGTATTCATTTGCATCGCATATATGATATTACGCATGGGAAACTAAAAAAGACAAAGAAAAAGCCCATGCCGTAGCATGAGCTTACACACGAATATCGATGTTCTGGCCCAAATTCGGCTGAACCGATTGTTCCATCATCTTAATCATGTTTTCTCCGGTGCCTTCGATGGTCTCAAGAGTTTTCTTGAAAACCGCAACACCGACCATATCGGAAGCCTGTAATGCAGAGGCTTGCATCGAAAGTGCTGCAATATCCATAAGGCATCCTCCTTTCTTCTGTAACGGAACACGTACAGAACGGTTTGTTTCTATAAACAGTATACCATAATAATGTAAAAAAAGCAAGAAAAAGCGCTATAGCGCGGAAAGAGGTTTTTATGTTAGATACAATGATTATCGGTGCAGGGCCGGCAGGTATGGCGGCTGGTATTTACGCGGCAAGAGCGGAGCTTTCCCATTTGGTATTGGAGAGCGGCCTGATGAGCGGCGGACAGATTGTAAACACGTCGGAGGTGGACAACTATCCGGGCTTGAAAGGAATCGGCGGTTTTGAATTGGCCATGAAGTTTCGTGAGCATTGTGATGCCTGTGGAGTGAAGTTCCGGGACGGTAAAGTTGTGAAGGTAGAAAAGAATGAGGAAAGATTTTTGATTTCCTTAGAGGATGGGGAGACGTATTCTGCGAAGACCGTGTTATTTGCAACCGGAGCAAAGCACAGAACCCTTGGGGTGCCGGGAGAGGCAGAGTTCGCCGGCAGCGGTGTGTCCTATTGTGCTACCTGTGACGGCGCCTTTTTCCGTGGCAAAGAGGTAGCGGTGATAGGCGGAGGCGATGTGGCGATTGAGGATGCCATATTCCTGGCCCGCATTTGTAAAAAGGTATATCTGGTACATCGCAGAGATGAGTTTCGTGCGGCAAAGACATTGGTGAATCGTTTGCGTGCCTGTGAAAATGTTGAGTTTGTGGTGAAGGCTACGCCGGCAAGAATCGAAGGAGCCGGAAAGGTAGAGCGCCTTGTCGTAAATACGGAGACGGGGGAGAGAGAATTGCCGGTTTCCGGTGTGTTTGTGGCAGTCGGAATGCTTCCGAACTCCGAATTGCTACAAGGACTGGTATCTTTGGATGCTTCCGGCTACGTGATAGCGGGAGAGGATTGTCGCGCGGATGTTCCGGGTGTATTTGCGGCGGGGGATTTGCGTACCAAGCATTTGCGTCAGGTGGTAACCGCGGCGGCAGACGGTGCGACTGCGATTTATGAAATCGAAGCATATTTGAACGAGCGGTAAATGTATTACAGTTTCGGAAGAGAATGGAATAGGAAAAAATTGGACACCCCCGTAGGTTGACAAAAACCACGGGGTTTGTTATAATCATGTTACAAGTTTGTAACAAATTTGTAACATTTATAAGGGAGGCGTTGTATGGGTAGTCGAAAATGTAAAAGAATACTGCTGTGTGTGGGCGCGGCAGCAATTGTAGGAATAATAAATACGGGAGATGTAAGTGTGGCAAATGCGCAACAGAATTTGTTGACGACGCAGGAGTTGCCACAGGCGCAGTCTTCGTTATTAAGTATAAAGGAAATCTGGAGATGTGTAGGAGCGGAGCATTCGTACATAGAAGGCTTGGAGGATATCGGCGGAGAAGTATTACAAAAGATTGCCGAGGCGGAAGAGTCCGGTGAGGAAATCGTGCTTTTTGCCAGAGTGAGAGGACTGAGCGGAACAAGGGTATTTGCAAATGTGAGCAATTATGTCAATGTCAGAAAAAGCAGCACTACATCATCGGAGGTAGTAGGAAAGCTGTATGCCGACTGTGTGGCTACGGTAATTGAAGAAGAAGGCAACTGGGTGTATGTGAATTCAGGGAATGTAACCGGTTATGTAGTGAAGGATTATTTGCTTTTGGGAGATGATGCGGAGGCTGCGATTGCAAAGAAGTATGCACCGAAGGTGGAAGTGACGGCAAATGTGTTAAATGTGCGTTCCGGAGCCGGTACCGGTTATAAAGTGCTTGATACCTTCCATAAGGGAGATACCGCAGAACTTTTGGAACGGGGTAAGGAATGGACGAAGATTCGTTTTACCGAGAACGGACAGACGAAGACCGGGTATGTGTACACGACCTATGTAAAGGTTACCGGTGAGCCGAAGTACGGAGAGACTCTTGCGGAGGAAAAAGAGAGAATCGCAGCAGAGAAAAAAGCAGCGGAAGAAGCAGCGAAAAAGGCAGAAGAGGCAAAGAAAGCAGCCATCGAACAAGCCAAGAGAGATAAGGCAAAACAGGTGGCGGATTACGCAAAGACCGCCGTGGGAGTCGATTATGTCTGGGGCGGTACCAATATGAAGTCCGGTGTGGATTGCTCCGGCTTATGTTATGCATCCTATAAAAAGTACGGCTATACTTTGCCGCGTGTTTCCAGAGATATGGCAGCCAGCAAGAGTTTATTGTCCGTGACGCCGAATGCCTCTAATCTGAAGGCAGGAGATTTGATATTTTATGCGTCCGGCGGAAGAGTGGATCATGTGGCTATGTATATCGGTGACGGTAAGGTGGTGCATGCCTCCAGTTATGAGACAGGTGTGATTATTTCCAAGTATAATTACAGGACGCCGCATAGCGCAAAGAGAGTAATTTATTAAGGGTGAAATAGGTGTTCTCTGCGCAGCTTTCGATAGGCGGAAGGCGCTAATCCGGTATGTTTATGAAACAGACGGCTAAAATATAACGGATTGTCGTAGCCTATGGATTCCGCGATTTCGGTGATGGTATAGTCTGTGTTTTCCAACAGGTTTTGCGCATTCATCATTCGCAAGGATAGAATATATTGCATCGGAGTAACCTTTAAAATTTGTTTGAAGTTACGGATGAACCAGCAAGTGCTGAAATGTCTGGATTTGGCGTACTCCTCGATACTGATTTCAGCAGAATAGTGTTCATTGAAATAATGGGTAGCGCGTTCGATTTCGTTTCGAATGTCGCTGCCTGTTTTTTGTTCTTCCTTCACGGAACGGTTTATCAGAAGAAAAATATGTTGTAAATACAGGGACAGGAGATCTTCGTAATTCGGTCGGCAAAGTTGGAGCTCCTGAATGATTTGACGAAACAATTGAGGGTAGTTCGGAGAAGTACCGGTATAAAATATATGCTCCGCTTCGGTAAGTCCGTAACCGGAAAGAAGCGATGCTACCTCGGAGCCGGTAAAGTGAATCCAGTAAACCTCGGTTTTGTCAGACGCGCAATAGAAATATTTTTGTGCTTCCCCGGGATGATAAAGAACCATGGAGCCTTCGTTAATCACATGCTCCCGCCCCTGAATAAAAAAGTGGGCCTTGCCGGAAGCAATGTACAAAAGCTGGTAGTCCATGCGGCCTTGTGGACGCTCCGTAAGAAAGACAGGCATGGTATGGATGCGGTAACATCCGCAGCAGGTGACAATGAGAGGTTTACTTAAGTCTATAAGGTCCGTAAATGAATCGTGAAGGTATGCAGCATTTGTATACATGGGTTTCCTCCGAGGTTTTGTTACTTTTATTATGCACTTATATGGATGAAAATGCAAGGTCATTTGTATCATTTTGTGCATGTTTTGGTATATTGCGTTTATGTTCTTTTATAAAAGAGTGTGGTAAGATGAATGTGAGAAAAAAGATACGAGGAGGTATTCTATGAAATCGACACTTGACTGGCTTAGTAATCCCGAGGTGTTTGCCGTAAACCGTGTGGCGGCACATTCGGACCATAAGAGTTTTTATAAAGGAAAAGAATTGCTGCAATCTTTAAACGGTACATGGAAGTTTGCATATGCCAAGAATCCGGGGGAGAGGATTGAGGAGTTTTATAAAGAGGAGTTTTCGGCGGAAAACTTTGATGAGATACAGGTACCCGGCCATATTCAGCTTCAGGGCTATGGCAGATGCCAGTATGTGAATATGATGTATCCGTGGGACGGTGTGGAGGCGGTGACTCCTCCGAATGTGCCGGTAAAGGAAAATCCTGTGGGGAGCTATGTAACCTACTTTGACTTGGACGAGACTTTGTGGGGGAAGGAAGTGTATTTGTCTTTCCAGGGAGCGGAGTCTGCGATTTATGTTTGGGTAAACGGGGAGTTTGTAGGGTATAGCGAGGATTCCTTTACTCCCTCCGAGTTTTTGATTACACCTTATATAAAGGAAAAGAATAATAAGCTGGCAGTAGAAGTATATCGTTTTTGCAGCGGAAGCTGGCTGGAAGATCAGGATTTCTGGCGTTTTTCCGGTATCTTTAGGGACGTGTATTTATATGCGGTTCCGGAAGTATATGTGCGAGATATGAAAGTGACGGCGGATTATGAATATAAGGACGGAAGCGGTTGCTTACGGACGGAGCTTTGTCTTGCGGGGAGAGGGACAAAGGAACCGGTTGCCGGTTCCGGAGCCTTGGAGATGATAGGAACGAACGGCATTTCTGCGAAGTATACACTGAAAAATACGGTAGGTGAAGAGGTATTTTCCGAAACAGTGCCGTGTGAGAGTACTACGATTCTGTCGGAGAAGAGATTGGATGCGGTGGCACCGTGGAGTGCGGAAGCACCGAATTTATATGAGCTCTGCGTGGAGTTGATTGATGCAAACGGTGTTGTCATGGAGACTGCCGTTACGAAAATTGGCTTCCGTACCTTTGTATTGAAAAACGGGCTCATGTGCCTGAACGGCAAGCATATTGTGTTTAAGGGCGTGGACCGTCATGAGTTTTCCGCGGAGCGCGGGCGTGCCATTTCGGAAGCAGAGATGCTTGCGGATATTCTTCTGATGAAGAGGAACAATATCAATGCGGTACGTACCAGCCATTATCCGAATCAGACAAGATGGTACGAGCTTTGCGATGAATACGGTATTTATGTGATTGACGAGACAAATCTGGAGACCCACGGTAGTTGGATGAACGACAGAGGATGGGCAGGAGGTTTCGCATGTAACCTCCCGGGAGATTTGCCGGAGTGGAAGGGAGCGGTACTGGACCGGGCGAAGTCCATGTATGAGCGTGACAAGAATCATGCCTGTGTGCTTATCTGGTCCTGCGGAAACGAGTCTTTCTGTGGAGAAAATATTGCGGCAATGGCGGAGTATTTTCACAGGGAAGATAAACGACGCTTGGTACATTATGAAGGTGTATGCTGGAATCGAAAGTATGACTCTATTACCGATATGGAGTCCAGAATGTATGCAAAACCGGAGGACATCGAAAACTATTTAACTACGAATCCGGCAAAGCCGTATATCAGTTGCGAGTATATGCACGCTATGGGAAATTCCGTGGGAGGCATGAAGCTGTACACGGATTTGGAAGAAAAATATGATAAGTATCAGGGCGGATTTATCTGGGATTTTATCGACCAGGCATTGTACAGAACCTTGGAGAACGGAGAACGGGTCCTTGCCTACGGCGGAGACTTTGAAGAACGTCCGGCAGACTGGGGATTTTGTACTGACGGTATCGTCTATGCGGACCGGAAGGCGTCTCCGAAGATGCAGGAGGTCAAGGCACTGTATTCCAATCTGAAGATGGAGATAAGGGATGGCGTGCTGACGGTGAAAAATCGGAATTTGTTTATCGATACATCGGGTTACCGGTTTGCGGTGACACTGGAAAAGGAAGGTAACGTACTGGAAACAGAGGAGCATGTACTTACGATTCCGGCGGGAGATGAAGAATCTGTGAAAACAGGACTTACGATTCCGACAGAAGCGGGCGAGTATGTGATAACTGCATCTGCGGTACTGAATGAGGATACTTTGTATGCGGAGGCCGGGTACGAGGTGTGCTTTGCCCAAGAGGTGGTGAATGTAGCTTCCGAAGATGTGGGGAACGGAAACGAAGTAGTTGAGTCGGCACGTCCTGACATTGTTTACGGAGACTTTTGCATCGGTATCCGCGGAGAGGATTTTTACGTACAGTTTGATAAGGGACAGGGCGGTATTACTTCATTGGTATATCACGGCGAAGAGTACATAACAAGAGTTCCGCAGGTAAGCTTCTGGAGAGCCTTTACGGACAATGACAGAGGCGCGGGGTATCAGATTTTTGCATCCCGGTGGGAACTTGCGGGAAAATATGCGAGATATCGCAGAGATTTGATTTCTTGGGAAGAGAAGAACGACTGTCTGGAGCTTGTATTTCCGTACGACGCGCCGACGGTGCCGGCCTTTACCTATAAGGTGATTTATAAGGTGTTCTTTGACGGCCGAGTAGAAATTCGTGCGGAATATCCGGGTGTGGATACCGACGTGGATTTCCCGGTATTTGCCATGGACTTTAAAATGAAGAAAACGTATGAGCACTTCCGTTATTACGGACTGGGTCCGGAGGAAAACTATATCGACCGCAATTTCGGTGCAAAGCTTGGCGTATATGAATCTACGGCAAAGGAGAATCTTTCCGGTTATCTGTTTCCGCAGGAATGCGGTAACCGTACCGGGGTGCGGTATGTGCAGGTGACGGATGCTTGCGGAACGGGTGTGGAGTTTTCCTGCGTGGAAGCACCGTTTGAGATGAGTGTTCTGCCGTACAGTGCGGCGGAGTTAGAGACCGCCATGCACTTGGAGGAGTTAAAGGAGCCGTCCTATACATGGGTACGCCTGGCTGCAAAGCAGATGGGCGTGGGCGGTGATGATTCCTGGGGATCGCCGGTACATAAGGAGTTTAAAATTGACCCGAAGAAACCGCTGACGCTGGCGTTTTTGATTCGTCCGGTTGTGGGAAAATAAAATCAGTGGTATACTGAAAACAGGAATCGGAAGGAAGAGGAACGAGAGAATGAACATAGAAGAATTAAAACAAAAGCTTGCACAGGATGCATTTCTGCCGATATTTGAAAGATTATACGGTACCAAGAAGGAAGTACTTTTGGCACAGAAGGCGCGGTATGAAAAGGCGGTTGCACGGTTTACGGAAGTTTACCCGGGACGGGAGGAGGTTTTGTTATACTCCGCACCGGGGAGAACCGAAATCGGAGGCAATCATACGGATCACCAGCACGGTTGCGTGCTGGCGGCAGCGGTACAGTTGGATGTGCTAGGTGTAGTGGCATTCCATGAGGACGGAGTCATTCGCGTATGCTCCGAAGGGTACCGTCCGTTTACCGTGGAATTGTCCGATTTGTCGGTACAGGAAGAAGAAAAAGGATCTGCGGCCATTGTGCGGGGCATTGTGGCGCGGTTTGCGGCTCTTGGGGTACAGGTGGGCGGTTTTGACTTATATTGTACTTCCGATGTGCTTTCCGGCAGCGGCATTTCCTCTTCGGCGGCCTTTGAGACATTAATCGGCACCATTATTGACCTTCATTATAACAAGGGACAGGCCGGTGCGGTAGAAATTGCGAAAATCGGTCAGTATGCGGAAAATGTGTATTTCGGGAAGAAGTGCGGTCTCATGGACCAGATGGCAAGCTCCGTGGGAGGTCTGGTATTTATTGACTTTGCAGATACGGGAGTACCTGTGATTGAGCCCTTTGCTTTTGATTTTGAACAAGCCGGGTATTGCATTTGTGTGACGGATACCGGCGGAAGTCATGTGAATCTGACGCCGGATTATGTGGCGGTCCGTGAGGAGATGGAGTCGGTGGCGGCTTACTTCGGGAAGGGATATTTGCGTCAGGTAGACGAAGCGGACTTTTACAGAGAGCTTCCGAATCTGCGAAAGACTTGCTCCGACCGTGCGGTACTTCGAGCGATGCATTTCTTTGGAGATAATCGCCGGGCAAAAGAAGAGGCGGAAGCCTTACGGGAGGGAGATGCGGAGAAGTTTCTTTCGCTTGTACAAGAGTCGGGAGATTCCTCGGAAGCATTGCTTCAGAATTTATATTCCACTTCCGCACCGACAGAACAGGCCATTCCTCTGGGGGTAGCGGTAAGCAAACGCATTCTGAAAGGGAAAGGTGCGGTACGTGTCCACGGCGGCGGCTTTGCGGGGACGATACAGGCCTTTGTGCCGACCTCCCTGGCGGAGGAGTATGCGGCAGAAATGGAGCGGGTGTTCGGTGAAGGAGCCTGCTATGTGTTTCGGATACGGCCGGTAGGAGGCGTGGAGGTGACGGTTTGACAGAAGAGTAAGGGAATGTTAAAATAAGAAATGCGAGGCTGGAACGATGGCGGTTTCCGGCCTTTTACATTTTATTCAGCTTTGCTGTATACGGTGACGTGTACACGAGGAAGTATCACGTAGGGAGGCGTAGGAGTCCGAATGAGTGCATGGCGGAATAGAGAAGAAACTTTGAAGTTGATGGAGGATAATATATGGTTTTACTTGTGATAGATGCACAGATTTGGCTTACAAATAAAGATCTATATTGTTATGAGAGATTTGTTAACGGAACAAAAAAGGTTATAGAAGCAGCTCGCGAGAATAACATAGAAGTTATTTATGTGCAACATGATGATGGACCGGGAACCGGTTTTTCAAAGGATGATGCTGAATTTGAAATCAATCAGGAGTTCTATCCTCAAGAAGGCGAGAAACGATACATAAAGACAGTAAGTAGTGCTTTTCAAGGAACTGGATTAAAGGAGTACCTTAAAGATGAAGATACGGTTGTTGTCGTAGGATTATTAACAAACTTCTGTATGGATGCCACAATAAAGTCTGCGTTTGAAATGGGGCTCAAGGTAATTATCCCAGAGGGAACAAATACTACTTTTGATAATCCGTATATGGACAAAGAGAAAACTTATAAATATTATAATGAATTTATGTGGCCGGGAAGATTTGCAGAATGTATTTCGGTTGAAGAAACTATTCAGAAAATGAAGAAACGATAACTTTGAATTTTCTTAAGTAAATTATAACTCTACGAAGCGTAGAAACCGCTATAATTCACCATATTCTACGTCCCGTGGGTGTGAAAATAAAGAAGGAATTTATACAATGAATCCAGAAAGGAGGACACGAACCTATGGACCAAATTAAAATAGGTAAATTTATTGCTGATGAAAGAAAAGCGAAAAAATACACACAACGAGAATTGGCAGATAAGCTTGCTATCAGTGATAAAACAATCTCGAAATGGGAAAGAGGCAACGGGTTTCCAGAAATATCATTGTTACTTCCACTTTGCAATGAATTAGAAATTACGGTCAATGAACTTTTGGCTGGTGAAAGATTGCAAGAAGTGGATTATAAAAAGAAAGCGGAGGAAAATATGGTGAATTTAGTAAAGGATGCACAAGCGAACAAAAAGAAGATTTTATTATCGGCAATGTATGGATGGCTGGCAATCATAGCAGCACTACCTTTGTTTATTATTTCAGGTTTGGCTCAAATTGATACATGGATGAGAATTGTGTTGATTTTGTCAGGAACTGTTGTCGTTATTATTGGAATAGCGATTGCTTGTATTCTTGACAGGACTGCGGGAGCGTTTGAATGTCCTGAATGTAAAGAGCGTTTCGTACCTGATATGAAGGAATACGTGATGTCGTATCACACTATAACAAGACGTAAATTAAAATGTCCTAAATGTGGAACTCACAAGCTTTGTAAGAAAGTTTTAACGAAGTAGATTGAGTTCGGTTATGATTTATAAGGAGCTTGAAACTTTCAGTTTGCTGCAGTCACAACTTCCAATCTGTGCATGCCGCAATACTTCAGCTTACGACGTGTTGCGAAAAAACTTAAAAAACTTCTTGACATCCCGGAAATCACGTGATATACTTTAAGAGCTGTGTAAGCAAAAAGCAGAGTATCCGCTCTCACCTTCCGCGTACATTGTACCGCAAAAAGGTCTGGTTAAGATGATTTCCCGAGGATGGGATTATTAGGCGGATAATCTGTGATTATCCGCTTTTCTTTATGCAAGAATAAAGTGCGGAGGCTACACGAAACAAACTATCTCATACTATATTACGGAGGTACAAAACCATTAGCGAGTTAATGTTGAACGAGCAAATCAGAGACAAAGAGATCCGTCTGGTTGGTGAAGACGGCGAACAGCTTGGTATCATGTCTGCAAAGGATGCATTGAAGATGGCGAAGGAAGCCAATCTTGACCTTGTTAAGATTGCGCCGACTGCAAAGCCGCCGGTATGCAAGATTGTCGATTACGGTAAGTACCGTTACGAGCAGGCAAGACGTGAGAAGGAAGCTAAGAAAAAGCAGAAAGTAACCGAAGTAAAAGAGATTCATCTGTCTCCGAATATCGATGTGAACGATTTGACCACCAAGGCAAATCAGGCACGTAAGTTCGTGGAGAAGGGCAATAAGGTAAAGGTTGCGCTTCGTTTCCGCGGTCGTGAGATGGCACATATGGCAACCGGTAAGGAAGTGTTGGATTCCTTCTTTGAGAAGCTTTCCGATGTTGCCGTAGTAGAGAAGCCGGCTAAGTTAGAAGGCAGAAGCATGATTATGGTGCTTGCCGAGAAGCGGTAAAAGATGCATGAACGCACAGTATTGTGCTTCAGACAGATAATTATTATTACGGCGTTTGCCGTACCATGAAGGAGGATTCACCATGCCGAAGTTAAAGACCAATAAGGCAGCAGCAAAGCGTTTTACAATGACGGGAACCGGTAAGTTAAAGAGAATGAAGACCGGTAAGCAGCATATCTTAACCAAGAAGTCTTCCAAGACGAAGAGAGATTTAAGAAAAGCTACCATGACCGATAAGACGAACGAAAAGAATATGAAGAAGATTTTACCTTATCTCTAAGATTTGGTGTAAAGGAGGCAAAACAGAATGGCAAGAGTTAAAGGCGGTTTAAACGCAAAAAAGAGACATAATAGAGTAT
>SVEN01000052.1 GCA_015057365.1 Lachnospiraceae bacterium | reverse complement strand
GATCAGCCACACCTGCCAGCTTGTCCAGGAAGCGGTCCGTTGCATCTACATATACTAAGTTTGCGTTTAACTGATTCTTGAATACTTCTACGACGTTCTCGGACTCGTTCTTTCTCATGAGACCGTGGTTAACGTGCACACAGGTCAACTGGCTGCCGATTGCCTTAAGAAGCAATGCAGCTACTACGGAAGAGTCTACACCGCCGGATAATGCAAGAAGCACCTTCTTGTCACCCACCTGCTTACGCACGATTTCAATCTGGTCAGCCACGAAATTCTTCATGTTCCAGTTTGCTTCTGCCTTACAGGTATCGAATAAGAATGCCTTTAACACATCCTCACCCGGAAGGGAGTCATACTTTACATCACACTTTGCGGACGGACAATCTACGGAAATCACCGGAATGCCAAGGCTGTAAATCTCATCGTTTACCTTTACCTCTACGCCGTCTACCACGCGGTTCTCACCGCCGTTTAACACAATACCCTTTACATTGTTCAGAGCCTTTAAGCCTTCTGCGGTAATGTCATGCGGATGAATTTCGCTGTATACGCCAAGGTCACGAATCTGACGGGCAAGCACGGTGTTTTCGGTGCTGCCGAGATCTAAAATAACAATCATATCCTGCTTCATAAACGTTGCTCCTTTTATTCAAGATTAGTCGGTATAGTTATCAAAATAGCCCTGTACAAGTACTACCGGAGTACCCTTGTCACCGGAACCGCTGGTCAGGTCACAAAGGGAACCGATGAGGTCGGTAAGCTGTCTCGGGGTGGTTCCCTGAGAAGCCATGTTACCAACAAGGCTACCGTTCTTTGCCTTAATACTGTCTTCGATGGCAGCCTTTAACTCTGCACCGCTTAAGTTCTTGAAATCGTTGTCTGCAAGGTACTTTAACTTTAACTCGTTCGGAGTACCGATGAGACCGGAGGTAAATGCCGGAGAAACAACCGGGTCAGCCAGCTCCCAAATCTTACCCTGCGGGTCCTTGAACGCACCGTCGCCGTAAACCATAACTTCTACGTGCTTGCCGGTCTTGTCCATTACCTGCTTCTGAATGTCGAGAACCAAATCCTGACACTCATTCGGGAACAACTTAATCTTGTCCTCGGTTGCCTTATTGGAACCGAGCAGGCCGTACTTTGCGTTGAAACCGCTACCGTTTACGGAAGCCGTCATAATATCGTCCAGACCGCAAACAATCTTTGCACCTGCAGCCTTTAAGAGACGCTTCGTACGAACTCTGGTGTGAATATCACAGGTCAGGATGCAGTCAGTGTAATCAAGGATTGCCTTTGCCTGATTTGCGAAGATAACCTCAACCTCTGCGCCTGCTTCCTTAATAATATTGGAATAATACTCTACATAATCTACGCCGGTGAACTCGTGCTTGTTCTCACCGAACAGCTCACGATACTTTGCAAGGGTAAGTACATCACTGTACGGATTGATACCCTTCTCGTCCAACTGGTCATAGGTCAACAATGCATTACCAACCTCGTCGCTCGGGTAGCTCAACATCAAAACTACCTTCTTTGCGCCCATGGCAATGCCCTTTAAACAGATAGCAAAACGATTACGGGACAGAATCGGGAAGATAACGCCGATGGTCTCTCCACCAAGCTTTGCCTTAACATCTGCCGCAATATCTTCTACAGATGCATAATTTCCCTGTGCTCTTGCTACGATAGACTCGGTAATGGAGATAACGTCCTTATCTCTCATCTCAAAGCCCTCGGACTCAGCCGCACCAAGCACGCTATCCACTACAATCTTCGCAAGATCATCTCCCTCACGGATAATCGGACAACGTACGCCTCTTGAAACAGTACCTACTCGTCTTTCCATCTGAATACCTCTGCTTTCTGTCTAAATTAAGATTGTATACAAAAATACAATACTCCTGACAAACATTACGACTTATTATACATCCATTTTTTCGTGCTGACAAGAGTTTTTTTTCGCGGAACGCAAATTTATTCAGGAAGTACAAGGAAACAAGGGATCTCGCCGGGTGGATTTGGGCTTTTTTGACAAAAAGAAACCACCTATAGGGAAGTTACTTCCTCTATAGGTGGCATATGTATACTTATTACAACGTCTTCTCCATAAAGCCGCAGGTAAACGGAAAATGCTCAAACTTTTTCGTTCCCAAATGCACCACGCCGTACTTCTCATACCACTTCCGCAGCTTTACATTTTCCTCTACAATACCGATATGCATCACAACACAACCGGCCTCTTTTGCCGTTTCATAGGAATGAAGCAAAAGAGCCTCTCCCACCTTGCCGTGGCGGCACTCCGGTGCCACACAAAGGTTGCTCAACTCACATACATTATTGTCCTCAAGCAGAAGGGAATAGTAACCGATAATTTCGCCGTTCTCGTTCTCATACACAAATATCGGTCTCTTCTCTCCGTGAAGATGCCAGGTAAGGCTCTCCTCCGTAGTGGCAAAAGCAGTAAAACGCGGTGCATTCTCAACCGTAAAACCGAACTCCTCCGCTACGGTCCCAAAGCTTCTCCGAATCAAAGCCACACATACCGGAATCTCTTCTTCTCTCATCAATCGAATCATAAGCAGTCCCTCCTGTTTTGAAATATTTCGAACAGTATAGCACAGCGGTTTTGAAAAGGCAAGCCATAAATTCACGCAGTCGTGTGAAGACCACGCCGCAAGCTCTTCATCAGTCAGCATTTGCAGAATCCACCCGTACCGCCACCTGATACTCATCCTCATACACAATATCTCCTACAAAGTTCGTATAGACCACATCATAGGGGTGATTGTACTTATCAAGCAACTCCATAGCCGGAGCAATCTTCTCCAGCATGTGTGCCGTTGTTGCCACCTTGAAATAGGTAATCACCGGTTCCGTTCCGCTTTCGCATACGTCCGGTATCGGCAGGTTCTCTTCAAACCAGGCATTGATTTCCTTAAACAACTCCGCATCTGCCTCTTCCATCACACCGTCGTAAATCTTCCGCCAGCACATAGCAAAAATGCCCTTCGGATATTTGGTTATATAGGACAGCTCACGTCCCTGAATTCTTACATATTTGAATTCCATTCTCTTTCCCTCCTTAAACAACAAAACGCTTGCCAAGGAAAACTTTTCCCTGACAAGCGTGGATCAGACCTAAGGTCTACTATCAATATTAACTTATCACGTACTTAGACATTTGTCAAGCGCGCACTTTTTTCACTTTCATCAAATCGAACTTGCGTTCTAGCCATTTTTATGATATAATATTTATAGTAGCCGAATCGGCTACCGGCAATCGTGTACATACCGTAGTTCGGTTAAGGGTGGGTGGCCTTCATTCTAAAAAGAATGGAGGTGTTGCTTATGAAGAATCGTTTTGAATTTAAGGACCTAATCTCCTTCGGAATGTTCCTCTTGGCACTGCTGACATTCATATATTTGATTTATCACTAACATAAAAAACCTTCCCTGTACTTTGGCGAGTGAGGGAAGGCTTTTATTCTCCTAACTAAGGCCAACCACTCTGTGGCGATTGCCTTTTCTATTTTTATTATACCATAAATTTTATTTTTCGCAAGTTTTTCGCACATTTTGACGCCTTCCACCGTTTATATAGTGAAAGGCCTTTCGCAAGAAACAAAACGGACAAAGGAGAGAACGGTTTGGACAGAGAAGATTATGCACGCATCGTGCAAACCCATATGGATACCATATACCGGATTGCCGTCAGCTACACCAAAACGCCGTCGGACGCCGACGATATCGTGCAGCAGACCTTCGTAAAGCTACTGACGAAAAAAACGGCTTTTACGGACCGGGAGCATGAAAAGCGTTGGTTGATTCGTGTATGCATCAACGAGTGCAACAGCTTCTTTTCCTCCTTTTGGAGAAAGAACATGGACTCCTTCGATTCCCTGGAAACAGAACCGGTATTTTCCGAACCGAAAGACACGGAGCTTTACGAGGCCATTAAACAGTTGCCTGCAAAATGCCGCAGCGTCATCTACCTGTTTTATTACGAGGGCTATTCCACAAAGGAAATCGCGGATATTCTCCGTATGAAGGAAGCAACGGTCCGGACCAGACTTGTCCGTGCAAGAAAATTGTTAAAGGAACAGCTTAAGGAGGCGTGGTAACATGAACGAAAAAGAAAACGTAAAAAAATTATATGACCAGATCCATGCGCCGGAGGCGTTGCTTGGAAAGGTGATGGAGATGAAGAAAGACACATTTAAATTCAGAAACTGCGTAAAATACGCAATCGCGGCGGTTGCTGCATTGGCACTTACCATTATAACCTCCAACGGCATCTGTTATGCCGCTACCGGGGAGACTCTGTTCTCAAAAATCAAGGTGTGCATTAACGGCAACGAGGTTACACCGGATGTAACATGGCAGGAAGAAGACGGACGCATGGTCGGTTCCTTCGAAATGGAACTTGACTCCGTGGACGAAGAAACCGGAGAGCAGGAAAAGGCATATGCTCAGATCAATGTACTGCCGGACGGCGTCACAGCAGAAGAAGTAGACGAATTAGAGGACACCGTTATCCTTACCATCGTCACTCCGGTTGAAGTCGACAGTATCACCGTGGGAGAAACCGACGGAGAACTGGACATATCCATAGACACCAATAAAGCGGAATAAGGTCCCGGAAACCATTTATAATTGCCCACAACAAACAAATCCGATAAAAAATAACAGCCGCCCCGGCAAATGATTTGCACTTGTCCTCCTGACAAAATGCACATCAAACACCGGGGCGGCGTTTCTTATGTTGTTTTCCTATTCTCTTTTTCCCGATTTCTCTTTTCCCGGAGCCTCAGTCCCCCCTTTACTTCACCCAGCACATTCCCTCTCTGTGCATACCGATGCCTTCCATAACCTTCACCGCCGCCGCTGCCGCCGCATCGTACTCCGCCTCATCATGAAGGTGCTCAAGCATTGCCGGGGTATCCACAGGGAGCTTGCTGATTTCCTCCATCAGCACCGAATAATCAATGCCGCCGGTACCGAGAAGCACCTCACGAAATGCCACCGTCAGGGAATCCGTCTCCATGGCAATGTCCTTTAAGTGCAAGGTCACAATCTTATCCGCAAGCTTCGCGAAAGTCTCCCTTATAAACGCCCCGTTTTCAAAGAACCGCTTCGGGTGGTTCATGGTGTTACAAATATCCAGATGCACCGCTGCCGCCTCACGGTCGATTGCTTCCAGGAAACGTAAATATCCGTCCGGAGAATCCAGAAAATAATACGGCATCATCTCAAAGGAAAGCTTCGTAGTCTTCGGATTCACCGCATCGATAATCCGCTGAAATACCTCCACGGACTCCTTGAAAAATTCCTCCGAATAACCGGAACAATGGGGCCCGAACCAGGTCTCGGTCTGCTTGGTACCGAGAATATCCACACAAGTTGCGGCACCCAGCTCCTCCGCCAGACGGAGTCTCCCGATGATATAGTTAATCTTACTTTCTGCCTCTGCCTTATCCGGGTGGAGCGGGTTACACCACGCACCCACCTCAGCAATGCGGACATCGTGCTTTTTCATGGCATCACGAAATGCTTTTAACTCTGCCGGACGCTCAAGACTGATCCAGTCCGGACAAAGAGCCGCACCGAATCCCTTCTTTACATGGGCAAGAGCATACTCCTCCGGGTCGTTTCCCTTTACAAAAACATAACCCCCTAGTCTCATCGGTTCCTCCTAACTTACTCTCTCATGTTACGAACACACCGGTTGCGAGCATCTTGCAACCGGCTCATCCGTTTCCTTTTACTCACTGCATCTTATTCACTACTTATCGTTCTTCGCTACCACGATTGCATCTGCACCCGCTTCAAACGGTCCGACCTTCGGGTTCACCCCGCGGTGTGCACCGAAGAAATCCTCATTAAATACAATCGGGCTGCCGTCCGGATTCTCAAACAGCTGCTCCGGCTCGAAGGCCATACCGAGCACTTCCGTGGAAATCATCTGTGCACCGGTCTTCGGCAGGAAGTCGTATACGTTAGTCTTAAAGGTGTACTCGCCGTCCTTTTCCGCCAGCTCCACGGTTACTTCGTGGTCGTTATCCACAAAGGCATCCGTTTCCTTTGTCATGGCCTTTGCGCCGTTAAAGAACGCATTGCCCGCTGCCCATACCGGAAGTGGATTGTAGTAGCGGTCCGTCTTCTTGGAGCCCATACCGCAATAGCCCTCAAACTGCGTCACATATTCCTCGTAGGTCGGATACGCCTCATACGGCACCGTACCTACCACAAGATTGCCGTCGGACCACTCGTCGTTTTTCCACTGCTCCTGCAGAGCCAGCAGGCCCTTTCGCATCTTCTGCTGTACAAAAATATTGTTGTAGAACCGGCAGTCACCGTGCAATATGGTCATAAAACCCGCAACCTCCGTGCGATGATGCATGTGATACGGCGTATAACGCGGAGAAGGCTTGGTCGGGGTGCCGTTGTCCACACCTCTGCCTACCGCCGTAAAGGAGCCTGCAATAAAGTTGTGTACCAACGCAACGCCCTGGGTCGGCAGCTTTAAGGCATGGTCGGACAGCAAGATATTGTTGTCCACCAAAGTCGGTCCGTGGGATACCTCAATGAAAATATCCTCACCCACCGCCAGCATATCATCCTCCACCGGATACTTCTCCGCTTCATACGGCACGGTATTGTGGTGGAACAGATTTTGGCTTACACGGGTACCCTGCGCCTGCCAGTCCAGCCACAGGCCTCTGGTACAATGGTGGAAATGATTTCTGCGGATAATCACGTCGATGGCCGCATGCATCTTGATACCGCCGATTTCTGCGCCTGCCAGGTTCTGCTTGTTGTTAATATGATGAATGTGGTTGTCCTCGATTACAGAGAACACACCGCCTAAATGACCTACGATACCGGTCTGGCCGCAGTGATGGATGTTACAACGGCGCACGATGTGGGAACCGATGGTTTCCTTAGACCACCCCTCTGCCTGTGCCTGACAAATGTTGTCACGCTCGGTCTGGGTGCCGTCCTTAAACTTCCATGTAGACCACTTGTTGTCGTTGTTCGGCTGACAATACTTACCGAGGGAAATACCGGAGCACTTGGACTCGGAAATGTCACAGTCCTCGATAATCCAGCCCTTACTCCAGTGCGGGCCTACCATACCCTCCTGATATGCAGTCGGCGGAGCCCACTGGGTGGCTGCCTTGGTTACCGAAAAACCGGATAACGTAATATATCCCACGCCCTCCTTGGACGGGTAGAAACAATTTCTGCGTACCGTAATCTCCACATTCTCCGCATTCGGATCAAGTCCCCGGAAATTCGCATAAAGAACTGTCTCATTGGCAGCCTCGTCCTGCTCGGTGTACCAGGTGTACACGGTAAAGTCACGATCCCAGGACTTCATATAAACCTTCGGCTCCAACACGCCGGACAGCTCCAGCACCTCGTACATGGACTTTCCGTTTAAAAATACATCGCCGGTGTGGGCCACATACATGGCATTGAACCAGTCACCGAATACCTTCGTTGTATATGGGTTATAAGTACCGAAAATACCGTTCGGAATCCGCGCCATCCACACATTCTCCGCAAACGGAACCCAGCTCTTCACTTCCTCCGCACCGGTAATCACTGCCGCGCCCTTTTCCACGGAACGATAGGTGATACGTGCTCTCGGCGCACCCGGATTTGCCGGGTCTACATACTCACGGTATACACCCGGTGCCACCAAAACCTCATCCCCCGGGCGGGCAATCTTTGCCGCCTCGGAAATCCGCTTGAACGGGTACTCCTTCGTACCGGTTCCGCCGCAGGTTGCGTTAATGTCTACGTAAATCTGCATGTCAAAATCCTCCTCGTATCTTTCTCTATTGGTTCGAAGGAAGCCACCGGCTCCTTCGTGTGGTTCTTTTTTCCTTACAGCCGATGAATCACGCTCACATCAAAAGAGCTTGTATCCGCAACTCCCGTGCTTGCCATAGCGCCGCGTAACTCGTCGTTCATCTCACGCATTCTTGCTGCCACGCCCTCTGCGCCGCCCTGGCGAATGAACGGAATCAGGTGCGTACCGACACTCACCGCCGTTGCGCCAAGTGCCAGCGCTTTATACGCATCCATACCGGAGCACACGCCGCAATCCACGAAAATCGGCATCACATCGCCCACTTCCTTTACAATCTCCGGAAGCACAGCTAACGGCGGCATGGCGTAATTCATACGACCGTTGTGGTGGGACACCACGATACCGTTTGCATCAATCTCCGCACACTTTGCCGCATCCCGTACACTCAGTACGCCCTTTACCACAAACGGAAGATTGGTCATACCGATATAGCGCTGTAAATCCCGGGCCGACTTCACGGACATCTGCTCGCCCATACACACGTCCGGGTTACCCTTGCCGTCAAACATATGATCAATGTCCATACCTACCGCCAGAGCCCCAAGCTCCTCGGTATAGGAAAGCATGTTGTGAATCTTCTCCTCATCGGCATAAGGCTTTACAATACGGATGGTCTTGGCACCCGTCGCCATCACCGCAGCAAACTCCTCGTTGCTGCCCATTCCGATCCAGTGCACCGCATTCACCCGTGCCGCCGCTTGGGCGTACTGCACCATACCGTTCGGCATGTCCGGGTTAAAGGTGCCGATGTGAGACAGCGCCGCAGTCATAATCGGCGTATCAAACCACTGTCCGTACAGCGAAAAGCCGGTGTCCGGCACCACGCTGTCCATAAGCCGCTGCTCCAATAATAAACTGTCAAAATACGCCCTGGTAATCTCTTTGGAATTGGCAGGGTTTTGTAAATTTTGCATGGGTGGTCCTCCTTACTTTCCTTCTCGTACGTTTGCTACCCGTCTGTTCTCCAGCGAAATCTCGCTAAAATACCGATATCCACCCTCACCCATCGGGGACTGTGCCTCAAAGCCCACCTTTACGGTCTTGCCCACCGGCAGGGTGAACACGCGCACCATATTGTACTCCACACCGTCGGTGGAATAATGGAAGGCAAAACAATCATCCACACGGGAAATCTGGAACCAAACATTGTTGGCATCCCGCACCGGACCGTTGCAGTCGTCGGAAATCCGGTTTGTCACTACAGACACCACCGCCGGCTTCCTGCACGGCATGTCAGAATTCTCCAGCGCCAGCTTCGCCCACACATTTTCATTCTCATATACAAGGAGCGCCGCCGCATCGTAGGTACTCACAAACTCCAGCTCACCCTTCGCTTTGAACACGAAATCCCCGGTCACCTCGGTATAATAAAGCGGAGCATTCGCCGTAAGCTCCGGGAAAGTTCCGTTCTCCTTCACCGGACTGTTAAAATAATCGGTATGTCCCGGTGCGTACACCTTTAACACGCCGTCCTTATACTCCGCTTCACTCTCATTTAACCACTTAAAATTATCAAATGTCATGGTACTGTTTCCTTTCTTTCGTACAAATCTGCCGTTCATATTATTATAACAGAAACGCAGACGTTTGGAAATAGCTCCATGACATTTTGATATAAATATTCGGTTTTCTTATGTGATTTTTCTGTTGTGCTTTCCGAATGGAAATCATGAAGACATCCGACCATCAAATTTCATAAACTTTGCCTATGTTCTTTGGTAATCCTGCACAAGGATTTCGGCCGCTTTTACGTCTGCCCAAAAATGAGAATGCTTGATTTTAGCGGGTTTGCGGAGATGAGCAGATAAAAATAGTGCGTGTAATACTCTCTATTCACAATCCGATCCAATTGCTTCATACCTCAAAATCTGATATACTTACTTTGTATTTCTTAATAAGCCCTTTATCCATTCACTGATTATCCGGCAAAAATCTACCGTATCATCCCAACAACATATTTTCAGACTCATAACACTAAAAAAACATTTAAATTAAAGGAGGGGCCGAATGGCAGAAAGAAAAAATAGAATAAGCATAGACCTTGCTTCGGAAGTCGCATCTTACAACCTTGAAGGGAAGTGGAATGACTATATCGGTGTACAAAAAAACGTTATTGAGACATTGCGAAATGAACATTTCTTTGATAACAACACAATCACAAATGATGATTCCGGTATGGTTATCAGAATTACCGCAAAAGGAATCAAAGAGACGCTAGGCACCGGAAAGAGGTTTCAATCATTGCCCAGAAAAATAAAGGAATTAAAGGTTGCCACCTTGAGAAGTCTTCCAAACATAATCAAAAGCGGAGTTGTGCTACATGACAACGTGGAGAATTACTATAACAAAAATGGTGATTTATTTGCATATATCGAATCTAATATTGTAATTAACAATAACATTTATGGCGTAAGAGTTTCTGTCAAAAAGAAAGTTGGTTCTAATATGTTTTGGATCCACCATATAGACACAAAAAAGATTCCGGTTTACTCGACCCTTCCCGAAAGAAGGAATTTAAAGAGAACCGAAATCCTAAAGTGATTATAGCATATAACAATAGAGAAAGCAAGAGAAAAGTGTCATTTTCACTCAATCCCTTTAAAACCTTTTGTGCCTTTTGAAATCACGAAATATATAGTAGCAAATTCGCACTCTCTGTGGTAAACTTAAATCAGATAGACAAAGCCACGGAGGAAGACCGCAAATATGGCATCGACCACTGGGCACGGTTATTCAAAGCAACAACTTGGGAGGCGATAAAACAGATGGCACAAGAAAACGAATACATTTCCAGCGCAACAGAAACTATGTTTGAATCCAGTCAAGACAGTTCCATGCGCATTTTCATGGAAGGCGTTGAAGAGGCAAATCGTATCCGTCGTGGGCAGGAAATTCGATTAGAGCGTGCAGAAACAGCACTCCGAGAAGCTCAAGAAGAGCTTCAGGCAAAGGATGATAAGATTGCCCATCTCAAGGCTCTTCTTGCAGAAAAAATCCCCCCAGAGGAATACACCTCCATTATGCAAGAATTAGGCTTATTCCAAGAGCCGGACAAGGGACTCGATGACATGGAAGCAGGACGCGAGCTGCCTTTAGAAAAAGCTTTCCAAAAAGTTCAGGAGTTAAGAGCCCAACGTAAATAACACCAAAGCCGCAACCCGTCCAAGACGTCCGTTGCGGCTTTCTTACATCCTATTCCGAAATACTCTCCTGTTCCTCTTCTTCCTCACCCTTCTTTTTCAGCACCTTGCGCAGGAGCAAAACAAGCAGGCTCTGTACATACGGCACCAGCACGAAAATCATGAAAACCGCGCCCCAGAAAAGTGCCATAAATGCTTCACTGAGCGCCTCTGCCATCTCCTGATGCGGCTGATCGTTTGCATCAACAATAGCTTCAATCACAGCCCAAATCCCCAGCCAGATGATCAGCACCAGCGGCAACAGCATAATGTAATACAGCACTCTCAAAAACTTATTCGAAATCTTATCGCCGATTTGTATCATCTTCCGGCTGATTCCCGTGCCAAGAAAGCAAAACAACCATGCCGCACCGGCAAAAATGCCCACCACCGGCAACAGCTCAAAAAGACTATTTCCGAAAATGTCGCAAAGCATCACTATAAATACAAGCGCAGTGAGAATCACAATAATTCTCCTCGCCCATTGAAATTCCCGTTTCATTCCCTTATTTTCCATCATTCCCTAATCCTCCGCTATTCGTAAAAATCTCGCATGCTCCGTTCCCTCAGGAAATAATCCGAAGCGAATCCTCCCCCATCTCACACTGCAAATACAGCACCTTCACACCGGCCGCTACCGCCCGGTCCAGAGCCTCACCGAACTCCTTGTGGGTCTCTACATTCGGAAGTACTACCTCCACTCCCGGCATCTGAATCACAAAGGCCAGGTAGGCCTCGTACCCGGCACTCACCGCAGCCGCCAGCTCGTTTAAATGCTTCACGCCCCGCTCCGTGGGTGCATCCGGAAAATACCCGATGCCCTCCCGTTCCAGGGTACAGCCCTTCACTTCCATGAGCGCCCGCTTCCCGGCATATTCAAAATAAAAATCCACACGGGACGCCCCGTAGGTATACTCCGGCTTTACAAAGGTCAGCTCCGGAAAATGCCCGCTCTCCCGCAGCCATTCTCCCACCACCTTATTGGGTGCCTGACTGTCCATATTCACCAGCCCCAGGCCCTCCTTGTACACCGCAATCAAATCGTACTTCGTCTTCCGTGCCGGATTGTCCGACACCTCCAAAATCACCGTCGCTCCCGGCACCAAAAGCTCCTTGCACCGCCCGGTATTCTTCACATGCACCGTCTCCAAGTCACCGTCCACAAAGACATTCGCGATGAAGCGGTTGGGACGGGAATGGAAGATGGCGCGGATTGTTTTATTGTAATGCATACTGTTTGCCTTGCCTTTCTGCCCGCCGACTGTTCTTTGCCGGATACGGAATGCCCGCCTACTACTCCGGCAACTCCGCCGCACGAAGCCGCGCAATCAGCCCCAAATCCGCCGGCAACCACGCCACCGAATCAAGCTCCTCCGGCGCAAGCCACTTCGCCGCCGCATGCTCCAAAAGCACCGGCGTCCCGGACTTTATCTTACACAAGAAACAATCCATGGACAAATGAAACGCCGGATAATCGTACTCCACCGTCTCAAACAACTCACCCACCTCAATCTCCATAGAAAGCTCCTCGCGAATCTCGCGCCGAAGCGCTTCCTGCGGGCTCTCGCCCGGCTCCACCTTGCCACCCGGAAACTCCCAACCGCCTTTAAAATCGCCGTACCCGCGCTGGGTAGCAAAAATGAGGTTGTCGTGGAGAATGATGGCGGCTACTACTTTGATTGATTTCATGAGGACCTCCTGTATGTAAAAGTATCGTTAGTCAGTGAAAAAGCTTGTCTTACTCTAATAAATAGTATACGGCATTCTAACAAAAAAGTAAAGTCGCGACACCTCCAAAAAGGTATTGTCGCGACCTCTCATAAATCATTTTTACCCGTTCACAATATACTGATAAATGTCTTCCCGTACTGGTGTATCCAGTGCCCATTCAATTTCCACCGCTGTCTTGTCCGTATTCGGCATCACAAACTCTTTCACCATGCCAGTTGCTTTCATACGTCCAAGATAATAGAACTCCTTGGAAATCTTATCATCCTTATTCTTGCGTACAAACAATTCAACTTGAATTCCTCGTTCCGGTGCATGAAGGAAATTCTGCACATCCTCGGAAGTAATCGTTCGACTTTGCTTAGAAATGGCAATCAGCGTATTTGCGTTTACAAAATGGTCCTCATACTTAATCGTATCCTGAATATCCTCTGACTTATCGTAATTGATAAATACCGGAAAAGTCTTGGTACGCCTATCATACTTGTAACCACCGATATTTAACGGCACTTCATTATTTTCCCAATTTAACAAGCGGCAAGCATCCTCATAGGTATACTTCTGATACAAAACAAAATCCGTATCTTGATAACGATTGCTATAGTTTTTCTTATAACGCGCAATACCAAATTCAACCAGTTCCTCTAATATTTCGTAGAACTCTGGATTCTGCAACATTTCCTTAAAGGAATCCGTACAGATATAATCGCCATCCAGCCCTTCCTGCAAGAATACACACTCTTTGTAGGTCCCCTTCCCCGAACCCGCCGGGAACTCATTGGTCATGACATTTACAACGTTTTCAACCGTTATATTCTTCATTTGTATCTCATAGTTGAGAGTCAATGACTTCTTCAAAGTTCCCATTAATTCACGACTTTCACTAAGCATATTCTTCAGAAGCTCCAGCTCGTGAACTCGCTTTCCGTTTGCCAATTTCTTTGAAACAAACTCAATTACTTTTTCCTCTTCTTCTGACAAACGAATCGCATAGTCCTTCTCGTACTTCACCAAAAACTTGTAATACGAACCAAGACTGTTGTTATCAAAAATACGCAGTACATCCATCTCACCATACTTTTCAAAATCCTGTAACGACGGAATGTGTCCCAACTTATTTTTCAGATTGGTGTAATTCTCCTTAATTAGCTTGATATCACTAAAATTAGCCACATCAATTGCAGAGAAAATACGCTTCTTGGAAATCTCATCAAAATGAATCGTAGAGGCTCCCGGAATAATACGCTCGCCCTCCAACACATAACGACGAATATTATCCTTGTTATAGCTGCGGTCTCCCGACAACGCAATCGGTATCATAAAATTATTCTTATAGTTTCCGATAAAGTCCAAAATCACAACATACTCTTTGCCCTCAGCCTTACGCAAGCCTCGTCCCAACTGCTGTACAAACACAATTGGAGACTCTGTTGGACGAAGCATTACCACCTGATTAATCTCTGGAATATCTACACCTTCGTTGAAAATATCAACGGTAAATATGTAATCAAGCTTGTCCTCTCCATCATCCGAAACCAATCGTTCAATCGCCGTCTCGCGAGCCTCTTGACTATCCTGTCCAGTCAAAGCCAATGTACGATATCCACGTTCATTGAACTTCTCACTAAGCGCCCGCGCCTCTTTCTTAGAACTACAGAAGATAAGGCCTTTTACGCGTTCACCGCTATAGCCGTAATAAATAATTTGCTCAATTACATAATCCACGCGATCATCCGAAGCCAGTCGATTGAAGTCACGCAAGCCCGTTTCCTCATCTATGGTCTCTCCCTCAATCTGTAAATCCGTGATACCGAAATAATGGAACGGACAAAGCAAATTCTCTTCTAAAGCCTGTTGTAAACGAATCTCATACGCAATATTATGTTCAAACGCCTGATATACATCATACCCATCGGTACGGTCTGGCGACGCAGTCATACCAAGCCAAAACTGCGGTTCAAAATAGTCCATGATATTCTGGTAACTATTCGCTCCAATACGATGGGCTTCGTCAATAATAATCGTCTGGAATTCATCCTTCCGAAATCTCGCCATCGTCTCCGGCTTTGCCATCATCTGCATCGTAGAAAACAAATACTCTACTTCATAGTCCTTTGAATTACCGGACAACAAACCAAAGGTCTTTGTCTTTCCAAATACCTTCTTATAACTCTCAATCGCCTGCTTTGCAATCTGTTCACGATGCACTAAAAACAACGCTTTTTTCGGATTATCTTCACGCAGCGCAAAGGCTGACGCATAGGTCTTACCGGTACCCGTTGCAGAAATCAACAACGCTCTCTGTTCACCTTCTGCACGTAACTTTTGCAAATTCGTAACAAACGCAACCTGCATCGAATTCGGTTGTAACCGATACTCATCTAACGCCGGAACCTCTGCTTTCTTTGCAATTTCGCGCTGCTTCTTTATGATATTATAATTCGTGGTATAACGTTCAATAAATGTCTCATAATCCTGTGCAAACTCAGAGTTCCACAACTGATTGAACTCTTCCACAACCTCAATCGCATACTCACCCTGTTCTGTAGAAACAATCCTTGTATTCCACTCGCGGTTCTTTGTCAACGCATTTAATGTCATGTTAGAGCTACCGATAATGATGCGATAAATCTCTTCCTTCTTGAATATGTAGCCCTTTGTATGGAACCCCTCTTGCGCCTCCGAAGTGGAATACATCTTTAAAGAAATATTCGTTAACTCCGCCAGCTTCTTAAGCGCTTTTGGCTCACTAAAATTCAAGTAATCCGTCGTAAGAATCCGCCCCGGAACGCCTTTTCTCTCCAACTCCTTTAAGGTCTGCAACAAAGGAGTAATACCACTCATTGTAATAAACGCAACACTGATAGAGAATTCTTCGCATGCCAAAAGCTCATCCTCAATGGATGAGAGTACTTTCCGTCCTTCTTTATAGTTGTTCGAAACAAATTGCGGTTTGTAAGCAAGGTTTGATGACACGGTGCTATCGATAAAGGCAGTCGTGAGACCTTGCTGGAGGTAAGTGATGTTAGTCATGATGCTCCTTCGAATAAATAATGTTTACTTGTTTTTTATAAACATTATACCACATCTTCCACTAATTACGAACTGTTTTTTCACATACAATTCATCACCACGCTCACCATCATTTCCTTCTCCTCTGCCCGGGACTCCGCAATCATGATGGTCAATGCCACCAGCGTAGAGTCCTCGATTCGTTTCCTTCCGTCACAGAACAGGGCCTTGTTTTTGTCGAGGAAGTAGAGAAACATGGTTGCGGCGATGCGTTTATTTCCGTCATAGAAGCTGTGGTTCTTTGTCACAAAGTACAGCAAATTCGCCGCTTTTTCCTCCAGGGATTCGTACACATCCCGGCCGCCGTAGGTCTGGTAGATGTTGCCGATACTTCCTTTAAAGGAGTCGTCCTTTTCCCTGCCGAACAAGTCCGATTCGTCACCGAACCGCATCTTCCGGATTGCTTCCATGCACTCCTCGTAGGTGAGTATATGGATTGCTTCGTTGCCCTTCGGGCGAGACATGGTCTGATGGTCGTATGCATCCAGCAAATCAAGGGCCTCATTGTACTTTTCAATGACGGACAGTACTTGTCTGCCCTCCAATTCGTTCCCGGTCCGTTTCATAATCCGTATCACTTCACCCAGTTGTTTGATGCGGTTCTGATTGACTGCGTAGCCCTGTAATATGTATTGTCGCAGGACGGAGTTTGCCCACCGCCTGAACTCCACACCACGGTTGGATTTCACGCGATAGCCGACGGAGATGATGACGTCGAGGGAATAGTAATCGACTTGGTATACTTTACCGTCTTCTGCAGTATGGGCAAAATTTGCCCATACTGAATTCTTTTCCAACTCTCCCTCTTTAAAAATGTTTCGAATATGCTTACCGATTACACTTCTGTCTCGCTGGAATAGTTCTCCCATTTGTTCCAACGATAACCACACCGTCTCGTTCTTAACCTCCACCGGAAGCGATACGCTCTTGTCCTCTGTTTCGAATAATACGATTTCTGCTTTTGTTTCTTTCATAGTTTTGCTCCTTTCATTTGGTTTCCACTTTTTATCTTGAAATCACAATTTGTGATTTCAAGTTGAGTTTCTTCTGAGGTTCCAAATTGGAACCTCAAATATGTCCTTATCTTTCCCCACTTGAGATGCCAAATTGGCATCTCAAATCCACAAAAAGCCGCAGCTTCCGCCGCGGCTCTTCACCTTATTTATGCCTACATTACAGCCATGAGGATGACCTCCAGCCAACCGGCTTAACACTTTAACCTTTTCCATGGATTTCGACACATCTCTATGTCTACAAGAAAGTTTCCGTTTCACATAAAACCGTTCAAGTACAAAATAGTTGACCATTCATCGTTCACGGTTCACATAAGACACAAAACAGTTAAATCAGGGATGTTCTATACATCTTTTTAAACCAACTGGTTCCAAAGACAGGATTCGAACCTGTGACTTCACGATTACGAGTCGCGTGCGCTACCACTACGCCACTTCGGATGTTAGCTACCCAATTTAATCAGAATTGGTATGCTCTGTGTTGTAACGTAACCCTGTTACGGGAAGCTGGATTTGAGGTTTTCGTAATGCAGGCAAAACCAAGTCACGTTACACTTCGATAAACGTAGTAGCATTGGACACCTTAATCTGGGTATCCAGCTCCGTCAAAAGCGTGTTACGCTTTTCTTCCAAAGCCTCCAGCTTCTTCTTTACATCCAGCGGGTCCACCAGCTCCGTCGTGTTCTCCTTTACGTAGGCATCCACAACCCCAAGCGGCTTGTCGTCCTTTGCCTTGCTGTCTTTGCCTAGAATGCTCAAACGCATGCCCTCTGCCGTGGACTGCAACTGGCTGTTCTTCGAATCGCAGAAACGCACCCGCTCACTGTACTCGTATCGAAGCTTGTCCTGAAGTTTTCCTTCAAAGTCCGCTTCTCCGTCATATGCACCCAGACCACGGAGTCTGCTCCGCAGAGAAATGGCTCCCGCCACCGTAAAAGTCCCATAGGAAGTCGTGATCTCCGTCTTCGCATTGGAATCCACAATAGCGGCATCAATCTTCTGGAACCGGTCAATCAGGTCAACAATCTGCTGATAGGCCGCCTCTGCCTCCTTGGCATACTCCTCCTTGGTAATTCTCTTTGCATAAACCTTCTCTTCGTTCGGCTTAATAGTATCGACAAAGCTTGCTTTCTCAATCTTATCTGCAATTTTCTTTACCAACAAGTCTCTCTCGTCCAAAGCCTGTGTTACCAACATCTTTTCGCTCATAAAAATATCCTCCCTTGCAATGTTGTCTCTACAAACCATTGTAAGGGAGGATTCT
>SVEN01000051.1 GCA_015057365.1 Lachnospiraceae bacterium | reverse complement strand
CAAACGACCCGTAGGGGGGCGTAGCAGAGTTTGCATAAGTAGAAAGTTCGATAAGCCTTTAGGCTTTGCAGGAAGAGACCCTTATAGGGTCAGAGCAAGCCACCGGCTAAGCCGGTGGTCTTGACTCGAGGGTCTTCGCTCCGCTTCGGTCCGCCCAGGACAGACGTCCACCGGACGTCTTGGGCCGGTTCGGACTCGAACGAGTTCGATGTCTCAGCTTCGCTTCGGTCCGCCCAGGACAGACGTCCACCGGACGTCTTGGGCCGGTTCGGACCCGAACGAGTTCGAATTCGTCTTCACTTTGTTACGGTCCGCCGGACCTTGTGCAACCACCGGACCTCGTGCGCTTTCTCACGTACATTAGGAAAGGATGGTCCGGCCTTTACAAATGTACACATTTAAGATAAGATAGGGGAGAAAGGAGAAGGGCCGATGAATTTTATAGAGAAGTGTTATTGCAGAGTGTTTCAGTTTTGTTTTCGAATGTTGTTGCCGGTTCTTCCGTATCGTGATCCTGAGGTACTGGTTTCGGAGGAGGAAATTGCAGCGGTTTTAAAGAAAAACGGGTGTTCTTCGGTATTGGTTGTGACGGATGAAGGGTTGCATAAATTGGGATTACTGGATCAAGTGAAGACGGTCTTAGAATCGAAAGAAATTGCTTATACGATTTATGATAAAACGGTTGCGAATCCGACGGTAGCTAATGTGGAAGAGGCATACGGGTTATATTTGACAAACAGATGCGATTCTATTATAGGCTTCGGAGGAGGTTCTCCGATGGATTGCGCAAAGACGGTAGGTGCTCGGATTGTTAAGCCGGGGAAAACGATTCCGAAGATGAAGGGAATTCTGAAAGTGCGAAAACGTTTGCCGCTGTTTATTGCGGTTCCTACAACTGCAGGTACAGGAAGCGAAACGACATTGGCTGCGGTGATTACGGACGGAGAGAACGGATATAAGTTTCCTATCAATGACTTTTCGCTGATTCCTCGGTATGCGGCACTTATGCCGGAGGTGACAAGGGGATTACCGCCTTCTATTACAGCGACCACCGGAATGGATGCGTTGACACATGCCGTGGAGGCGTATATCGGATGTTCGACAACAAAAGAAACGAGAGAATATGCATTAGAAGCTGTAAGACTGATTTTTGAGAATATTGAAACAGTATATGTAAACGGAAATGACATGGAAGCGAGAAAAAAGATGCTTTATGCATCTTTTCTGGCAGGAAAGGCTTTTTCAAAGTCCTATGTAGGATATTGTCATGCGGTTGCTCATTCTTTGGGGGGAAGATATAATATACCGCATGGTCTTGCGAATGCAGTGTTGTTGCCGTATGTTTTGGAGGCATACGGACCTGTTGTTTACGGAAAACTGAAGAGACTGGCTGTGGTGGGGGGTGTTGTTTCGGAAGAAACGGAAGAAAAGGATGCTGCGCATTGTTTCATTGAGATAATTCGTGCGTTTAATCAGCGGATGGGAATTCCGGAGTGTTTACAGGAGATACAGGCGGAGGATATCTGTGAATTGGCAATGAACGCGGCCAAAGAGGGGAACCCCCTTTATCCGGTACCAAAGCTTATGAATGCAAAAGAACTGGAGCAACTATATTACGTGGCCATGAAGGGAGGATGCAACTCGTAGTTGCATATAAATAAGTCGTTGTGTTATAATTAAAACGATACCGAAACGAAAGAGAGGAATATGAATGAATTTTGCGGAGAAGTTATATACATTACGTACTCAGAGCGGGTATTCCCAGGAAGCGTTGGCAGAGCAACTTAGTGTAAGCCGCCAGGCCGTTTCCAAGTGGGAAACCGGACCGACCTTGCCGGAGACGGACAAGTTGATTGCAATCAGTGAACTTTTTAATGTTTCCATTGATTCTTTATTGATTGATTCCATCAATTTAAATACGTTTGAGAGTATGGACCGTATTTTGGTGAAGTTTTTAAGCTCCGCCAGAGATATGGATGATATTTCCGAAGAACTTTTAGATATTATGCGGGACGGTGTGATTGACGGTACGGAGCGTCTGAAGGTAGATGAAATCATCAAGACGTTGGATTCTGTGGCTCGCATTATTGATGAAATCAGACGAAAGATGAATCTATAATTGCAAATGTAAGTTGCATAAATTGAGTATTGTACTTGGTAGAAGAAAGAGTACTCCTATGATATGATAAGTACATCAACACAGAAGTGCTGAATCAAAAGGAGGACAAAATGAACGTAGGACAAATTTATGGAAAGACGCTAAAGTTTGTATGGCTGAAGTTGGCATTGGGAGCGGTAATTACGGTAGCATCCGTACTATTACTGGCGCTGTTTTGGGCAATCAGCTCCTGGATGGATAACCCGGCAGTGTTTGCGATTCTAATCTTTGTGTGGGCCGGATTGACGGCAGTTCTTTATAAGGTTGCCATGCATTACGGCGGTTATATGATTAAGGCAGCACATGTTGCGGTTATTTCCCAGGCAGTATCGACCGGTACCATTCCGGAGAATATGTTTGAAGCCGGTAAGAACATGGTAAAGGAGCGTTTCGGCGCAACGAATGTTTATTTTGTAGTAGACGGTCTGGTGAGCGGTGCGGTAAAACAGTTACAGAACGTGGTAGGAAAGATTGACAATATCTTCGGAAATATCCCGGGTGTCAGCGCGATTGTAAGCTTTGTACAGCTGTTTATCGGTATTGCATTAGGCTATATTGATGAGTGCTGTCTCGGTTACACCTTCTATAAGAAGGAGGACGGTGCATTTAAGGCAAGCTGTGACGGAGTTGCGATTTACTTCCAGAATGCGAAGCATTTGTTAAAGAGTGCACTTGTGACGACTTTGATTGTTATGGGCGCAACCCTTCTGGCATGGCTGGTGCCGTTCCTTTTAATCGGTGCGATTTGCAGTTTGCTTGATGTATCCTGGTGGATTTCCGCATTGATTTCCGTATTGATTGCAGCAATGTTAAAGGCTGCATTTGTAGATAGCTTCATGATGGTAAAGACTATGGTATCTTACATGGAAGTGGCTCCGTCTACTGAGATTACCTTCGATATTTACGGAAAGCTTTGCAAGATTTCCAGCAAGTTCAAGAGCCTGTTCAATAAGGCGAAGGAAGAGACTCCGACCATGGAGATTGCGGAATAAAGACAAACAGGGGAGTTTGTTCTATAACTACATAATACAAACACAGCGGTCAAGGAACCATTCCTTGGCCGCTGTTTTATTTCTTAATAACGATATAAATAGGATTTGAAATTACATCTTTGTGGACCACATGCTGCAATCCAGCACTCTGGTGGCAAAGTCCTCGTAGAAGTCCGGCTCGTGGCAAATAAGAAGAATACTTCCCTTATAAGCAGTAAGAGCACGCTTTAATTCGTCCTTTGCATCCACATCCAGGTGGTTGGTCGGCTCGTCCAAAAGGAGAATGTTGGTCTCTTTGTTGATGAGCTTACATAGGCGTACCTTCGCCTGCTCACCACCGGAGAGAACACGAACCTGACTTTCGATGTGCTTTGTGGTAAGGCCGCACTTTGCAAGAGCGGAACGAATCTCGTACTGGGTAAAGGAAGGGAAGCTCTGCCAAAGCTCCTCGATACAGGTGTTATTCTTGGCACCGGTCATTTCTTGTTCAAAATATCCCGGGAATAAGTAGTCACCCAAGGTTACCTTGCCGGAAATCGGAGGGATAATGCCGAGAATACTTTTTAACAGAGTGGTCTTACCGATACCGTTGGCTCCCTTTAATACCAACTTCTCTCCGCGTTCCATGGCAATGGTAATGGAGCGGGACAGCGGTTCGTCGTAACCGATTACCAGGCCCTCTGTCTGGAAAATATATCGACTGGCAGCACGAGCTTCTTTAAAGTGAAACTCCGGCTTCGGACGTTCTGCGGCGAGTTCGATAACCTCCATCTTGTCCAGCTTCTTCTGGCGGGACATAGCCATGTTGCGGGTGGCAACTCTTGCTTTGTTTCTGGCAACGAAGTCTTTTAACTCGCTGATTTCCTGCTGTTGGCGCTTGTAGGCGGCCTCAAGCTGGGCTTTCTTTACGGCATACACCTCTTCAAACTTATCGTAGTCGCCGACATAGCGGGTCAGTTCTCCGTTTTCCATATGATAAACTAAGTTAATCACGCTGTTTAAGAACGGAATGTCATGGGAAATTAAAATAAAGGCATTTTCATAATCAATCAAGTAGCGCTTTAACCATTCGATATGCTCTACATCCAGGTAGTTGGTCGGCTCGTCCAGAAGCAGGATGTCCGGCTTTTCCAGTAAAAGCTTTCCGAGCAATACCTTCGTACGCTGACCGCCGGAAAGGGCGGTTACATCCGTATCCAGTCCCATGGCATCCAGACCGAAGGCATGGGCGATTTCATCGATTTTCGTATCAATAATATAGAAGTCGTGTACATCCAGTAAATCCTGAATATTACCGAATTCTTCCATCATTCCCGGCAGCTCTTCATCGGAAGCCTCCCCCATGGCGGCACAAAGCTCGGTCATTCGAGCCTCTACATCGTAAAGAAATTCAAATGCGGATTTTAACACATCGCGAATGGTCATGCCGGGCTGTAATACCGAGTGCTGGTCCAGATATCCGACGCGGACATCCTTTGCCCATTCAACCTTGCCTTCGTCCGGCATCATCTTCCCGGTAATAATGTTTAAAAAGGTGGATTTTCCTTCGCCGTTGGCGCCGATTAATCCCACATGCTCGCCCTTTAAGAGGCGGAAGGACACGTCCTTTAACAGGGTACGGTCACCAAAGCCGTGGTTCAAATCCGAAACACACAAAATGCTCATAAATACATTCCTTTCCAACGCCGTAATAACGGCACAATAACGGTAGTGCATAGGCACTAAAACATTCCCATTATACCCGAAATATCCAAATTTTGCAAGCAGAAAAGCGCAAGGGGCTTGCTTTTAGGGAAAAAGAAGCGCCTGCAAAGCAGGTGATAGCAGAAAAGGCTGCCGGGGAAGGCAGCCTTTTCCATGAGGGGAGTATAAATATTAATAAGGGGTTATATAATGCCAAAGACTTAGGGGAATCTTTAGCACACCCTAATAATATCGCATAGGTCGACAAAAAGCAATTAAAAAAGTATAAAGAAATCGTAAAACAAAATAAAAGAAAGGACGGAAGAAAATTTCCGGAGAAAAGGGCATATAGTAAAATGAGTATCGGTAGAAGAAATGAAGTGACAGGAGAGTATGTGGATTATAGTAGCTTTGGTCGTAGATTTTTGCCTATACCTGTTTGCCGGACAGGATATTGCACTGGACTTTTTGGGAGGATATTTGATTGAGCTGAGTCTGAGTGTAGATAATTTATTTGTGTTTCTGTCGATTTTTACATCCTTTGGGGTGCAGGAACAATACCGACACAGAGTGTTACATTACGGAATTATCGGGGCAGCTGTCTTACGTTTGGTCTTCATCTTGTTGGGAGTGACAATTGTTTCTAGGTTTGAATGGATTTTATATGTGTTCGGTGTCATTCTGGTATGCAACGGAGGTAAGATGTTGTATACGAGGGAAGTGAAGGAAAAGAGTATTGAGAGCTCTTTCGGAATGCGTTTGGTGCGACGATTTATACCGATAACGGAAAACTTTTGCGGAGATTGCTTTTTTGTTTTAAAGGAAGGGAAACGCGGGAAAAAATGTCGTTATGCAACTCCTTTGTTCGCAGTATTGGTGGTGGTGGAATTATCGGATATCCTCTTTGCGATTGATTCCGTGCCGGCGGTGTTTTCTGTGACTACCGATCCGGTGATTGTATATACTTCAAATTTGTTGGCAATTCTTGGACTTCGACAGATGTATTTCGGTTTGGAAAAATTGGCAAAACGCTTTGTTTATATGAAATTCGGAATTGCCGCGGTATTGATTTTTACCGGAATCAAGTTGACAGTAGCCATGTTTGACAGGACAATTTCCACCGGAGCATCGATCGGCGTTATTTTGGTTGCATTGTCTGCCAGTATGGCTGCCTCGTTGTTTGCGACAAAAAAAGGAAGTGCATAAATCAGATGCTTCTGCAAATACTATGTCCTGTAACCGAAAACCAAGTGTTCATCAGGAGGTAACGTATGTCTTATAATAACGAAAACACCCAGAACAACGCAAAGAACAACACCCAGAACGGTGGTATGAAGAACAATACTCAGAATAACACCCAGAACAATACCCACGGTGGTGTAAGCAACAATACTCAGAACAACACCCAGAACTGCCGTAACTGTGCTCGTAACGCAAGCAGAAACGAGAGCAATCGTTAGTTTTTAGCCAGAGCGGGGCTGCCCCAAGGAAGTTGTGGCGGCTCCCTCTTGCTTTCTGGTGTATGTAATCAAAAGTCGCCTAGGAATTCCTTTGATTGTTTGCAAGTCGCAACGCTCCGTCAAACTTCCTCCAAGAACGACTAGGACGCTCGGGAGCGACCTCGCGCCCAGTCGTTTCTAGGAGGTGATTTCGACTGCGCGAAATACGCGACCCTTCGGGAAAAGCAAAAATCAAAGGAATTCCTAGGCGACTTTTTAGTTACTGAATATATCAGAAAGCAAGAGTTCGCCGTGACCGAGTCTGTCTAGCTGTTTCTTGTGGCAGCACGCTTGAGAGAGGAAAGTATCGGGAGAGAGGGACCGGAAAGGAGAGTTTAAATGGATTGTCGGAAAGCGTATGGGAGTATCTTTTTCAAGGATAGACAAACGTTAGCAGGTCGGGTAAAATGGTAAAGAAAAATAATGTAAAAAATTTTTAGATTTGAAAATAAAGTTCGTCTCTTACTACGTCTAATAGGTGAAAGGAGGTAAGGGAGTGAAGAAAGAAGAGTTTACATATCGTGTGGAAGCCATACGGGGACAGTTATATAAAACCGCCATGTTGTATCTTGGGAGTCATGCACAGGCAGTGGATGCTCTGGATGAAGCGATTTATAAAGGCTTGTGCGGATATAAGAAGCTTCGGAAGCCGGAGTTTTTTACCACGTGGATGACGCGGATTTTAATTAATGAGTGCAACAATGAGTTGCGGAGAAGAAAGCGTACCTGTCCTTTGGAGGAACTCCCGGAAACAGCGGTGGAGGAGTTTGATTCCTTACCGTTAAAGGAGGCACTGCAAAAGCTTCCGAAAGAACTGAAGGATGTGGTTGTACTGCGGTATTTTTCTGGATTTACATTAGTGGAGACGGCGGAGTTACTTAACATCCCGCAGGGAACCGTAGCAACCAGACAACGGAAGGCGTTACAGTTGTTACGCTTGGAATTAGGTGAGGAGGAATCGTATGAACAGAAATGATGAATTTACGGAATTTATGAAGGAACTGGACGGGGGAGTACCGGAAATCGGCGAATCTATTAAAAGGGGCAGTCGCAGAAAGGCGCGGAAGAAGTTTTTGTATCAGCCGCTTATGAGTTTGGCGGCGGTGTTTATGCTGTTTGTATTGTCGGTGAATTTATGTGCGCCGGTAGCAAAGGCTTGTGCGAATATTCCTTTTTTAAAGGAATTGACAAAGGCGGTTGCTTTTTCGAAGTCCTTACGGGATGCCATTGAGAATGACTATGTACAGGGTGTGGAGTTGAAGCAGACGAAGAACGGCGTGACGGTAGAAATCGTTTCTATGGTAGTGGATCAGGAAAATCTGACGGTATTTTACCGGTTTGAATCCGACAAATATAAGCATTTGATTGCAAACAGCAAGGTACTTGATGAAAGAGGGGAGGATGAATTTGGGTATACCGAGAATGAGATGAGTAGTTATGATTGTCCGAATGAGGAAATCCGCAGTGTATCTGCCCATCTTCTTCTGTTAAATATGACTGACAATACCGGCCTGGAGTCTATGCCGGAGAAGGTAACATTTCGAATGACTGTGTGGGACAGACAAATTTTTGGCAATAATAATTATCTTTCTGACGAAATACTTCAGAAAGGTAGTGAACATATTATAACATTTGATTTCCTGTTAGACCTTTCTCCTGAGAATATGCCACAGCCGGTGATTTATGAGGTGAATCAGACAATAGAGATTGAAGAAAGTAAAGTAACGGTGAAAGAGATTCATGTGTATCCGACATTTATGTGGGTAACTGTAGAAGATTCGGTTGAAAATGTTGCGTCACTTGGAGATTTGCACTTTTATGTGGAAAATGAGGACGGAGAGCGTTTCTATAATTTCGGAGGAGCATCCTGGACAATTCCGACGGATACGAATACCCCGGTTTTGATTCGATTTGAAGCAGAAAGCCCATATTTTACCGATTCGGAGAGCTTAAAGCTGGTAGTGACCGGAGCGGAATGGATTGAGCCGGAAAAGGAATGTACTTCCGTGAATTTGAAGACGGGAGAAGTAAAGAGTCTTCCGGAGTATGTGACGTTGAAGGAGATTAAGGAGTTAAACGGACATACATACGTGAAGTTCTCTCAAGAGTGCGTGGCTATGGCAGATGAACGAACAGGAGAATGTATTGACAGAAGACTTAGCTCTGACCCGTTTACCCGCGAGTACTATGACGGAGAAGGGAAATTACATGGGAGAATCTATGTAGGACAGGACACGAAGGAAGAACTTGATTGGAATGTAAAGTGGTATGGAAGCATGGGACGCGATGAAAGTGATAACCTTACCGGAATATACAACTGTACGTTAGAACTAAAGGATTATCCGTACGAGGAAATTCGTTTGGTGAATTTCTACTCGGATGCATGGCGTGCAGAAGAGGAAGTATCGCTTGTGATTAAGTAAGAATCATAATTGGGAAGGGTAGAAAGGAAGAATAAAGGAAAGCGGTGTATCTTGGTGGGAGGTACACCGTTTTCTTGTGCTTTCATATACTATAGCAGGGAAAGCTTTCCCTGATTACCCGAAAGGAGGCGCATGGAATGTACCGATATGTGATAACCTTAGGAGAGCTAAAGAAGTTACAGAAGCAGGGGAATGTGCGACTTGTAGATGTGAGAGAACCGGAACGCTATGAAAAAGGGCATATCCCGGAAGCGGAGTCGATACCGTATTCGGAGGAGCCGGATTTTTTGGAAAAGTTTGAGAAGAAGAATGCTATTGTCATATGCTGTGACCGTGGAAATTTAAGCGCAAAGGTCACCCTGCGCATGCGAAAGGCGGGATATCCGGCCTACAGTCTAGCCGGAGGCTATGAAGGATACAAGCGTTTTCAAAAATAGAGTTTCTTTTTTTGACTGAGTATGATAAGATGGTACAAAAGCATCATGATGATACGGTCAGAAAGGACAAAGGAATGGCAGATTTGTTTGAGTTTCTGACTCCGTGTCACTTTGGCACGGAGTCTGTTTTGAAAAAGGAGATTACAGACTTAGGGTATGAGATAAAGGCGGTAGAGGACGGAAAGGTAAGCTTTTTGGGGGACGAGACCGCAATTCCGCGGGCAAATATTTTCCTGCGCACCACGGAGCGTGTGCTTTTGGTGGTAGGTCGGTTTAAGGCAACCTCTTTTGAGGAGTTGTTCGAAAAGACCAAGGCGCTTCCTTGGGAGCGGTATATCCCGGAGAACGGCAAGTTCTGGGTGACGAAGGCAAACTCCGTAAAGAGTAAGCTGTTCAGCCCGTCGGATATCCAGCGTATTATGAAAAAAGCCATGGTAGAGCGCATGAAGCAAAGCTACAAGAAGGAATGGTTCCCGGAGGACGGGGCGGCATTCCCGATTCGTGTGTCTATCATGAAGGACGAGGTGACAGTGGGACTGGACACCTCCGGTGAGTCCTTACATAAGAGAGGTTATCGTAAGCTCAGCTCCAAGGCGCCGATTACGGAGACCTTGGCAGCGGCGCTGATTTTGTTGACACCGTGGAGAGAAGACCGCATTTTAGTAGATCCGTTCTGCGGCAGCGGTACGATACCGATTGAGGCGGCTATGATTGGGGCAAATATTGCGCCGGGTATGAACCGCGAGTTTTTGTCCGAGGATTGGACACATCTTGTGCCGAAGAAGCTTTGGTACGATGCGATAAATGAGGCAGAGGATTTAATTAAGCGGGATGTGTCCATGCAGATTCAGGGCTATGACATTGACGGCGATATGATAAAGGCAGCAAGGCAGAACGCGGAGGATGCGGGAGTTCTTGACTACATTCATTTCCAGCAGCGTCCGGTGAGTCAGTTAAGCCATGCGAAAAAGTACGGTTTTGTTATTACGAACCCGCCGTACGGCGAGCGTCTGGAAGAAAAAAAGGCTCTGCCGGGCTTGTATCAGGAGTTCGGAAAGGCCTTTGCGGGACTGGACAGCTGGTCCTGTTACATGATTACCTCTTACGAGGAGGCCCAGAAGTATTTCGGTCGTCAGGCGGACAAGAACCGTAAGATTTACAACGGTATGTTAAAGACCTATTTCTATCAGTTTATGGGACCGCGCCCGCCGAAGAAAAAGCCGGAGGGTCAGTAAGGCAGGCGCTCGCTTTGGCGTAGGGAATGAAAGAGGATTCGTTTATGGAACAGAGTAAAAAACGTCGTTTGAATTTCGGCATGGCAGGAGTTATCCTGGCGCTGGCATGGCCGACCATGTTGGAACAGCTCATGCAGACTGCCGTGCAATATATCGACACTGCCATGGTGGGCAGCCTGGGGACCCAGGCAACGGCAGCGGTAGGCGCCACCACTACGGTAAACTGGCTGGTGGGCAGTACCATTTCCGCGGTGGGCGTGGGATTCTTGGCGTTTATTGCAAAGGCACTGGGAGCCGGAGATAAGGAGTCGGCAAAGCGGGCAGCGTCTCAGGCGTTGCTTTCCGTGTTGGCGGTAGGTATCGTGGTTACGGTGATTACGGTAGGTTTGTCCGGACAGATTCCGAAATGGATGCAGGTGGATGAAAGCATTCGGGATTTGGCTGGAAGATACTTTTTGATTTTATATTTACCGATGCTGTTCCGGACGGCAAGTACCATCTTTGGTACGGTGCTTCGGGCAGCGGGAGATACAAAATCACCGATGAAAATCGGTGTGGTGGTGAATCTCACCAATGTGATTTTAAACTTCTTGTTTATTTATCCGATCAGACAAATCAAGATATTTTCTTTGGAATTTACCATGTGGGGCGCGGACCTGGGCGTGATCGGCGCGGCGGTGGCCAGCGCCATTGCCTATACGGTAGGAGGTATATTAATTACGATTGTGCTTTGGCGACATCCGTCGGTGTCCCCGAAGGGGCAGTCCTTAAAACCGGATATGAAGATTATTAAGCCGTGCCTGCGGGTGGCAATGCCGAATCTGTTCCAGCGGTTCGGTACGTCCTTGGGCTACGTGGCCTTTGCGTCTATGATTAATGCGCTGGGCGATGTATCCACGGCGGCCCATACCATAGCAAATACAGTAGAATCCGCCTTTTACATTCCGGGCTACGGCATGCAGACGGCGGCGGCAACCTTGGCGGGTAATGCCTACGGAGCTAACGATGAAAAGCGCTTGAAAGAGCTGGCGCGGATGTTCTTCCCGATTGAAATTGCTTTAATGATTTTCTCGGGAGCGGCACTGTTTTTCTCGGCACCGGCACTGGTGGACATCTTCTCCGACTCGGAGGAGGTTATCAATCTCGGAACTACGGTGCTTCGTATGGTGGCGGTGTCGGAACCGTTCTACGGATTCTCCATTATTATGGAGGGTATGATGCAGGGTGTGGGCGAAACCAAGCGGCCGTTTGTGTACAACATTGTCGGCATGTGGCTGGTGCGCATCGTAGGAACCTTTATTTGTACGAGTTTCTTTGATTTGGGTCTGGTGGCAGCCTGGGCGTGCATGATTTCTCACAATCTGTTCCTGTTTGTGCTGTTTTTGATTTGTTATGCAAAGGGGCGGTGGAATCCGTTCCGGAAGGTGCGGGAAGCGTAAGGGATAAGGTGGTACACATCATAGGCGTAGTGCGGAAATTTTATAAGAATGCATTCGGAGGACTCTCACTTTTTGAGAGTCCTTCAATTAAAATAAGATATGGTTTTTCTACAAATATTCCTGTATGCTTAAGTCAAGAAGTCTTCTTAAGAGAGTGTTAACGGTATGGTGTGAAGCGAACCGAAGTGACACGACAGTGAGAGCAAACTCGATGGCGCGCATCGGATTTGCAGAGAATGAAAAGGAGAAAAGAACATGAATAAAGTATTTTCAAAGAATCTCAGAAAGCTGAGACAGGGAAAGCGGATGACTCAGGAGTATGTGGCGGAGCGACTTGGAGTAAGTGCTCAGGCGGTGTCCCGTTGGGAGACAGGGGCTACTTTACCGGATGTTATGCTTCTGCCGGAGATTGCAAGATTGTACGAGGTATTGGTGGATGATTTGTTTAAGGTAGATTTGCAGGAATACGGAAAATTGTCCGACCGACTGGTGGCAGTGTATATTGATACCCTGAAAAACGATGATTTTATGGCAGGCATGAAAGAGTATGAACGGATGGAACGGGAAGGTAGCATGGAGGCAAAAGATTATTACGGACGTACCTGGTTATACGGTAGAATGATAGGTGTTTGTCAGCGAGAAATAATGAAAGATTATGATAAGACGATGGAGTTAAGTAAGGAGAATGATCCGGAGCTTTATAACCAGGCGAAGTATGGTAAGGTGGTTTATCGAGTTGATTGTTCCGGAGAGGGGCAGCAGTGTATTGAGGAGCTGTTGCAGGCAGTAAAGGATAATCCGGAGGATGTAACAGAATGGGTTTGTCTGGAAACTGCGTATTACTGGGCGAAGCGATATGAAGAGTGCTATCGGGTAGCAAAGGAAGCCATTGCGAAATTTCCGGAGGAATCGGATATTTATTGTCTTGCCGGCGATGCGTGCAAGGAACTTGGAAAGTACGAGGAAGCATACCTGTACTGGGAAAAGCGTTATGAATTGGACCCGCAGATGTTAGATTCTTTATTCTCAATCGCGTTTTGTTGTGAGGAGTTGGGCGAGTATGATAAGGCTTATGAGGCTTGGATGCGGATTGTCGGAATCTTTAATGAGTGGGACAATGATATTGCGGTGAAGTTCCCGATGCGAAAGGCCGAGGAATGTAAGGCGAAGATGGAGAAGTAAAAGGAATAAAGGAAAGGCGAAGACTCTTGCAAAGCGAGAATTTTCACTTGTAATGTGATATGGATTTTTTGAATGATTTCCTGTATGATAAAGTCAAGAAGTCTTCTTGATGTTGTAATGAAATGCAAATACGGTGACACGTGTCGTATTTGCGGTTGGATGAAAAGGAGAATGCAGGATGAACGAAAATGTTTCAAAGAATCTTAGAAAACTGAGACTGGAAAAGAAGTTGACCCAGGAGCAGGTGGCAGAAAAGCTTGGTGTGAGCGCCCAGTCGGTGTCCCGTTGGGAAACGGCGGCTTCTTTTCCGGATATTATGTTATTGCCGGAGATATCCAGATTGTACGGTGTATTGGTGGATGATTTATTTAAGGATGATTTGCAGGGATATGACAAGCTGTCCGACCGGTTGGTGGCGGTGTATTATGATACCATGAGGTGGGAGGACTTTACGGCGGCCGTACAAGAGTACGAACGGATGGAAAAGGAAGGAACCATGGAGGCTTGGGATTATTACAAACGCACTTGGCTTTTCGGAAGAATGATTTATGTTTCTACCAAAAAGATACTAGAAGATTATGATAAAACCATGGAGCTGAGCAAGAAAAACGATCCGGAACTGTATTTAGATGCGAGAGATGGTAAGTTAATTTTCCAATGTAGCTCTACAGCGGATGGTCCGCAGTGTGTGGAGGAGCAACTACAGGTTGTAAAGGAGCACCCGGAGGATTCAAGAGAATGGGCCCGTTTGGAGGGGGCTTATTATAATACAAAGCAGTATGAGGAATGCTATCGGGTAGCGAAGGAAGCCATTACGAAATTTCCGGAGGATTCGGAGCATTACTGTAACGCGGGTGATGCATGCAAGGAATTGGGAAAGTATAAGGAGGCATATTGGTACTGGGAAAAGCGTCATGAATTAGACCCGGAGAAGTTGGATGGCTTATACGGAATTGCGTTTTGCCGTGAGGAACTGGGTGAGTATGATAAGGCCTATGAGGCATGGATGCGGATTGTGGGCATATTGAATGAGTGGAAGGAAGAAATTGATGTGAAGTTCCCGATGCGAAAGGCGGAAGAATGTAAGGCGAAGATGGAAAAGCAGGAGTAAGAGAGGAAGGTCGCATCTGTGGCGAGGGCTACGGATGCGATCTTTTGGTATTTGTCGGTAAAAAGAGCGTTTTAACCGAGTTTTACTTTGACAAAACTCTTAAAAACTGAGAGTCCTCACTTAAATTGTGATATGGATTTTTAGGGCACTTTCCTGTATGATAAGGTCAAGAAGTCTTCTTACTGTAGTATAAAAAGCAAATTCGGTGACGCGTACCGGATTTGAGGATGGATGAAAAGGAGAATACAGGATGAACGATAATTTTTCAAAGAATCTCAGAAAGCTGAGACTGGAAAAGAAATTGACCCAGGAGCAGGTGGCGGAGAAGCTTGGTGTAAGTGCCCAGTCGGTGTCTCGTTGGGAAACGGGGGCTACATTCCCGGATGTTATGATGTTGCCGGAGATATCGAGTCTGTATGGTGTACTGGTGGATGATTTGTTTAAGGATCCGACGGGATATGGGGTGTATGAAAATCTGGCAGGCAGATTGCTGGCGGTATATGAGGACACCTATAAGCATGAGGATTTTATGGCAGCGGCTATGGAGTATGAGCGAATGGTAAAAGAAGGTACTATGACAGCAGACGACTATCGTTGTTATGGAGCCCTGCATGCTAGAATGCTTCAGGTTTGTAAAAAGAAAACCTTAGAGTATCTTGATAAGGCATTGGAATTATGTGAGGACAATGATCCGAAGCTGTATTTTATGGTAAAATACGGGAAGGTGGGTTTCCGATGTGCTCATACAGCGGAAGGACCGCAGTGTATTGAGGAGCAGTTGCATGCTGTAAAAGAGCATCCGGAGGATTCGAGAGAATGGGCCTATCTGGAGGTGGCTTATTATGAGACAAAGAAGTATGAGGAGTGCTATCAGGTAGCAAAGGAAGCGATTGCAAAATTCCCGGAGGATTCTGAGCTTTATTGTCTCGCCGGTGATGCGTGTAAGGAACTTGGAAAGTACGAAGAAGCGTATCTATACTGGGAAAAGCGTCATGAATTGGATCCGTGGATGTTGGATTCTTTATACTCTATAGCATTTTGTCGTGAAGAACTTGAAGAGTATGATAAGGCTTATGAAGCATGGATGCGAATTGCCGATATCCTGAATGAGCGGAAGGATGAAATAGGTGCGAAGTTCCCAATGAGAAGAGCGGAAGGGTGTAAGACGAAGATGGGGAAGAAGGAGTAAGAGTAACCCAAAGTGCGTTGAAACATACTAGGGTTTAAATAAGTTTGTTAGTGAGGACTCACAGAAACTGTGAGTCCTCACATAAAATGCGATATGGATTTATTTTCGGATTTCCTGTATGCTAAAGTCAAGAAGTCTTCTTAAGGTTGTAAGACAAAGCAGATTTGATAGCGCGCATTGAATTTGCGGATGGAGGAAAAGGAGAGTACAGGATGAATGAGAATTTTTCAAAGAATCTCAGAAAGCTGAGACTGGAAAAGAAGCTGACTCAGGAGCAGGTAGCGGAAAAGCTGGGCGTAAGTGCCCAGGCGGTGTCCCGTTGGGAAACAAGTGTGACCTTCCCGGATATTATGTTGTTGCCGGAGATATCCAGATTGTACGGTGTGTTGGTGGATGATTTATTTAAGGATGATTTGCAAGGGTATGATAATTTGGCACAACGACTGTTGGCGGTGTATGAGGATACCTATAAGCACGAGGATTTTATGACGGCTTATCTGGAATACGAACGGATGGTAAAGGAAGGGAGCATGGAGGCTGCGGATTATCGGGGATATGGTTGGTTGCATATGAGAATGTTTCAAATATGCAAAATGAAAACCTTGGAATATTTTGGTAAGGCGTTGGAATTAAGTAAGGATACGGATAGGGATTTCTATTATCATGCGAAAATCGGTATGGTGTGTTTCAGGGTTGCTGAGGCGGGCGATGGGCAGAAGTGTATTGAGGAACAACTACAGGCGGTGAAAGAAGAACCGGAGAATGCAGGAGAATGGGTATGTCTGGCCGATGCTTATTACAATGCGAAGCAGTATGAAGAGTGCTATCGGGTAGTAAAGGATGTGATTGCGAGATTCCCGGAGGAAACATACATTTACTGCATTGCAGGGGATGTGTGCAAGGAATTGAAAAAGTATGACGACGCATATATGTACTGGGAAAAGCATCTGGAATTGAATCCGAAGATGGTGGAGTCCCTTGTAGGTATCGCAGAGTGTCACGAGGAGTTGGGAGAGTATGAGAAAGCCTATGAGACATGGATGAGAATGGTGGATAAATTTGTTGAGTGGGAGGATGATATCGCCGTAGGTTTCCCGATGAGAAAGGCTGAGGAATGTAAGGAAAAGATGGGAAAGAACGCGTAAAGGAAAAGGTCGTATCTGTGGCGCGGGCTGCAGATACGACCTTTTTTCCGGATTTTGTGATTTTACAACGAAAAGTCCCTCATTTTTTTGTATAATCTCTTGAAAACTCCCTCATTTTTTCGTATTACATCTCCTCCGGACACTCCATTCCAAGTAACCCGCATCCGTCCGTCAGTACCTTTTGTACCAAATCCGTCAGCAGAAGACGGGCTTTTTTCGCGTGTTCCTCTGCGTGAAGAATGGAACACTCATGGTAGAATTTATTGAACGCAGAAGCAACGGAGATGAGGTACCGTGCGATCACGGACGGTTCGTAGCGCTCGGCAGCGGCCTGTACCGCATCGTTGTAACCGGACAGCGTTTTGATTAAGGCATAGCTGCAATCATCGGTGAAAACGGAACAATCAATATCCGCAAGGGTGTCTTTCGCTGTGGCAACGGCGGTATTGACAATATCAGCGCTGTCGGAGCAGAAATTACCTTTCCGTAATACGCTTTTTGCCCGGGCGCAGGTGTATTGTACATAAGGGCCGGTGGTGCCGTCAAAGCTTAAGACTTCGTCCCAGGAGAATTCTACGTTTTTAATACGCTGGTTAAAGAGGTCGTGGAAAATAACCGCGCCCACGCCTACCATCCGCGCCACGGAGTCTTTGTCTTGGAGGTTCGGATTTTTCTCTTCGATGGCGGCGAGGGCACGGGATATGGCCTCCTTTAAGATGTCCTCTGCGTAGATAATATGTCCGCCGCGAGTGGAAAGCTTCAAGCCGCCGAGACTGACCAGTCCGTAAGGAATGTGCACCAGATTTTCCGTCCAGTCATAGCCCATCAGTTCCACTGCTTTGAAGACCTGTTTAAAGTGCAGACTTTGTTCCAAACCGGTAACATAGAGACATTTGTCAAAGTCATAGGTCTCTTTCCGGTACAGGACCGCCGCAATGTCACGGGAGTGGTAGATGGAACCGCCGTCGTTTTTCAGAATCAGACACGGTGGCATATCATAGGCGGAGAGGTCGATGATTTTGGCTCCCTGACTTTCCGTAAGAAGATGCTTTTCTTCCAGCTCTTTCACCAGCGCAGGGACTTTTTCCCGGAAGAAGCTCTCTCCGGTGTAGGAGTCAAAGGACATGTGAAGCAGGTCGTAGACCCGCTCAAACTCAATCATACTGATGTCCTTGAACCAGTTCCAGAAGGAAAGGGCCTCCGGGTCGTTTTGCTCCATTTTCACGAACCAGGCACGGGCGTCCTCGGTAAGCTCCGGATGCAGCTTTTCTTCCGCATTAAACTTCACATAAATCCGAAGCAGTTCTTCAATTCCTTTTTCTTCCACCTGTTCTTTGTTGCTCCAAAGTTTGTATGCGACAATGAGCTTTCCGAACTGGGTGCCCCAGTCGCCGAGATGATTGATACGAACCACCTGCCAGCCCAGTTTGTCGTAAATCTTATACAGAGAATTGCCGATGACGGTGGTACGCAAATGGCCTACATGAAAGTTTTTTGCAATGTTGGGAGAAGAGTAGTCCATGCATACGGTTTTGCCGGTGCCCGGTCGGTTCACGCCCAGAGTTTCGGTTTGCAGTTTGGAAAGACAGTCTTTTGCGTAAGCGGTACGGTCAAAAAAGAAGTTACAGTATCCGCCCACGGTTTCGATACGGTCAATGTCCAGAGAAGTCAAATCCGGCAAAAGAGCGGACTTGATATCTTCCGCAATCAGTGCAGGACTTTTCCGCAAAGCCTTTGCAAAGGAAAAGCAGGGCAGGGCGAAGTCTCCCATGGAAGCCTCCGGCGGTACTGCCAAGAGTTCGGTAATGGTGTCCGGGGAAATGTCCGGGAGCGCGTTCGCAATGTGGTTACAAAGTGTTGTTTTCATAAGAAACCTCCTAAATATGATGGTTTGAAAGGATGCAAACGTAACATGGAATCGCAAGAGATGTACCGGACTTCGCAAACAAAAAGAACCGCAAGGCTCGTTATTCACGAAATCCGTTGCGGTTCTCTGTCTCTATGAATTCATTCACAGCACCGCACGGCAACAAGACGTACTCTCTTGCAACCATGCGGGAAATCTCAAGGTTACAAGAGTATACGTCTCTGTCTGCGTCTTAAGCTGTTCTGTAAGAAAATATTCATAGCAGTTATC
>SVEN01000050.1 GCA_015057365.1 Lachnospiraceae bacterium | reverse complement strand
AGTATGAAGATTATAAGCGTGCTAAGGGTCATACTTTTGTAGAGTATAAAAGTAAAAAAAGCGGAATGACGGTTCATAAGTGTACGGTTTGCGGATTTTCATATGAATCGAACGACCCGATAAAGAACGAATGTAAGCATTCCTATCAGACGACTGTGATAAAAACAGCAACCTGTACAGAGGAGGGGACTGTAAATTACACTTGTACAATTTGTGAGGAGAGTTATACGGAAAACGTCAGAGCAAACGGGCATAGTTATTATTCAACGGTTGTAAATCCAACGATGACAAGCGGAGGCTATACCGTGCATACTTGTTCTGTTTGTGGAGACTCTTACAAGGATAATTATACAGATCCGTTATCACCGCCACCGTTTGTACCTACAGTAACTTCCGTACCGCGTCCGACGGTAACGCCGCGCCCGGCAGTAACATCGGCACCGCGTCCGACTGTAACACCACGTCCGACGTCGACGCCACGTCCGACGGTAACACCGAGGGTAACGGCAACGCCAAAGCCTACGGTTACGCCAAAGGTAACGGTTACTCCGTCGCCGACAGCAAAGCCGACGGCAACGGTTGCACCGACCAAAGCACCGGTAGTAACCGCAACACCGGTACCGACCAAGGCTCCGGAGGTAACGGTAACACCGACGCCTGCAATGACTAAGGCACCGGAAACGACAGTGGCACCAAAGCCTACGGAAACGGTTACGCCTATGCCGACAGAGGCAGTGACACCGACGCGAATCCCAATGCCGACGGCGACTCCTGAAGTAACGGAAACACCGATACCGACGAATGCTCCGGAAGTAACAGCAACGGCAGTACCGACCAAGACTCCGGAGGCAACCGACACGCCGGCACCGACCAAGGCGCCGACAGCAACGGCAACTCCGAGACCGACCAAAGCGCCGAGGGCAACAGCGACACCGGTTCCGACAGAGAGCCCGGAACCGACAGCTTCACCGAAGCTGGAGCCGATAACGAAAGAGACAGGCGACTTGGTAATTACCGTAACCGATGAAAGAAGCGGTGCGGGACGTGAGGGTGTTGAGGTTGAACTGTTATATCCAAGCGGCGAAGCAAAACAATATGTTACCAATGCAAACGGCAAGATTTATTTGTACGAGTTACAGCCGGGAAATTACGAAGCAACGCCGTATGTAGTCATAAACGGACAGCGTATGGCAATCGGAATAAAAGAAGATATTAATATTCGTAAAAATGCAACGGAGCTGTATGACATTACGATGGATTTTACCCTTTATGATACTGCAGAGGTGGATGTAAAACCGACCGATACAAAGGATGTCGTAATACCGATTGCTGTGGCCGGAGTGATACTTTTTGCCGGAATTGTTGTGTTCTTCTGCAGAAAACGGAGATAAAGATACTGAAGGGGAGTTTTATGATAAGAAAATTCAGGAAGAGCCTTGGCATCGTTTTACTTGCGGCTGTTTTGGTCTCATCATTAACAGGAAGTATTATGATGCCGAGTAATCCGCCTGAGTATCCGAACGGAACGGCGGATGATACATCAAAAGATGCAGCTGAAATTGATACAAAAACCTACTCGATTAATTATGACCCGAATGAAGGTGTCATTACCTACGGTGTAGTAGGGAATGTCGGTGCAAGAGCGGAAAATGATATCAACAATGAACGGTATCGTGGAACAAAATACAAGTTATTTCCGTCCTATTATGCATCTCTGACAAATGATAAAGGGGAACTTTTATTCCCGGATTATGACGGTACACCGCATTATGATTATTCGGAAATGCTGACTTACGCAATTAATGAGGAAGCCAATAATCATGTAAAAGGTGCGGACACGTATGAAATCCGTGTGGAAGAAGGCGTTTATTATTTCGGACAGACTGTTAAGATTTGGGGTATGTTCAATTTGAACGGCATATATGGTAAGACAGTGTTTGTTACGGAAAAGAACGACGAAGGAGCGTTTGTTAAAGCCGGTTCCAATCAGACCTATTTGCAGGGGAGTATTACGGATATTACGTTTGTGGCAAAGGACGCTCACGGGACCTTTGTACCTACACAAACTGCGAAAACGATTCATGAAAATGCACTGGATTACAGTGTACAGCCGATAGAGAATCATGCCTGTTTCATGGGGATGAATATTTCCTGGTTTACACTGAAAAACTGTACGTTTTCCGGATTTTCCGCACCTCTAAAAGGCGTAAAGGGACATATGTGTTCTCATATTCAGAACAATACATTCGGCCCGTGTCGTGTGGCATTAGACGGCTTACATTTTATCGATTGTTTTATCCATGACAACTATTTTATGGGAGTACCGATAAAAAAAGACGGTCATATGGATTTACCGTTATTTACTACCGGAATCGGTCCTAATCTGACTACGATAAATAATAACTATATCCAGAATTTTTTCTACGGTCAGGGGCAATCCGATACATACGGTGTTGCCTATACCAATAATACCTATGACCGCGTATACGGTATTGAGTTTTATACGGCAGGTGATGCTACCAATGCGGTATCCCAGTGTTTGTTTAAAAACAATGCCTATAAGGATATTGCCTCCTTTTTTGAGAGTTTTGGGTATACACCTTATTCTTTAGAAAATACAGGTGAAAATGCTTATGTAATTCATGCGCTTTCCTACGATCACAAGGATAATTTGAGCGGGATTGCATTTAACAAAGTAAAGGATTATAACAAATCCTATATCATTAATCTTGCGGGTGGAACGACCATTACCCAGTGCAAATTCGATATTGATGATATGACGGATACGGAACTGTTTATTTTTGGATATACCTCGAATGAATATCGGGATAGAGGGGCTACAGGAACACAAATCTTAGATAATGCATATGAGATTGATGTTTTTCAGAAAGATTCCATTTTGAGGGATAATATAAATCTGAGAAATAACAGTTTGAAAAATGAATGGGATACGAAGTATTTCCTTTCAAAAAAAACATCCAAAGAAGCATGTATTTACTATAGTCCCAACGGAAATATAAAAATCGACTTATCCTGTTTCTTTGATCCTTCTTCCAATGAAACCTTGGGATATCGTTCTTTGTCCGGTTCGGTGGGCGCCAATGAGGCTCTTTTAAATACTACCGTGGCGGAACAATATTTCAAAGACCTACAGGCAGGAAGAAAGGTTGTGTATTTATCCGATTTCGGTGCTACCGCTGATGATTATTCCGGTGACAGTATGAGTATTCAAAAAGCGTTTGATACTATAGCCGAAACAGGTGACATCTTGATTGTGGAAGGAACCTATAACATTACGACGCCGATTTTGTTACGTGGGGGTAAAACTTACCGTGTGGTTTGTAACGGAGGAAAAACGAGCCAAAATCATGAATTGGTAGGCGGCGGTTTTGCTTTAAACGTACAGGAACCTATTTTGGCAAAAACCGGTGCATTTGTACAGGATAAAGATGATACCGGTAACGTCGGCGGATACTTTTTGAATTGGAATGTATATCCGAATAACATTGGACAGAATATTCCGTGTATCGAACGAACCGGAGCAGTTTTTTATCAGGTTCGGTTCGACAGGATGCATATCAGCAATTATCGATTCGGAAATACGGAAACGGTATTCGAGGAATGTACCTTTTATGATTCGATTATTGAGAGGGGATACAGCCATTACAGTCCGTACGGAATCATGAAGCGCTGTATTTTTACGAATTCCGTATTACGTCATGCATACGCAACAGGAAGTCTTTGCGATTACGGAATCGGCTTTACATATGCCTATTATCTGGTGGATACGGATTTTGTAAATTCTACCATGCGTGGAAACTGGATTGAATTTATGCAGATGTCCAATGGGTTTCGCTTAAAGGGGGACGGAAATTCTCTTTATACCGGAAATATTTGGGACTATGTGTGGAATTTTCAGTTCGGCCGCAACGATATTTTTGCGGGAAATAATCTGACGCACTGTGCAACCGTAAGTATAACCAATCATTTGCAGGGACCGGACGGTATATCGAGAGACCGTTGGACCTCGGAAATCAGAGCAGGAAATATTACGTCCATGCATGTTTCCGACGGTGTGAAGATTGTGGGAAATGTATTCAGTGACGGAAGTACCCAGTATACGACCTATTTCAATTTTGACGGTCGTACCTCCTTGTATAATTACGGCGGTAAAACAGTGACTTCAATTTCCGATGCAAGAATCGCAGCTAATATCGGAGGAAATGCATCCAATGCATATGAGATGGTGCAAGTGATATGTGCGGATACACTTTTAAAAGAGAATTGTAGAAATAACTTAATTGATTTGACTTCTATGGCAAAATCGAAAAAGTATTTCCCGGCAGCGCAAAGCTATGCGTATAATGCAACATCATTGGAAGCTCATGTAATTCCGGGAACACTTGCTTATGTGTGGGGACCGGAGGAGTCGGCACTTCACTATTACGGTAGTGTCGATACACCGAAGAACGTAACGAAATTGCCGGGACAAAGTCTTGTATTTGATTTGGAGTATAAGTTAGAAGATACAAGTACGGATTTGACGAACCGGTTAACGGTTTACACTTATGATTTTGCAAATTATGATACCTTGCAGATTACGAAAAACGGAGTAGCTACATCGGAACCGGGTGATATTGTTTCGTCCTACAAAAAGCGCATAGGCTTTGTTTCTCCGTTAAATGATGTATATTTGGAACCGATTGTTTCTTTGGCTTCTGCGGAACAGAATCCGGACGATGTACGGGTGTTATATACAGAGACTGCTTATTTAAATTCCGAAGTGATTAAGGAGAATAAGGCAAGAAGCAGCCTGCCTCCGATTTATCTGTTTTCGGATACGGAGCATAAGAATCAGTATTTTACATTTTCTGCAGACCTGATTGCTCCTGTCGGTTCCAATCCGGTGGGCGACTTTCCGATTGTAATTTACGGAGAAGACGATACCTACTATTATGGGGTTCAATTTGCTTTGCAGAACAGTTATGCGCTTCGGGCAAAAAACTTTAAAATCAAGAAAGAAGTAAACGGTATCGTTTACGGTGTAAATAATATGACCGGAGGGGTTGTCCCGAGAGAGTTCGGAACGACATATAAAGTCTCTGCGACCGATATCTCTGCAACAGGCAAAGGAAAACAGGGGAATAATGTAAACGGAAATATCTTTTTTGACGGAAGTAATACGGAAGCAAGTAAAGATAATTCTTCGATACTTGTTTATGATACGGACAATCTCAATTCACCGATACTGGGAATGAGAATCGAATGTAGCTACGGCTATACTCAGAATGCGGTTGAAGTTTATGCGGTTTTGGACTTTGGCAACATGATTATAGCAAATGATGGAGTTCAAAAAGTATCCGAAAGAAAAGTTTTTCTAGGCTCGTTTCCTTTAGAGGGAATAGATACCGCACCGGGAATTCTGTTCTTTAATGATGCATGGATAGAGTCTGTATCTTACGGAGTTGACCCGATATTTGACAGAACAAAGGTAGAAGAGATAAAGCCGGAGGAAGAAGAAACAGAGCGTTGCTCGCATGTATTTACCGAATATATCCGCGTAAAAGCTACTTGTAAAACGGATGGTTACGATTCGTATATTTGCAGTAGATGTAAAACACAGTTGTCCTATGTAAGAATACCGGCCGGCCATTTCTTTAAGGAAACGATAATTCCGCCGGTGGGAACAACACAAGGTTATACAAAGCATGAATGTACCGAATGCGGATATTCTTACAATGATTCTTATGTTAGTTTGCCGACGGCAACTCCGGTTCCGACCGATGTTCCGATGGCGACAGCGACTCCGCCGGCAACTTCCGTACCGCGCCCAACGTCGACACCGCGTCCGACATTGACACCGCGCCCGACAGCAACATCGGCACCGCGTCCGACTGTAACACCACGTCCGACGTCGACGCCACGTCCGACAGCAACACCGCGTCCGACGGTTACACCGAGGGTAACGGCAACACCGAAGCCTACGGTTACGCCAAAGGTAACGGTTACTCCGTCGCCGACAGCAAAGCCGACAGCAACGGTTGCACCGACCAAAGCACCGATAGTAACCGCAACACCGGTACCGACCAAGGCTCCGGAGGCAACGGTATCTCCGACGCCAGCAATGACAATGGCTCCGGAAGCAACAGTGGCGCCAAAGCCTACGGAAACGGTTACGCCTATGCCGACAGAGGCAGTGACACCGACGCGAATCCCAATGCCGACGTCGACTCCTGAAGTAACGGAAACACCGATACCGACGAATGCTCCGGAAGTAACAGCAACGGCAGTACCGACCAAGACTCCGGAGGCAACCGACACGCCGGCACCGACCAAGGCGCCGACAGCAACGGCAACTCCGAGACCGACCAAAGCGCCGAGGGCAACAGCGACACCGGTTCCGACAGAGAGCCCGGAACCGACAGCTTCACCGAAGCTGGAGCCGATAACGAAAGAGACAGGCGACTTGGTAATTACCGTAACCGATGAAAGAAGCGGTGCGGGACGTGAGGGTGTTGAGATTGAACTGTTATATCCAAGCGGCGAAGCAAAACAATATGTTACCAATGCAAACGGCAAGATTTATTTGTACGAGTTACAGCCGGGAAATTACGAAGCAACGCCGTATATAGACATAAACGGACATCGTATAGCAATCGGAATAAAAGAAGAAATTAATATTCGTAAAAATGCAACGGAGCTGTATGACATTACGATGGATTTTACCCTTTATGATACGGCAGAGGCGGACGTAAAACCGACCGATACAAAGGATGTCGTAATACCGATTGCTGTGGCCGGAGTGATACTTTTTGCCGGAATTGTTGTGTTCTTCTGCAGAAAACGGAGATAAAATAAAATTATCAAGAAAAATACTTGACAGATACCACATTATCTGTTACACTACCACCTGTAAAGAAAATAACTTTACAGGTGGTGTTTTTGATGGAAGAGGTAAACGAGCTTTTGGAACTTGCCATGCTGTATGATTTTTACGGCGAGCTGTTAAAGGAGCACAACAAGCAAATATTTGAGGATTACATCTTAAATGACCTTTCTTTGTCCGAGATTGCGGATGCGGAGGGCATTACGAGACAGGGAGTCCACGATATGGTGAAGCGTTGCAGTAAGCAGCTTCGAGGATACGAAGAAAAGCTCCATCTGGTAGAGAAGTTTAACAAAACAAAAGGGTGTGTCGAAAAGATTAACGAGCTTTTGGGACACAGTTACAATACAGGAAATTTGGATGACCTAAAGGAAGCCAGAGGGTTAACCGAGGAGATTCTCAATTGGTTATAAGGAGGAGTTATGGCATTTGACAGCCTTTCGGAAAAGCTGCAAGGGATTTTTAAAAATCTGCGAGGTAAGGGACGTCTTTCCGAAGCAGATGTAAAGGCGGCTCTGAAAGAGGTAAAGATGGCTCTTTTGGAGGCAGACGTAAACTTCCGTGTAGTAAAGAATTTTGTAAAAACCGTAGAAGAACGTGCCATCGGACAGGATGTTATGAGCAGCCTGACGCCGGGGCAGATGGTCATAAAGATTGTAAACGAGGAAATGGTTGCGTTACTCGGTTCCGAGACTACGGAGCTGACATTCCTTCCGGGAAACGAAATCACCGTCATTATGATGTGTGGTTTGCAGGGTGCCGGTAAAACCACCATGGCGGCGAAACTTGCCGGTCAGTTTAAGAGTAAAGGAAAGCGTCCGCTTCTCGTAGCCTGTGACGTGTATCGTCCGGCTGCGATTGACCAGCTCATCATCAACGGTGAGAAGGTAGGCGTTCCGGTGTTTACCATGGGGGATAAGAACAATCCGGTAGACATTGCAAAAGCGGCTTTAGAGCATGCAAAGAAGAATAACAATAACGTGGTATTGGTAGATACCGCCGGACGACTTCACATTGATGAAGTACTGATGGAGGAGCTTAAGCAGATCAAGGAAGCACTGAATGTAACCAATACACTTCTTACCGTAGATGCTATGACCGGTCAGGATGCGGTCAATGTGGCAGAGACCTTCGAAAAGGAAATCGGAATCACAGGCGTAATCATCACAAAGCTGGATGGTGACACCAGAGGCGGTGCGGCGCTTTCTATCCGAGCGGTAACCGGTCGTCCGATTTTATTTGCGGGTACCGGTGAGAAGCTCACCGATGTGGAGCAGTTCCATCCGGATCGTATGGCTTCCCGTATCCTGGGAATGGGCGATATTCTTACATTAATTGATAAAGCACAGGCTGAGTTTGATGCAGACAAGGCCAGAGAGATGGAGAAGAAGTTAAAGAAGGCAGAGTTTGACTTTAACGATCTTTTGGAACAGACCGAAAACATGAAGAAGATGGGCGGTATCAATTCCATCATGAGCATGCTTCCGGGTGTAGGCAGTCAATTAAAAGGCGTGGAGTTAAATGACGACATGTTTAAGGGCATGATTGCCATTATCCGGTCTATGACGCCGGAAGAGCGTTCCAACCCGGCTCTTCTGAATCCTTCCAGAAAACGCAGAATTGCGGCAGGCGCCGGAGTGGACATTTCCGAAGTAAACCGTCTGGTAAAGCAGGTGGAGGGCCAGAAGAAGATGATGAAACAGCTTTCCGGTATGATGGGAGGCAAGGGAAGACGAGGCTTTAAGATGCCGTTCGGATTCTAAATGAATCAGCTTTCGAGGCGAAGCAATTCGTTTTGAAGATACATGTAAACCAAGTTCAAGGAGGTGAAATTAAAATGGCAGTAAAGATCAGATTAAAGAGAATGGGTCAGAAGAAGGCACCTTTCTATAGAATCGTTGTTGCAGATTCCAGATCTCCGCGTGATGGTAGATTCATTGAGGAAATCGGTATCTATGATCCGACCAAGGAGCCGAGCGTTTTCAACGTAAACGAGGAGGCTGCAAAGAAGTGGCTTGCTGACGGCGCACAGCCGACCGAGACCGTTGCTAAGTTATTGAAGAAGGCCGGTATCGAGAAGTAGGAATAGGATGCGCGGGTACGGCAGTATCCGGAAAGGGCAAGGTGTGTAGTAATGAAAGAGTTAGTAAAAGTTATTGCTATGGCACTTGTAGATCATCCGGAGGCAGTCGAGGTGACCGAGAAGGAAACCGAGAAGTCGATTGTCGTCGAGTTGCGTGTGGCACCGGAGGATATGGGTAAGGTAATCGGAAAACAAGGCCGTATTGCCAAGGCTATCCGTACCGTGGTAAAGTCCGCAGCTGCCGGAGACGACAAAAAGGTAGTCGTTGAAATACTACAATAATGCCAATACAGAGGGCTGCTTGGTCTTTTTGACCGGGCAGCCCCTTGGGTTTTGTACACGCGGGTGCATCGAAATAATTCCTACGAGAACCCGCTCTCGCTTGTGCAGTAACGTAGCAGTACTAGGCTCGAAAAGACCTCGCCAAGGACTGACGTTGCTTTATTATAGAGATTAATAAATAAGATAGACAAAGAAAGGGAATGTTTATGGATAAGGATACTATGTTACGTGTGGGCGTAATTACAACCACCCATGGTGTGCGCGGTGAGGTGAAGGTATTTCCCACCACCGATGACCCGGCACGTTTTAAAAAGTTAAAAAAGGCTTATTTGGACTTGGGAAGAGAATTGCTTCCGGTGACGGTAGAGGGCGTGAAGTTCTTTAAGCAGATGGTAATCGTGAAGTTTAAAGAAATATGTGACATGGACAAGGCGGCCACTTACCGTAATAAGGATATTCTGATTGACCGTGAGGATGCCATGCCGTTAGCCGAAAATGAGTTTTACATTTGCGACTTAATCGGGCTGAAGGTAGTTACGGACGAGGGGGAGGAGCTTGGTGTACTCAGTGAGGTGCTGCAGACCGGAGCGAATGATGTGTTTGAGGTGACTTTACCGAACAAGGAGACCGTTCTGATTCCGTATATTGAGGATTGTGTGAAGGAGATTTCCTTGGAAGAGGGTAAGGTGATCGTGCACATATTGCCGGGGCTGTTGGATTAACATGGAAGGAACCTGTTCTATTCAAAAAAACTTATTGACAATACGCCTTATTAGGTGTATGATAAATGACAATTACAATTTTACGGAAAGGAAGTAGCACAATGCAGGATATGAATCGTTTTCATCAGCAGAATAATTCTTACGTCGTCTATCCCGTCTGGCCGTTACAGTGGGGATTGTTTGCTGATGGAACATATTGCATTGTGAAATCATAGAGTTTTCTACAGGAGCGAATATAGTACTGTAGGAAGCTTTTCATAATACATATGGCAAATAATTTGCACCATCAGACAATAAGAGGATTGTTTGGTGGTGTTTTATTATACAAATTTAGCAATGTTTTTAGAAGGATAGAGACGAAAGGAGAACACAGAGATGGAGTTTTTATTGGCAAAGGAGCAGGATGCAGAATATACAAAGCCGGGCTATCAGACGGTTGACCACGGAAGTTGGGATTGCAACAACGGTGTAATACAGGTCTATGAAATTATGAAAAAGCAATTGCGAAAAAAGTCGGCAGACGGGATGAAGTTGCGACCTTATAAGCCACAGGATGCAGCAACAATTATAAGTTGGATTAAGGATGAACGGGCTCTTCGTCTGTGGAGCTCGGACCGGTACGGTGCATATCCGGTTACCGCAGATGACATGAATTATAAATATATGGAATGTAACGGGGACTGTGAGGAACCGGACAATTTCTATCCGTTGACTGCGGTTTGTGAGGAAGGCATTGTAGGTCATCTGATTTTGAGATATACAGATGACACGCAGAAGGTTCTTCGTATCGGATTTGTAATTGTGGATGACAGTAAGCGCGGATGCGGCTACGGAAAGCGAATGATACAAATGGCGATTCGGTATGCCTTTGATATGTTACAGGCAGAGAAAGTAACCTTAGGAGTATTTGAAAACAATCCATCTGCTTATTATTGCTACAAAGCGGCAGGGTTTGAAGAAATTGAGATGGAAGAAAAGATTATCTGTGAAATACTGGGCGAACAGTGGAATTGTATTGAACTGGAGGTAAACAGAGGATGAATCATTTGGAAAATTATTATGCCAATTACGATGAAGAAGGAAGATTAACAAGCAAACACGGTCAGGTGGAGTACCGTACTACCATGAAGTATATTCATGAAATTTTGGGGAACAGAAAGAAAAAAATACTGGAGGTAGGCGCCGGTACGGGCCGTTACAGTGTGGAATTAGCCAAGGAAGGATATGAGGTAGATGCCCTCGAGTACACGGAGCATAATCTGGAGATTATGAACAGAAAAATTACCGAAGAAGGCCTGACCAACATCAAAACCCATCACGGAACCGCGCTTGATTTATCAAGGTTTTCGGATGAAAGCTTTGATATGACTCTGGTACTTGGTCCGATGTATCATTTGTACACGGAAGAAGACAAACGAAAGGCTATGGCGGAAGCAATTCGTGTAACAAAGCGTGGTGGTTATATTTTTGTGGCATATTGTATGAATGAGGCGACCATGCTGCAATTTGTATTCGGAAAGGGAAATCTGTGGAATTGTATCGATAATAAGATGATAACGGATGATTTTCACTGTATTTCCGAAGAAAAGGATCTGTTCGAACTGAGCCGGGTGGAGGATATTAATGCTTTAAATGAGCAGTTTTCCGACATAACGAGAGTGAAGCTTGTGGCGTCGGACGGAGCGACCAATTATATGCGGGAGTGCATTGATTCCATGGATGATGCTACTTTTGAGATGTGGATGAGGTATCATTTTACCATCTGTGAACGACAGGATTTAATCGGAGCGACTCATCACAGTTTGGATATTTTACAAAAGCTTTAAGCTTTCGTTAAGGGTTCGTCTGTGTCATTGACTTGAAAAAAACCGATGGTATAATAGGGTATAAAGAAAAAAACGGGAGGGGAATCATATGGCTTCGAAGAAGAGTGCAATTGACATAGAATGGTGGCAGTTTCAGAAAAAAGAGCAGAAGTTTCTGGCAAGCCGTACAGAAAAGAAGGATACATTCCTAAATAAGAAATTGGCGGAAAAGGTACCGGAAAAGCTGCAAGGGACGTTAGATTCAGCCTTTGCCAAGGCATTTGGAATGATTTTTGAAAAGGGTACGGGCATTATAGAAAAGACCTTTAAGAAGGATGAATTGCAAAAAAGCTTCAAGATTAACGAATATGCGGATGAGGTGTGGCAGACCAGAGGGTCTCTAAAGGTGTTTGAAAAGAAAGCAGAAAAAGCAGGACGGTTAAATTTGCTGGTGTCCGGTGCTGCAGGAATCGGGATGGGTGCCTTCGGAGCAGGACTTCCGGATATTGCGTTGTTTGTGGGTTTTATCCTGCGTAGCGTATATGAAATTGCGTTGGATTACGGATATGACTATGAAAGCGAGGAAGAACGCCGGTTTATTCTGCTGTTGATTGAAGGGGCGGTATCATATGGGGATGAACTGCGTAAGATTGATGATATGCTAAATGCCTACATAGAGCAGAATGAGGTCCCGGACAATTATGACGAAAAACAGCAGATTGAACGGACGGCGGCCGGGCTTTCCAAGGAATTGTTGTACATGAAGTTTTTGCAGGGGATCCCGATTGTAGGTGTCGTAGGAGGGGCGTATGATGTGGTATATCTGAAAAAAATCACGGAATATGCAAATTTAAAGTATAAAAAACGTTTTTTGTTAAAAAAGAAGAAGGAATGGGTCAGTCAGTAATACGAAGGTTTCGTTTCATTGACATGAAATGTCGAGCGTAGTATAATGATTGCGAAAATATGATGAATACCGGGTTTCGGTGGATTGTGAAAGGGATGTTGCAATTGTACCGGACGGTGGAGGGGCTTTATGAATTTTTATGTGATGACATTGTTCCCTGACATGGTAGAGCAGGGCTTAAATACCAGTATTATCGGCCGGGCGACGGAAAAGGGGCTGCTGTCGATTAAGGCGGTGGATATCCGGGCGTTTTCCGAGGATAAGCATAAGCGTGTGGACGATTACCCTTATGGTGGAGGCGCCGGTATGGTGATGGCACCGGACCCGGTGGTAAAGACCTGTGCCTATGTAAAGAGTCTGATTCCGGAGGAACGCAGGGAGAAGACGAAGGTAATATATTTGACGCCGCAGGGGGAGACATTTACCCAGAAGAAGGCAGAGGAATGGGCCAAGGAAGAGGATTTGATTTTCCTGTGCGGTCATTACGAGGGAATTGATGAGCGGGCTCTGGAGATGGTAGTGACGGATATGGTATCTGCGGGAGATTATGTATTGACCGGCGGTGAGCTTCCGGCCATGATGATGATTGATGCGGTGTCCCGCCTGGTGCCGGGGGTATTAAATAACGAGGCTTCGGCGGAGTTTGAAAGTTTCCAGGATAATCTTTTGGAGTATCCGCAGTACACGAGACCGGAAGAATACGAAGGTCGCAAGGTGCCGGAGGTGTTACTTTCCGGACACCACGCCAATATCGAGAAATGGCGACGGGAAAAGTCCATTGAACGTACGCTGGCGGCACGTCCGGATTTACTAAAGGATGCGGTGCTGTCAAAGAAGGAGAAGCAGTATTTGGAGAAGCTTCTGGCGGAACAGGAGAAATAACGATGAACTTCTATTTTGCACCTATGGAAGGAATTACGGGACATATATACAGACGTGCCTTTCATAAATATTTTCCTGTACCGGACAAGTATTTTACTCCCTTTATTTCTCCGGACGGGAATAAGATTTTGCGAAACAAAGAGAAGAGGGATGTGCTTCCGGAAAACAATGCCGGAATGCAGGTGGTGCCGCAGATTATTACAAATCGTGCCGATTACTTTTTAATGGCGGCGGAGTATTTAAAGAGCGAGTACGGTTATACGGAGGTGAATCTTAACCTTGGCTGCCCATCGGGAACGGTGGTGACGAAAGGGAAAGGTTCCGGGTTTCTTTCGCGGCTTAACGAACTGGAGCGGTTCTTTGACGAGGTGTTTGAAACGTGTAGCCTGGAGGTGTCCGTAAAGACCAGAGTCGGTCGGAACGATGCGGAGGATTGGGAAGAGATTCTGGCGCTGTTTGCCAAGTTTCCGATAAAGGAGCTGACGGTACATCCGCGGATTCAGAAGGACTTTTATAAGGGACAGGTACGGATGGAGACCTTTGCCTATGCTTATGAGAAATGGGAACGGCCGCTTTGTTATAACGGTGATATCTTTACGAAGGAAAACTATGAGAAACTGACCGCACGTTTTCCGGAGCTCCAAAGTGTAATGTTGGGACGGGGATTACTCAGTGATCCGTATCTGATTGGACGGTTGCGAGGCGAAGTATTGCCGGATGAGAAAACGCGCAGAGAGACCATACGAGCGTTTCATGAGCAATTGATGACAGAGTACGGAGCGGTATTGTCCTGTGACAGGGATTTGCTTTATAAGATGAAGGAGCTTTGGTTCTATTTGCTGGACAGCTTTCTTGACAGTGAAAAGGTTCGAAAGCAGATACGAAAGTGTGAGAAGCTAAGTGAGTATAAAACAGTTGTAGAGAATTTGTTTTTTGAGAGCAATCTCATTTAAGGGAAAAACAGTCTTTTTGCAGAAAAGGCTGTTTTTTTGTTGTATAAAAAAACGAGTTCGGTTATAATAGAAGCTACGAAGGGAGGCGATTTCTTTGAAGCTTGATATGCAGAAAGCATTGGCGCAGATTGAGTTTGAAAACCGGGAAGATAACCGGTTTCACACCCCGTATGATAAGGAAGTAGAGTTTTATCAGAGTATCAAAATGGGGAATGTGGAAGAGACGCTGGCACTGATGAAGCCCTTCGGAGGGGACGGCATGGGGGTACTCAGCGAGGATAAAATGCGAAATCTTAAGTACCATCTTATCATTACCATTGCCTTTATTACGAGATACTGTATAGAAGGCGGTATGGAGATGGAGGAGGCTTATAACCGCAGTGATATTTATATACAACGTATCGACAAGATGCAGACAGAAGAGGAAATCACTTCCATTCATCGGGAATTGATTGAGGCGTATGCGAGGCGTATGCGCTCCATTCGTAAGAAAACCATGTATTCCAAGGCAATTATTGTGTGTCTGGAGTATATTTATTCCCACCTGCATACGAAAATCGCACTGGCTGATTTGGCAGAGGAAACAAAGCTCAGTCCCACCTATTTATCGAAACTGTTTCATAAGGAAGTGGGAATATCGGTTTCACGATACATTATGCAAAAGCGTATTGAAGCGGCAGAAAAGATGCTCCGCTATACGGAGTTATCTTCGGCGGAGATAGCCAACAGTCTTTGCTTTTGCTCGGAAAGTCACTTTATTTCCATGTTTAAACGCTATGTGAAAGTAACGCCGCGGGAGTATCGAGAGCAACAGTTCCACACACGTTGATTCTTTAAATGTTATGTTCGAATATTATGACAGACAGATGATAAAAAGAATAATTTTATGGTATGCGTTTTAGAGAAAACATGATACACTATGACTCATCAAATGGTATTAATTGCGTTAGGAGGTTTTATAAATGAGAGATTTCGTGGGATTTAAAAAAGGTGTTGATCTTGGCGGTTGGTTGTCCCAGTGCGATTACAGTAAGGAACGGTTGGACGGCTTTATCGTTGAACAGGATATTGAAAAAATTGCTTCCTGGGGTGTAGATCATGTGAGACTTCCGTTCGATTTTAATATTGTGCAGGCGGAGGATGACAGCTTTATCGAGGATGGCTTTGAACGTATTGCAAAGGCCATCGGTTGGGCGAAAAAGTACGGTCTGAAAATAGTGTTGGATTTACATAAGACAAAGGGATTTTCCTTTGACGAGGGAGAAAAGGAAAGCGGTTTTTTTGACAGTGAGAAGCTTCAGAACAGCTTTTACGCTCTTTGGGAAGAAATGGCAAAGAGATTCGGTAACGACCCGGAAAACGTCGTATTCGAGCTGTTAAACGAGATTACGGATCAGTCCTTTATCGAGGCATGGAACCGCATTTCCACCGAGTGTATCAAGAGAATCCGTAAGTACGCACCTGATGTATTGATTTTACTGGGCAGCTACTGGAACAACTCTCCGGATGCGGTAAAGGATTTGGGAGCACCGGCAGATGATAAGGTTATCTTTAACATGCATTGTTATGACCCGCTTAAATTTACTCATCAGGGAGCTACCTGGACCGATATGATTGTTCCGGAGGAGCGTTTCGCGTTTGCAGAGTTTAATCTTACTAAGGAATACTTCAAGGAGCGGTTTGCTTCCGCTGTGGCTACTGCAGAGAAGTACAATACATCCTTGTATTGCGGTGAGTACGGTGTTATTGACAGAGTATCTCCGGAGGATACGGTAAAGTGGTATAAGGCCATTCATGAGGCGTTTGAGGAGCTGGGCATCGGTCGCAGTGCATGGAGCTACAAGGAGATGGACTTCGGCCTTTCCGATGCGCGTCTGAGCGGTGTAATCGGTGAGTTGATTCAGTACTTATAAGAAATACCGGGCTGCAAGTCATAAGGATAGGAGTTGCAGCCTTTTTGTTGGAAAAAGTTGAAAATAGTGCTTGCATTCCTTCTGAATCTATGGTATAATCATCGATTGTGAGACAAGATGTTCCGCTGTGCCGCACTCGGTAGTATGAATGTCCATATTTTTAAGGAGGTCGCAACATGAACGACATTATTAAGAACATTGAAGCAGCTCAGTTAAAGGCAGAGGTTACCGAGTTTAACGTAGGTGATACCGTACGTGTACACGCAAAGGTAAAAGAGGGTAACCGTGAGCGTATCCAGATTTTCGAGGGAACCGTTTTAAAGAGACAGAACGGTGGCGCTAGAGAGACCTTTACGGTAAGAAAGACATCCAACGGTGTTGGTGTTGAGAAGACTTGGCCGGTACATTCTCCGATCGTTGAGAAGATCGAAGTAATCCGTCGCGGTAAGGTTCGTAGAGCAAAGCTCAACTACTTACGTGACAGAGTCGGTAAGAAGGCAAAGGTTAAGGAACTTGTAAAATAAGTTGGCGAAAGGGACAATGCAAATTGTCCCTTTCAATTTATCCGTGGGCGAGGTGCGAAGCACTGCCTGCGCCAGGTAGGAAACGGGGTGAAACATGGCAGGCTATGATTTTGATTTAAGCGATAATCGGAATAAAAGAAAAAAGAAAAAGAAGTTACGGGGATTATTGTTTTTGTTTTTGGAAACCGTAGCGGTAATTGTGCTCGCCTTTTTTCTGGTGAAGCTTTCCATTGAACGTACGGTGGTGCCGGGAACGTCTATGGAGCCGACACTGACCGAAGGAACGTCGATAATTGTAAACAAGCTGTCTTATCTGAGAAAAGGGCCGGACCGGTTTGACGTAATCGTGTTTGAGCAGGCGGGTGAGGAGCACAGCTATTATCACGTAAAGCGAGTAATCGGCCTTCCGGGTGAGACCGTGCAGATTGTAAACGGCAGTGTTTATATTAACGGAACGATTTTAAAGGAATCGGTCAAGGACTTACCGCAGATTCATTTGTCGGGCCTTGCGGCGGAGGAGTTTACGTTGGACGAGGACGAGTATTTTGTGCTGGGAGATAACCGAAATAAGAGTGAGGATAGTCGGTTTGCCAATATCGGCAATGTAACGAAGGAGCAAATTGTAGGAAAGGCGTGGTTGACGCTGGATCCGTTTAATATTATTTCCCAGATGAATCTGGAGAAGAATCAATAGTTGCAGGAAATGGTTTTGAGGAAGAAGAGAAGCCCTACGGAGGTGTAAAATGCAGTATCAGTGGTATCCGGGACATATGAGTAAGGCAAAGCGCCAGATTCAAGATGAGCTGAAGCTGGTGGATGTTATAATAGAGTTAGTCGATGCCCGTATTCCGTACAGTTCGAAGAATCCGGACATCGAGAAGTTTGCGGGAAACAAGCCGCGGGTGCTTTTGCTTAATAAAGCAGATTTGGCGGATGAGGTCCGTACCAAGGAATATAAGGCGTATTATGAGAAAAAGGGATATTTTGTACTGACGGTGAATTCCAAGGCAGGCTCCGGTGTAAAAAACGTATTGAACGTGGTAAAGGAAGCTTGTAAAGAGAAGAGGGAGCGTGACCTAAAGCGCGGTATTATCGGCAGACCGCTCCGGGCCATGATTGTAGGTATTCCGAATGTAGGTAAGTCTACCTTTATCAATTCCTTTGCGGGAAAAAGTGTGACTCTGGTAGGCAATAAACCGGGTGTAACGAAAGGAAAGCAGTGGATTCGTCTGAATAAGGAGCTGGAGCTTTTAGATACTCCGGGTATCTTGTGGCCGAAGTTTGAGGATCAGAAGGTGGGCCTGCGAATTGCGTGGATCGGTTCGATAAACGAGGACATTCTGGATGTGCGAGAGCTGGCTATGACCTTACTTTCCTATTTATACGAGGAATATCCGGGCGTAATTAATGCAAAGTACGGTATTGAAGAATGTGCCGACGGTTTTGAAGCATTAGAGCGTGTGGCAAGAAAGCGCGGTTGCCTGAAAAAGGGCGGCGAAGCCGATATCGAGCGTGCTTCGGGCATTATTATGGATGATTACCGCGCCGGAAAAATCGGCAGAATTACGCTGGAGAAAGTGGAGAAGGAGCCGAAAACAGAGGATACGACTATTGTAGAAAAGCAAAAAGGCTTCTAAAACAGGGGTTATGAAAGATGGGGTTATGCTATGGCTGAAAAAATCGAAGTAATCAAGGAAACACTGGCGACGGCTTCTTATGAAGAATTAGAGGCTGTAATTGCATTATATGCCGATGATACCAGAAGCGGCGTTGTAAAGCTCATAGAACAGGCAAGAAAGCGTAAGGAGAAGTTCCTGGCGGAATGTGCCAGAGTGGACGGAATGCTTGCTTTTGAGCGGGAATACGAGGCCTACAACGTGGTTTGCGGTATCGATGAAGTAGGAAGAGGTCCTCTGGCTGGTCCGGTGGTTGCAGCCTGTGTGGTATTGCCGAAGGATTGTCGGATTTTATATCTGAACGATTCCAAGCAGTTATCCGAGAAAAAACGTGAAGAGCTGTTTCCGGAGATTTTGGAGAAAGCGGTAGCCTACGGTATCGGCTGTGTGTCCCATACGGTGATTGACGAGATTAACATCTTGCAGGCTACCTTCCGTGCCATGCGGGAGGCAATGCAGAAAATGGCGGAGACCTGCGGTGCACCGGACGTACTGTTAAACGATGCGGTAACCATACCGGGGGTAAACGAGCTGTTCGGCGGAAAGAACGTGAAGCAGGTTCCGATTATAAAAGGCGATGCCAAGAGTCTGTCTATTGCGGCGGCCAGCGTCATTGCGAAGGTAACGAGAGACCGGATGATGGTGGAGTTTGACAAGGTATACCCGGGCTACGGTTTTGCAGGAAATAAGGGCTACGGCTCGGCAGAGCATATGGAAAAGCTCCGTAAAGACGGACCGTGTTCGATACACAGAAAGAGCTTTATTAAAGGAATAGTGGCAGAGCGTTAATGCTCTGCCATTTTCCTTGTGTAGCATCTTTTAATAAACCACCTGCTATGCAGGTGTGTCCACAGCTGCTTCAGCTTACAGTAAAAAACCTCCAGTGGTATAATTATGTAGGTTCGCCAACCACATAAAACCAAAGGAGGTTA
>SVEN01000049.1 GCA_015057365.1 Lachnospiraceae bacterium | reverse complement strand
TTACCGGAGGAAGTATTAAGAGAAGCAGCAGAAGAAATGCTGGATTACAAGGGAACCGGCATGTCCGTTATGGAGATGAGCCATCGTTCCAAGGCTTATGATGAAATCATCAAGACCGCTGAGCAGGATTTAAGAGACCTGATGAACATTCCGGATAACTACAAGGTATTGTTCTTACAGGGCGGTGCTTCCCAGCAGTTCGCTATGATTCCGATGAACCTGATGAAGAACAAGGTTGCCGACTACATCGTAACCGGTCAGTGGGCAAAGAAGGCTTATCAGGAAGCACAGATGTACGGTAAGGCAAATGCAATCGCATCTTCCGCTGACGAGACTTTCTCTTACATTCCGGATTGTTCCGATCTTCCGATCAGCGAGGACGCTGACTACGTTTATATTTGTGAGAACAACACCATCTACGGTACGAAGTTCTGGACTCTTCCGAACACCAAGGGTAAGACTTTGGTAGCTGACCAGTCCTCCTGCTTCCTTTCCGAGCCGGTAGACGTAACCAAGTACGGTATCATCTACGGCGGCGTTCAGAAGAACGTTGGACCGGCAGGTGTGGTAGTTGTTATTATCCGTGAGGATTTAATCACCGAGGATACCCTTCCGGGCACTCCGACCATGTTAAAGTATAAGATTCATGCTGACAACGAGTCCTTATACAATACTCCGCCGGCATACGGTATCTACATCTGCGGTAAGGTATTTAAGTGGCTCAAGAAGCAGGGCGGCTTAGAGGCTATGAAGAAGCACAACGAAGAGAAGGCTAAGATTCTTTACGATTTCCTTGACCAGAGCAAGATGTTCAAGGGCACCGTTCGTAAGGAAGACCGTTCTCTCATGAACGTTCCGTTCATTACCGGCGATGACGAGCTTGATGCTAAGTTTGTTAAGGAAGCCAAGGCAGCAGGCTTCGAGAACCTGAAGGGTCACAGAAGCGTTGGCGGTATGCGTGCTAGTATCTACAATGCTATGCCGAAGGCAGGCGTTGAGGCTCTTGTAGAGTTCATGAAGAAGTTCGAGGCTGAAAATACCAAGTAATTTTGGCGGAGAATTTTGTAAGCAAGATTTTATTTTAATAAGTATTCTAATATGCCACCGGAAGCGATTTCGGTGGCATAAGTAAATAAAAACAGGAGGGTTCATTATGTACCAGTATCATTGCTTAAATCCGATTGCAGCAATCGGTCTTAACAATTTTACCGCAGACTACGCAAAGACCGAGGATGCGGCAGCAGCAGAGGCATTCTTAGTTCGTTCCGCAGTTATGCATGAGATGGAGTTTTCCGATAAGCTTCTTTGCGTAGCAAGAGCAGGCGCAGGTGTTAACAACATTCCGCTTGCAAAGTGCGCAGAGGAAGGTATCGTTGTATTCAATACCCCGGGTGCTAATGCAAACGGTGTTAAGGAGCTTGCGGTAGCAGGTATGTTACTTGCTTCCAGAGACATCATCGGTGGTGTGAACTGGGTTCAGACCGTAAAGGATGATGAGGGCGTTGCAAAGCTCGTAGAAAAGGGTAAGGCAAAGTTCGCAGGTCAGGAAATTAAGGGTAAGAAGCTCGGTATCATCGGTCTCGGTGCAATCGGCGGCCCGCTTGCTAACGCAGCAGTAAGCCTTGGCATGGATGTATACGGATGTGACCCGTATCTTTCCGTAGATGCTGCTTGGAACATTTCCCGTTCCGTTCATCACGTAAAGACTCGTGAGGAGATTTTCTCTACCTGTGATTACATTTCCGTACATACTCCGCTTGTTGAGAATGAGGATCCGAATGTAAACACCAAGAAGATGATTAACAAGGACACCATCGCTATGATGAAGGACGGCGTTATCATCCTCAACTTCGCAAGAGACCTTTTGGTTGACGACGAGGCTATGGAAGAGGCACTTGCTTCCGGTAAGGTAAAGAAGTATGTTACCGATTTCCCGAACGCAAAGACCGCAGGTATGGCCGGCGTAATCGCTATTCCGCACCTTGGTGCTTCCACCGAGGAGTCCGAGGACAACTGTGCTGTTATGGCTGTTAACGAGATCAGAGAGTACCTTGAGAACGGTAACATCATCAATTCCGTTAACTACCCGGCATGTGACGCAGGTGTTTGCAAGACCGCTGCCCGTGTTACCATTTGCCACAAGAACATCCCGAACATGCTCACCCAGTTTACCGGTGTGTTCGCTTCCGAGAACATCAACATCGAGAACATGGTGAACAAGTCCAGAGGCGAGTTCGCATACACCGTACTTGATGTAGTAACCGAGGTTGCTGATAGTTTTGTAGAAAAGCTTAATGCAATTGAGGGTGTATTAAAGGTACGTGTACTGTAAACAACTGAAGAAACGCAAGGGCGTTGCCGTTTGTATGCGGCAGCGCCTTTGCGTTTTCTTTATGGATTACGGATTCTTGGGTACATTGAACCACTCCTTTTTATTTAATCTGTTGACCGATAAATATAATTGTGTTACAATAGACTCACGCATTGCGTGGGAGGTGTATGGAAATGACAGGAAACGTTCAGATTGAGGTTCAGAAACTGGAATTACGAGATATGAGAGAATCATTGTCTTTAAATCGAAGGGAATTTGCAGAATCTTTTGGAATACCGCTTCGAACGATGGAGGATTGGGAAGCCGGAAGACGAAAAATGCCGGATTATTTACTTCGGTTGATGGGATACAAGCTTCGTATGGAGGAACATTGGCGTGAAGAAGAGAGAAGACAGAAGAGCAAATCGCGAAATGTTAATATTATTCGTGAACCGGATGGGAGACGAATTGTATTGATTAATGATATTAGATTTAAAGGAAAACATCGGGAAGAGTGGGAGGAGATTGAAGAATATCTGAAAGAGTATGTCGGAGAGTATTATGAAATAGAGGAGAATTCGGATATAGTATACATCGATTCGGATTTTCCGGATGAATTTGCAAATTCCGAAAGTAGATTGGCATTGAAAGGTCCTGTGGCGAAGGCAAAAGCAAATGCATCTCAAGGGATTCCGGAACTGATTCAAATTGCAACAAATGAATCTTATCAAGAGAATACGAAGAAAAAACATGCAACGGACGCGAAATTCGGCTGGTACAGATATGATGTGAGATTTGCGCTTCCGGTGTATGATGATAAGAGTGGGGAATTGGCAAGATACAATATTTACTCCGCAAGAATGTTGGTGCGACATGCGAAAGATGGTAAGAAATACTTATACGATTTTTTATCAATAAAAAAGGAAGCGAGTAGCCCGCTTGAGTAATATACTGTACGGTGAAAACCCACTTCCTTCTGTTAGTTTACAATATGTAAAAGAAATTGTCAAGTGAAACTTTTGTAAGCAGAGTAAAGAGACTCAGACGACGAATGGAATGTAGCGGATGTTATTAAGAGTAAGGGAGAACAGAGAGCAAATCATATGTATGACAGAGAAACTGTGGTGCATGACTTGCTCTTTTTTCGTGACATTTCTTTTGCAATATGGTACACTAGGGATAGTGTTTTTGGATTGAGAATAGGCATTTCTATTGCGAGATAAACAGAAAGGAAAGATGAAGCTATGAGCAGTGTAATTGACCGTTTTTTACGTTATGTACAGATTGATACCAGGTCCGATGACCGGACCGGAACTTCCCCGAGTACCGCAAAGCAGCATTATTTGGCGAACGTTTTGGTAGGGGAGTTGAAGACACTTGGAATTACGGATATAACTTACGATACGGAGCATTGTTATGTGTATGCGAGTATTCCGGCAAGTGCGGGCTGTGAGAATGCGCTGGCGCTGGGCTTTATTGCCCATATGGATACTTCCCCGGCGGTGACGGGTGAGAATGTGAAGCCGAAGCGTGTGGTAAACTATGACGGCAAGAATGTGCTATTGAACGAAGAAAAGGATATCTGGTTGTCTGTGGAGGAGTTTCCGGAGCTTTCAGAGCTTGTGGGGCAGGATTTAATTGTGACTGACGGTACGACACTTCTCGGTGCGGATGATAAGGCCGGAGTGGCGGAGATTATGGCTATGGCAGAGTATTTGTTGGCGCATCCGGAGGTGGAGCACGGAAAGATTTGTATCGGGTTTACGCCGGATGAGGAAATCGGGTGCGGTACGGACTTTTTTGATATTGCAAAGTTCGGAGCAAAGTATGCCTATACGGTAGACGGAGGTGCGCTTGGTGAGCTTGAGTACGAGAATTTCAATGCGGCGGGAGCTGCGGTTCACTTTTACGGAAGAAACGTCCATCCGGGTTCCGCAAAGGGGAAGATGAAGAATGCGCTTCTCATTGCTCAGGAGTTCCAGAGCCTACTTCCGGTACAGCAAAATCCTATGTACACGGAATGTTACGAGGGATTTTTCCATCTGGATCGTTTAAGCGGTACGGTGGAGGAAGCGGAGGCAGAGTATATTATCCGTGACCATGACAGAGACTTGTTTGAAGGAAAGAAAAAGCTGTTTTTTGATGCGGTACGGTTCTTGAACGAGAAGTACGGCTCGGGTACGGTGGTAGCGACGATAAAGAACTCTTATTACAACATGAAGGATGCAATGACGAACCACATGCATTTAGTGGATTCTGCCTGCGAAGCGATGAAGGAGCTGGGGGTAGAGCCGAAGATAGTGCCGATTCGCGGCGGTACCGACGGAGCAAGACTTAGCTATATGGGACTTCCGTGTCCGAATCTTTGCACCGGTGGAGCGAATTTCCACAGCCGTTTTGAGTATGTCAGCGTAGATGCCATGGAGAAGACGGTGGAGCTTCTGGTGGCGCTTGCAAGGAAGTATGCAAAGGTAGAGTTTGTGAAGAAAAAACGGTACACCTATGATGACTTTGAACGTAAAAAGGATGGTGTTGGTGGTAACTCTGTTGGGATGTTTGGAGAAGAAATCTATGCCATGAAACATTATGAGAATATCACCGTATCAAACGGCTATTTTGAGTATTATTGGATTACGGAAGAAGAATTTTTGTTGTTTCCGGAGAATGCGGAGGAACTGTCGCGTTTGATAATAAGAGATGGGGAGAATCGAAAAAAACGTTGGTTGTGTACGGATTATAATATAAACCCGTACGATAAAAGCTCTTGGTTTGAGGTTTAGGAAGATTTTTTTGTACAGCCCTTGCGGAATATTTAGAGCTCTGTTAAAATAGGTAGTATGTGGGAGGAACGGAAAGGAAGTAGTTATGAGATCGATTTTATTTGAAATCGGACCGATTAAGGTATACGGATACGGTCTTATGATTGCCATCGGAGTGGTACTGGCGTTTATGGTGGCAGAGGCAAGAGCACCGAAAAAGAAGCTGGATGCGGAACGTATTTGGCCCCTTGGCATTTGGTGTGCGGTGGGAGGCTTTTTAGGTGCGAAATTGTTGTATGTGATTACGGAATTTAAGAGTCTGTTTTCCGGTAGTTTGGGCTTCCGTGATATTTTATACGGTTTTGTGGTATACGGAGGTATTATCGGAGGAATTTTAGCCGGCTTTTTATACTGTAAGGTAAAGAAGCTGAACTTCTTAAAGTATTTTGATATCGTGATGCCGTCTATCGCGCTGGCCCAGGGCTTCGGTCGTATCGGATGTTTTCTGGCGGGCTGTTGTTACGGAAGACGGACGGATGCCTGGTACGGTATGGAGTTTAATCATTCCGTGTACCACAATATGATTGGTGTGAAAGTGATTCCGACCCAGCTTATTATGAGTGTGGCAAATTTTGTTCACTTTTTCCTGCTTATATGGATTGCAAATAAGGTTTTTAAAGCAGGAAAGGATGGCGTGGTTGCCGGATGTTATTTGCTGTTTTACAGTATCGGACGTTTCCTGATTGAGTTTTTGCGAGACGATCCACGAGGCGGTGTGGGTGGTCTGTCCACCTCACAGTTTATTTCACTGTTCATTTTTGCGGCGGGCGTGGGAATGGTGCTTTTCTTCGGATTTCGGAAGAATAAAATACAGAATACGGAGGGGTAAGAGATGGTAGTCAGCAATGTAAAAGTATACGGTTTAGAAAGTGCGGTACGGGGAAGCAAATTCCCGATGGCAACAAAGACTGAGGAGTTAAACGGTGATATCGTACCGACCACCTATAAGCTTGCAACCTGTGAGCGGGGGAGCGGACATGACCAGTTTATGACCGGTATTATCGTACAGTTCGACTTGACCTTTACGGTAAAGGCATGGACAGAGGCGGAGCGGTATCATTTCCTTGATTTTATTTCCAGCCAGTCCACTATGCATCGCATTGCGAAGTTTGATTTGGACAATCAGTACAGTGAGTATACGGACAAGCGTATGATTGCTATTATGAATGAGTTAAAGGACAAGTACAACGAGACCAATGATCCGGAGGATTATTTGCGTCTTCTGTATTCCAATCCGTGCGGCTTTAAGCTGACAGCGGCCATGACCACCAATTACCGTCAGTTAAAGACCATTTATGCCCAGCGTAAGAATCACAGACTGCCGGAGTGGCGTGAGTTCTGTGCCTGGGTGGAGACTCTGCCGTACGCGGAGTTTATTACCGGAGTGAAGACAGAATCATAAATAGGAGTCGAGCAAAGACTTGATTACCGGTGTCAGACCGTTTGCTTTCAGCTCATCGTTGTAGGCGGTATAGCAGAAATTACTTTTGTAATCGGAGTAGAAGCATGGAAGAGAGGATTCCTTCTGTGCTTCTTTTTTTATTTGTGCGCCTATGGGTTCTACACTGGTAGAATTTGCTTTTTTCTGTGTGTTTTTCTGATTTCGCAGGGCCAGAGGAAGAAATGCGCCGGCTTTCTTTGTATAGCAGGTGGCTGCCGTGGCTTTTTTTCGATATTCCTTTTCTACGAAAGAAGCGACACTTTTGTGCATGGCGCAGTCCTCTAACGGCAGATAGTAGTAATCTGCCGGGTTCGGATAGAAGTATTTCAGTTCGCCGGAATAAATCGGCAAAAGAACCATCACATGTCCGTTTTTACTTAACGTAATCGTAATCATCCGGTCGTCGAAGGGAAGGCATAGTTCGCAACGAGTCGGCAAGATAAACGGAAAGGCATAATCCACCGAAACCGCTTTCGGCGTCAGTTTGATTTTGCTCAAGGCTTCCCGAAGTTCCGGGTCATCCGCCAGGGCATTCGGCAAAGCCGGTTGCAAACGTTCTACGGTAAGTTCCATGGATAAATTCTGTAAAAACAGCAGTACCGTAAGAGACGGAAGATTTTTGATATCTTCTGCATTATGAAGGAGAAGAACATGACCGAGAGCGGTGACCTCCTGTTCTTTGCTGTGATTTGTCAGTTCGTTTAAGCGGTACAGGCCGAGAAATTGTGCATAGACCTCGATTAAGTCGCCGCCGGAAAAGGTGTCCGTTCGGGTAAAACCGAAAAAACGCTCCATGGATTTTAACTTTAAATCCTCTGTCGGTAAATAGTTTTTATATTTCCGGGCAACCGTATACAAATCCAGACTTTCCAAATCCTGAAGAGGGTACGTCAGGCAATGTCTTTTTGCTTTCTTTTCTAAAAAAGGTAAATCAAATCCCGTGCCGTTGTAGTGAAGGAGCAAGTCATACTCCTTTGCTTTTTCAAAAAAAAGGCGCAAAAGCTCCTTTTCCTCCGCAGGTTCCGTACACATCCATTGAGTCAGAAAATAAGTGTCATCTTCCTTATAGGCACAGCCGATGAGGTATACATAAGAACTCTGAGCGGAAAGCCCGGTGGTTTCGATATCAAAATAAAGCGCCCGCTTTGCCTGCAGATCAGGCGGAAGATAAGGCGTAAATTCCGGTATAAACGGTGTGGTCAATGTAATCATAGCGCACTTCCTTTGCATAGAGGCACATTGGGTACCTCTGACGATAGTATCAGTGTATCATATGTTGCACGTTTTTGGTAGAGGAAAGGGAAAAAAGTATACGGAAAATCTCCTTGTATTTTAAGGAAAAATAAGAAAATAACTATTCCATCTGGGAAAGTGTTGTGCTATACTATAGATGTGAAAGTCTATCCGTAAGGAGGTGATCGCATGAGGCTGAATCAATGCAAGTATTGCGGAGCTATGTTTAAGAGTACCTATACGTCCGTGGTATGTAATCATTGCAAGGAATTGGATGATATTTTATTTAGCAGAATCGAGGAATATTTGAAGAAGTTTCCAAACAGCAATGCGATTCAGATTGCGGATGGGTTGGAGATTCCGACCTTTGAAGTGGTGCGGTTTATCGACGAAGGCAGACTGCAATTTTCGAAGGGGAAGTTTGAAAAGATAAAGTAAAGTATGAGGTGACAAACGTGATTGCATATATAAAGGGCGTGTTTGCGGAAGCGGACGGCAATGCGGTAATGATAGAGACGGCAGGTGGTATTGCCTACGAGGTGGCGGTAATGCCGACGGATTTGGAGAAGCTTCCGGCGGAAGGTGAAGAGTTAAAGTTGTATACCTATTTACAGGTAAAAGAAGACGGTGTAGCATTATACGGCTTCCTCTCCAAGGCGGATTTGACCATATTTAAGTTGCTCATTACAGTCAGCGGTATCGGACCGAAGCTTGGGCTTGGCATATTGTCCTCCATCGGTGCGGACGAGCTTCGCGCGGCAGTACTTTCCGAGGATGCGGACCGTTTGGCGGCGGCACCGGGGATTGGTAAAAAAACGGCAGGACGTCTGGTGATTGAGTTGAAGGATAAGATTATGGCGTTGAATCTGGCCTTTGCGGAAGCGTTTACGGAAAATGCGGCTACTCCGAAGAAGAGTGAGTCGGAAGAAGCAAAGAAGCTTCGTGAAAATGCTTTGCAGGTATTGGTGGCGCTGGGCTATGCGGAGAAGGAGGCAGCCCGTGCGGTAAAAGAAGTAGAGATGACCGAGGGTATGACCGACGACGATATGGTTCGTTTGAGCTTACGTCAGTTAGGCTGACGGGAAGCATGCAAAGTCTGTGACAGTAGGCATGTAGGGTGATTACGGAAAAGTTCGGAAGGTAGAGGAAACAATGGCGAAACGATTGATTACAACAGAGGCTCTGGGAGATGAGAAGAAGACCGAAGTCGGTCTACGTCCGCAGCTGCTTCAGGATTATATCGGACAGGCAAAGGTCCGGGAAATGCTAAAAATTTATATCGAGGCGGCAAAGGAACGAAAGGAGACACTGGACCATGTGTTGTTTTTCGGACCGCCGGGTCTGGGTAAGACGACCCTTGCCGGGATTATCGCCAACGAGATGGGCGTGAATATCCGTACCACAGCGGGTCCTGCAATTGAAAAGCCGGGAGATATGGCATCGATTCTATATAAGTTAAATGAGGGCGATGTGCTCTTTATTGATGAGATTCACCGGATTCCTCGTCAGGTAGAGGAGTTTTTGTATTCTGCCATGGAGGATTTTTCCATGGACGTGTTAATCGGACAGGGAGCCAGTGCGGTGTCCAAGCATTTTTCGTTACCGCATTTTACGCTGGTGGGTGCAACGACCCGCGCGGGAATGTTGACGGCGCCACTTCGTGACCGATTCGGTGTGGTAGCCCGGCTGGAGTTTTATACGGATGCGGAACTGACACAGATTGTAAAGCGTTCCGCAGGAGTGCTTAAGGTAGAGATAGAAGAGGACGGCGCTCTTGAGATTGCACGTCGTTCCAGAGGAACACCGCGTTTGGCCAACCGTTTCTTAAAACGTGTCAGGGACTATGCTCAGGTAGTTGGAGACGGTGTCATTACAAAGGAGCTGGCGGATAAGGCCTTGGATTTACTGGAAGTGGATAAGGAAGGCCTTGACCATATCGATCGCAGAGTACTTCTTGCTATGATTGAGAAGTTTCACGGCGGACCGGTAGGCTTAGAAGCGGTGGCGGTCAGCATCGGCGAGGATGCAGGGACCATCGAAGAGGTTTATGAGCCGTTTTTGGTACAGAATGGTTTTGTGGCGCGGACACCGAGAGGACGTGTGGTATTGCCGAAGGCATATCGCCATGTGGGGCTCCCGGAGCCGGATACGAAGGAGTAGTCAGGAGGGTACGAAATGAACAAGAAAAACGGAGTTGAAGTGATTATCAACGGAAAGCGGGTAAACTTAAGCGGTTATGAAAGCGAGGAGTACTTGCAGCGCGTGGCAACATACCTGAATGCTAAGTATAACGAATTGAAGCAGACGGATTCCTATCGTATGCTGGATATGGAAATGAAAAATATGGTATTGCAGCTAAACCTTGCGGATGACTATTTTAAGTTAAAGAAGCAGATGGAAGAGACCAGCGGGGATTCCGTTGCAAAAAGCGGCGAGATTTTTGATTTAAAGCATGAGGTGATTACGGCTCAGACGAAGCTGGAGGCTGCACAAAGAGAAATCGAAGCTTTAAAGAAAGAGAATCTGGAAGCACAGAAACGAATTATACGGTTGGAAACCGAGTTAGAGGGATATCATGGAAAAGCCTGAAATTTTGGCTCCGGCAGGCAGTATGGAGGCTTTAAAGGCCGCCTTGTCCGCAGGAGCCGATGCGGTATATATGGGAGGGAACAGTTTCGGTGCAAGAGCATACGCGGACAATCCGGATACTGACGAGATGATAGAGGCCATCCGGTATGTGCATTTGCGGGGAAAACGCTTGTACCTTACGGTAAATACGTTAGTGAAGGAGCAGGAGTTCGATGCGTTGTACGAGTTCTTAGCTCCTTATTATTCCGTCGGTCTGGATGCGGCCATTGTGCAGGACGTAGGAGTTTTACGCTTCCTGGCAAAAGAGTTTCCGGGCCTTTCTTTGCATGCCAGTACCCAGATGACGCTGACAGCGACAGAAGGGATTCGTTTGTTTGACGGGTATCCGGTGACCAGATTGGTTCCGGCAAGAGAGCTTTCTTTGCGGGAGATTACAGAGATTTGCAAAAAAAGCGGAAAAGAAGTGGAAATCTTTGTTCATGGGGCACTTTGTTATTGCTATTCGGGACAATGTCTCATGAGCAGTATAATCGGAGGACGGAGCGGGAATCGGGGACGTTGTGCCCAACCGTGCCGTATGGAATATGACAGTGATGCTTTCGGAAAGAAGTATTTGCTCAGTCCGAAGGATTTGTGCGGACTTACCATGCTTCCGGAACTTATTAATACAGGAGCAGCCTCCTTTAAAATCGAAGGAAGAATGAAACGTCCGGAGTACGCAGCGGCAGTAACGGCAGCGTACCGGAAGTTTACGGATATGTATGCTTCGTTGGGAGAAGAAGGTTATCACGCCTATTTACGGGAGCACCCGAATCTTCTTGCAGAGGAGACGGAGCGGTTGGCGGATGTGTATAACAGAGGCGGTTTTACGACGGGCTGTTTTATTACGCATAACGGGAAAGAGCTGATGTCTGTGAATCGTCCGGGGCATTTTGGTGTACCGGTAGGCGAGGTGATTGAGGGAGGCAAGGGAGAAGCCTTGATTCGTCTTAAAAAGGACGTAAATCCGCAGGATGTATTGGAACTTCGCAGAGAGTCGGGGAAAGGGACCGGAGAGCCGGGCTATTACGAGTATACGTTGGGAGCCGGCGCAAAGGCCGGAGAAAAGATAAAGGCAAAGCTTCTTCCGAAGCTTTCCGCAAGACCGGGAGATACGGTATATCGGATGCGAAACAGTGTACTGTTGGAGCAATTGGAAGAGTCTTATGTAAAGAAGGAGTTAAAGGTGCCGGTAAAGGGCAAATTTTATGCGAAGGCGGGCGAGTTGTGTACCTTAGAGGTGTCTGCCCTCGGAGAACGTTTGCTTCTTCCGGTGGCATTTCCGAAACAAGAGAAAGAGCTTGTTTCTGTAGTTTGCGAAGGATTCCTCTGTGAGAAGGCAGGAAAGCTTCCGGCGACGGAAGATACCGTAAAAAAGCAACTGTCCAAGACAGGAAACGAATCGTTTTACTTTGAAGAATTAAACGTTATACTGATGGATGATGTTTTTTTACCCAACGGCTTGTTAAATGAACTGCGCCGAACTGCGCTGGCGATGCTTTCCGAGGCAATGCAGGGCCTGTTTGTACGGGAAAAAATATCGGAAAAGACGAAAACTCAGGAGATAGGCCGAAAGGATAAAGGAGTGTTTGGTCGACCGCATTTGGATTGCGTGGTCAGTACGAGGAATCAGGCAGAGGCAGCGGCAGAAAATCCGCAGGTACGCCGTGTATATGTGGATTTTGCGGGATGGAACGAGGCGGATGTTTGCGCCTATGCAAAGAAACTGCGGAAGGAAGGGAAAGAAGTCTGGTATTGTTTCCCGCGAATCTGCAGAAAGGATACCTTGGAGCGGTTGGCAGATTCTTTCGGGATGTTTCGGGAAGCTTTTGACGGATATTTGATTCGGAATTATGAGACGCTGGCGTTTGTACAGGAGAGAGAGGACGATTGGCGGAACCGCTGTGTGCTGGATGCTTCGGTGTATGTGATAAACCGGGAAGCAAAGGCGTTTTATCATGAAATGTTCGGTAATGTTGTCGGGCTTACCACGGCGCCGTATGAGCTTTCCGAACGGGAGCTTTTCGGTCTCGGTGTTGAAGATATGACACTTGTTGTGTACGGGCGAATTCCGCTCATGGTGTCGGCACATTGTATCAGGAAAACCACGGGCCTTTGCAGAAACGGCAAAGGAACGGAGAGTAATTTGGAAACGGAAACGATGATTTTGACGGACCGTGTGGGCAAGAAACTGCCGGTAACACAGAATTGTCGGGAGTGCTATAACTTGATTTATAATCCGGAATGTCTGTCGCTTCTTGACGGGACGGATACGGTGGAACGCCTGCATCCGCATGCAATCCGGGTTGATTTTACCTTTGAAACAAGGGAAGAAACAGAGCGTATTTTAAGGAGTGCGAGCGGTATGGAAGGGGCGGTTACCGGTCCCGGCTATACCAGAGGGCACTTAAAAAGAGGGGTGGAGTAAGAAATGGAAACAGCGTTTCTGGCGTTGGTGAATTACGGTACGGCGGGATTGTTGCTTGCTTATAACGTGCAGGCCTTTCTTTGCATGCGAAAAAAAGAGCAGGGACGAAAAAAATCAACAGCGATAGCCATGAAGGCGGAAATCGCACTGATTTTTGCGCTCTGTTTTTTTACGTTGTATTTGCGAACGGGGGAAGTAAGGTATCTTTGTTTTTTTGGAATCCAACTTGCAATATACGGAGTAATCGACTATGTATATAAGCACTTATATCCGAAGATGTCCGGGCTGTTGTTTGACCATATGATGTTGCTTTTATGTGTAGGCTCGGTACTGCTGGCAAGACTGGATTTTAAGGGTGCGGTCCGGCAGTTTGTCATTGTTGCGGCGGCGCTTTTTGCAGCCTTGTTTATTCCGGCGTTTATCCGTGCAATGCATCGAATCGAACGTTACGGATATGCATATTTGGCGGGCGGAATCGCAATTCTTTTGCTGGTATTTTTCTTTGCGGGAGAACGTCTGGGAGCGCGTATTTGGGTAAAGTTGTTCGGTGTAGCCATGCAACCCTTTGAATTTGTAAAAATATTGTTTATTTTCGGCTGCGGGGCGGTACTTCTACGGGCAAAGACGTGGAAAGGCACTTTGGCCGGTATGGCATTGGCGGGTGTGCATATTTTACTTATGGCGGCATCGAGGGATTTGGGTAGTGCCTTATTGTTTGCGGTAGTGTTTTGGATATTATTGTATTGTACCAACGGGCAAAAACGATGGATTTTCGGAGGTCTGGCGGTAGCGGGTGCGGCTTGTGTTGCGGCATATTATTTGTTTTCTCATGTACAGGTCCGAGTGCTGGCGTGGAAGGCCCCCTTTGCGGTTGTTGACAATGAAGGATATCAGTTGGCCCAGTCTTTGTTTGCTATCGGAAACGGAGGCTTTTTCGGTACGGGACTGTTTAAGGGGGCACCGGAGCAGATCCCGGTGGTAACCACCGATTATATCTTTTCTGCAGCCTGTGAGGAGCTCGGGGCGTTGTTTGCGTTAGGAATTCTCGGAATATATGTGCAGTGTATGATTTTACTTATTCGGATGGCAGAGCGGTTTGCCGAAGATTATTACCGTCTGGTATTTACCGGATTTGCGGCAATGTTTACGACGCAGGTGTTGTTAAATGTAGGCGGTGTGACGAGAATGCTCCCTTCTACGGGAGTGCCGCTTCCTTTTGTAAGTGCGGGAGGAAGTTCGGCAGCCAGTATGGTACTGATGTTCATGTTGATTCAGGGAATGCAGGAACAGAACAGTGAAGATGCGGTAGTGAAGAGCTATAAGGACGGGTTTGTACCGGGAATTCTTTCGGAAAAAGCGAAGGGAGCGCTTCGGCGTTGCTTGTTTACCTTCCCGGTGATATTGCTGATTGTGGCGCTATACTTTACGGTATTTATTTGTACCGAGGCGCGGACGGTGATTTTTAACTCGTATAATAGGCGTCAGACAAAGCTGGAGGAGCAGAATGCCAGAGGAACGATCTATGATGCGGCGGGAAATCCTCTTGCCTTTACGATGCTGTCCGATGGGGAAGAATTGCGAAAGTATCCGTACGGCAGGTTGTATGCTCATGTAGTGGGGCAGGTAAAAAACGGTTCCAGCGGACTGGAGGCGGTCAAGGAGATTGATTTGTTATCCTCCTCCGCGGGAGAGCTGAGTAAGCTGTTGTACAGGATTAAGGGTGCCCAGATTCCGGGCAATAATTTGTTTACGACCCTTCATACGGATATACAGGAGCAGGTGTATGAAGTACTTTCGGGCTATTCGGGGGCTGCCTGTGTGACGGATCTTAAGACAGGAGCATTAGTAGCATCGGTATCTTTACCGGACTTTGCGCCGGAAGAGCCTGTTACGGGAGAGGAAGTAAACGGTCCGTTTTTTAACAGAGTTTTTTACGGAGAATATCCGGTGGCGGATGCAACGGAATGGTTCCGTACGGCAGCGGGGTCGTATCACGGGAAGATACCGACGCCCTTCGGGGAAACCGTAGTAACGGACGGAACAGTGCTTACTCCGTACGGAGCGTCGGTGTTTGCGGGCGCATGCGGGGCAGGCGGTGTATATAAAACGCCTCATACGGTGAGTAAACTTACGGATGCCTCCGGCAAGGTGATTTATCGTACGGAGACGGAAACGTCTCGATTGATGAGCGAAGAAACCGCAAGGAAGTATTATGAAAGCATGTCCGCGAGAGAAACGGCAGACGGACTCACTTACAGGTATACGCAGACGGCAGTGACTTCAGGTACATTAGGGAAAAAGCATTGTTTAGCCACAGCGCTGGTTCCGGCGGAGCATCCGGAGTTTGCGGTCAGTGTCGTCCTGGAGTTTCAAAACGGTGTGGGAGACGGAGAACTTCAAACTGCGGTAGAACAGATACTGCAAGCAACTGTTATAAAGAAAGAACCATAGGAAAATAAAGGCTTCGAAGGAAATTTCAGAAACCTTGTGCAGAACGGTTGCAAAGTTGCCGGAAATGATGTATACTTATAGTCAGTTATTGATGGCACACCAGCAGGAGGTATTGCAATGGTAGAAGCGACCAGCTGCGGCGGTGTAGTTATATTCAGAGGGAAGATATTACTACTGTACAAAAATTACAAAAACAAGTATGAAGGATGGGTATTGCCGAAAGGCACCGTAGAGGAAGGCGAAGAGTTTAAGGATACCGCGATACGTGAGGTCAAGGAAGAGACCGGCGTTGACGCACAGATCATTAAGTATGTGGGCAAGAGCCAGTATACCTTTAACACTCCGCAGAATACGGTTTTAAAAGATGTGCATTGGTATTTGATGATGTCTGACAGCTATTATAGCAAACCGCAGCGTGAAGAGTATTTCATGGACTCCGGGTATTACAAGTTTCACGAAGCATATCATATGCTGAAATTTGCAAATGAGAAGCAGATTTTAGAGCAGGCTTATAATGAATATGTGGATTTGAAAAAGAGTAATCTCTGGGGCAGCAAAAAGTATTTTTAGGAAGAAAGAGAGCGATTGTGTATACAGTCGCTTTTTTCTTTCTATTGCATTTTTACAGCCAGTCGGATAAAATAAAAGTAGGTAATGTTACAAAGGAGGTTCGGGGTATGAAGAAGAATTCGTTTTGGATGAAATCGGCGTGTATAATCGGTGCGGTCATTGCGTTGTTTGTGTTTCTTTTAGTGATGACAAAGGAATACCGGCAGGCCATCCGCGGGATGTCCGCTGTGTCGTATTTTAACTTCAATCCGGTGGCACTTTTGTGGTTGATTATTATGACGGGACTGGTTGCTATCGGTCTGTTGGTTTTACTGGCGAAGATGATTTTCGACCGGGAGCAGCTGCTTACGGAAGCAGCCATGGAGGTTCGAAAGGTGACAAACAATATTCATGCCGGTGTAGTGAATTATATCCCGGAGGGAATTTGTAAGATTGTCTATGCCAGTCGAGGGTATTATGAGATTATCGGTGTGGATCGTACCGGACTTTACGAGGTTTACCAGAACAGTCTTCTTGGGTTTGTTCCGCCGGAGTATCACGATTTTTTCCTGAAAGCGGCATCCTTAGAGCCGGAAGAGCATGCGGAAGAGACGATACGAATGCATGATTGCAACGGAAAAAATTACTGGATGCAGGTAACGCTGTCCAAGGGTGTTCACGGAGGTAAGAGCGCGATATCTGCGGTGTTTGTGGATGTGTCCCAGTTAAAGGCCGCGGAAGATAAGTTGTTACGGGAAAAGGAACGCTACCGTATCGTAACCGAGCTCAGTGATGAAGTAATCTTTGAGTATAATTTTAAGAATGATGTTTTACTGTTGTCCGAACGATTTTCAGAGTTGTACGGTCAGGACCATGTCATAGAGTCATTCCGCAAGAATATGAGTCTGACGCTAAAGAGTATTCATCCGGAAGACAGGAAGGCAACCATCGAACAGCTGCTTCGTACAAGACGTGTCGGGGCAAATGATATCCAGTTTAGGATGAAGGATTTAAACGGTGAGTATCAGTGGTGCAGAGCACTGTATCGTGCTGTTTGTGACGAAAACGGCGGACCGTTTATGGCAATCGGAAAGATCGCAAATATCAGCCTGTTCAAAAAGGAAATCGAACAGCTGGCTCGTGAGTCGAAGACCGACTCTATGACAGGAGCCTATAATAAAATGGCTACGAAGGAAATGATTGATTCTTATATCGAAGTGCATAAAGAAAGTGCACATATGTTGCTTTTGATTGATGTGGATGATTTTAAAAAGGTAAATGATACCTACGGGCACCAATGCGGCGACGAGGTGTTGACCTATGTCATCGGAAATCTCCGTAAGACCTATGTGTCGGGTGAGATTATCGGTCGTGTGGGTGGTGACGAGTTTATCGTTTTTATCGGAGAAGTAAAAGATAAGGCACAGCTGCTTGAGAAGGCACAGGAGTTGAAGGAGCTTTTACATCAGCCGTATCAGAGAGGAGAGCAGATTGTACCGGTAAGTGCATCCGTGGGTGTCGCTATGTATCCGGAAGGAGGTTCCTGCTATGAGGAACTGTTGTACAATGCGGATAATGCCTTATACGAGGTAAAAGCGACCAAGAAGGGTAATTTTGCTGTTTTTGAGCCAAAGCAGTAGTTAATCCCGCCAGTCTTCTTTTCGGATGATTTTTCCGAAAAGTAAGAGTGCTACATAAGAAACACAGTAGATTCCGCAAACAAGAAGCAAAAGCAGTATGGAAGGGAACTGTGTTTCTTTTTGTAAGAAATGATAAAAAAGGACAAAAAGCTGCGCCGGCAGAAACGCGTACAGCGCCGGCAGGACCAGCCATTGGGAGACCGGCGGAAAGGCTTTACAGTATTTGAGTACAAGAAAGGCGTCGAACAGGGTGCTGACTAACTGGCTCACGAGAAGACCGAGTAACACGCCGTAAATGCCTGTTTTCGGTACAACAAACACGATAACAGCCAAACGTACCAAGAGACCGCCTACGGTAGTAAAGAAGGACAAATGAGGTTTTCCGAGGCCGTTAATGACACTGCCTAAGGTGGTGGACAGATACAAAAGAGGACAAAGAGGAGAAAGGATGCGGATGTAGTCTCCGGCGAGGGTGTTGTGGTAGACCGCAGTTCCGATATCCCGTCCGAAATAAAAAAACACTGCGGTGGAAAAAAGCCCGATAACAACACTGTATTTTACCGCATTTCCCACGCATTGCTGTAAGCGGGGACGGTTTTGTTCGTCTAAGTTTTCGGAGACTGCCGGAAGCAAAAGAACAGACAATGCTCCCGGGATGGCGGACGGAAACAGGATAAACGGAATTGCCATTCCGTTTAATATTCCGTAGAGGCTTAAAGCATCCGAGTTTGTCAGACCGCTTAAACGGAGCATTCCGGGAATAAAAACGGATTCCACGCTATGCAGGATATTGATAATAAGGCGGTTCAAAGACAGAGGCATGGAAAGGGCAAGAAGCCGTTTGGTCAGCCCTGTTGTCTCACAAGGAGAGGCATGACGGAGCAGCTTGTTTTTGTGCATCCGGTAGGCGATGCAGTTAAAAAGATTGGAGGCTACTTCACCCAGTACAAGACCGATGACCGCCGCAAGACATCTGCTTTCTTCATTGGAAAAGGAAGGCAAGGTTACCAGATAGAGGACGAGACCGATACGTACGATTTGTTCCAAAAGCTGGGTAAAGGCCGGAACGGCGGTTTTTTTACAACCGATATAATACCCGTTGATGCAGGCAGTAACGGCACAAAACGGGAACACCAGAGAGAGAATGCGCAGGGAATCGGCGGCACGGACTTCCATCAGAAAATAACGGGCGCAAGGCTCGGCACCGAAGTATACAAGGATAGACAAGGCCAGGGAGATACCGAAGGCAAGAAGCATGGAACGGCGCATGAGACAAGAGGTCAGCGTTATGTTTCCACGGCTGTTTTCCTCCGCTACGAGTTTTGACACGGCGGTTTGGATACCGGAAGCGTAAAGGGTGTAGCAGATTCCGTAGACCGGAAATACAAGCTGATAGATGCCAAGATATTCCGCACCCAGTGCATCCGCAAGGCAAATACGGTAATAAAACCCGAGGATACGGGTAATCAGACCGGTTACGGTAAGGAGGATGGTTCCTTTTAAGATGGCGTTTTTCAAGGAGAGGCCTCCGGGCGTTTTTTATTAAGTTATGAGTTTTATGCGTTCGATATGACGAGAAGTGCATAGAATATAGATATAGCAGTGCGAGGATAATGACATGGAAAAGAAAATCATATATTTGGACAATGCGGCGACTACGCCCATGTACCCGGAGGCGGTGGAGGCCATGCTTCCGTATTTTTCGGAGCGGTTCGGCAATCCGTCAAGCCAGTATGGGTTAGCGAATGAGGGAAAACGGGCCATAGAGACTGCCAGAAAGCAGATTGCGGCAACGTTGGGTGCCCGCCCGGAGGAGATTTATTTTACCGGAAGCGGTACCGAGGCGGACAACTGGGCCATTAAGATGGCGGCACAGGCTTACCGGGATAAGGGGCGTCATATTATTACGACGAAAATCGAACATCATGCGGTTCTTCATACCTGTGAGGCATTGGAACGGGAAGGGTACCGGGTGACGTATCTAACCCCGGATGAAGATGGAATCATTTCCCCGGAAAGCTTGTTCCGGGTACTGACGCCGGACACAATCCTGGTGTCGATTATGACAGCAAATAACGAAATCGGAACCATAGAACCGATTGAGGAACTGGCGAAGCTTGTAACGGAACGGGGCATTTTGTTTCATACCGATGCGGTACAGGCATACGGAAAACTTCCGCTGTCGGTAGAAGACGGGAATATCGCTATGTTATCGGCCAGCGCACATAAAATCGGCGGGCCGAAGGGGGTAGGCTTTTTGTATGTACGGAGAGATGTGCGACTTTCCTCCTTCTTGCATGGTGGGGCACAGGAAAAGAGGCGGCGCGCCGGAACGGAGAATGTACCGGGAATTGTAGGCTTTGCAAAGGCAGCGGAGCTAACCTTTGCGTCGCGGGAGGCGACGGAAGCGAGGGAGCGTGAACTTCGGGATTATTTTATGAAGAGGGTGCTATCTGAGATTCCTTATGCCAGAGTGACCGGTTCCGTAAAGGAACGTTTGGCGGGACATGTGAGCTTTTGTTTTCAGTTTATTGAAGGTGAGACGGTATTAATTATGCTGGATTCGGATGGAATTTGTGCATCCAGCGGTTCGGCCTGTACCACGGGACAGACGGAGCCGTCCCATGTGCTTACTGCCATCGGACTTCCGGAGGAGCTGGCCCACGGGGCTTTGAGATTTACTTTGGGACGGGATACCACAAAGGAGGACATTGATTTTACAATTGACCGGATGAAGGAAGTTATCGGGAAAATCAGAGCCATGTCCCCATATTATGCGAAGTTTGCGGAAAGAAACGGGAGAGAATAGACAGAGATTAAACGTCATGAGGAAAGGTTACGGTATGCAAAAAATAATAGTCGGCTTGTCCGGCGGTGTGGATTCCGCTGTGACGGCATATTTGTTAAAGGAACAGGGATACGAGGTCATAGGTGTCACACTTTGTATGCACGGAAATGCGGAAAAAGAAGTTGCGGATGCGGCAGAGGTGGCGGAGCGTATCGGTATCCGACATCGTGTGGTGGAGTTAAAGGAGAAGTTTAAGGAAACGATTATCCGGTATTTTACGGAATCTTACGAAAAGGGCGAAACGCCGAATCCGTGTATGGTGTGCAATCCGCTGATGAAATGGACGGCACTTCTTTCTGTGGCGGAAGAGGAAAATGCAGAGGGGGTTGCTACCGGTCATTACGCTGGAGTGGTGCGCCTTGCAAACGGCAGATATGCTATCCGGTGTGCCGCGTCTGCCACAAAGGACCAGGCCTATGTGTTATACGGACTTTCCCAGGAACAGTTGGCGAAGACAAGGATGCCACTGGCTTCTTATGAGAAGGAAGAGATTCGTGCGATTGCGACGAGGATTGGCCTCTCCGTGGCGGATAAAGCGGACAGCATGGAGATTTGCTTTTTGCCGGAAGGAGAAGCTTATACCGATTATTTGGTGGAGCGTGAAGGAGTGAAGCCGGTAAAAGGAAACTTTGTAGATGAGTGTGGTACGGTTCTCGGAACCCATCAGGGCATCATTTATTATACGGTAGGTCAGCGAAAAGGGCTCGGTATTGCCTTCGGAGAACCACGTTATGTAAAGGAATTGCATCCGAAAACCAACGAGGTGGTGTTGTCCGGAAACGATGCGTTGCTGAGCAGAACCGTGTATGCGAGAGAGTATCACGGAATGGCGCTGGAACAGATAGAGGACGGAATCCGTCTGCTGGCAAAAATCCGCTACAGCCATAGAGGCGCTATGTGTACGGTATATCACGAAGGCGAGCGGTTGCGCTTGGAGTTTGACGAGCCGCAGCGGGCCGCTACACCGGGACAAGCTGTGGTGTTTTACCGGGAAGAAGAGATAATGGCGGACAAGGAAGATATAGCTGATGTACCGGCAGATGCAGATTGGAAAAAGGTCCTTGTGGTAGCCGGTGGTGCGGTAATTTGCAGGAAAACGGAAGCGTAAAGAAGCGAAGTTTTTCCGAAAAGGGGATTCGTTGGAAACGGGCGCGTGAAAAACGGATGTGCCGGAAATAGGTTGAAATGTGCTGACATAGGAGAATTAGGATATGGTAGAAGTGAAGAAAACAGTACAATTAGCGAACGGTGTGGAAATGCCGACCATCGGATACGGTACCTGGCAGGTGGAAAACAGTCCGGCAGGTGCGGATGCGGTTGCAGAAGCAATCCGGGCAGGCTACCGGCATATTGACGGTGCGGCCCGGTATGAGAACGAAGTAAGCGTGGGAGCAGGTATCAAAAAGTCCGGAGTGGCTCGTGAAGAGCTCTTTGTAACAAGTAAGGTGTGGTTTACTCACAGAGGTTACGAGCAGACGCTTACGGCCTGTGATACCACCTTAAAGGATTTGGGCTTGGATTATGTGGATTTGTACCTGATTCACTGGCCTGCAGTGGCAAGAAACTATGAGAACTGGCAAGAGGTAAACGCAGAGACATGGCGTGCCATGGAGGCCATTTACCGTGCGGGAAAGGCACGGGCAATCGGCGTCAGCAATTTTCTTTCGCAGCATTTGAAACCGCTTCTTACAACAGCAGAGATTGTACCGATGGTCAATCAGATCGAGTTTCGTCCGGGCTATCCGCAGACGGAATGTGCTGAATGGTGCCTTACCCGTGGCATTGTGCCGGAGGCATGGCGACCGCTTGGCGCAGGTGCGGCATTGACCGGTGAACTTATGAGAGAACTTTCCGTCAAGTACGGAAAAACACCGGCACAGATTTGTCTGCGCTGGGTATTACAGCATGGGCTGGTTCCTCTTGTAAAATCCGCAAATCCGGTGCGGATGAGAGAGAATATGGATGTGTATGATTTTTCTTTAAGTGCAGACGATATGGCAAGAATCGATGCACTTCCGAGGGATGATGCGGGTGCGGAGAAGCCGGAGGAATTGGTGGAAAGGTAATGCCCTTGTGGAAGGCAGGAAAATTTGAAGATGGTAATGTGAGAGTAGATAACATAGGTAAAAAAATTGCAGAGGAGGAAGGCTTTGATGTGGCGGAAACGAAAGTACCGATTTGGCATCGGATCGCATCAACGCTATTTGCTATGGCAATGCAATCCATGCAGACGGCAAGGCAGATTTTGAAGGCGAAAGAACTCCTTTTGCAGAGACCGTAGCCAATGCGGACAATATTGACCGCTATGATGCATACAGAATTTACGAACGTCTTCAGTACAAAAAAGTTCAGCGAGTTGCCTTTTGATGAGAAAGAGCAGTTGGTGGAAGAGACATTGAGGCAATTGAAAGAGCTTCGCGAGATGACGCTTGGAACCAAGACTGCAGAGACTATTTGGAAAGAACGAGTAGATTACAACATTAGCTTTTATGAGAAGTTGAAAGCACAGCTGGAAAACAGTTTGAACGTGTGTTAATCCGGAGAATTAAGACGAGGTATTTCAAGTTGTAAAGGACATTTTACAGGAGGCGAGATAACAATTCCGATTGTAGGGAACGGAAACTTTGAAGTTTCTGTTGTGAAAAGATGTCTATTAACTTAGATATCTTTTTTTTGTAAAAGTTTAAAAAAACTATTGAAATAAATTTCTAATTAAATTAGGCTTTTATATGGACGTCCAAATCTTAAGAATATACGAGGTGTAAGATGATGGAAAAAATAAGAGAAGTTGTAGG
>SVEN01000048.1 GCA_015057365.1 Lachnospiraceae bacterium | reverse complement strand
TCCGGAATGTTCTTACCGCATGCAACGTAGTCAAGGAAAAATAACGGCTCACCGCCTGCACATGCTACGTCGTTTACACACATTGCAACACAGTCGATACCGATGGTATCATGCTTGTCCAAAATAAAAGCAAGCTTTAACTTCGTACCTACACCGTCCGTACCGGAAAGTAAGGTCGGCTGCTTCATTGTCATAAAACGATCCAATGCAAACGCACCGGAAAAACCTCCGAGACCGTTCAATACCTCCGGACGCATCGTGCCCTTTACATGCTCCTTCATCAATTCCACTGCCTTGTAACCAGCCTCAATATCCACTCCGGCTTTCTTGTAATCCATCGTCATATCCTCCTGTCTGCTTTGTGCCCCTCACCTGCCGAGGGGAAGTTACCTTTATCATAGCATACTTTTCGCGCTTTTCCTAGTAGGAATGTTACGAAAAATATTCATGTGATTCATAAGTATTACTTATGGAGTTATAAGTAAATCTATTTTTGTAGCATCATACCGATAACTCTGCTATAATCTCGTACAAATTCTTATCTACATTCTCCTTAAACACAATACTCTCTCTGTTTTCCAAAAACCAGGCAAAAGACTTCTTAAGTCCTTCCTCAAAGTTCGTTTCCTTACAAATAATCTTGTTGATTTTAGAAACATCCAACATATTATCATAATCAAAGAACGGATAAAAATCTCTCACATTTCTGCCAAGGCCCGCATAATCGATTTCCATAATTTCCGGCTTCTTCCCTGCCACCTTTGCACAGGCCTCCACCCATTCTCTCGACGTTACCGCCTTCCTATTTCCCACATTAAACACGGCATCCTTCCCGGTATCTGTCTGCAACAAGCACTCTACAATCGCCGCCAAATCCTCCGTATAAATGAACTGGAGTTTCGGATTCGACGCCGGAATCACCACCGGCTTATCCTCCATGAGCTGCCTGAAAATCAAACTTTCTCTCTGGGCATAATTGTACTCTCCGTAAATATACGGTGGCCGCACCACCACAAGCTCCATCTGCTTGTCCTTCAAAAACTCGGAATAATACGTTTCCGCATCAATCTTTCCCTTTCCGTAAAAGGTCCAGTACTTATTCTCCGCCAACGCATCGGTCTCTGAAAAGGGAATCTGCAAATGCTCCACATCATACACCGCACTGGAACTGATAAACACAAACTTCTTCACCGACTCAAACGGAAGTGCGGCGCAAAGCTTCTCTACCCAGGACACATCCTGCCAGCTCACATCAATGACATAGTCAAACTCTTTCCCGGCAAGCGCCGTCTTCATCCCCTCACCGTCATTCCGGTCACAACAAATCTGCTGCACTCCTTCTACGGAAAGAGGCCTCGTCCCACGGTTTAACACCGTCACCGCATATCCGTGCTCCGCCAGAAACTCTACCATTTTTCTGCCTACAAAATAACTACCGCCTAAGACTAAAACCTTATCTGTCATATTTCATAGCCTCCCCTCTCATAAAACCACTTCCATTTTATCATAACACACTTCGAAGCACAAGAAAAAGAGCCTTATAACACCCTCACATTTCTCATACCTTCACTCTTGATTTTTGAAGAAACTCTCCATAAGCGTGCCCCTTCGTTACTTTTATTTGCACACAGTCCACAAGGAAAGCCCGGTACAACATAGGTGTTCGAATCATTGTGCAGGATATTAGACTTTCTTATTACTCCGCACCTCTGTCAGCAACGCTCAGACAAGGATGTCTGAGCGAGGTCGCCACGCAACAAGGACGTTGCGTCAGACCGGTTGCGTCCCTGCTGTCGTATACTCCATCGGAGTAATTAGAAAGACTTATATCCGTAACAGTGAGAACACCTATGTTGTACCGGGCGTTCCTTATGCCTAGGGCCCAAAACAACGAAGGGGCCACCTTACGGTGACCCCTTCAAAAATCATGTATCTAACTATTATTCAGCAACAGAAGCGTACATAAAGTACTTGAATCCCAGCGGGCTTGCAAAGAAGCCGTCAATCTTGTCACTGCACATGAAGATATCGGTGTAGTAGTAAATCGGACAGATAGCGCCGGACTCCATCAGGATATCCTCTGCATCGTGCATGAGTTCGAAACGCTTGTTAGCATCGCTGGAGGACTTAACCTCAGCAATGATTGCGTCGTAACTCTCGCCCCAGGTCTTTCCGTCATAACCGTTGTAGGAAGCGTGTGCACCCTTACCGAACTGACAGTCGTTGTTACCGGAACCGGAAACCCACATGTCAAGGAAGGAAATCGGGTCATTGTAGTCGCCCAACCAACCGTTACGAGCGATGGAGTAGTTACCTTCCTTACGGGTGTTGAGGAAAGTAGCCCATTCCTGAACCTCTACCTTAATATCAAAGCCATAGTTGCCCCATACCTGCTGGAGGTAAGCTGCAATTGCCTCATGACCGGAACCGTCATTGGTAATGTAGGTAAGGGTCGGGAAACCAACCACCTTATTACCGTCTACGGTAAACTTCTTGGAAGAATCTGCAACTTCCTTTAAAAGAGCAACTGCTGCATCACAGTTTGCGGTGTAATCCGCATCTGCAACACTGTAGTAACCTGCACCGTCGCGATTCGGGCCGTTCTTTTCGATGAACTCCTTGCCATCCGGCTCGGTAAGACCCATTGCTACGAAACCTGCAGCCGGAACCTGACCTGCCTGGCCGATTTCTTCACAGATATAGTTACGGTCAATCATAAGACCGAGAGCCTGACGAATCTTAGCCTTTTCTACTTCGGTAAATCCGTCCAAAGCACTGTCATTTACGTTGAAAGATACATAGTAAGTACCAAGCTGACCGGTTACAAAGAACTCGTCCTTGTACTCACCCTCCTGAAGAGACTTAATCTCATCGTTCGGAACGGAATCGATGAATAAGTAAGAACCGTTCTGGAAGTTGGTCAAAAGAGAAGCATCATCGGAGTTGAACGCGAAAATAAGCTTATCGGTTACAACCTTGTCTGCATTGTAGAAATGCTCATTCTTCTCAAGAACCATCTGGGTCTGGGTAAACTCGGTTACCTTGTATGCACCGTTACCGATGAAGGTCTCCGGCTTGGTTGCCCATGCATCACCGTTCTCCTCGATGATATCCTGGCGAACCGGCATGTAAGCCGGGAATGCACAAAGCTCATGGAAATACGGAACGTCAACCGGAAGCACAACGGTAAGTTCGGTACCGTCTGCGGAAGCGGTTACGTTTAACTTGCCGTTTCCTTCCATTAACTCATTATAACCATCAATTACCTCAAACATGTAACCGTAGTCTGCTGCGGTAGCCGGATCAGCTGCTCTGTTCCATGCATAAACGAAATCGTTTGCGGTAAGAGCAGTACCGTCACTCCACTTTAAGCCGTCACGAAGTTTGAAGGTGTAAGAGGTCTTACCGTCGTCCATTTTTACCGGTGCCGGAAGCTCAGTTGCACACTCCGGGGTAAGAACCAACTTACCGCTTGCGTCCTGTTCAAAACCAACCAGACCTGCAAACGTATGAACAATATAGGTTGCACCGTCAACTGCAGAGTTGAGAGCCGGGTCAACCGTGTCCGGATAAGCACCAACGTTTAACGTCATGGATCCCGCTTCGGACTTAGATCCGCCACATCCGGCAAATGCCATGCAGCCGAGTACCATTGCTAATGCAAGTGATACACTCAGAAGTTTTCTCATCTTCATTCTTTTTTCCTCCTTAAAAACATCTATTATAACCGCTCATGCGATTATAAACACATACATGAAGCCCCAACACTCCCTGTACCGTTTTACCTTCTCTGTGGTATTACACGTTATGGCATGCCACCTTGTGTCCCGGTGCCATTTCCTTAAGTTCCGGCATTACCTCCGCACACTTCTCCGTCGCACGCGGGCAACGGGTACGGAACGGGCAACCGCTCGGCATGTGAAGCGGGCTCGGCACATCACCGGACAGGTGGATGCGCTCGTTTGCTCTTGCAATCTTCGGATCCGGAATCGGAACCGCAGACAGAAGAGACTGGGTATACGGGTGAATCGGGTGATGATATAACTCATTGGAAGGTCCGATTTCAATCATCTTTCCGAGATACATTACCGCGATTCTGGTAGAAATATGCTTTACTACCAAAAGGTCATGTGCAATGAACAAATAGGTCAGACCCAACTGTTCCTGCAAATCTTCAAACATGTTAACAACCTGCGCCTGAATAGAAACGTCAAGCGCGGATACCGGCTCGTCACAAACAATGAATTTCGGTTCTACCGCAAGCGCTCTTGCGATACCGATTCTCTGACGCTGACCGCCGGAGAACTCGTGGGCATAACGAGTAGCATGCTCACTGTTAAGGCCAACCAAGCTCATAAGGTGGAGAATCTTTTCTTCTCTTTCCTTCTTGCTGCCGTACATTTTATGAACATCTAACGGTTCACCGATAATATCGCTGACGGTCATACGCGGGTCCAGAGAAGAATACGGGTCCTGGAATACCATCTGCGCCTGCTTACGGAACTCCGCAATAGACTTCTTACTCTGAATAAGATTCCCGTCAAACCAAACCTCACCGGCCGTCGGCTTATACAGCTGCAAAATCGTACGACCTACCGTAGTCTTACCGCAACCGGACTCACCTACAAGACCGAGGGTCTCTCCTTCTTTAATTTCAAAGGTTACATCGTCCACGGCCTTAAGCTTCAAAGACTTCATAAAGCCGTTCGGAACATCAAAGTGTTGCTTGAGGTGCTTTACCTCGAGAAGATTTTTGGATTCACTCATCTATACATCTCCTCCACTTCTTTTTCAGTCATTCTGCCTTCTGCAATGGCATCCTTAAAATTGAACCAACAGCTTGCGGCATGATTCTCGTTAATGCCGATTTCCTTTGCCTTATGAGACAAGCAAACCTTCATAGCTCTGTCGCAACGCGGCGCAAACGGGCATCCGTCCGGCATATTAAGCAAATCAACCGGAGTACCGCCGATCGGCTCTAAGCGGCGGTCTTCATCGCTTACCGTCGGAATGGAACGCATCAGGCCCTTGGTATACTCATGCTTCGGGTTGTAGAAAATCTCGTCCGCGGTACCGCGTTCGCACACCTCACCGGCATACATAACGATAACCTCGTCGCACATCTCCGCCACAACACCGAGGTCATGGGTAATGAGAATTACGGACATACCCAACTGCTTCTGTAATTCCTTAATCAGGTCCAGAATCTGAGCCTGAATCGTAACGTCAAGCGCAGTCGTCGGCTCATCCGCGATCAGGATGTCCGGCTCACAAGCCAGTGCCATTGCAATCATAACACGCTGACGCATACCGCCGGAAAACTCGTGCGGATACTGCTTAATACGCTTCTCCGGCTCATTTACACCTACCAGACGAAGCATCTCGATGGCACGCTCTCTTGCCTGCTCCTTGTTACGGTCGGTGTGAAGCATAATTGCCTCCATCAGCTGATTGCCGATGGTAAATACCGGGTTAAGGCTGGTCATCGGGTCCTGGAAAATGATGCTGATTTTATTACCGCGAATCTTTCCCATGGTCTCCTTAGAAGCTCCGACCAGTTCTTCACCTCTATACTTAATGCTGCCGGATACAATCTTACCGGAGCTTGCCAGAATCTGCAAAACGGAATATGCCGTTACGCTCTTACCGGAACCGGACTCACCTACGATACCCAGTACCTTTCCCTCATCAAGGGAGAAGGAAAGTCCGTTTACTGCCTTTACCTCACCGGCCGGAGTGAAAAAGGAGGTGTGTAAATCGGTTACTTGTAACAGTTTCATTTTTGCCTCCTCCTTACTTCTTTAACTTCGGGTCGAACGCATCACGAAGACCGTCACCCAAGAGATTTAACGAAAGAACAATCAAACAAATCATTACCGCCGGAATAATCAAACGGTAAGAATAGGAATACACGCCGCTCAGTGCCTCGGACGCAAGGGAACCTAAGCTCGGCATCGGCATGGAAACACCTAGACCGAGGAAGGACAGATAACTCTCGGTGAAAATCGCCGACGGAATCTGGAGCGCCGTGGAAATAATGATAACGCTGATACAGTTCGGTAACATATGGCGGCGAATAATGTGGCCGCCCTTTGCACCAATGGAACGTGCATTTAACACATAATCCTGCTGCTTAATGGTAAGAATCTGACCACGAATCAAACGTGCCATACCTACCCAGTAAAGCAAAGCAAATACGATAAAGATACTGATCATACCCGTACCGAGCTTTGCCAGTGCCGTACCCTCAAGGGCAGGCTCCAGGGTCTGCTTTAATACCGTCGCAAACAAAATAATCATAAGCAAATCCGGTAGCGAGTATATAATATCGACAATACGCATCATTACCAGGTCGACCTTTCCGCCGTAATAACCGGATACGGAACCGTAAATCGCACCGATAATCAACACGATGATACTTGCGAAGAAACCTACCAACAGAGAAATACGGGTACCGTAAATTACGCGGATTGCGTAGTCACGACCGTGAGCGTCCGTACCGAAGATATGCGGGAAAATAAACTCGCCGTCCTCCATACGCTGCAGCTCCGTCTCGCCGTACTCAAACGGCTTTAAGTTGTTGTAGGAAGAATCCGTCTTCTGTCCTGCGGTTACACCCAGCTGGTTATCGTAGCTGTACGGATAGAACAACGGAACAAATGCTGCAATAAATATGATTACAAGAACGATACAAAGACAGGTCATTGCAATCTTGTTCTTCTTAAGGCGTCTCATACCGTCCTTAAAAAAGGTGGTACTCTCACGCATACGCTGCTGGCGGAACTTTTCTTCCTCCGTTGCCGGCTCAAAGCTCTGCAAGTTCAGCTGTAAGCTTAAGGGATTTTTCTTCGGCATTTCGTTTACACTCTTTTTCACAGTCAAGCCCTCCCTTAAGACAAATCGACACGCGGGTCGAAAATTTTATAGCAGATATCGGAAATCAACGTCATAATAACCATGATGGTTGCAAGGAAAATAGTAGTACCCATTACCATCGGATAGTCACGGTTAATGATACTGGAGAAGAAAAACTTACCGATGCCCGGTACTACGAAAATCTGCTCCACAACCAAACTACCGGTCAGAATGTAAGCAATCATCGGACCCACATAGGTAATAACCGGAGTCACCGCATTCTTTAAGGAATGCTTAAAAATAACCTTGACCGGAGAAACACCCTTCGCTCTTGCGGTACGGATGTAATCCTGCCCCAAAACGTCCAACATGCTGGAACGGGTCAGACGGGTAATATACGCCATCGGATACAGGCTAAGCGCAATGACCGGTAACACCAGACCTGCCGCGGTAGAACCGTTGGACGGAAAGATCGGAATCTTTACACAAAAGGCCAATAGCAGTATGGTTGCTATGACAAAGGACGGCATAGCCACACTGGCAGTGGACAACACCATAATCACCTTATCCAACACTTTATCGTGAAATACCGCAGCTAGCGCACCCATGGTTAAACCGAACGCAATGGCAACTCCTGCCGCAATAATACCAAGCTTACCGCTGGTCTTAAAGCCTTCTAAAATCAAATCGGTAACATTACGTCCGCGGTTTTTGATGGACGGACCGAAATCAAACTGAAGAACACCCTTCAGGTATGTCGTATACTGCTCGAAAATAGACTTGTCCAAGCCATACTTTGCCTCAAGCTGTGCCATAACCTCCGGACTCGGAGACTTCTCGCTTAAGAAAGGGCCTCCCGGAATCGCCTTCATAACAAAAAACGTAATTGTGATGACAAGAAATACCGTAAACAAAGCAAGCAGAACGCGCTTTACGATATAGAATGCCAATTTTGAATCCAAACTGCTCAACTCCTTCTCTGATTTTACTGATACACATTCTTTTAAACTATACCATCTTTTCGTCGGTTTTACAAGCATTTTCGACAAAATGAACATATTTCCTCCAAACTTACTTTGGTGCTTTGTTACCGTTTTATTACTGCGTTGTGATGCCGTGCGGCATATAAAAAAGGAATCCTGCTATCCATGGGATACCAAGACTCCTCTCTGCGTTCTATCATAATATTATTCTTCGCAATACTCCAGCTTGCTTACAGACACCTCATATGCGATACGTTTTTCGAATTCGGTTTCGGAAAGCTTCTTCTGGTACTCTCTGCTCTGAATTCTGCCCCAAAGCTGTACATGGCCGCCCACCTGGAATCCGTCCGCAAACCGGGCATTACGTCCCCAGCAGATACACGGAATATAATCGGACTTTCCGTAAGGTCGATTCACCGCCAGTAATACATCCGCAATCTCTCTGCCAAGCGGCGTCTTACGATAAATCGGCGGCTTACACACATACCCGTCCAAGAAAATATAATTCGGTTTTACACTCTCATCCGGTGCATCTTCCAAACGAATTTCTCTGGCAAATACGGAAAGCACCAAACGGTTTCTTGTTTCCTCGTGGCGGTTGTAGGAACGGAACTGTCCGAGAATATGGGCAAACTGTCCCACATAACTTTTCGTCACATCAAGCAGGCGTTCCGACACCATCACCGGAATAATGTCGTTGGAATCGCTCAAACGGTTTACGGAAAGTTCTACCATATAGAAGCTTTCACCGAACACCTCATGGCTGTACACAAACTCACTGATTACCTCGCCCACAATACTCACCTGGTTGTTTTCAAATACCTTATCTGTCATTTCCTATGACTCCCTTCTTTTTCTCACGTTTTTCCCTGCAGTGCACTCTGCTCTTGCTATTACTTTATGACTCCCGGTCCCGTTTTAGAAGTTTTTTCGATATTTCTATTTGGGATTTTTTTACAATTTGAATCACAGGACGAAGTTTACCATATTTTCCCAATTCATGCAATAGACTTTATCATTTCTTTATAATATCTTAATGTCTTTTTTCGACATAATTCGCCGGTCAGCCTTTCACGATGCCGGTTCCGTGCACACAGTTTTCTTCCATCCTATGCATTTTTTTCTTGCCAAACGGAAAAATTATGCTATACTTAGGAAAGGTTTTGATTTATCAGGAAGGAATTCGGTATGATTACAAAGAGTGAAAACATACGTAACATTGCGATTATCGCACACGTTGACCACGGTAAAACCACCCTGGTTGACGAATTATTAAAGCAAAGCGGTGTATTCCGCCAGAACCAGGCGGTACAGGACCGCGTCATGGACTCCGGCGATATCGAGCGTGAGCGCGGTATTACCATTTTATCCAAAAATACCGCAGTTTATTACAAGGATACGAAGATTAACATTATCGACACCCCGGGCCATGCGGACTTCGGCGGCGAAGTAGAGCGTGTCCTTAAAATGGTAAACGGTGTTATCCTTGTGGTAGATGCCTTTGAAGGCGCTATGCCGCAGACAAAGTTTGTATTAAAGAAGGCATTGGAGCTGGAGCTTCCGGTTATCGTTTGTATCAACAAGATTGACCGTCCGGAGGCACGTCCGAAGGAAGTCATTGATGAAGTATTGGAGCTTTTTATCGACTTGGACGCTTCCGACGAACAGCTTGACTGTCCGTTTGTATTCGCTTCCGCAAAGACCGGCGTTGCTATCTTAGAGCTTGACGAAAAGCCGGAAAGCATGCAGCCGTTATTCGAGACCATTTTAGAGTATATTCCGGCACCGACCGGTGACCCGGAAGCAGGTACCCAGCTTTTAATCAGCACCATCGACTACAACGAGTATGTAGGTCGTATCGGTGTGGGCAAGGTAGAAAACGGTATCGTACGCGTGAATCAGGATGTAGTAGTCGTAAACGCTCACGATCCGGAAAAGTGCAAAAAAGTAAAAATCAGCAAGCTGTATGAGTTTGACGGCTTAAAGAAGGTTGAAGTCACCGAAGCCGGCGTGGGTTCCATTGTGGCAATTTCCGGTATTACCGACATTCACATCGGTGATACCCTTTGCTCCCCGGAGAATCCGCAGCCGATTCCGTTCCAGAAGATTTCCGAGCCGACTCTTGCCATGCATTTTATCGTAAACGATTCTCCGTTTGCGGGCCAGGAAGGAAAGTTCGTTACCTCCCGTCACTTACGTGACCGACTGTTCCGTGAGTTAAACACCGACGTCAGTCTCCGTGTGGAAGAGACCGATACCACCGAGAGCTTTAAGGTATCCGGCCGCGGAGAGCTTCATCTGTCTGTTTTAATCGAAAATATGCGCCGTGAAGGCTATGAATTTGCGGTAAGTAAGCCGGAGGTTCTCTATAAAGAAGAAGACGGTAAGAAGATGGAACCGATGGAACGCGCCATCGTGGATGTACCGGAAGAATTCTCCGGTACCGTGATTGAAAAACTCAGCTCCCGTAAGGGCGAGCTCCTTGGTATGTCCACCGCCAGCGGCGGCTACACCCGTCTGGAGTTTTCCATTCCGTCCAGAGGGCTCATCGGTTACCGCGGTGAGTTTATGACCGACACTAAGGGTAACGGTATTTTAAATACTCTGTTTGACGGCTACGCACCGTATAAGGGCGATATCCAGTACCGCAAGCAGGGCAGTCTTATTGCATTTGAGACCGGCGAAGCCATTACCTACGGTCTGTACAACGCACAGGAGCGCGGTACGCTGTTCCTGGGTGCAGGCGAGAAGGTATACGCCGGCATGGTCATCGGCCAGACCGGTAAAACCGAGGACATCGAGGTGAATGTCTGCAAGAAAAAGCAGCTGACCAACACCCGTTCCTCCTCCGCAGACGACGCACTGCGTCTGACTCCGCCGCGTATTTTAAGCCTGGAGCAGTCCATTGAATTTATCGATACAGATGAGCTGTTGGAGGTTACCCCGAAGACGTTACGAATTCGTAAGAAAATCCTGGACCCGACCCTCCGTAAGAGGGCCGCTATGAGAAAGAACTAACTGCGTAAAAAACAAGGTCGACGTGTCCAAATATATCGGATACGCCGACCTTTGTTATACTCTCTATGTTTCTTGCGCATTAGCTTCTATACTTCTATACTCATTTTACTAACTTGATTATCACCAAACCCACAACTAAAATAACCAATATGCCCAGTGCCATCCAGAGCTCTACGTTCTTTTTCTTTGCATTCGGATGTTTTTTTAAGAAAAAGTAAGTCGGTACCGCAACTACTATCTCTATTACCAACATTCCGACAAATGTGGATAACGCCTTTCCGAAAGTCTCAATACTAAGCTCTCCGAAGACACCCTCCAACAAACACCATCCAAAACAGAACCCAAAGGTTGTAGCTACTATTTTTATCAGTGCTTTCCAAATATCATCCGTCGGCTTTCCGTCATTATGTGTTATCGAAAAGAACTCCAGCACCGTTGCTTTCTCGAATCGTACCACATCCTTCGCAATATCCAGGAAACGGTTTCCCTTCTGTTCTTCCTCCTCCACCGCGTTCCAGTATTTTTCTGCATCAAAGGTTTCGATTTGTTCCCCGTTCTCCTGCATTTTCCGGCAAAGAGTCATTGCACCTTGCAGCTCTTGCATCTGACGGGTCAGGTTTTCTATGTTGCTTTCCAGTGCTTCGGACATGGGCTTTGCTCCGTCCAGCACATCTTCAATGTCCGATACCGCAAACCCTAGCTTTCGGAAGATAATAATTTTCTTTAATAACACCACATCTTCTTCGCTGTATTCCCGGTAACCGTTCTCACTTCTGGTCGGACTGAGAAGTCCTTCCTTTTCATAAAAACGAACCGTTGCTCTCGGCACTCCGAGGCATTGTTCCACTTCTTTGATTGTCATATGAAATCCCTCCTGTTTTTCCTTGTGATACCCACACTGTACGGTATCAACAAGGTTTACAGTCAAGTACTTTTTGAAATTTTAACAAGAAAATTAAGTATAAAGCTTCTTCACCCTATCGTTTCCGCCTATCTTTTTCTTCCCCGGCCCGTCCGTTCCGCAAAGTAAAGATTGAATTCCTCCGGGCGGGTAATTTTGTAGCCCTGTACTACCTTTTTGAACAATCCGCCGATGGCGGCATTTTTTATTTTCTTGCCTCCGCCCTCCATACGACTGATGCGAAGATATTTCCGCTCTGTCGAGAAAATATGCGAAAGCTCCGCCGGACCGTACCACAGCAGCATCCGGTAGGCCGCATCCAGGAAAACTTCCTCTTCCTCCGTAAACAGCCCTTCGGTGGAAATGCCCTGCTTAATCCCTGTCTGCAGTAACTGTTCATAATGATACGCATACGGCACTCCGGCAGAAGACAAATCGCATTCTTCCCAAAACAGCGCCTTATCCGTGAGTCCCAGTGAAAAGGCCTGGGCATAATACAGCGTCATCACCACACGCAGCGGAGATATATCCCCCTTCGCCCGCTCAATCAGGTACTGCACACCGCACCACAGCTTCGAGGAAGTCAAATATGCAAGTACCGCATTTTTGCTCTTTTTATAGGCTACCGGCGTCAACCGGTCCTTGTTGTCCTCCAGCACCTCCAGATAAAACAACGGTTCCTCGTACAGCCTTTTCAGATGAGCTCCGTATTCCCCCGCCGGGCACAGTCCTGACCCATAACGAAGCACCGTGGTTGCTCCCCAGCCAAGGAGCGCCGCCAGAGGCTTTTTTCCGATAGCATACCTGGAAAGCAGTTCATTCAATTCTTCTACGGAAATCCCTTCCTGTCCTGCCATAACCGTAGCCCCTTTCTCTATAGTCAAACAAAGCCCGGCAAGCAAACGCACCGCTTACGCCCGTGCAGCCTGCTCCCCGAGCTCTCACATTCTAATACTTTCGATAATCGTTAATACTTTTTGCGATAATCTTAAAGCCCCGGATTAACCGGTCGAATATCCCGATACGATAGAAATTCACAAGGATCATGCCTACCGGAATACCGATAATCATACCGAGAATGCCACCGAATCGATATCCCACAAACATAAAGAACAAGGTTAACAGCGGATTCAATCCGATGCTGTCGCCCACCATCTTCGGCTGCAACATCTGCTTTGTAAACTGACACACCAGATACAGCACCGTCAGCACAACCGCCTCGATATACTTACCGGTAATGATATCCACCACAACCCACGGTCCGATAATCGTACCGGTACCGAACACCGGAAGCAAATCAAGAAATGCCGTAAGCAACGCCAACAAGAAGGAATAATTCACTCCCAACGCCTCAAAACCGATGAACAAAATCACGATAATGATAAGCATAATCTTGAACTGCGCCTTAAAATATCCACCGATGGCAGACTTGATATTATTCATTACCAGACTGTAATACTCCTGAAAGGAGGTCGGGACAATCCGCTTCAGTCCGTCCACCAGTTTGTCTCTGTCCGCAATGAAAAAGTATGCTGCCAGAATAGAGATGATACCGATTAAAATTCCTTCAATAAAACCACCCACATAATCTCCGGCCGCGCTGATGGACGGCATCTTAAAGTTCGCAACCGCATTATCCAGCCAGGACTCCAGGCTGCTTCCCACGCTGCCGATTCCGTTCTGAACGCCCTCCGGCAGTTTCTCGTAAACACCGTATAATTTATCCGATAATTCGTTTAGCAATTCTTGTGCCGACACAAACAGCTTCGGAAGATCGGCAATCAAATCCATCAATTCCCGTACCAGAATATATCCAATTAAATACAGCACCCCGACTACCGCCGCCAATACCAATACAATAATAATCGCCGAACCGTACTTACGCTTCACCTTCATCTTCTTTTCCAAAAAACGCACCATCGGATTCGCAATCATTGCGATGAAAAAGCCGATGACAAACGGCAGGAAAAAGCGCAATAAATCCCCTGTAAACAGCACAACCAGCACTACTGCCGCAAGCGTCACCAGAAAATTCACCAGAATCCGTTTGTAGATGTCCTTATCCTTCATAAAATATCCTCCCATATGTAAACTATAAAAACGCCAAACAGCGAACTTATCTCATAAAACACCCATCTGTTATGTTCGGAACAGCGGCCGGGCAAAAAAGGTTGCCGCAAAAAACACTGCTGCCACAATCACAATCGTCGGCCCCACCGCCGCATTCAAATAGTATGCCAGCACCAGACCGATCAGTCCCGACGATACGGAAAGAATCACGGAAAACAGGTGATACTCCCGCATATTTGCCGAAATATTCGAGGCTGCCGCCGTCGGCAAAATCAGCAGCGCATTAATAATCAGTATGCCCACCCACTTAATGGAAAGCATAACAATAATTGCAATCAGTACCGCAAACAAATCCTCAATGAGTCGCACCGGAACCCCTTTACTCATAGCCAGACTCTTATTCACACTACAGGTGTGCAGCTTATTAAAACATACCATCCAAAACACCAGGGTCAGCACCAGAACACCCAAAAGACACAAAATCTCCTTTGCGGTAATACTTAAAATGTCACCCACCAAAAGCGCGGAATACTTGGAAAAATTACCTCCTCTGGACAACACCACCAGGCCTACCGCCGTTCCCAGGGAGGAAAACACGGAAATAATCGTGTCCGTAGACGCAGAGCTCTTCCTCTTCATATGATTTAACACCAGGGCAAAGAAAAGCGCAAACAACAGCATCGGCACATCCGTCCCCGCAACACCGAGAAGCACACCGATGGCCATACCGGTCAGTGCCGAATGTCCCAACGCATCGGAGAAAAACGCCATCCGGTTATTCACAATCATGGTACCTAAAATACCGAACAACGGCGTAATAATGCAAATCGCAATGAGTGCGTTCCGCATAAAGCCGTAGCTTAGAAACTCCATTTTGTGCGCCTCCTTTCCTTCTTTCGAATCACAGCATCTGCCGCACCGGCAGACTCTTCTTTCTGCGTTCCGCTTCCCCGTCTATCCGAAAACCTCATGGAACTCCTCACTTTCCATGACCTCTTCCGGGGTACCTTCCTTTAGCACCGTCTTGTCCAACAAAATCACGGAATCCGCATATTCCTTTACCAGGGTCAAATCATGGGACACCAAAATCACGGACAAATCGTACTTCTCTTTTAAATTATGAATGGTCCGGTAAAACAGCTCCATACCCTTCCGGTCCACACCGGATACCGGCTCATCCAGAAGCAGCAAATTCGGCACCGGAGTGCAGGCAATGGAAAGAAGCACCCTCTGCAGCTCACCACCGGACAAATCTCCCAGCCGCTTGTCAATCAAATTCTCCGCCTCAAACAAGGCCAGACGATTCAAAATCTCATTGTACAACGCCTTCTTCCGGTACAAAAACACCGGCACATTGCTGATACAACCGGCAAACAAATCATACACACTGACCGGCGCATCCTTTTTTACATTCAGATGCTGCGGCACATAGCCGATTTTCAGCTTCTTTACTTTATTCTCCTTCATATCACGGAACTCGATGGTCCCCTCGTGGGCCACCTCCCCGAGAATCGCTTTGATAAGAGTGGACTTACCCGCTCCGTTCCGGCCGATAATCGCCGTCAGCTTTCCGCAATGAATATGCACATTTACATGCTCGATAATGGGCGTCTTTCCCGCATACACACCGATATCTTCCATCTTGATACAATGCAAGCCGCAGGCTGCACGCTCCGAAAGATGCCCGGCACGCTTCCGTAATTCTTTATTCCGTTTTTTCTTATCCGAACTGCCGAACATACTTCCTCCTTACCGCACGGCTTCCGGGCAGGAACGCCCGTCTGCTACGCAATTATCAGCCTCGTCTAACGTACACCGTAAGCTTGTTTAATACAATCTAAATTATGACGCATGATTTCACAATAGTAAGAGACCCCTGTTCCGGAACCGCCCGTTACCGGGTCCAGCGCAATCACCTTTCCGGACAATTCCTTGGCAAAGGTATCCTCTACCGCCTGCACATAATCAGCTTCCGCAAACAACACAGCAATATTGTGGCGCTTACACTCTTCCATAATCTCCGCAGCTTCTCCCGCAGCAATCTGGGTATCCGAATCCATAGCCAGACAATGCACGCTCTCGATTCCAAGCATATTTAACAAATAAACAAATCCCTCATGGAAGACAACGGTTTCCTTACCGGAAAGAGCTTCCCTCGCCGCCGCATACTCTTCTTTTAGTTTTGTAAGCTCCTTGCGGCACTCCTCCGCATTTGCCCGATACAATTCCGCCTGGGCCGGGTCCGCCGCTACAAAAGCCTCCTCCACCCGGGAAAGCTGCAGCAAATACCCGTCAATATCCATCCAGATGTGGGCGTTAACCGCATCGGAATGACCGGCATGGGCATCTTCCTCATGGTCGCCCTCCTCGTGGTCATGAGTCGGGTCTGTGCAAATAGCCACATCCTCCTCGTGGTCGTGGGTGGGGTCCGTACAGGACTCTGCAAGGTGTTCATCCTCGTGATTATGCGTCGGGTCCGTACAGGACTCTGCCGAATGTGCCTCCTCTTCCGCGCCGTGGTCATGACTATGCTCCACACCCTCCAAAAAGTCATACCCCTTAGAGGTATCCACAATTTCCAAATCCTTATATTCTGCCGCTGCCTTTTCTAAAAACAGCTCCATCTCACCGCCGTTAATCAAAAACAGTTCAGCCTCGGACAGCAGACGCATATCCCGGGTGGTCAGGGTATAATCGTGAATACAGCCGGAATGACTTTCCGTCAAATTCCGCACCGTCACACCCTCTGCACCCTCTGCCACCGACTCCGCCAGAAGCTGCACCGGATAAAAGGAAGTCACACAAAGGAGTCCCTCTGACTTTTCTTCCCTTTCCGCCAATACCGCCACCAGCGCCGTCAATCCAAAGGCTACCGCCAGCAGACAAATCATAAACAATGCTTTTCTCTTCGCCATCTTACTCTCTTCCCATCACATATGCCACCGCAAAACCGGCTCCGAAGGTAATGACACTGGCAATCACTGCCACTGCACCCACCGGTCCGCCTAAGGCATTTAAAAATACCGGAATCGGAGACGCACAAACCAATCCCAAAATACCGCAGTAGGTCAGGCGCTCATGCTTTTTCAGCAACCACTCGATTAACTTTGCCACAAAGAAAATACCAAGTAACACACCGACACCGAACGGGAACAAAACCAGGAACTTGTCCCACGCCGTCGCAATATCGAAATCAAACACCGCAGAAATAAAATCCGTTACCGCACCGGTCACCGCATTATAGTAACCGAATGCCAATAACAAAAGGGAACCGCTGACTCCCGGAATCACCATGGCCGCAGCCGCCAACACGCCCATAATCACCATAACAAGTACCGTTCCCACGGAAAAGTTCACCGCCTTATCCGTGCCCTCACCCATAAACTGCATACCGATAATCAGAGCAAAGAAAAGAGCAAAGACGAGGATGCAAAGAGCGAGGTGAGGCTTCTTGGTAGTAGTCGAACCTGCTACCGTCTGCTTCACTTCTGCTGCCGTCTTCTCTGCCTTGGCATTTTCCGATATTGTCTCAGTCACACCTTCTGTTACTTCGCACTCCGTAGCATTCTTACTTCCGCCCTGTACCGCCTTCTTTACCAGTACCGGTACACCGCCCACAATCAAGCCGATAAAGGCAAATGCCGTCGGAAGCGGCGCCTTAACAAGCAGCACCTTCGTCAACAAAAACGCAAAGGCTCCGATGCCCACCGCCATACCGATAATATACGGAAACAGCGTCTTAATGCTTTTCTTAAAATTCTTTACAATCCCGGTAATGGACCCGATCAGCTTGTCATAAATGCCCATGGTCACCATCATGGTGCCGCCGCTGACACCGGGAATAATATTGGCAATACCGATAACCGCACCGCGGATAATGTCTAAAATAAAATTCATTTGTGTGTACTCCTTAGTTATTTTCAGGGGATACTTACTATGTCTATATGCAAAAAGATAAAACCCCATATTCCATTATACACAAATATGGGGATTGTTCAAGACGTTAGATTATTAAAGTTTTATTGAGAGAATGTATGTTCATATCAGTTCAGTTCGCCATCTATGCAGGTTTCATGGCATTTTCCTAACGAAACTTCCTTGTGCACCCGGAAGAAATTCGCTCCGTGGAAGTGCTAAACCCGTTTGAACTTAAAACCATGCCTACGGACAAAACCTTCATCCTTGATTTGAAGATTTATAAAACGAGGTTGTATCATTTCCAAAGAAACAGAATAATCGAATCACTCAAAAATAACTCCCCGTTGGCATCAATCACCATTTGACACCATGGGGAGTTTCCATATCATTTTACCAATAAATCAAATCTTTCCCAGCAACTCCTTCACTTCCTCATCCTCCGGCAGCATCATTGCCAATTCGGAGAGAATCTCCTTTGCCTCTTCGGCCTTGCCTTCCGCAAGCTGGGCACGAATCATAGCCTTTAACTGCTCTGCCAGGGCAAGTACCTCACGCTCCTCTAAGAGCACCCTCACCGCCGGTAACATGGTCGGATGAAGCTTTAGAGCCTGCTTTACGCCCTCACCGAACTTTGCACCATTCGTTTCCTCTAAGGTGCGTTCCATCGTATGTGCAAAGCCCAGTTCCCCCGGCACTCCGGATAATCCCGCTTCTTCAAACGGATTCTCTTTTTCCCAAAACTCCGGACCGTATGCCGCATCCGCGTAGGCCTTGGCACAAGCAATATACTCCTTCAGCGCCCCGGTAATAGAACCGATCTTCTTCTGCTCACTATACTGTAGCAGCTTCTTTTCCGACTTTCCTAGCAGCAGCAATGCCACTTCTTCGTCATACTTCCGATCGCTCTTTTCGTAGTAATCTCTGATATCACGCTCCTTGGTAATTCCCTTTCTCTCCGTATAAAGCAGATGGAAAAACGGAAAATTACCGGAAGAAAGCTTTAAGCTTTCCAAATCCTCTAATAGCGACATACTCTTTTCGTCGTCCTGCTGATACTTTTCGTAAAGGGAATGGAGCATCCCGTATACCTGTTCTTCCATGTCCGGAATTCGTAGAACAGTAGGAAGATGAGCTGCCAGAAGAGAAACGTCTCCGGTCTCCTCATAACAACGGAACAGGCCTGCCAACATATCCTTCGGCTTCGTATTTTTCTCCCAGTCAATATAAGAGAACACCTCTTTTGCGTAAGAATACACATCACCACAAATCATATTGGCAACTGCATACTCCACTGCTCTTTGCTTAAATAAATCCGACTGATACTGAGCAAAATCCATGACCGGGAAATCCGGCTCCCCAGCCTTCTTCGGGGCATTAAATTCCTTTAAATAACGTAAAAATGTCTGCACCAGTTTCTCTTCCTGCTTTATACAACCGAACAGCATCGCCTTATCGTAAAACAAGCCCAACCGTGTTTGATGAAGCAAGCTATAATTCTTTTCCAAATCCTCAAAGGCAAATAATGCTTCATCATACTTTTCCCACTCTTTATAGATCTTCGGCACCGCTAAACGTAGATACTGAATAAATGCACTTGTATCCTTATTGTCTACATCAGCAATACACCTCTTGCAAAGCGCTAGCGCATCCTCGTAACGTCTTGCCACCCGGTATTCCTGTACCAACTGGCAACACATGCGCATATCGTTCGGATTCTCCCGGACTGCTTCTTCCTCCAAGGTCAGATTCCGTTCCAAATGCTTCTGACGGTCTCCTTCACTTTTATACACATAACCGTAATGATGTACAAATACATCCGTTTTCAGTATTTTTGTCGGAAGCGGCTCAATCCACTCATGAATCTTTCCGCAAAACCTAGTCTCCGGTGTCATCTTTACGCAACGCCCTACATATGCATCGGTGTAACTGGTGCCTTCCATGCTGTCATAATTTCGCTGTAAATACCAAAGTGCGTCACACTTATTCTTTCCCTTACTCTGAAAGAACGCAATCAAAGCGGATACATCCTCAAACCACTCATCATCGTCCAGATACAAAAACCACTCGCCTGTACATTCTACAAGACCTGCGTTTCGTGCTGCAGAAAAATCCTTACACCAGGTGAACTGCACCACCTTATCTGCATATTTCCGCGCAATATCCACAGAACCGTCGGTACAACCTGTATCCACAATAATCAGCTCACTCGGTACTGCTTTCATAAGCGGGACTAGCGACTCCATACACTTTTCTATGGTATCTCTCCGGTTGTTGGAAACCAACATGGAAATACTTAATACCGGTCTCTTCTTGTCCATAAAAATACCTCCTTCGTTATTATCTAATCCTTCAAACACGCAATCGGAATCACCTTCACTCCGTCTTCGCGCGTATATGCCATGCTTCCGCCGGTAATTACCATAAGCAAATCCGGCTCTCTAAGCGGTACCTGCTTTTCCGCTTTATTGTACGCTCTCACCAACTCACGTATTTTCAATAAGTGTTTCGCGCCCTCATCAATTTCTGCGCCGCCGAGCTTAAACTCTATCAACGCATACCTTCCGTCAGCAATATGCAATACAGCATCTGCCTCCAAATCATACCGATCATGATAGTAGGACACCTTTCCGTTCAGCGCCTGCGAGTAAATTTTCAAATCTCTGATGCACATGCATTCAAAAATAAAGCCGAAGGTCTTCAAATCTTTTTCCAAATATTCAGGCGTAAGTCCTAATGCCGCAACCGCCATAGACGGGTCAACAAACCCTCTCTTTTTACCGGCTCGTATCGTGGTTGCAGAACGGATTGCCGGACACCACGCCTCAATATCTTCAATAACAAACAATCTTTCCAATGCATTCAAATAGGAATCCAGTGTCGGAGCGGAAACGCTTTCAGAATTTGCCGCTATATCTTTAAAAATTATACTTTTTTTAGCCAGTGTAGATACATTCCGCGCATAAGACTTCAATACCGTCTCTGCCAATGTAGGATTGCGTCTCACCCCATCTACAGTCGAAACATCCGATTCATATACATTTCGTAAGTAATCTCTTGCAACAATCAATTTCGCCGCATCACTTTTCTTACGCAGGGAAGACGGCCATCCACCACGACAGGCTGCAAATATCAGATCATCAATTCTCATTTCCGAAGAGATCCCGTCAATATCCATGTTCTGATTGTCAAATAACTCTTTTAACGAAATCCTGCCGTTTGACTCTCCCGACTCAAACAAGCTCATTGTATACATCTTTAGCCTGGAAATTCTCCCGGTTCCTGTATGGTGAATTTGTTTCTCATCCACCGAAGTAGAGCCGGTCAATATAAACAAGCCTTCTTCCTGACGTTGATCCACCGCAGTTCGTACCGCATCCCACAGAACAGGAGCCTCTTGCCATTCATCAATCAATCGGGGATTCTCCCCTTTCAGCAGTAATGAGGGTTTCGCATTCGCCGTTGCTAAATATCCTTCTCTCATGTCCGGATCCTGCATTTTAAGAATACTTTTCGCTTGTTCCTCCGCCGTAGTTGTCTTTCCGCACCATTTCGGCCCCACAATCAGTGTTGCACCAAATGCCTCCAGTCTTAACTGCAATTCTTTATCGACAATTCGCCTCAAATATTCTTTCATCCTCATCAACTCCTTTTACAAAGCCACTCTGCTTATCTTATATTATAACCGTTTTCTCTATACATGTCAATTTTGTTTTATAGTTTTGAGGCATTTTATTTTATTCTTTTGAGGTATTTTATTTTACATTTTTGAGAAAAAAGGAGGGGTCCCACTCCTAGGTGCGGAACCCCTCCGAAAAAATCAATTATGTGTAGGTTACTTACCCTGCGAGGCTATTAGCCAAGTAAGGAAAGAACGCCCTGGTTAGACTGGTTAGCCTGAGCCAGCATGGACTGGGAAGCCTGAGACAGGATGTTGTTCTTGCTGTACTCAACCATTTCCTTAGCCATGTCAACGTCACGGATTCTGGACTCTGCGGTCTGCAGGTTCTCAGCTGCAACGTCGAGGTTTGCAATGGTGTGCTCAAGACGGTTCTGGATAGCACCAAGTGCGGAACGCTGCTTGGAAACCTTCTCGATAGCACCGTCGATAGCACTGATGGAGCTAGCTGCCTTATCCTGATCGTCAACACGTACGTTGGTTCCGTTTACACCAAGGGAAAGAGCGCTCATATCATTGATGTTGAAGCTAATGGTCTGGCCCTCGTTAGCACCTACCTGAAGCTTCATGCCACCGGTTGCAGCGGAAGTATCGTACTTCGCCTGAGTGAAGAATGCATCTTCATCACCGAGACCGGTACCACCCTGTAAAGCAATCGTTACTGCTGTGAAGTTCTTATCGGTTACCATCATGGTAGCCGGATCATCGGTACCCGGAGTAGCGGTTCCCTTTAACTCAACATCTACATCTACACCTGCCTCAGCGAGAATCTTCTCGATATCCTCAGCAGTGTATTCCTTACCGGTTAATAACTTCAACTCGTAAGTAGCGGTATTACCGATTGCGTCTGCAATAGCAGTGATAGAACTATCAACCGTAGTCGTATAGGTCGCGGTGCTACCGGACTTAATCTTCGCCTCTTCCTTACCAGCTTCAGCATCGAACTTGAGCTCGATGGTGATGTTCATATCTTCGCCGTACTTGTTAGACTTAATCTTAATCTGATTTGCACCGACAAAGGTAGTGGAAGTAGCTGCTGCGAAGGTAACCGTGGTCTCAGCCTTGGTACCAGCTACAGTTGCAGCAGTAGTAACATTTCCACTTGCAGTATATACACCGTTTGCGAACTTAACAGTTACGTTAGCCGGGGTATTGGTTGCAAGAGAGTCTTCCTGCTTTGCATTCTCAATGAGAGAATCCATCTCTTCCTGAGTATAAGTCTTGTTATGAGCAAGATTTAAGGTCAAGGTCGTACCTGCTGCATCCCAAACAGCGGACTCACCGCCTGCAGTAGCAGTGGTGTTTGCCTTAATGCTTACGCCGTTGATATCAGAGGTGATGAATGCCCCCATACCACCGCTGTACTGTCCGTACTTCGGACCTGCACTGGTGGAACCTGCAGTGCCACCGCTGAAGGAACCGTCAAGTAACTTCATGGTGTTGAACTCGGTGGTCTCAGCGATACGATCTAACTCGTCCTGAAGCTGCTTAACCTCGTCCTGAAGGTTGGAACGGTCTTCGTCGGTCTCAGTACCGTTGGCTGCCTGTACGGAGAGCTGTCTCATTCTCTGAAGAATGGAGTGAGTCTCGTTAAGAGCACCTTCAGCGGTCTGGATGAGGGAGATACCGTCCTGTGCATTGGTGGAAGCCTGGTTCAAACCTCTGATCTGGCTTCTCATCTTCTCGGAAATAGCTAAGCCTGCTGCATCATCTGCTGCACGGTT
>SVEN01000047.1 GCA_015057365.1 Lachnospiraceae bacterium | reverse complement strand
AACCTCCTTTGGTTTTATGTGGTTGGCGAACCTACATAATTATACCACTGGAGGTTTTTTACTGTAAGCTGAAGCAGCTGTGGACGCACCTGCATAGCAGGTGGTTTATTAAAAGATGCTACACAACGATGCGCCTGCAAATCCGACGACTTGCAGGCGCTTTTCTATGCTTTATGTTGTTCTGTATCTCTTCTTGTTTCTGCCTCTTACTTGCACTCTCCGCTTAGTTTTACATTTCATACATCCAAGCCTTGGCGCTGAAATCGGTCGAAAGGTCTCCATAGGAGGAAAGTACATTTGCTCCCTTTAAGAAGTCCGTTGCCACATCCTTAGATTCTCCGAACCGATGCGCAATGGCCAGATACCTATTTCCCAGCTGTCTTATTACCAGCTGCTCTCCCACTGGATTTAAGTAGCTTTCCGTGTCGCAATCTATCAGGATTGTCTTACCATCCTTGATAATCGGTGCCGCCATACGGTAAAAGTCCATTCCCTCGTCAACACAGGCCCACTGCTCCTCAGACAATTCATAAATATCTCCGCTGATACACATACGTCCGAGTAACGTATTTACAAGGGAATACTGCAATCTCTGAATACTGTCCTCCTTACGAAGCACCGCCCAAATCTGGCTCTGCTCCGGACGAATGACTCGGTGTAAGTTTGCCGCAATAATCGGAATACAGGTAATCTCATGGGCATCGGAAAAGCTGGCCTGAGAAGAAATCTCCATCATGGACGGCTCCAGACGATGTCCGCCGCTGGAACAGTTCTCAATGACGATATCCGGAATCTCCTCTTTTATCTTACGGAAGAAAGACTGCGATGCCAGCGCATATTTGCGCACGCCTTCTCCGAAACCGTCCGGATCATCACAGCCCATACCGATGGTGTCGTTGTAATCTACTTTTATGTATCCGAATCCGCAATCCTTTAACAACTTTATGACCTTTTCGCTGAGATAATCGATAACCCACGGGTCCGCCATATCAAAGAACCGATGCTCTCCAACCGTAATCGGCACACCGTCTCTCTTTAACAAATGGTCCGGTACATTGTAGTGTTTGGAACCGGTACCTACGGACTCAAACTCAAACCAAATGCCCGGAATCATACCGCACTGTCTGACATAGTCTGCCATCGGCTTTAATCCTCCCGGAAACTTCGTCTCATTAATGTCCCAGTCACCCACGCAGGTCCACCAATATTTTGCATTGCCGTACCAACCGGAATCCATGACAAAATACTGTAGCCCCTTATCCTTTAGCTTATCGCACATATTTTTGATATTCTCAAGGCTCGGATTGCCCCAGGTGGTACAATACTCATTAAACATAATCCCCATTTGACAATCCAACGGGGAAATATCCGGCTTTTGAGCTTTCACCAGCTTATCACATACATCATAAATCGAGTTACCGAACGCCACCGCTGCCTTCGGTGTCGTAAAACTTTCTCCCGGTGCTACGGTCTTTGTCCAATTACCAAAATCTCTGTCGGCAATACCGCCCGCCACTGTCACTGTATTGTCTCTTCCGGTCACAATCAGCTCCATCTGCCAGGAAGACGGTGAATAGAGCTGGATGCCGATAAATTCACCCTTTTCACTGTTCTCCAGTACAAGAAACGGAAAATACTTACGCACCGGCATGGAACCTACCGTACCGAACTTCTCCACCCGGTAGCCGTTCCCGCTCCAGGAACGCTCTAAATGCAGGTCATAGATGCTTTCTTTCCGGAGCTTGCCTTCCGCACTCCAGAAGGACTGCATCCGGTAAAAGGAATCCACACAAAGGCCCTTTAAGGCAAAGCTGGACAACATCTCCAACACTGCCGGTTTGTCGCTTTCGTTAGTAAATGTGGTCTGTAAAAATACCACATCTCCTTCACTCTCCCGATGCAGGGTTACTTTATGCTTTCTGTTATCTTCATAAAACACACATCCGTCATCCTCGGACACCTTACGAAGTTCTCTGGTGGACTGTCCGTCACACATGGTAAGACCCGCGGAATACCCCCCCGCAAAGGCATCCTTTTGTAATCTCAGTTCTATGTATTGTTCCATGTTGCTACCTCCTCCTTTTCTATCTTATCATACTTTTCTCTGCTTTTACATGCCATTTAATGCAAAGTTTGTGCTCCAAGTGTCACAATTTCGAAGCCTTCTCTTGTCTATTTACCGTTCCGCTTACACCGTGCGCTACCGCTCATCCGAATAACAAAGAATCGCGCAAAAAAGCTGCAACATTTCTGTCACAGCCTTACGCTTTTAGTATTCACAAATATCCGCCCGGTGCATCTGACGGCATCTGGTAAGGATAAGCGGCACCAGAATTATCACATTACAAAGTACCAGACCAAATAAGGCCACATTGTTGAAGTAATCCAAATATAATCCCTTCGGGTACAACACCAAATGATTGAACAGGTAAAGTCCCAGGACAAACAGCACTCCGCCTCCTATCAGGGCAATTCCTTCCATCCATAGAAGCTCTCCCACAATCTTTCCGGTAATCTTACGTTTCCCCATACCGACGGCACGGTACACCGCAAACTCAAAGGTTCTGCTCTGGTACACACCCACAAACACCGCATTTACCGTTACTGCCATAATAACGGCCAACAATACCAGTACCGCAATGTAGATTTTGGGAAGGAAGGAAAAGGTACGGTCCGTTTCCGCTTTATCCTCCTCATAGCCATGCATCCGTACCGGATACTGCTCCTCCAAACAGTCCAGATATACCGCAAACTCTGATTTCTCCAGCCCTGTATTTAACACCATAGCGTTCATGGGTTCTGCACCCTCTGCCAAAAAATAATAGGCATAGGTGGTTTGATTCGTGATTGCCTCCAAAGTAAACGTTTCCGACACCCCGCTAAACTCTTCCGGTGTCAGCACATCTCCCACCTTTAATCCTAAACGGTTTGCCATCCGCTCACTCATCACCGCACTCCTGCTACTTAGGGAATTCACATCACAGGATATGTCATTCATTTCACAAAACAGCTTGAAGTCCTCTTTACTTATAAAGGTCAGAGACTGATACCCTACGGTAAAGCTCATGATGCTTTCCACATTCAGGTGATTGTAGTACCCAAGGTCTACAAAATGAACTTCCTCTTCCTGTCGTATTGCCTCGACTGCATTCCGATAGCCTTGAAATCCTTCTTCGTCTCTCGCTTTTACAAATACGAGAGCCGTGGAATCATACAACTCCTCCCCAAACTCTTCAAAGCCTGTAATGACATTCATTACATATAACCCCGCCAAATATGCCGCAAAGCTCAAAAATATCATAAAAATCAGCACGGCGCAACGGGCTTTATTTTCCTTGATAAAATACAACGGTGAAAAAGGCTTCATCACACACCGCCTTCCTTCACGGAGCTGACCATACCGTCCCACATCTCCACCGTCAGGTCCACTTCCTTTAAAATGGAATGGTCATGGGTAATGACAATGACCAAATGTTCCTTGGCGTACTCCTTTAAGATATCCATTACCGCAAAGGCAGTCTCATGATCTAAGGCTGCTGTCGGTTCATCCGCAAACAATACCTTCGGTCCGTTCATCATGGCTCTTGCGATTGCCACCCGCTGCCGTTGGCCTCCGGAAAGCTTTCCCGGACGCTTTTTCAATTCTTTTTCTCCGAGACCAAGGCTCTTTAATAAACTCTCCGCACGAGCATTTGCCTCCGCTCCTTTTCCGTTTGCCGCCACGGTCACATTGGCGAGGGAATTCATATACGGCACCAGAAAATGACGCTGGAACACAAAACCGAACTCATCCCTACGAAGCGTTTCTCTTTCCTGCTCCTTAAGACCGGTAAGACTCTTTCCGTTGTAAAGAATTTCTCCCGCTGTCGGCGTTTTGAGCGTAGAAAGACAGTACATCAGCGTAGATTTTCCGGAACCGGATGGTCCGATAATACCGACCAATCCCTTATCCGGCAATTTCAAGTCAAAGCCGCCCAATGCATACACCTTTTCTTCTTTTTCCATATCGTAAATCATCGTTATATTCTTTATTTCAAACATCAATATCCTCCTTATGTTCTGCCCATACCGATCATTTTCCTCTTTTGCGGTCTTAGTATAAATCCTCTTCCATGGCATCTACGGTACGAATCTTATGGAGTGCAAAACGTATCGGAAGCTGAAGCAACGCAAACACCACTGCATATCCGCGCACAATTTCACCCATAACCGAAACATCCAAATACTTACAAGCCAGTCCCATCGGTGCAATCAACAGTGCATCCACAGCTACCATACCGATAATTGTTAATACCGTACCGACGACCACTGCTACCACAAAATAGAACAGCATCTCTCGCAAAATAGAAAAGTAAATGGCCTTTCTGCTGTATCCGATGGAGCAATACAGACACCACTCTCCATGACGGTCTCGCAATACAGTGGTATATACCAAAAGCAGCATAATTGCCATTACTATCATTACACCCTTAAATACCAGGTTCGCAGGCGTTTCCACTTCGGCAAAAACATCTTCATAGTCTGCATTTCCTGCCTTATAATCATATATCCTCGCCTCGTTATCGGAAAACTCATACCCCATCTTTCGGAGCAATGCCCCCATATCCTTAATGCTTCCGTCAGATAAGACACATATAGGCCGGCTGTAATCCTTCTCCGGCACCATAATACCTCCGCCGAAATAGGTGTCGCTTTCCGCAATTCCCACGATTTGAAAATCTTTATCCGAGAGCTTCTGCCCGAGGGTCAGCCCGGCATTTTTCATAATCCCGTCTGCCAGAATGATTTCTCCCGGTGCATCCGGCAGTTCTCCTTCCTTCAAAGTAGCTCCCATATGCTCCATATAGACTTTCACAAACGCTTCGTCACCCAACGGAAAAGAAAAACTGTACTGTCCGATTAATGCGTAAATAGTAACTCCCATACTCTGCGCTTTCTGTACCGCCTTTACGCCGGCCTGTTCCCTCAATCGTTCCATCAAAAGCGCTTCCGCCTCTGTATAGGCAGCCTTCGCCGCATCCTCCGACTCCATCTCATCCCGGGTAATGCCGAAAGCGCTGTCCGGCAACTGTACCAATTGCATTTTCTTCGTATCCTCTACCAGAATCTTCTTAAAACTCTCCGTGCCGGAGGAAAGAATAAACTGGGTCAGGTACACAATCACCAAGTACAATGCAAGACTGACAATCAGCACCGCCGCACGCCGCTTATTGTTTCGTATGTAATTCATTGCGGACAATTTCTGTCTCATGCTCACAACCTCCTTTGTTGCCCTTAGTATAGCAACCAAAGCTCTCGATAAAAAGTAACCACAGTCACAATTCCGGTATGACTGTGGTCATATTCTGTTTTATCCCTTCATGGCTACGATAAGCTTTGCACGGTCATGAATCCCTGTCTTATCGTAAATGGAAGAAATGTAGTTCTTCACCGTACCCTCCGATATGTAAAGCTGTTCCGCAATCTGACGATTCGTAAGTCCCTCTGCCAGGAGGGTACAAATCTCCTTTTCCCGTTCCGTCATATCCGGGGCCAATGCCTCACTCTGGGATTCTTTTTGCGGCTCCTTTGCTCCCATCAGTGCCGCCAGACGTAGCATCACCTTATGGTCAATCACATTCCGTCCGTTTAAAATCTGTTCAATAGCGCCTAAAATAGCCTCTTTCCCGCTATCTTTTAACAGATACCCGTCCGCCCCATTGGCAATGGCTTTCGTAATATTATTATCGTCGTAAAAGGTGGTCAGTACAAGAATCTTTACCGTCGGATACTCTACACGCAACTTCCCAATCAGTTCGATTCCGCCCATCCCCTTCATATTCAAATCTACCAACGCCAAATCGCAGGTAACTGTCTCCAAACACCGTAATGCCTCATTTCCGTCCTTTGCCTTTCCCACGATTTCCATACCGTTCATAGACAGGATAATTTCCAAACTATCTAACAATAACGGTTCATCATCCACCAAAAGAATTCTACACTTCTCCATCTGTTTCCTCCCGTATGAGCGGCACCGTTAACGCCGCACAAAATCCGTTTTCATTTGTAAACATTACATCTCCGCCACACTTTTTCACATAGGATATCATCTTTTTCAGACCGAAGCCTTCCTTTATCTTTGTATCTTTATTCTCTTCCGAAAAATCGCTTACTCCGTTATCCCGTACACTCACCTGCAAATGGGCACTGTCCGCTCGGACGGACAATAAGAAACGGGTCGCATTTCCATGCTTCACTCCGTTTGTTAAAAGCTCCTGTACCGCTCCGGTCAAAAACTCCGTATGCTCCCTCGGAATTTCCGGAATATCCGGCGCTACATCCACATCGGTCTTTACCGAAAGCTCTGTATCCATCATAAAGTTTTCCGTCACTGCCGAAAGCTCCCGAATGAAATCCTCCTGCGGCACCCCCTGACACGCCTTATCCAATACCCGTACCGCAAGACGAATGGCTGTAAGACCTTCCTTCATCCGTTCCTTCGCCGTAGCCATCCGTTCCTTCGCCTTTTCCGTATCCACATCCACCAGCAAATCTGCCGCATCCAACGTCATTACCGCCGCCGTAATGGTATGTCCTACACTGTTGTGGATGTTACGACTGATATTTTCCCTTTCTTCCATACGGGCACTTCGCTCCGCAAGATAGTTTTTCATTCTCAATTCCTGATTTAACTTTTTTTCAAACAGTTCGTTTACAGCTGTGCTACGCACTGCCACCTCACTTTCTCGCTGAACCCGGAGATAATGTAATACTGCAAACTCTATCAAAAGAAATACGGTGGAGCAAGCGGTTAAAAGCAACACATACCAGAGAAGATACGGTAAGGATTCTTTGGCAAGTCTCCCCGGAAAACAGAACAGCCCCGGAAGAAAAATACGAAGAAACGAAAGAGTTCCTCTGTTGCTTTGAGATTTCCCTTGTCCTACCGAATTATCCTCCAAATATGACATTTTCTTCTCTACATTTATCCGCAACTCGTAAAAAATCAAATACGCCGTAACATGCCCGGCAAGCAACGAAAAAAGCAAAGAAAGAATCCCTTGTACCACCAGGGAACTCCTGCTTTGCTCATCTGAAATACTCTGTATTTGAAATACCACAATAAGGGCTGCCCCGCATAAGAGACATCCCATGAAATACTCTGCATGAAATCCGGCAAGTACACAAAGTCCTACCGTTAGAACTGTAGCCCATAAAAAACGTAATAACTTTTTATCCGACATAGACATCACCGTCTTTATGATACCACAAAATAGTACACATTACAATGTGACCGGAGTCATGTTTTAGTACTTCATAAACTTCTTCACTACAAACTTTGCCAGTTTATATACCGGTCCCTCCATCTCCTTCTTGGCGTTCTGCAGTTCCTCCCGGATTTTAATCTGCTGCGGACAGTGAGCCTCGCATTTCCCGCATCCGATGCAATTGGACGCTGAGGTAGAATCCTTACGAAGCAAGGTACACCAAATATACTCCTTTAAGGCCTTTCTCTTTCCGTCGGTAAACCGCTTGTTATACACCGAAAAAACACCCGGAATATCCACCTTGCGAGGACACGGCATACAGTAGCCGCACCCCGTACAACCCACCTTCATCTTTTCGTGAATCGCCTCTACCACGCCCGCGATCAGCGCCTCATCCTCCGTCGTAAACTCGCCCGGACGAGATGCATCCGCATTGGTCACGTTCTCTTGTACCATTTCCAATGAGTTCATTCCGGACAAAACACAAGTCACTTCAGGCTGATTCCAAAGCCAGCGAAATCCCCACTCCGCCGGAGTACGCTTGCTCGGATGCGCCGCAAACAGCTTCTTTGCCTTCTCCGGAAGTCCGTTTACCAAACGGCCGCCCCGGAGCGGTTCCATAATCCATACCGGAATGCCCTTTGACGCTGCATACCGCAGTCCCTTTCGTCCCGCCTGGGAATTCTCATCCAGATAGTTATACTGAATCATGCAAAAATCCCAGTCGTAAGCATCAATGAGCTGACAAAACATATCCGAATTGCCGTGGTAAGAAAAACCAATCTGCCCGATAGCTCCGCTTTCCTTTTTCTCCCGAATCCATTCCTCAATGCCCAGCTCCTTTAACCGCTCCCAGGTCTTTACATCCGTCAGCATATGCATCAGATAATACTCTACGTGGTCGGTGCGCAGACGACGCAACTCCTCCGCAAAAGTCTTCTCCACGCCCTCCTTGCTCTTCATCAAATAGTGGGGAAGCTTCGTCGCAATCTTCACCTTATCCCGAATGCCGTGCTTTTCAAACACCTCTCCGAGAAACTCCTCGCTTCCGCCGTAAATATAGGCGGTATCGTAGTAATTCACGCCCGCCTCATAAGCCGCCAGAATCTCCTTCTCCGCCTTTTCAAATTCAATCTTACCGGACTTTTTCGTAAACCGCAGGCATCCGTAGCCCAGCACGGAAATGGGATTTCCGTATTTATCGTTGCGATACTGCATGATGATCCTCCAAAGATTTCAAATACTACTCCTATATAGTAATCTCAAAATTAATCATACTATAACATATAAAGATACATTGCGCAATGTGCAATCACTAAAAAAGCCTTCCCCGGCGCTCCCCTTCAAGCGTCACCGGTTCCGGCTTTTCTATCTCCTACTTTCTCTCCTGCTCCCTATTCGTTTTTCCTCACCACTATCTCTTTCCGTTCTTCACATTCTTCTCCCACTCTCCGCTTTCTACTCCCTTGCCTACCTTAACATACACTCCTATCCCTTCTGCATACTCCCTATTCCGTTCCACTTTCTCCGCAAGACGAATTATAGCAATCCTTCCCTTCACAGACATAGCACCACCTCCGTCGGCCACCTCACACCGCTTTACAAAAATCTACTCCCGCCTCATTACCGTCCAGTCCTATCACATGCAGTAACGTATAATAATACTCCGCCAACTCCTCATATGTTTTTGTCTCCCGCAAAATCTCAATCAGCAACATCCCCGTTTCGTAGCAACTCTTCGTGTACTCATAACCGGTCGCCCCTATGACTTCTTCGTCCGCAAAAAAGACATACCCTAAACAAAGTGCCCACAACAGGTTGGCTATGGCTTCCGGAGTCCCGGTCTCCTCATAGGACCTTTGGTATTCCTCCAAAGCCTGCTCCAGATATTGTGTCATAGAAGCCCACTCATCTTGCCTTTCGATAGCATATATCCGGCAGGAATACGCATACCCCTTTGCAAAATGCTTTTCCTGCAATGCTACTTTCGTACTGACAAAAGGAAACATAGTCCGAACTACCGTAAGTTGCTCATCCCAATTCAATGTCTTTCCGTACATTTCTCCGATATTTCGATAATTACTTTCTGTTTGGTCATCGTCCATTCTGTCCCTCTCCTTACAAATATACTCCCCTCATAACAACATCCCGTAGCCCTTTGTATGTATCCATTATACCGCCCTATACCGGTAAGAAAAATGTCTATCGCAGCAAAATAACACCCTCTATTTCGGTCATTCCGACAAAATAGAAACACCCTGACGTTTCCGCCAAGGTGTCTCTTTTGCTTTTCGTATACTTATCCTTATTTCTCTTTGTTCTTATATGTGTTATAAGCCTCCATATTAATCGTACCGTTCGCCAACATCTGCTCGGACCAAAGTTGCAGGGTCTCTACTGTAATGGATATCTTCTCCAGTTCCTCCTGAATATGGATAAAGTCCTTGATTTCGTCTCCCTCAATCCTTCCGTCGGCAGTGATTTCAATGAGACGCTCCTGCTTTCTGTTCATGGAATTTAAAGAAGCTAACATCTCAAGCACAATCTGAGAAAGGTCCTTAATTTTAATTTCCGGTACGTATTGCTTTCCGATAGGACATTCGTTGGCACAATAAATGTTGCACAAATTAGGCATCTTATATGCCTCCGACATGAGCAGCACCTCATCCGGATGAGGCAAGGACTTTTCACTTTCGATTTTCTCGATTCGCTCCGCCGGCATTGTCTCTAAGAGCTCACTGGCCTTTTCTCTGGATAATCCCAGTTCCTCTCGCCGAAGCTGATAGATGTTTTTATTCTCTTTTGTCGAAACTCGTCCCATGATTATTGTTCTCCTCTTTTATTCCTTCTCTGCTTCTTTTTCTTCCGCAAACGCCTTGCCGAACTGAGTTTCATACAGCTCGGTATAGGTGCCGCCGGCTTTTACCAACTCGGAATGCACGCCCCGCTCTGCGATAACACCGTCTTTGATGACCAGAATCTCATCTGCCGCAAGTATCGTAGACAAACGATGTGCAATCAAAATACTGGTCCTGGAATGAATAATCGGGTCAATGGCTTCCTGAATCTTCCGCTCGGAAATGGAATCCAATGCCGAGGTTGCTTCATCGAAAATAAACAGTGCCGGATTCTTTAACAATACCCGTGCAATAGAGATACGCTGCTTTTCGCCACCGGACAGTTTCAGTCCGCGGTTTCCCACCACAGCGTCCAGCCCCTTTTCCTGATTTTGTACAAACTCGTAAATGTTTGCCTTTTTACACGCTTCGATTAATTCTTCTTCCGTTGCATCCGGCTTCGCATACAACAGATTATCCCGAATTGTTCCGTTAAACAAATAGGTCTCCTGGCTGACAATGCCGATGTTTTCCCGCAGGAAATCCAAATCCAACTTTCGCACATCCACACCGTCAAAGGTCACCTGACCGCCGCATACATCATATAAACGCGGAATCAGGTTAATGATGGTACTCTTACCGGAACCGGACGGCCCCACAATGGCAATACTGTTTCCGCTTTTTAATGTAAAATTGATGTCCTTTAAAATCTGCCGCTCCGGTGTATAAGAAAACTCTACATTGTGGAATTCCACGTTACCTTCCACCTTCGCCGGAGTAACGGCATCCTCTGCGTTCTGAATCTCCACCGGCATGTCAAAATACTCGAAAATCCGGGTAAACAGTGCCATGGAACGAATCCACTCCACCTGAATGTTCAGCAGGGAATTCACCGGTCCGTACATTCTTCCCAGAAGGGCTACCAGTACGGTAATATCACCCACGGAAAGGTCGGCATCATACTTCATCATAAGAATACCGCCCACCAGGTACAACAGCATCGGTCCCACACTGGAGAACGTGTTAATGACCACGCGGAACCAACGCCCTGCCATGCTCTCCTTGATATGAAGGCCGATCATCTGCTTATTTGCCTTCTCATAACGGTCGTACTCGTACTCTTCCTTGCCGAACAGCTTTACCAGAAGCTGGCCGCTGACGGATAAGGTCTCATTTAAAATACCGTTGATTTTATCATTACACTCCTGAGCCTCTCTGGTCAGAGTCCATCGGGTCTTTCCCGCCCATCGGGTCGGAATGGTGAACAACGGAATCACAAGAACGCCCACCGTTGCCAGAATCCAGTTCTCCCGATACATAATCACTACCGCACAGATTAAGGTAATGGAATTGGACAAAATCGAGGTAAAGGTACTGGTAATGACACGCTCCACCCCCGAAATATCGCTTGTCATACGGGTAATGATATCCCCCTGATTATTGGACGTAAAAAAGCCCTGGGACATCTTCTGTAAATGCTGAAACATCTTGTTGCGGATGTCAAAAGTAATATGCTGTGCAATCCAGTTGTTTAAGTAACTCTCTCCTACCTGAATCAAATTGGAACCAAGGCTGACGCCGAGAGATGCCACAATCAGGATAATCAGCATCTTCATGTTCTGTCCCAGCAAACCTTCATCAATAATGCGTCCCGTCAAAACAGACGGCAAAAGTCCCAGTACGGAAGACAGTACAATACACCCCAGCACAATTGACATCTGCTTCCAGTACGGTAGCAAATAGGAAAAAATACGTTTTAATAAAGGCAACGTAACCTTCGGCTTATTCGCTTTTTCTTCTTCCGTTAAATATCCGCGTCCCATCGGACCGCCCATCGGTGGCATACTAACACACTCCTCTCTTCTTTCGTGTTTCTCATCGTCTTACGCTTTATGCGCCTCGCACCTTACGACCTACACTTCGTTTCCTTGTCCCCAATCATCTCTTGTTATATTGTTGAGCCACTTTCCGCTCTTATAATGCTCAATTACCCACGGCCATTTGACAAACTCATCGGTACAAAGCAGGAAATACACCACCATTACCGGCAGTTTCAACACAAAAGCTGCCAACAGTCCCACCGGTATGGCGTAACACCACATATCGATAGTGTCGCAGATAAAGCCGAATTTGCTGTCTCCTCCCGCCCGGAAAATACCGGCGATAAGAGACGTATTGACCGCTGTTCCGGATATGTAATAGGAATTGATAATCAGCATCCATTTCAAATAAGAAAGCGCCGTCGGCGTCAAATTCGAAAACGTAGCGGAATACCACAACACCACCGGAGACGCCGCGAGTACGATAATCCCTCCCACAATGCCGCTGATGACTGTCAGTTTCATCATCTTTTTCGCTCCGGATTTTGCGCCCTCTAAATCGTTTTCTCCGATAATCTTACCGATTAAAACACCTCCCGCACTGGCAATACCGTAACAGAATATGGTACCGAAGTTACGTACCACCACCGCAACGGCATTGGCAGCCACCGCGTCGTCACTAATGTTTCCGATAATCGCCGCGTACATAGAAAACGCCACGCCCCAGACGATATCGTTTCCCAGGGCCGGAAGAGACAACCGTACAAAATCCTTAAATAGTATCTTGTTCTTGATAAACATATAGGAAAGCTTTAATTTCACATCCTTACTTCGTGCCGATACAATAAAGCATCCTATCAGTTCAATGACTCGCGATACAGAAGTAGCAATGGCCACACCCAGCACGCCCAGCTTCGGTGCTCCAAACAAACCGTAAATAAATACTGCATTCAGGCACACATTTAGCACGAAAGTCATGATGTTTAACACACTGCAAATCGCCACACGCTCGATGCTGCGGAGTACTGCCAGATACACTTCGATAATCCCCCAGCAAAAGTAGCTGATACTGATAACACGCAGATAGTCCGCCCCCAGCTCGATGAGCCGCTCGTTCTTTGTAAACAGCCACATCATCTGCTTCGGTATCAGGGCTGCGCACAGCGCAAAAGCAGTACAGAATACTATGGAAAAGCGCATAGCGATTCCCTGCACCACGTTAATCGCCTTCATATCCTTCTTGCCGTAATACTGAGCACACAGCATGGTAATACCGGTTCCCAATCCATAAAACACGGAAAAAAGAATCGTCGCATACTGGGACGCCAGCGACACTGCGGAAATAGAATCCTGATCCACCGCACTGAGCATAATCACATCCGCGGAGCTTACCATAGAGCTCAACAGATTCTGTATTAAAATGGGAAGCACAAGCTTCCAGATTTGACTGTAAAAGGGATCTTTTGTCTTGGCCATTTTATTTTTCCTCTTGTTTCTTTTTCCCGGTCTTTGCGCAAAATAAATCCGGTCTGTTGTGCGTACTCCGGCGCAAAACGAACACTAAGGGACGGTACAAGACCGCCCCCTGTCCTTACTCTTAATTTTACCATAACTACAGCCGTCACACAACCCCGAAGAATTTCATTTTCTATGGGTGTATATGAGGACTATTCATGTTACGCATTTTCCTCCACAACCTTTGCCTGCACATCCGACGGTGCCGCCTCGTAGCGGGTAAATTCGTAGGAGTAATCTCCGATGCCCATGGTCATGGAACGCAAGTCTGCGGAATATCCGCACAGCTCTGCCATCGGTATCTCCGCCACAATCTCCTGCTTATTATTGTGCAGGGCATTCATACCGTACACACGGCCTCGTCTGCGGTTTAAGTCACCCATAATCTCTCCGGTGTACTTCTCCGGTACTACAATTTTCAGTGTAGCAATCGGCTCCAGAAGAATCGGTGTTGCGCTTAAGATACCGTCCTTAAAGGCCTGGCAGGTAGCGGTCTTAAAAGCCATTTCCGAAGAATCTACGTCGTGATAGGAACCACCTGTTAATGTTGCCTTGATACCTACCACCGGATAGCCTGCAAGCGGTCCTTCCTTTACACTGTCCGCGATACCCTTTTCCACTGCCGGGAAGAAATTCTTCGGCACCGCACCACCAAATACGTTCTCGTGGAATTCAAATGCCTCTTCCAAATTTCCGGACGGCTCAAAATCAATAATTACGTGACCGTACTGACCGTGTCCGCCGGACTGTTTTTTATACTTATGCTCCGCCGTCACCTTCTTACGAATGGTCTCGCGGTATGCTACACGCGGTTTTACAAGCTCCATCTCTACCTTGTATCGTGCGGCAATCTTACTTGCGGTCACCTCAAGATGCTGTTCTCCCAAACCATACAGCAAAGTCTGCCGGTTTTCCGGGTCATTTACCGCCTTGATGGTCAAATCCTCCTCCATCATACGGGCAACCGCTTGGGACAGCTTATCCTCGTCTCCCTTATTCTTTGCCCGGTATGCGCGATATTCGTACGGCACAGAGGTCTTCGGCGGGTCATAGATGACCGGGGTATCCTTCTCGGTCAAAGAGTCTCCGGTAAGCGTCTCGGTAAGCTTTGCAACAGCACCGATATCTCCCGCATAGAGCTCCTTTACCTCATACTGGGTCTTGCCCCGCAATACATAAAGCTTTGCAATCTTTTCTTCGCATTCTCTGTTCGGATTATATACCGTATCGCCGGCCTTTAAAATACCGGAGCAAACCTTCACCAGAGAGAATCTTCCCAGGAACGGATCCGCGATAGTCTTAAACACCTTTGCGGTCATCGGCTTATTGGCATCGTAATCCGCTGCAAAGGTATTGTCGGTCTTCACATTAATACCGACTAAAACGCACTTATTCGGCGACGGGAAATACTTCTCCACCGCCTGCAAAAGCATGGTCGTACCCTGGGCATGGAGTCCGGAACCGCACAGTACCGGAACCACCGTACAATCGATGACACTGCTCCGAAGTGCTGCGGAAATCTCCGTTACGGTAAATTCTTCCCCGTTAAAATACTTCTCCATCAGAGCTTCGCTGGTCTCTGCAACCGCTTCCATCAAAAGCTCTCTGTATTTATCCACATACTCCTTCGAATAATCCGGAATCGGACATTCGTTATATTCACTGTTCTTTGTAAAACGACGACCTGCCATCTTTACCACATTGACAAATCCCACAAACTTCTCATTCTCACGAATCGGAGAATGGAACGGTGCAATCCGCTTTCCGTATCGCTCGGTCAAATCCTCCACCACCTGACGGAAGCTGGCATTATCCACATCCATATCGGTAACAAAGAAAATACGCGGAATCTTGTACCTCTCACAAAGTTCCCAAGCCTTCTCCGTTCCGACTTCAATACCCTTTCTGGCGGAAACCACAATCACTGCCGCATCACAGGCACTGACCGCTTCTTCCACTTCTCCCACAAAATCAAAATATCCCGGCGTATCCAGAAAATTAATCTTAATATCCTCCCAAATCACCGGCACTACCGAGGTACTGACGGAGCACAAGCGCTTCGCTTCCTCTCTGTCGTAATCACTGATGGTGTTTCCTTCCTCTACCTTGCCCTGCCGGGTAGTCAGTCCCGTGGTAAAGGCAATCGCCTCCACAAGTGTCGTCTTACCCGCACCACCGTGTCCCAACACAGCCACATTTCTAAGCTTCTCGTATTTGTAAGTATCCATAGCAACCTCCTATCTGTTATAACGGTTCCCTTCTTAAACCTACTACAACTGCAACGTGATGTTTTGCCATTTCTTAACACCTACTTATATTTTACTAAATACTTGTGTGTTTTACAAGAGTTTTCTTTGTATTCTGTGTTTGTTTCTTTTTTGTCAAACAACTGCTCATCCGCTTTTTTGAGATACCTTTTGTTTTCCTCCGTACTTCCTCTCTAACTTCTTGGAAAGCTTCTGTTTCTCCCTTGTTTGACTTATTCTGTTGACCTTTCGTTTTTCTGCAACAAACACATAATATCCGTCCCGCTCAAACACCTTTACTCCGCCAAACACAGAGGTGAATTTATTGCGATACCAGGTCAGTCGTTTTGTCACCATAATCATCTTTCCGCCAAGTACCAACCTCTTATACCCATCTTCAATAAATGCCTTTGCCACCGAAAAATCCGCATGGTAAGGAGGGTTGGAAAGAATCAAAGTAAAGTCCCTGTCCGGAATCTCTTTCAGTCCGTTGCTTTTTATAACCCTAACACTAGCCAAACCGTTCAACGCCAGATTCGCTTTGGTCAGTGCCAGCGCCTCCTCTGAAATATCGCTCATAACAATGTGTTCTCCACCGATTTCTTTCGCAATAGAAATCCCTACCACACCGTACCCGCAGCCCAAATCCAACACTTTATCTTCCTTTGCGGCCTGCACCTTAGACAGCATAAATAGCGTTCCTTTATCTATACCTTTCGGCGAAAAATAATAATTTCCTGTTTCAAAAACAACTTTCTGGCCACAAATTATCTCTTTGATTCTCATATAACTGCATCCTCCTTTCTTCTGCTTCAAACCAATTTTACATCCGCCACAGTACATTTCTGCGATGTAACTCTATGTAATGGGAAACGGTACATTTTTCACACAAGAAAACCGGCCGCAGGAGTCCTCTCCCCGACCGGTATAAATTCTTTCGGCAATAAACCGCCTCTTATTTGTGAATATAGATTCTGGACGGTTCCGTTTCTCCGTCACCCTGCGCCATGCACAGGAATTCCCAGCCGTACCGCTCATAAAAGGAAGTATGGTCCGTCAAAAGGTAAATCGGCGTAACTCCCTTTGCCCGCATCTCTTCTACTGCCATAATAAGCAACTTTCCTGCGATACCCTGACAACGGTACGCCTCTTCCGTATACACCGCGCACACATTCGGTGCCAAATCCTTCCGGTCATGAAAATCGTTGTCAATCACGCCGAGACCGGCTACGATGTTCTCACCGTGCAAGCACAGATACCAACCGTTCTTCGTCACTCCGGAAAGATACTCCTCCATGCACTCTAAATAGGCAGTCTCCGGTACACCCCACTTTTCATGGAACCATTTCGCCGCCACGCCTTTCAGCTCCGGCTGTGCCATTAAATCAATATACTCATATTCACTCATGTCATTCCTCCGCGTATTCTCCGCAACATTCTGTGTACGTTGTTCTCTGATAATCCGTTGGATACTTTTCTCCGAAAGTGCATATTCCATCGCCAACTCCTGCACTGACTCCCCTGCAAAATGCCTTTCAAAAATCTCCCTGTTTCTGATATCCAATATCTGCTTTGTATCCGTTCCGCTGCCCCAGTCCGACTTTTCCTTCGCCGGTATGTAGACACTTTGTCCATTCACATATTGCTGAACCGCTTCCAATAACTCCTTTGGCAGAATCTCTTCCGCACGTAAATAGCTCATTTCAAATCCTCCTAAAAGTAATCTTTCGGGATTCATCTGAGCTCACGAATTCGTTTTATAAGCTCAGACTACTGAGCAATAACATATTTTCTCATACGCAAACTCCTCCTTTTGAGTTTATTATACAAGGTGACACATTGGAACGCAACCTCACGTTTGCTTCGAAACATGTTTGCGCCCATCTAATAATACATATTAAACCCTGTCTCAAGCACTTTCGCATAGGTCTCCCCGGCCTTCTCCAGTGCCGGTAAAATGTAATCCTTGTTATATCGCACCACCGGAATCCGGTCATAGGCACGCATTCCCATATGGGTAAGCCCTCGTTCCAGTTGTGTCAGACATTCCAAGGTTCCCCGTCCGGTTCCTCCGGCACATGCCATAAGGATGCACCGCTTTTCTGCCAGAGAATGATTCACCGTGGCATCGCATCTGCGTAACCGGTCAAAGAATGCCTTCATGCATTCCGTCATATCGGACCAATAAACCGCGCTGATCCAGACGATTCCGTCCGCCTCTGAAAGTGTCTTGTAAATATCCGCAAAATCATCCTTAATCACACAGGTACCGTTCTTATTACAGGTTCCCCAGCCGTTGCCGCAGGCTTTGCAATGTTCAAGACTCCTTTTGTTTAAATGAATCTCTTCAATCTCCGCTCCTGCATTTGTCAAACCCTTTATAAACTGTTCCTTGGCGGAAGCAGTCAACCCGTCTACGTTCGGGCTTGACCAGATGACTACGACTTTACTCATCGACAATTCTCCTTCTCAATATTTTTCTAATATCTCATCACCAGTATTCAAGGAAGTTCTGCTCTCGCTTTGCTCGCCGGAACGACTGTGACTCTAAACTCATCCTACGCTTCGCTTGTCTTCGTTAAGAGTACACATGTCTCGCAATGCTTTGTCCCCGGGAACATATCCACCGGCTGTATCACTTCCACCTTGTATCCCTTTGCAATCAACTTCTTCAAATCCCTCGCCTGGGTTTCCGGGTTACAGGAAATATACACTACCCGTTCCGGTGCCATGGTCACAAGGGAGTCTAGAAAGGCATCGTCGCTGCCGGCCCGCGGCGGGTCCATAATAACTACCTGCGGTGCAGTGCCCTTCTTAGCCTGCTCCCGCATAAATGCACCGGCATCCTGACAGATGAACTCCACATTGGTGCAGTTGTTCCGCTTTGCATTTTCCTTTGCGTCCTTTACCGCCTGGGCATTTACTTCTACTCCAATCACTTTTCCGGCATAGTCCGCTGCCATAAGTGTTATGGTGCCGATGCCGCAATAGGCATCGATGACCGTGTCTTCCTTTGTAAGCTTCGCCAGCTCAACCGCTGTCCGGTAAAGCACCTCTGTCTGTTCGGAATTCACCTGATAGAAAGAATTTGCCGAAATGCGGAAGGTATGTCCGCACAGGGTATCCGTAATATAACCGGTTCCGTACAGCACAGTCTCCTTTTTCCCCAGTACCATGCTGTTTTTCTGGGGATTGATATTGTGAATGAGGGTGACGATTTCCGGATGCTTTTTCTTAATCTCCGCGGCAAACTTCGCCTTTGCCGGAAACTCCGGTGTACCGGTGACCAGTGCCATCAGCACCTCGCCGCTTTTCCGCCCGGTACGAAGAAATACATACCGTATCGTTCCTCTGCCGGTATCCTCGTTATAAGGCTCCGTATGGGTCTCCTGCATCAGCTTCCGCACGGTACGAAGGTAGTCCGCTGCCCGCTTATCCTGAATGAGGCAATCGGTGGTTTCGATGACGCGATGACTCTCTTCCTCAAAAATTCCCGAGATTATATTGCTTCTGCCCGCCGGACCGCCCACACGCTTCCTTGCAAAGGCCGCATGGACCTTATTCCGGTAGTTTTTCGGGTTCTCCGCCGTCAGAACCTCTCGCACTTTTCCGAATCCTCCGAGTAAATCTTCACACAGACCTTGTTTAAAGGCTTTTTGAGCCGTTTCGGACATATGAAGCAACTGGCACCCGCCGCATCGGTCAAAGACCTTACACGCCGGTTCTACGCGGTCAGAAGACGGCTCCAGCACCTGGCAGAGCCTTGCCCCGGTGTCCTTTGCCCGGTACACAAGCTCCATGGTGGCCAGTTCTCCAGGCAAAAGCCCCTTGATAGAAAACTTCCGCCCGTTAAATTCCACGATGCCGCGGCCTTCCGCGTCCAATCCTTTACAACGTACCCGATATTCCTTACCCATACAAACCTCTCTGTTTCTTACTCTGAAATATTAAGAATAATTCCCACATCGCCCACACTGCCGCCTGCCACAATATTCCGGTTGTAGTCCGCCGGAGTCACCGTAATCACATTTCCTTCCACACTCACGGAACAACTCCAGAACTGGTCCACCTCTACCTTGGCACCGTCCTTTACGGTCAGCTTCCGTTCCCAACCGGTCACATTCTTGTCCGTGCTGTTTTCCACATTCACGGTCAGCTGTACCCCCATACCGCCGTCCGTATACCAGCTGTTGGTGACAAAGTAGGTAAGTCCGTCCCCCGCCGTTACCAGCTTTTCCACTTCCTCTGTGGTAATCACCTGAGAACCTCCGCCGGAAGCATCACCGGACCATGCGGTATCATCCCCCTGACCTGCCTCCGTCGTACCGGAAAGCGCAGAACCGATGCCTACACCGGCATCCTTAAGCATATTCACAAACCACTTGCCGCTTTTGGACAGGTCCTTTTCCGTAAAGCCGTTCACCTTGGTATTCCCTGCCGCAATCATGGAGGAGCTTTCGTTTTTGTTGGCCAGATTCCACATCACATGACTGATGCCGTAGCCGTCCAACATCTCAATCCAAAGATTTGCCTGCTTCTCGTTAATCACACCGTTACCGGAGGCTTCACAAATACCGTACTCCGTTACGAAAATCGGCAAGCCCTTTTTCACTGCGGTCTTACACTTATTTCGTAACGAATCCGTGTGGGTAGACGCATAGAAATGCAATGCATACATCACATTATCGTACTCCGTAATCGGGTCGTTTGCCGCAATATCCACATCCTGAGACCAGGTCGGGGTACCCACGATAATAATGGCATTCGGCGCATACTTTCGAATCACCGGAATGACCTCCAGTGCATATTTTTTAATCATACTCCAGGTGGTTCCGCCGTTCGGCTCGTTACAAATCTCATAAATCACATGCGGGTCGTCCTTATAGGTCTTTGCCATTTCCTCAAAGAACTTCTTCGCCTCGTCCTTATACTTATTCGGGTCCTGATCCTGCAATACATGCCAGTCAATGATGACATACATATCCTCGTCGATAGCCGCCTGTACGCCCTTATGTACCAAATCCTTCAGCTTTTGCTTCTGATCATCACCATTGGTACAATAGCCGGCTCCCTCTGCCGTATACATGGCCAGACGGAACACATTACAGCCCCACTCCTCGTTAAACTGGCGGATGGCAGCTTCATTGACATACTGCGGAAACCAACCAAGACCGTGGGTGCTGACACCACGAAGCTGTACCAGCTTGTTATCCTCGTCCGCAAGATAGGTGCCTTCCACATGCAGTCTGCCGTAATACCCGTTCTCCCCTTCCGCCGTCGGAATGTTCGTCGGCTTCGCTCCGTCGGTCGGTTTTGCCGTCGGCTTCGGTGTCGCGGTTGCCTCCGGTGTATTTGTCGTCTCAGGCGCATCGGATACCTCCGGCACATCGGTCAAAGCCGGTGCTTGCGTTGTCCCCGGATCCGAGGTCACTTCCGGAGTCGGGGTTGTCCCTTCTACCGGTGCCTCTGTCGGAGCCACCGTAGCAGTCGGCGTTATCTTTCCGTCAGGTTTCTTCGTCGGCGTTACTTCTCCGGTGGGCTGTAATTCTTCCCCCGGCGCATCCGTCGGATCACCGTCTTCCGGTATCCCCGTCGGTAACGCACCCTCCGTAGGCTGTACCTGTTCCTGCCTCTTATAGGCTTCTTCTGCCGTCCTTCTTCCCTTCGTCTCGCCGATCGGCATACCGATTACAATACCGATGAGTACACCGATACAGAGAATCACCAGACCTGCCGCTAGATATTTCCAAACCTTCTTCAGCTTCATATGTCACCCTTCCTTCTTACGAACTTGCCGCCGATGCTGCTGCCGCTGTGCTTGCCGCCATTACCGCAAGCATCGCCGCCTCCTGTGCCACCACTGTTGCAATGGCACTCTGAAGCAACGCTGTCTCGGATACCTCGTTCTGTCTCTCCGGCTCCTGCAACAGCATTCCCGCAAACATCAGTCTCTGCTTTAATGTTACATAGCCCCAGAATCCAAAGCCCTTCTGCTTCGACAACCAGGTGCTTACCTCTTCCAGTTCCTCTGTCAACACTTCATAATTTTCATTCGTCATCGCCAAAATTCCCAGCATCGGTAATTCATAACCGGTTCCGTACTTTAAGCCGCATGCTTGCAACGTTTCATACAACTCTATGACCTTTTTACATTTTTCCTCCGCTGTCCCGTCATATAACGCCAGTACATGACTTAAAGACTGCACGGAATTCTTCGGATAACGGGTTTGCTCCGTCAAAAAGCGATAACACGTTTCCGCCTCTGTCACCAGCGCCTCCACACTCTTTTCCGACATCGCCAGAAGTGCACAAAAGGAACTGTCTTCCGCAGAAGTCAAAAACGGATGCTCTGTCTTGATCCGGTCATAAATCTCTTTTGTTTTCGTAACAACTTCTTCCTGTCTTTCTAACGGCACCAAACGTGCAACGGACATAGCTGCCATCGGAAGATATGCCGAATCACGGAGTTTTTGTTTCAACATTTCATGAACCCGCAGTCCGTCCTCAAGCAACGTTTCGGCACTTCCGTTCACCGCCAGCATTGCCGTTATGGCACAATTGGCATTGCCTTTGAAATTGGAAAACATACTTGTTTTTTCCTTGATCAAATCCTTGCACTGCTTCAATTTTTCAACATCCGTGCGTTTATCTTTCGATGTGATCATATACGCAGCCGATAAACTCAACAGCCCGTTTCCCCACTTAAACGCCTCCTGCACCGTATCCCTATTTTGAATCAACAATTCACAGCGTCTTCTTACTTCATCCCTCATAATGAGTCCCCCTTCTTATCTCTTGTTTTCTTTAAAACATAGTTTTATTATATTTCTTATAGCATGGAAAAGCAAGGAAATTTATGCAAAAGAAAAGGAACCACGGCATCTTTGCTGTGATTCCCTCTCTTCGTCTTTTCTTCTACTTTCCACTCAGTAATCTCTCCAACTGAGCAATTTCGTCCTTTGCCCATGTAATATCATTATCTTCTTCATCCATTCCGTAATCGGATATCAATGTCTTGGCAATGAGCTCCCACTCCTTCTTTGCTTCTCCAAAACGTCCCAGCTTTTTGTAAAGAAATGCCAACGAATACATCATATCCATTTTACGCGGTGCCGACTGCGCATCGTACGCGTTATTAAAACACTCAATGGCTCTTTCGTACTCGTTGAGGCGGTTAAATCGTTCACCTGCTTCATACTGCCCAAGCCAGTCATTCTTCGGAACACTGTTCCAAATTTCTTTGGCCTTCGCCTCATCACCCTTGGCAAGAGCGATATCTCCCGAGAATACTTCCTTCATATACTTGTTTTCACCTGTAAACTTAACCGCACCAAGCAACTCTTCCGCCCGGTCGAAATACTTCTTACTAACCATTGCCTCAATTAGCATACGATACAATCCGATATTCTGCGGATACTTTCTGGCGTACGGTTCACATACCCGAATAAACCAGTCATTGTCGCTGTGCTGCTTGTACTCGCTCCCACCGCGTACACTGCGGTATAAGGAATAAATCTCCTCGTCCAGCGGGGCAAACTCCATTGCCTGTTCCAGCATCTTTCCGGCCGTAAGCAGGTCCGTATTGGTCTTTGCCAGATATACTTTCGCATAACGCTTCATCACTTCCACATTCTTCGGGCTTTCCCGCAGGATACCGTCTAAAATACGCTTTGCATACGCATAATTCTGATCGGTCATAGTCTCCCGCTGTAACATGGCATCAATCCGCTCCAGTTCATCCTCATGATCTACGGAAAACAGTTCGTCGATTCTGACTCCGAAGAAAACCGCCAACTTCGGCAACAACGTAATATCCGGTAACGTCGTCCCTGTCTCCCACTTACTTACTGCCTGATAGGAAATTCCCAAATACTCCGCCAACGCATCCTGGGTCACTCCCTGCTCGGTACGCAATCTCTTAATCACACTTCCTAAATTAAAATCCATATCTTTAATCCTCCGTAATTGTTGTATCAGCTGATGGTTGTATCATACCGCATTTTTTCCGAACTTTCAATAACTGCATACGTTAGAGGACTCAACCGGGAGGTGAGTATTAATCCTTCTCATAAGAACTTTTGAACTTTACGCAGGATATTAGACTTTCTTATAATTAGAAAGACTTATATCCGTAGTACGAGAAAAGGTTCTTATGAGAAGTGCTCTCCGCATTATACTTCCGTAAAACAAAAGAAGGGACAAACGTCCCTCCTCTTGCATAGCGATTTATCTTACTTATAGTTAACAATCTTACCGAAGTCCGGCTTTAAGCTTGCGCCGCCAACCAAACCACCGTCGATGTTTGCCTGTGCAAACAGCTCCGGAGCGCTTGCTGCGGATACACTGCCGCCGTACTGGATGCGGATTGCGTCAGCAGTAGCTGCATCGTAAATCTCAGCGATGCAAGCACGAATTGCTGCACATACTTCCTCAGCCTGCTCGGTGGTAGCAACCTTACCGGTACCGATAGCCCAAATCGGCTCATAAGCGATCACAGCGGTCTTAGCCTGCTCTGCGGTTACGTTTAAGAACGCAATCTTAATCTGCATACGAATCCAATCGATGGTGATGCCCTGCTCTCTCTGAGTTAAGGACTCACCACAGCAGATAATCGGGGTGATGCCGTGCTCGA
>SVEN01000046.1 GCA_015057365.1 Lachnospiraceae bacterium | reverse complement strand
GTAGTGACATGGCTTAAGAAAAAGCTGAACTACAACGAAGGCAGAGCTGCGGAATTTATCCGGAAGATGGAGGATGGGGATGTTTAAAAAACGGATACGGTATGCAACAATAGGGTTAATCGGCATATTTTCCTTAAGTATCGTTTTTGCGGTGCTGTTAGGAGTGACACTCCGGCATAACAAGGGAAGCAGGGAAATGACGGTTCTTACGGGAGACGTAAGCTATGTAGATGGCATAGAAATCAGTTTGTTTGAAGAAGACGAAGCGATGTCTTATTGGTTTATGAAGCATTCGGAGGGCTTGTGTCAGTGTGAGACAGATTATCAAAACACCTATCGGATACAGTTTGATGGGACGGAAGCCATTATGAATGTATCCTGTGAAACAGCGGACAGGGAGTTCAAAACCTACAGTCATTGTTATAATCTTAATCCCGGGGATGAAAACAGATTCAGATATAAGGAGGGATGCCGGGAAGTTGCCGGGAGTGATATCTCGGAAGAGGTGATTGCTTATACGTATGAACGGAACAGTCTCCTGTTTGAAGGCAAATACCGGATGGATGACTATATTTCCTTCGGAGAAGAAGACAAATTTCTGTATTATTACAATGAAGACACAAGGAGAAGTTACGAAGCGTTTTCTTTAACGATGAAAGATGAAACGGAGATAGAAAAAAACATTTGTTTTTTAAACGGAAAAGAGTATTTGTATTTTTGGAAAGAGCCGGAATATGAATACTATTGTACGTATAATAGGTATGCGGGGGAGGATGGCTCCTCTGCAAGTATGGAGACACAGCAATGGGGCTTTGAGGAGGCATGTGAAAACATTCCGGATAAATCGTATGTATCGAAGCTGAAAGAGTTCGGCATGCCGGAAATAACGATGAATGTGAAAACGGGCATTTATTGTGTGGAAGCGGATTGGCGTTATGGAGGTACATTGGAGTGTGTACTGCCGATGAGCGATATAGCGGATGACTTTGAATTCCTTTGGATGGCGACTGTGGAGGAGGAAAATGCACTCAGCGTAATCGGACGACGAAGGAATGCGCTGGTTGAATTCCGATATTTTACGGAAACCGGTACCGTAACGGAGCAGGTGTTATGGGATGCCGGTGAGGAGTCGGCGGAATGGTTTGAAGCGGTAGAAGACGTTATGAATGTAGATGTAATGACGGACGGCGGACGGACCTATCTGTGTTATTCCAAAGAAATCTATGAGCCTGCCGAAGAGGAGTTCTCGTATGTGGGAGGAGATATGGTACGACTTGTGGTGTTTGAACAGGGTGACAGAGTGTTTGAAGGAGAAGTTCGACTGCAGAAGGAGCTGTTTGAGGAGCTACAGGACTTTTCCTTAAATACGAATGAGGTGCATGACCGCGACCAAAGAATGTGCGGAATTGAAATTCGCAAAAGGTAAAGAAACGGGGCGTTTGTACGATAGGTACGAACGCCCCTGTTATATTTGCGTACGAAGATGTTTAGTACAGTGTCTCCCTTATCATCTGTGTCACTTCTTCAATCTTAGCTTCCTCTAAAGTCGTATCCAGGAAATGCTGTACCGCATAGAAGGCCTGGGATACCAGCATCTGCAGACCGTTCACCGCAATGAGATCGCGGTTCTTTGCCTGGGCGAGAAGTTTTGTTACCTCCGGGTTGTAGATGACATCCACAACGGCGGTTAGCATGGTAAACGGAGTAATGTCAATCGGAGACGCATCTACCTTCGGGTACATACCGATGGGACTGGTATTGACTAAAACGGTGGCGTCCGTGTGGAGACGGTTCACTTCCTCATAGGTACAAACGCCTTCTCCCGGAACGATATCCACGATTACGATTTCTTTTGCGGACAGGTCACGGAGTACTGCAAGAACTGCCTGGGCCGCACCGCCGTTGCCGAGTACAACGACCTTTTCTCCGGTGATTTTGATGTTGTGAATCTTTAGGGTATATAAAAAGCCGTAGTAGTCGGTATTGTAGCCGAACAGCTTGCCGTTACGGTTCACTACGGTGTTGACCGCACCGATGCTTTTGGCACGCTCGTCCAGTTCGTCCAAGTACGGAATGACATCTCTTTTATAGGGAATGGTCACATTCACGGCAGCAAAGTCTTTGGCTGTCATAAAATCTTTTAATTCCTCTTTGGAAAGCTCGATTAAGTCGTAGGTATAATCTGCCAATGCTTCATGAATTTGTTTGGAATAGCTGTGGGATAAGTGTTCTCCCAAAAGTCCGTAGTTTGCTGCCATATCACAAATCTCCTTTTGTGCTTTAAAGCGTTATCTTGTTACATAGTATAGCACAGAATAAAATAGTTTGCAAGAAGCTGTGTCATATTTTACAGCCTGTCTCATATATTGAGATAAGGCAGGAAACAAGCTGTCCTGTAAGTGTGGATTTTGAATCGTGCACAGAAAGAGAAAGTAATAGGGAGGAGGCGCGGAGGATGCAAGTGGCATGGATGTTGCCGGAGCCGGTGCGAAGTATTCTTATGGCGTCCGGAATTTCGGAAGAAAGTCTTCGGGAAATCAGACTTCGTACCGGGAGGGGGCTTGTCTTGGAAACGTCGGGAGGCGAAGTCCTGCTTAACGGTGCCGGACGCGCGGTATCGTTCGAAGAAGAATCTTACCGGGTGACAGCAACCGATGTAAAAACGGCATTGGAGCTTTTGACCGGGTATTCGGTGTATGCCTTTGAAGAAGAACTGCGGCAAGGTTATTTTACGGTAGAGGGAGGCCACCGTATCGGAGTAGCAGGTCGGGCGGTCATGGAAGAAGGTCGGTTACAACGACTCAGTTATATCTCTTTTCTTAACTTTCGTGTGGCCCATGAGTGTAAAGGCTGCAGCGAGGCATTGTTCCGAAGATTGTACGGAAATGGGCGGTTTTATCATACATTGCTTTTTGCGCCGGCGGGATGTGGAAAGACCACCTTTCTCCGGGATTTGATTCGACTGCTGTCGAATGCTGGTTTGAGAGTAGGTGTAGCGGACGAGCGGTCGGAACTGGCAGCCTGTCATTTCGGCATTCCCCAGCATGATTTGGGACTGCGGACCGATGTGATGGACGGGTGTCCCAAGGCAGAGGGGATGAGGATGTTGCTGCGCTCCATGACTCCGCAAATACTGGCAGCGGATGAAATCGGTATGGAGGAGGATGTGTTTGCCATTCGGGCGGCGGCAGGAAGCGGTTGTAAGGTAGTGGCCAGTGCCCATGGCGGAAGCTTTGAGGAATTGATACGGAATCCCATTCTTCGTACTCTTTGGGAGGAACGGCGGTTTGAACGCTATGTGTGTCTGGAAAAGAAAGGGAGCAGCTTTGGCGTAAAGGCGATTTATGATGAGGATGGTCAGACGCCGGGGGATATATAGGTGCTGCGGTGACAGGGGGAAGGGGACAGAAAAGCAGGAAATCGGTAAAAGAGAAGGAAGTGGGTAAATGGAATATATAAAATTAATCGGTGTGGTACTTGTTGTATTTGCCTGTGCCGGATTTGGGGCGTGTCCCATACAAAAAATGAAGGAGCGGACAAGGGAACTGGAAGAATTGTACTTCTGTCTGCTTCGGCTGAAAAGTGAGGTGAGTCATGTGGGAAAACCGCTGCCGGAAGCTATCAAAACAGCGGCAGACAGTAAAAAGAGCGGGAAACCCGGTGTATACCGTACCGTGATGATGCAATTGGCAGAGATGCTTTCGCGGGGGAGGGAGAATTACGAAGTATTGGTCCGGTCCTGTGCGTCGGAAGGCTTTTCCGACAGTGTCGTCACAACGGAGGAGCAAGAAAATTTTGTGGACACTTTTTTGCTACTGGGAGGCGGAGATAAGGAAAAACAGGTTCAGATGTTGTCTTATTATGCGGAAAATGTTCGACAGGCCATTGGGCAGGAAAAGCAGAGAAAGAAGGAAAAGTCTTATTTGTATCGGAGTCTCGGTATTTTGGGAGGAATCTTTTTATCGGTAATCATGTACTGAACACGAAAGGTCCGGACAGGAAGGTGTTTTGTGTAAAATCGTAAGAAAAGGGAGGATGTTATGACAATACAATTGATATTTAAAATTGCAGCGGTGGGAATTTTAGTGTCAGTCATCAATCAGGTGTTAAAGCATTCCGGGCGGGAAGAACAGGCCTTTTTGGTAAGCCTGGCGGGGCTTCTGTTGGTGCTTTTATGGATTGTGCCCTATATTGCGGAGCTGTTTTCTACCATTATGAAATTATTTGAATTGTAGGTGGCGGGATGATTAAAGTAGTATTAATCGGGCTGGTGGCGGTGTTTGCGGTACTTCTGTTAAAGGTGGGAAAGCCGGAATATGCTATGGCGGTGAGCCTTGCGGCCTGTGTGTTGATTTTGTTGTTTGCGGGAGGAACACTGACTTCGGTGGTGGGGGATTTGAAGAAGCTGTTTTCGTATATCACTCTTCCTGATGGGTATTTAAAGATTTTGTTTAAGATTCTGGGGGTGGCATATCTGGCGGAATTCGGCTCCGCACTATGTAAGGATGCTGGACAGAGTGCCATCAGCGGACAGATAGAGCTGGTGGGAAAACTGACCATATTGGCCATCAGTATGCCGGTGGTGACCTCTTTGTTTGAAACCATCAGCAAGATGACCTGGTAGCCGGGGAAATGGGAAGTGATGCCGGTATGACGGATGATACCGGACAGAAAGGGAGGCGGTAAACATTGGAGACGGACATGTTTTCCATTGATTATACGGAACTTGATAAAACGGTAGAAACTTTATTTCCGACGGACAGAATGCTTAGCTTTTCAGAGATTGTATGCGGGCTGATGGATGGGGAGATTCGGTTCGGAGAACTGTTTTCACTTATGAAAGAGTCCGGATATCAGGGCTTGTTTTACGGGGTTACCGGAGTAAAGGAATTGATTTTTATTGCGATAGTGGCGGCGGTGTTTTACATATTGTCAAAGACCGGACGGCTGGGACAGGCCTCCCAGACCGGATTTTTTGTGGCATATCTGCTTATTGTGGGAGGAACCTTCCGGATCTTTGATATTTCCAGAGGAATTGTGGGAGATGCGTTGACCTCACTTTTGGATTTTATGAAGGCATTGATACCGGCCTATTGTGCGGGAATTTCTCTGGCTTCCGGAGGACTGAGCTCGGCGGTATTTTATTCCGTGGCAATGATCGGAATTACGGTAGTAGGAGTAATACTGCGGAATGTGGTGCTCCCGGTCATCGGGCTGTATTTTATGCTCTCGGTACTGAACCGGATTTTGGAGGAGGACTTTTTGTCAAAGCTGGCGGGCCTCTTTTATTCCGTGGCAGAGGGACTCATGAAGTTTTCCGTGGCGGCGGTTCTCGGCATCGGTACCATACAGGGAATGATAGCGCCGGCAGCGGATGCGGTGAAACGATCCGCACTTATAAAGACAGCAGGCTCGATTCCTGTGGTAGGCGATATGTTGGATGGGACCTCTCAGACGGTGCTGGCGGCCGGCGTTTTGTTAAAAAACACCATCGGGGCTGCAGGTGCGGTTTTTATTTTTCTGTTATGTCTCGTTCCGTTGCTTCGGATAGGGCTTACCAATCTTGCGTTGCGTTTCGGAGCTGCTGTGTTACAGCCGGTATCGGACAAGCGGATTACGGATTGTCTCGGATATGCGGCGAAAACCCATAAGTTGTTGATGCAGCTGGTTTTATATACCATGTTGCTGTTTTTATTGTCTGTGGTGTTTATTTTGATGCTAACCGGGGGAAAAGGAGGCGGAATGTAGTGGATGAGATTATTTCCTATGCGAAAACCGTCTTGTTTTTTCTGCTTTTTGTGAATCTCTTGATGCAGTTGCTAAAGGGGAGTTCTTATGAACGGTTTGTGCATCCGGTTTGCGGCATGATTCTTGTGATTATGATACTGCGTCCGGTTCTCGCTATGTTCGACGGAGAGGAGCGGGTGTTGTATGCGGCGGAGCAGAAGATTTCCTTTTGGTTGGCACAGGAAGAACAGGGATATTTGCCGGAGGAGGGAACCGGATATGAGTTTGCGGTACTGGAGGCATATGAACAGGAGTTATGTGCTCAGTTGGCCGGCGTACTGGCAGAGGAAAGGCTTTCGGTAACGGCTGCGGATTTTTCTCTTTCTGCGGAGGAGAAGGACTTCGGCACCATCAGAGGGCTAAAACTTACGGCAGAGACGGCGGGGGAGCAGAGACCGGGAAGGATTTTTGTTGCTCCTATTGTATTTGAAAGCAGGAAAGGAGACGGGACCGTCAGTGCGGAGGAAATCCGTATAAAGGACAAACTGGCGGACTTCTATCAGGTGGATGAGGCTAATATACATGTTACTATCAAGGAGGCGCAGGATGGATAAGAAGACAAAAAAGGAACCCGGGGTAAAGGAGTGGGCAATTATTCTTGCGGCGGGTGCTTTACTTTTGCTTCTGTCCGTACCGGATTTGTTTCGAAAGGAAAAGGAAGAGACGGTGGATACGGCTGCCTCTGTACATCAGAGTGAAAAGCAGACCGAGGAATATGCGGAGTGTATGGAACGGAAGCTGGAAGAACTGTTGCTTGGGATTGACGGAGTCACAAGTGCAAAGGTGGTCATTACCGTGAATTCTACCATGGAGAAGGTGGTATTGCAGGATACGACGACTGATACGGAGAATTTGGAGGAACAGGATGGGGAAGGGGGAATGCGGACTTCGGGGAAGAGTAGCGGAGAGAAAAAGACGGTGCTGGCAGGAAATGCGCCATATCTGACAAAAGAACTGACGCCGGAGGTGGAAGGTGTCGTGGCGGTGATTTCCGGGGCGGACAGTGCAAAAGTGCTTGCCATAACCGAGGCGGTACAGGCATTATTTGATGTCCCGGCACATAAAGTGAAAATAATTAATAATTAGTCGGAGGTAAGTATGAAAAGTATTTTTAAGAAGAACCAGGTGATTATTACATCCCTGGCGTTGATGCTTGCGGTGGCAGGCTATTTGCAGATGTCGGGAGATGCGGCAAAGACACCTTCAAAGTCAGGGGATGCAACCCAGACGAGTAATTCCGTCGAGAATCATTACGAGATAACGGCCGGTGACTTGACGGATTATTACGGGGATATTTCGGAGGAAGATATGGCGGGAGCATCCATGGCGGCTGCGGAGAATGAAAACGCGCAGGCGGTATCCGCAGACGGTGCGGGTGCAACCGATGTAGCGGATGCGTCGGAGCTTACGGAAGATCCGGGAGAGGCGGTGTTAGTCAGCACTACCATTCGCGGAGATTATGCGGTAAACGCAAAGTTAAACCGTGAACAGACCAGAGCAAGAAATAAAGAGACCCTGATGGATATGTTGGGGGACGAAACTTTGTCCGAAACGCAGAAACAGGAGGCAATCGATGTGCTTCTTGAGATGACGGCGATTTCCGAGAAGGAGCAGGCGGCAGAGCTTTTACTGGAAGCAAAAGGCTTTATGGATGCTGTGGTAAATATTGTGGGCGAAGAGGTCGATGTGGTCATTAATGCAACGGAAGTGACCGACCGTCAGATTGCCCAGATTGAGGATATCGTAATGCGGAAAACCGGTGCACAAGCACAGAACATCGTGATTACGGCAGCGGTACAGGAGGATTAAAAAAAAGGCTTTTCAATTGTGAAAAAAAATGGTATACTATATATAATTGAGATAAATTGCTGACCCGGCAGAAAACTGCACATGGGGCAAATGCAAGAAACGGAGGCTGTATTATGGCAAGAGATAACGATAATAGAAATGTAAATTGGTCTTCCAAGGAGATTTCCACCATTGGGGAAGTAATGATAGCAGATGATGTAATTGCAACGATTGCGGGACTTGCGGCTACCGAGGTAGAGGGTGTTTCCGCAATGCAGGGAAATGTAACCAACGAACTGGTAGGAAAGCTGGGGATGAAGAACCTGACAAAGGGTGTACGTATTAAGGTAACCGAAGCCGGTGTGGCCGCTGATTTGTCTATTCAGATGCGTTACGGTTACAGCATTCCGAAGACCTGTAAGGCAATTCAGGAAAAGGTAAAGACTGCCATCGAGAATATGGTCGGACTTTCTGTGGAAGTCGTAAACGTTCATATTGTCGGTGTTGATACAGATACCACGAGATAAGGGAGATTTTTATGACTAGACGTGAGTTAAGAGAACATACCTTTTTGCTGTTGTTCCGTAAAGATTTTCATAACGCGGAGGAAATGGAAGAGCAGCTGACCTTGTATTTTGAGGGGATTGAGCTGACGGATGATGAGCAGGGAGAGTCTGCACATTATCGTTTTCTGACTTTGCCGGAGGGAACCGACGCGGAGGAAGTAAAGGCACGTTTTCATGATGTTTGCAGTCATCGTGACGAGATTGACGCGGTGCTTGCCGAAGCGGCCAGCGGATGGAAGCTGAATCGTATCGGTAAAGTGGAGCTGACCCTTCTTCGGATGGCGCTCTATGAGATGCGTTACGATGAACAGACACCGGAAAAGGTGGCAATCAACGAGGCGGTAGAGCTTGCTAAGAAGTACGGTGCGGATGCATCCGCAGGCTTTATTAACGGTGTTCTGGCAAAGTTAGTGGAAGCGTAGGAGTGCGAGGAGGGACGGAATGAACCAACCGGTTTTTTCGGTCAGTCAGGTAAATGCGTATATTAAACAGATGTTTTTGAAGGATGACAGGTTGCGGTTCCTCGCCGTGAAAGGCGAGGTATCCAACTGTAAGTACCATTCTTCGGGACATCTGTATTTTACCGTTAAGGACAAAATGGGGCAGTTAGCCTGTGTGATGTTTGCAAGTGCCTGTCGGAATATGACCTTCCGGTTACAGGAGGGGCAGAGTGTGATTGTATACGGCAGTATGCAGGTGTACGAGCGGGACGGCAAGTATCAGCTATATGCCGAAGCCATCGAAAAGGATGGTGTCGGTCGGATGTTTGAGCAGATTGAGGAATTAAAGCGCCGTCTGGCAGCAGAAGGCCTGTTTGATGCGGAGCGGAAAAAGCCGATTCCTGCCTATGCATGGCGGGTAGGTATTGTGACGGCATTGACCGGAGCGGCCATCCGGGATATCGTGCAGATAGCGGCCAGACGGAATCCGTATGTACAGCTTATGTTACAGCCGGCCCAGGTACAGGGAGAGACGGCACCGGAGAGTCTGGCAAGAGCCCTTCGTCGATTGGATGCTTTACGCCCGGATGTGATTATTGTCGGTCGCGGCGGCGGCAGTGCCGAGGATTTGATGGCCTTTAATACGGAGGTTGTGGTTCGGGCCGTGGCGGAATGTGAGACCCCTGTTATCAGTGCGGTGGGCCATGAAGTAGATGTGGCGCTGACGGATTTTGCGGCGGATTTGCGGGCACCGACTCCCAGTGCGGCTGCGGAACTGGCGGTATTTGAATACAGAGTGTTAGAGGAAGGTTTGGCGGCCATTCATACCGATCTGACCTATGCCATGTGTCGCAGAATCGAGGCGGCACGGACAAAGATAGAGACGTATAACGAAAAATTACTGCGGGTAGGACCGGCAGGGGCGTTGAAGGCGAAAAAGGTGCAACTTGTGTATGCGGGAGAGCGTTTAGATGCTGCTATGAATCGGCATCTGGTGCGGAGCAAGCATCGTTTGGAACTCTTGGCAGGGAGACTTCACGCGGTATCTCCGGCGGCACGCCTTTCCGGCGGATACGCGTTTGTGACCGCGCAGGATCATAAGCCGCTTACGTCGGTAGCACAGGTAAAGCCGGAGGATACGATACAGGTAACACTGGCAGACGGTGCCATTAGCGCGAAAGTGGAACAGACGGAAGAGATGCAAAGCAGAAAGGGGTAACGTCATGGACAGAATGGATGAAACAATGGTTGCAGAAAAGAAGGCAACGAAGAAAACAGCGAAGAAGGCTGAAGAAAAGCGTACCCTGGAAGAACTTTTCGGAGAGCTTGAGACCGTTACCGCGGAGCTGGAAGCACAGGAACTTCCGCTGGAGGAGGCCTTTTTAAAATACCGCAGAGGCATGGAACTGTTAAAGGAGTGCAATGCTGCTGTGGATATCGTAGAGAAAGAGTTGCAGATTTTGGAGGAAGCCTGATGGACTTTGAACTGCTGAAACAACAAAAGACAGAAGACATAAATGTTTTTCTAAAGAGTTTTTTACCGGAGGAGACCGGAAAAGAAGCGATTTTATGTGAAGCAATGAATTACAGTGTAGCTGTAGGCGGAAAACGCCTTCGTCCGATGATTTTACTGGAGGCGTACGCAATGTTCGGCGGTAAGGATACCGCTGCGCAGCCTTTTGCGGCGGCACTGGAGATGATTCATACCTATTCTTTGGTACATGACGATTTGCCGGCGATGGACAATGATATGTATCGCAGAGGTCAGCTTACCACTCATGCCAAGTATGGCGAGGCTATGGGAATTCTGGCGGGAGACGGACTTTTAAACTATGCATTTGAAGTTATGAGCGATGCGGTATGCGGACAAGGGAAAAACGCGGCAAGGGCAATGCGTATTTTGGCAAAAGCAGCCGGTGTCCGGGGCATGATTGCGGGACAGACAGTAGATTTAGAATGGACCGGAAAGCCGCAGACAAAGGAGCTTTTGGATTATATTAACGAACGGAAGACTTCGGCGCTTTTGTGCAGTGCCTTAATGGCGGGAGCGGCACTTGCAGGAGCTACGGAGGAAGAGCTTTCCGTACTTAAGCAGGTGGGAAATCTCGTAGGGCTTGCTTTTCAAATCAAGGATGACATTTTGGATGTCGCAGGAGATGAGACGAAGCTCGGAAAGCCGCTTCACAGCGATGAAAAGAACGAAAAGAGTACTTATGTGACCTTAATCGGCATCGATGAGGCACAGGAAACGGTAAAGGAGTTTTCGCGTAAGGCGGTAGAGCTTTTGGAAACGTTACCGTATGAAAACCGATTTTTAAAAGAGCTATTATTATCCCTTGTAACGAGGGAATACTAAATACAACGAGATGAACAGCGTCGGAGGATGTCAGGATGAACGGAACGGGAGTGTTAGACCGAATCAATGAGCCCAATGATATTAAAAAAGTGAATAAGAATGAATATGGAAAGCTTGCAAAAGAAATCAGAGGCTTTTTGGTGCGGAGTGTCAGCAAAACCGGAGGGCATCTGGCAGCCAATCTTGGGGCGGTAGAGCTTACCATGGCGTTACATTTGGCCATGGATTTCCCGAAGGATAAGCTGGTATTTGATGTGGGACATCAGGCATATACCCACAAGATCCTGACCGGACGTAAAAAGGATTTTTCTACTCTTCGTACCTATGAAGGTTTAAGCGGATTTCCGAAGCGAAGGGAAAGTGATTGTGATGCTTTTGATACGGGACACAGTTCCACTTCCATTTCCGCAGCGGTAGGTCTGGCTACGGCAAGAGATTTGGCGGGAGAGGACTATAAGGTGGCCGCGGTCATCGGAGACGGTGCCTTGTCCGGCGGTATGGCATATGAGGCGCTCAATCATATCGGTGGCAGTCACTCCAAGATGCTTATTGTGTTAAACGATAACAAGATGTCCATTTCCGAGAATATCGGCGGTATGGCGGCTTATCTCGGAAAGGTACGTACCAATACGAAATATGTAGAATTCAAGGATGATTTGGAGCAGACCCTTCGTAAGACGAAGTTCGGTACAAAGCTGGTATACGGTTTAAAGCGTTCCAAGGACTCTATAAAGCATTTTATTGTACCGGGGATGTTTTTTGAGGACATGGGAATTACCTATGTAGGGCCCATTGACGGTCACAATATTGAACTGATGACCCGGGCGTTTCAGACTGCGTTTAAGGCGAACAAGCCGGTGCTGGTCCATGTGGTAACGGAAAAGGGCCGCGGCTATGAGTTTGCAAAGGCAGATCCGAGTGCGTTCCACGGGATTGAACCTTTTGATGTAAAGACAGGAAAGGTATTGAAAAAATCCGCAGGGAAGAGTTATACGGCAGTTTTTTCCGAGGCAATTTGCGAATTGGCAAAGGAGAATCCGAAGGTGGCGGCTATTACGGCAGCCATGCCTCAGGGCACCGGGCTGGAGGCTTTTTCGAAGCAGTATCCGGAAAGATTCTTTGATGTGGGAATTGCGGAGGAGCATGCGGTGACCTTTGCGGCAGGCCTGGCGGCCGGAGGCTTTTCTCCGGTGGTGGCGGTGTATTCCACCTTCCTGCAGCGTGCTTACGACCAGATTGTGCACGATGTATGTGTCGGGGGGCTTCCGGTGGTGTTTGCCGTGGACCGGGCGGGGATTGTCGGAAACGACGGTGAGACCCATCAGGGTATTTTAGATATATCGTATTTGTCCCACATTCCGGGCATGACGGTAATGGCTCCGCGGGACGCTGTAGAGTTAAAGGAAATGCTCCGGTTTGCGGTGGAGTTAAAACAGCCGGTAGCGCTTCGGTACCCGAGAGGACAGGCTTGTGAATTGTCAGAAGAAAGCAGAACACCTTTGGTTCTCGGAAAAGCAGAGGTGTTATATCGTGAGAACGAGATAGCACTTTTGGCGGTAGGCAGTATGGTAGAGACCGCGGTAAAGGTAAGAGAACTTCTTGGTGCGGGTTCATACCGCGCGACCGTTGTAAATATGCGGTTTGTAGCTCCGATGGATAAGGACCTTCTGGATGAGGTGGCGGCAAATCATCGTGTGGTTGTGACCTTAGAAGAAAATGTGCTGTCCGGCGGCTTCGGAGAAAAGGTGGCAGCCTATTATGCAGAACGGGGCTGGCGGGTACGCTTAAAGAATATTGCACTTCCGAATCATTATATCGAGCACGGAGATGCGGAAATGTTACGGAAAAAGTACGGATTATCGGCGGAAAGCATTGCCGAGGACGTCAGAGCGTTTTATCGCGGAAATTGACGGAGGACGTAAGATGGCAGAAAAGAAAAAGGAACGGCTGGATGTGCTTTTGGTTAAGCGGAATCTGGCGGAATCCAGAGAGAAGGCGAAGGCCTATATTATGGCCGGAAATGTATTTGTGGACGGCGTCAGAGAGGATAAGGCCGGGACAAACGTTTCCGAAAGTGCGGAGATTGAGCTTCGCGGCATGGCAATGAAGTATGTGAGCCGGGGCGGATTTAAGCTGGAAAAGGCAATTGATGAATTCGGTGTGGCATTAGACGGCGCGGTTTGTATGGACGTGGGCTCCTCCACCGGAGGGTTTACGGACTGCATGTTACAGAACGGTGCGGTAAAGGTGTTCGCGGTAGACGTGGGGACCAATCAGTTGGCTTGGAAGCTACGCACTGATGAACGTGTGGTATCCATGGAACAGACCAACATCCGTTATGTGACCCCGGAGGATATCGGGGAACAGGTGGATTTTGTATCCATTGATGTGGCGTTTATTTCTTTGACAAAGGTATTGGCACCGGTCTATGATTTGATGAAGGTGGGGGCACGGATTGTGTGTCTCATTAAGCCGCAGTTTGAAGCCGGTCGTGAAAAAGTAGGCAAGAAAGGTGTGGTACGTGAGCGAGAGACTCATTTGGAAGTCATTGAGCAGGTCATCCGGTATGCGGATTCTTTGGGATTTTTGATGCTCGGCTTATCGTTTTCTCCGATTCGCGGACCGGAAGGAAATATCGAATATTTGCTTTATATGGAAAAGACGAAAGAGATGCGAGGAGATTTGCCGGCTGATGGTGAAGATACGCCGGAAGATGACTTTGAAGAAATCGACGCGGCCTTTTCCGTAATGCCGTTATCACCGGAGGCGGATGAATTGGTACGTCAGGCGGACCGTATCACAAAGGAAGCTCATGCAGTACTTGAAAAGTAGTCATAAGTCACGGCGAAGATTGAATCACATACGAAGTGAAATCGGGGATTTTGATTGACTTTCCCCTTGTTTTGTTGTAGACTATAACTACTTTATTTTGGTCGGACAGGAGGGGTTCTGCAGATGAAAAAGGTATGTGTCATTGCCAATGCGGTCAAAGAGACAGCGCAGGAACGGGCAGAACAGGTACGCATTTTCTTTTCTGAAAGAGGAATAGAATGCGTTGTACTTTTGGACGATTTTACAGAAAAGACATCCTATGAATCGGTTCTGCGGGACGATATGGAATGTGCCGTGGTGTTAGGGGGTGACGGAACCTTAATTCATGTGGCTCGTAAGCTTGCGGAGAAAAAGATTCCGGTATTCGGTATCAATATGGGAAACCTTGGGTTTTTGACTCATGCGGATTCCGGAAAAGCGAAAGCCGCATTAGAATTTTTGATTGCGGGGGAGTATTGCATCGAGGAGCGCATGATGTTGGAAGCATCCGTGGACGGTCAGGAATTCGGTACGGCGTTAAATGACGTGGTATTGACCCGTAACGGTTTTTCCAGAATTATCAGCGTAGGGATTTTTGTAAACGGCAAGCCGGTATGTAATTACCGGGGAGACGGTGTCATTGTGGCAACCCCGACAGGTTCCACCGGTTACAATTTGTCCGCGGGAGGTCCGGTGGTGGCACCGAAGACGGAGCTTTTCCTCATTACACCGATTTGTCCGCATTCCTTAAGTGCCAGAAGTATATTACTTTCGGCAGAGGATGAGCTTCATATTGTCATCAAGGAGGAGAAAAAGACCCAGGATGAGGAAGCAATTCTGACGCTTGACGGACAGAGAGCGAAGGACCTTGCGGCGGAGGATACGATTGTGATTCGTAAGTCCGATAAGAAAGCGTATTTTATTCAGTTAGACGACAACAGTTTTTTTGATGCGTTACATAGGAAGCTGGGGAATCAAGAGATTTTATAGACGGAGAAGGAAAGAGAAGAAAGAATGAAAACAGCGAGACAGAATAAGATTATCGAGTTGGTGGAAAAGAACGAAATCGAGACGCAGGAGGAGCTTGGCGAACTCTTAAAGAATGCGGGCTTTGCGGTAACTCAGGCGACGATTTCCAGAGATATCAGAGAACTTAAGCTTACAAAGGTTGCCATTGATTTGGATCGTCAGAAATACATTGTACTTCGTTCTCACAATTCGGAAATGAATGAAAAGTATGCCAGAATTTTACGGGATTCCTTTGTGTCCATGGCAAAGGCTCAGAATATTTTGGTGGTAAAAACCGTTCCGGGTATGGCAATGGCGGCTGCGGCGGCACTGGATGCTCTGCAGGTAGACGGTATTGTTGGTTGTATCGCGGGTGACGATACGATTATGTGTGCCATCCGTACCGAAAAGGAAACGGATGCGGTGATGGAGAAATTACATCGCTTAACCGGCGATAAAAGAGTAAATGATTAATTAAAGGAGATAAAAGTTATGTCAGGTCATTCCAAATTTGCAAACATTAAGCACAAGAAAGAAAAGAACGATGCAGCAAAGGGTAAGATTTTTACCCGTATCGGTCGTGAAATCGCAGTTGCGGTAAAGGAAGGCGGTCCGGATCCGAACAACAACAGTAAGTTAAAGGACGTTATCGCAAAGGCAAAGGCAAACAACATGCCGAACGATACCATCGACCGTAGCATCAAGAAGGCTGCCGGCGACGGAGACGGAGTTAATTATGAACAGGTTACTTATGAAGGCTACGGTCCGAGCGGTATTGCGATTATTGTAGATGCTCTTACGGACAACAAGAACCGTACCGCTGCAAACGTGCGCAGCGCATTCACCAAGGGTAACGGTAACATGGGAACCACCGGTTGCGTATCCTTCATGTTCGATAAGAAGGGTCAGATTATCGTGGCAAAGGAGGATTATTCCGGAGATGCGGACGAGCTTATGATGACCGCTCTTGACGCAGGTGCTGAGGACTTTGTGGAGGAAGAGGACAGCTTTGAAATTCTTACCGATCCGGATGCATTCAGCGAAGTACGTGAAGCAATGGAGCAGGCTGGTATCGTGATGGTTTCCGCAGAAGTGACCATGATTCCGCAGACCTGGGGCGAGCTCACTGACGAAGGTGATATTAAGAGCATGAACAAGCTTCTTGATTTACTTGAGGAAGATGACGACGTGCAGGAAGTTTACCACAACTGGGATATGCCGGAGGAGTAATTTTCTAACGTTTGTATAGATTGAATTAACAGAGGTGAATCAGATGAAAATCAGAACCAGATATGCACCGAGCCCGACCGGAAGAATGCATGTAGGTAATTTAAGAACCGCATTGTATGCATACTTAATCGCAAAGAACGGCGACGGTGATTTCATTTTAAGAATCGAGGATACGGACCAGGGCCGTTTGGTAGAGGGTGCCGTAGATATTATTTATCGTACCATGGAGACTACAGGTCTTCTTCACGATGAAGGTCCGGATAAGGACAAGGGCTTCGGCCCGTATGTACAGAGTGAGCGCGTAAAGAGCGGTCTGTACATGGAGTACGCAAAGCAGTTGGTTGAGAAGGGTGAGGCGTATTACTGCTTCTGTACCAAGGAGCGTCTGGAGTCTTTAAAGACTGCGGTAGAGGGCTCTGAGGATAAGGAGATTACGAAGTACGACAAGCATTGTCTCCATCTGTCCAAAGAAGAGATTGAGAAGAATTTAGCGGCAGGTATGCCGTTTGTTATCCGTCAGAATACCCCGACGGAGGGCACCACCTCCTTTACGGATGTGCTGTACGGAACCATTACCGTAGATAATGCGGAGCTGGACGACATGATTCTCATTAAGTCCGACGGTTTCCCGACCTATAACTTTGCAAACGTAATCGATGACCATTTGATGGGCATTACCCATGTTGTGCGTGGTAATGAGTACCTTTCTTCTACGCCGAAGTATACGAGACTGTATCAGGCCTTCGGTTGGGAGGAGCCGGTATACATTCACTGTCCGCTCATTACCAATGAGGAGCACCAGAAGCTTTCCAAGAGAAGCGGTCATTCCTCCTTTGAGGATTTGGTAGAGCAGGGATTTGTCACCGAGGCGATTGTGAACTTTACCGCGCTTCTCGGTTGGAGCCCGTCTGTGAACGAGGAGATTTTCACGTTGCAGGAGTTAATCGAGCAGTTCGATTATACTCACATCAGCAAGTCTCCGGCAGTATTTGATATGACCAAGCTTCGTTGGATGAACGGCGAGTACTTAAAGCGCATGGACAGCGAGAAGTACTACGAGCTGGCACTTCCGTACGTAGAAGAGGTTGTAAAGAAGCCGTACGATAAGAAGGCAATCGCAGATTTAGTTAAGACCAGAATCGAGACCTTACTTGATATAGCAGGTCATATTGATTTCTTTGAGGAGCTTCCGGAGTACGACACCGAGATGTACGTACACAAGAAGATGAAGACTACCAAGGAGTCTTCCCTTGGCGTATTAAAGGATTTGCTTCCGCGTCTTACGGAGCTTAACGATTACAGCGTTCCGGCAATCGAAGCACTTCTTATGGGCTATGTGCAGGAGAAGGAAATCAAGAACGGACAGGGCTTATGGCCGGTACGTACCGCAGTTTCCGGTAAGCAGATGACTCCGGGCGGCGCTTATGAGATTATGGCGATTCTCGGTAAGGACGAGAGTATCAGACGTATCGAGAAGGCGATTGAGCTTCTGGAGAAGGAAGTACAGTAAAATGATGTAAACTATTAGCACCCTCACAGGTTTAGCTTGTGGGGGTGTTTTGCGTGCAGGCAAAGTGAGCATGTGAGCAAACTGCGAGCCACGCACAATTAGGAGGAAGTTTCGATTGCGATAATATTGGAAATATGATACAATAGATAATTAAATTCTTCGGAGGTGGCGTATGAAAACGATTCTGAAGGAGGGAGAAAACATATGACGATTGAGAAAAGAATATTTCAGATAGACGGACATGAATTGATACTTCGAAATGCAAAAGAGGAAGATGCGCAGATGCTGATTTCAGGTTTGAAGCTGATGTGTGGAGAAACACCGTTTCTGGCAAAAGAGCCGGAGGAGATTACTTTAACCCCGGAGGAAGAAATCGAATTTATCCGAATGCAAAATGCATCAGAGGGAAATTTGTTTTTGATTGGATTTTTGGACGGTGCGTATGTAGGAAATTGTTCCTTTATGGGAATGAGTATGCTCAGAAACAAGCATCGTGTCAGTATGGGAATTGCATTGCAGCAGAAGTATTCCGGAAAAGGGATCGGTACGAAAATGATAGAGACCTTATTGTCCGTAGCAAAAGAAAAGGGTATAGAGCAGATGGAATTAGAGGTGGTTACAACAAATGAGTCAGCTATTGGCTTGTACAAAAAAATGGGCTTTGAAATATTCGGTACGATGCCTGATAATATGAAATACAAAGACGGTTCCTACGGGGATGTGTATTGGATGATGAAAAAACTGAAATAGGGCGGTAGTTTGAGAAAAGGGAGGAAAATCAATTGAGTATCACATTACCAAACTATATCACCGGTACCTATGTTGTAGGTACGGAGCGTTTTACCGTAACAGACAATTCCAGAGAAGAGGTTTTGGGTCCAAAATGCGGTCCGCGAAAATTGGAAGTACGTCTGTTTTACCCGGTAGATAAAGAAGCAATAGTCGGGAAGGAACGTATGGAGCTGTCTGCGGAGCGTGTGGAGGCTTTGCAGAAGGCATGTTTTGTGAAGGAGCTGCCGGAGGGACTGGTGCGTCCGGAATGTTATGTAGAGGTACCTCAGGCGGAAGGAAAGTTCCCGCTTGTGCTGTACAGTCATGGATATGGGAGCGGAGTCACGGAAGGAAATAGTCTTCTTTGCTGTGAACTGGCATCAAACGGATATATCGTGGCGGCCATCGGACATGCCTACGAGGCTGCAATTTGTGAGTTTGACGACGGAATGGTTGCCTTGTACGATAAGGAGATTAAAATTCAAACCGGCGGGATAAAATCCTTTTTTGCTCAAATGAAGCTGGTTTGGATGGATGCGGAAGAGGAAGAAGTCTATGCCTACTTTGACGAACTGCAAAAGAAGTATATGGGATTTATGCTGGGCCGTTTGCCGGAGTGGGGAAAGGACAGCCTTTGGGTCATTGAGACGCTTAAGAAGTTTTATGGGGAACGGATTGATTTTTCAAAGGGAATCGGAGCCACCGGACATTCCTTCGGCGGGAATGTGGCGTACTGGCTTTGCCAGTATTCCGAGGCGGTTACCTGCGGAGCAAATATTGACGGCGGTGTGTTCGGCGATTATACGGGAATGGTAATGACAAAACCGTTTCTGCAAATCGGATGCAAAATGAATCGTAATTTTGAACTAAAACCGCTTCTGGATACGGTAGCCCCGGTGAGGTTTGAACTATTTGAAGGGGTAACCCATGCGGGCTTTACAGACCTGAAGTTTATGTATGAGCCGGATTCCCCGAAGGCAAAGATGGTGGTGGGAAAGATGGACGGATGCGAGATGCACCGTAGACTTGCGGATTTGCATTTGGAGTTTTTCGGAGAGTACTTAAAGAATGTTGGTGGAATGTGAATTGAGAGTGTCGATAAATGCCGGAATCGAAGTGTCATTGCCGGACATTCTTCGGAGGGAGGAATACATATGATTCTATTGATTGCAGGTGCATCCCATACGGGAAAGACTGTTTTGGCACAAAAGTTACTGGAAAAGTATCATTACCCGTATGTATCAATTGATCACATCAAGATGGGACTGATTCGCAGTGGGCAGACGAAGCTGACCCCGTGCAGTGATGACCGTGCGTTGACGGATTATCTCTGGCCGATTGTGAGGGAGATGATTAAGACTGCCATTGAAAATAATCAAAACATGATTGTGGAGGGCTGTTACATTCCGTATGACTGGGAACAGAGCTTTGAGCCGGAGTATGTAAAGGAAATCCGGTACCTCTGTCTTGTCATGAGCGAGACGTATATCCGTGCGCATTTTGCGGATATTAAGAAGTTTGCAAGTGTCATTGAGGAACGGTTGGATGACTCGGATTGTACGATGGAGTCGGTATTGCAGGATAATGCAGAAGTATTGGCGGAGTGCGAGAAGTATGGGGTGAACTATGTGTTGATTGATGAGGAGTATCCGGAGGATGTGAGTTTTGATTTGTAGTTAACAAAGATATAGAAATGATATATGATATCGATAGGAATGTAAACTACATGGACTGTGTACTCATAGATAATGAGTATGAAAGGAAAGAACAATGGAAAAGATTTTATGCTCTACAGGAGCAATCATCGGAAAGCCGTCCGCAGACAATTTCGCGTTGCTAAAGCGACTTTCCACAGAGCTGACCTGTGACGGTTTTGAGTTTATCATTGAGTTTCACATGTACGAAGCGGAATACGAGGATGTGGAGGAACAAAAACGTCTTTTGAAGGAATTAAACCTTTGTATTCCGGTGGTTCATTGTGATAAAATGGTAGGAGAATACATCAGCATCGGCGGAGAGGAAAAGACAGCGGAAGCTTACCGGCTGTTTGAGATAAATTGCGACTTTGCAAAGGACATCGGTGCAGAGAAGCTGGTGCTTCATTTGTGGGGCGGCATGGCTTCCGATGGACAGATTCAGAACAATATCATAGCATATCCCCGCCTTCGTGAAATCGCGGACCGGTACGGACTGGACCTGTTGGTAGAGAATGTAGTTTGCAACACCGAGAATCCGATGAAGCATTTATGTGAATTGCGAGAAGCATACCCGGATATTCATTTCCTGTTTGATACGAAGATGGCGGCCTTTCATGAAGAACTGGAGTTGTTGTATGAAAAGGAATATGACTGGCTGTGGAAGGAAGGTCACATTCGCCACTACCATGTAAACGATTATGCAGGAGGTTATATGGATTGGGCAAATCTGTCGGCACTTCCGGTAGGAACGGGAAAGCTTGATTTTGAGCGGTTCTTTGCGTTTTTAAGAAGTACCGGATACAAAGGAGATATTACCACAGAGGGTGTGGCCTTTGATGAAGAAGGAAATGTGGATGTAGAGTTGCTGAACCGACAGTTTGACTATATTAGGGAGAGGATATTTGAACACTAAGGAGGAAAGAATATGATACCATCAAGCCAGTTTTTTAAACTTGTAGAGGAGCAAAATCAGAAAAATGCGAAACCTCGCATCATCAAAGAGTATCGTACTATAAAAGAATACTATCCGTGGAGAACGGTGGCGATTCCGGCAGTGTTTCCGGTCATAGGATTTTTCTTATTTGTAAAATCAGCGGCGGACTTTTCGAGAGCGTTTAAGCTTGGTGGAGTGTTCTATTTGATTCTCGCATTGATTTTTGTGGGAATCGGAATCATGTTTGCGTATCCGGCAAAGAGTGACTTTACTTCTTGTAAGCGCTTGCGGGAAGCAAGAAAGACGGCAGAGAATCGTGGTAATCGCTATCATGGAACAATACTGGGGTATAAGATGAATGTAGCGGGAGTGGTTCCGCCGGCAAAAGGTGGAGGAGCGCCGACAATTTGCTTGACCTATGTGCTTGAGGTGGAGTATTTGGAAGACAACAGATACAAGACCATAGAGACGGCGGAAATGAAATACCATCCGAATGCGGTATTAAAGGGAACTAAGTGCGACGTATGTGTTTTCGAGGGAGCGTATTTTGTTTGCAATTATGAGCTTCGTACCGGGGGAAAAGATGGAGTGACGGAGATTCCGCGGATCGGAGTGGTCGGAGGAAAGGAGTAAGAGCCGGAAGGATATGCTATGAAAGTATATTTTGTCAGACACGGAAAAGATGATGAGAACTTCCGTGGCGGTTGGAGTAACCTTGGATTGGTGCCGGAGGGTGTGGAACAAGCCAAGCGGCTTGCGACACTTTTGAAGGAAAAGAAAGAGGAATATGGGATAAAGAAGATACTATCCAGTGATTTAATGCGTGCGAAGGAAACTGCTGAGATACTTGCGGAAGCGTTGAAATTACCGTTGCAGGCCGATGCAAGACTTCGGGAAGTTGATAACGGAGATTTGGCTGGAATGCCGAATGAGGAAGCATTAGAGAAATATCCCGATCTGTTCTGGAGTACGTTAAAGCCGGATGAGTGTTATCCGAACGGTGAAAACCCGATGCAGTTCTTTTCACGGATAAAGGAATGGTTTGAAACGTTTCTTAAGGAGTGTAAAGAGGCAGACGGAAATGTGCTGGTAGTAACGCACGGCGGAGTAATCAATGTGGTGTATCACTTGGTAGGGAATATGGAATGGAGCAATGCGAAGAAGTCGATTTCGGTGGGAAATTGCAGTGTGCATGTGCTGGATGTGGAACGGATGGAGATTGGCGAGGAAAATATGTTTGAAGAGTTACGTTACGAAGAAATGACTGACACCCATCTGGACGAGTTAGCACAGCTCTATGTGGACACCTTTAATACTGAACCGTGGAATGACGAATGGACCTTTGAAACGGCGCGAAAACGCCTGCAACAGCTGCTTCATTCGGAGGATTCCTTCGGACTGTGCGTATATCAGGGCGGACAACTGTGCGGTGCGGTTTTGGGAGTATTGGAGCAGTACTTTGACGGACCTATGTATAACTTGCATGAGTATTGGGTGAAAAATGAGATGCGGGGAAAACGAATCGGATCAAAGCTTTTTGCGGAAACGGAGAAGCGTTTACTGGAGCGCGGTGTGAAAAACATTATTCTGATTACGGCAAAGGGCGATGCAACGGAGCATTTCTATCACAAGCAGGGAATGGAAACTGACCCGGATATGGTGTTTATGTCAAAGAGAATAGGAGACTGATATGTTACCAACCAAAGAACAAGCAGAACAAGAATTACACCTGGCCGGAGAGTTAAATCCGGGACCTTGGACGAAGCATTCCATTAATGTGGGCATAGCGGCAAGAAATATTGCGGAAAAGGTGCCGGGAATGGATGCGGAAAAGGCGTATATTGTAGGCGTGTTGCATGATATCGGACGGCGCGTCGGTATTGTGGATATCCCCACCCATGTGTACGAGGGCTACAAATACTGCATGGAAAAAGGCTGGGACGAAGTGGCGCGGATTTGTATGACTCATTCGTACCCGCTGATGCAAGAGGAGTTTACCTATGAGCCGCAGACCGAGGCAGAGCGGGAGATAAAGAAGTACATCGAAGGTTGTCAGGCGGATGAGTACGATATGCTCATTCAGCTTTGTGATGCCCTGGCGACGGATTACGGGTTTGTCATTGTGGAGAAGCGATTTGTGGATGTGACCCGCCGGTACGGGATTATGGAAACCTACATCAAAGGCTGGGAACGGACTTTTGCAAGTAAAGAGTATTTTGAGGGAAAGATGGGCTGCTCCGTGTATGACGTATTGCCGGATATCGGCCGGACAACGCTACTTTCTCCGAAACCGTGGAAGCCGGGGAAGTAATTTCGGAGCATATGTGCGGGAAACCGGTAACAGAGGCGTAAGGAGGGACTATTTTGCTTGCCAAGAATAAATCCGGCTGGATTTTGCTGGAGCATTTGGATATTAAGGAAGAAGAAATCGGTAATTACGAAAACGTAACCGGTGCGTTCGCTATCGTAACGGTGGATAGGCAATACCTTATCGGTTATAATAAATGGAGACAGCAGTGGGAGTTTTCCGGTGGCGGTATTGAGCCGGGAGAAACCGCCAGAGAGGCGGCAATGAGGGAATTGTTTGAGGAAACCCACCAAAAGGCGACGGAGCTTACCTTTCGGGGAATCTTCCGGATGCAACGACCGAACGGGGAACATTGCTATCAGGCAGTATTTACCGGAGTTGTGGAACACTTAGAGCCTTTTGCGGCGAACGATGAGGATGAGATGAGCGATATTATGCTGTGGGATTTGAAGAGAGATATCGGGTACGTGGATGAATGCGATATGAAGATTGTGGAGATGGTCTGCAACGAGGGAAAGTGAGGCAGGAAAATGATAAGAAGAGCAACAGCAAATGATGCATCGTGCGTGGCAAGGCTGGCAATACAAATGTGGGAAGATAACACACTCGATGGTTTGACAGAAGATATGGCAGAGATTATCGCAAGCCCGGAAAGTGCAGTGTTTTTGCTATACGACGGAGATATGGCGATTGGTTTTGCTCAGTGTCAGCTTCGTCATGATTATGTGGAAGGCACCGACAGCAGTCCGGTGGGATATCTGGAAGGTATCTTTGTGGAAGAGGACTATCGGAACAAAGGCTATGCGAAGGAGCTGTTAAAGCAGTGCGAGGCTTGGGCGAAGGATATGGGCTGTACGGAGTTTGCCAGTGATTGTGAGCTTACGAATACCGGCAGTTTGGCGTTTCATCTGAAGATGGGATTTGAAGAAGCGAATCGGGTGATATGTTTTACGAAAAGATTGTAAAAGAAGGCGAAAAGGTGTTTATTAAATAAAAAGCGTTTGTATGCTGAACAGTGGAGGAAGAGTTTATGGAGAAGCTATCGGTAGTAACGGAGCAGATTTTGGCTGATCGTTTCGGAAAAGACAGTTTGATTTCTTTGGCAACAACAGAGAATAACATTCCGTATGTTCGAGTTGTTGACGCTTTTTACGAGGACGGAGCATTTTATGTGTTGACCTATGCATTGTCCGGAAAGATGAAGCAGATTGAGAAAAATCCTACGGTGGCCATAGCCGGAGAGTGGTTTACGGCACACGGGAAGGCTGTTAATCTCGGCTGGTTTGGGAAAGAAGAAAATGCAGAGATTGCCGAGAAGATGAAAGTAGTTTTTGCGGAGTGGATTGGCAACGGACATAACAATTTCGAGGATGTGAACACCTGTATTCTTAAGATTGAGCTGACGGAGGGCGTTCTGTTTTCTCATGGTACAAAGTATGAGATTGATTTTGCAAAGGAGAAATAAAATTTGTGGATAAGAGCTATCGC
>SVEN01000045.1 GCA_015057365.1 Lachnospiraceae bacterium | reverse complement strand
AGGATACTGACATATCCCGGACAACTAACGTATGTCCCTACGTCGCAGAATACTCTGTGCCGGTGGCACATTTGACTACGCCCTCCGCGGTCCATTTGATAACCTGTGTTTCACCCGACTCTCAGCAACGCGGGCTCTCTGTGGAAGCATAATTACCGTTATCTCCGCCTCAACGGTTTGGTCATATAATATGCTTTAATTAAAGCACTTCTACTCGATTTTGTCAATAGGTATTTTATGCACCGACCGAGTTTTCCTTTACAAATCTCCGATATAAAGCGTCTTCCCCAAGGAAGTAAGCACCTTTAACACCGTGCTGATTTTCTTTTCTTGCTTTTATGATTTCTCCGATTAATGCCCATAGTTCTCCGGAAGATGCTCTGTTCCGTACACGCTCAAAGCTTGAATATAGTCATTGATTTTGTTTGGCTTAACCCTACTATCCTTACTGCTGTTTTGGCTTAATTCCTGCATATACTCCAATATAGGTTCTTTCCCTTTTGAGTTTTTATAAAAAATTATCTCATGCATCTTATTCTGCTTTATCCTCTCTTTATTATACTTTTAAGTTATCAGTATGTCTTCATTTACAAAATTCTTCAACCGCTATCCATTTCCCCACCTTTACCGTCACACACCCGCTCTCATCCGTCCGGTATACCCGGCTGTTTGCCTCATAGAGCGTTTCTAACGTCTCGGTGTGTGGATGCCCGTACCGATTGTCTTTTCCGCAGGATATGACAGAAATACAAGGTCGCAGCGCAGAAATAAATTCTTCCGAAGAGGCGGTGTATGAACCATGATGGGAAACCTTTAATACTTCTATCGCTTCCGACAAAAGTCCCCTGTTTTCCAACAGTCTTCGCTCCCCTTCCTTCTCCATATCTCCGGTCAGGAGCAAATCAAACTCCCCGTAAGAGACCGACAACACTAAGGAGGCCGCATTTTTATTCTCATACGTCACACCTTTCTCCGGTGCCAGAGAAGACAGTATCAGCTTCTTTCCTACGGTCATGCGATCACCTGCCTTCATATAACAGACTTCCACCTGCTTCTCCTTTGCCAGCTTCAGCAATTCTAAGTAGGCTTCATCCACCGGTCCCGATAGTACATGCTCCGGGGACTCAACTCCCCTATTTCCTGCATACGTCTCTCCCGAGGCATACCAATCCGGCAACACAAGTCTCTTTATTACAGGCATTCCGGTATAGCCGAGCATGCCTTCCCGGTACTCCGAATATTCCGGCATCGCCGTAAGAATTTCCTTCACACCGCTCATATGGTCGCTGTCGGTATGGCTGACAAATGCACAATCAATGACGCGAATTCCTCGGGATTTCAGATACGGTATCATTCGTTTTTCGCCTACCTTTTGCACACTCGTACTGCCGCCGTCCACCAAAAGCACCGCACCGCTTTGCTCCCGCAATACAATACCGTCTCCCTGGCCTACGTCAAGAAAAGCCGCTTCAAAGGTAGCACTTGACACTGGAAACAGACACAGTGGCAACAAAAGCAACAACAAAAGACGTGTTGTCTTTTTTCTCCCTTTTCCGTACCACATATACACTCCCGTCGCCAACAAAACATAATACACGCAGACCTGCCATCCTTCCGGTTTTCCGATTAACAAAAGGGAACCCGGCAGTTCTTCCACCCATCGGCACAGCACCTCGTACATCCACAAAATCCCCCGGGCACCTCCCGCAAAAAAGAACCCGAGCCACGGCACAAACAATCCGCATACTCCGGACAGCAGTCCGCACAACAGCAATATCGTCATCAACGGTACAACAATCGGATTTAAAAAGAATCCATAGGTTGGATACTCAAAAAAATGAACTACGGTAAAGGGGAAAGTTACCGCCTGAATGGCCAGACCAAAGATAAACATATCCTTACATTTTTTCGCAATGTACTCCCATACCCGGCACCACTTGCTATTCTTCTTCCGTGCAACCTGCGTTGCTGCTTTGATTGCCGCCTCCCTTGCTGCGTCTACGGATTCTTCACGAGAGTCAATCGTCCATCCGGGCTCCTCCCGCTCCTTCCCCCGGAGCAAAACCGCCAACACCGATGCCCCGTAGGCAGCGGCAAAGGACAACTGGAAGGATGCCGTATAAAGAGCCCCGGGGCTTCCACACAAAATCAAAATCACACTGACCGACATTGCAGACAATGTATCATAGGTCCGTCCCAGAATCGTCGCCAGCAAAAGCAGTACAAACATAATCACGGCACGTTTTGTGGATGTTCCCGCTTCCACAAAGGTTCCGTACAGAATTACTCCCCCGCACGCCACCGGAATCGCTCCGTTCCGGCCCAAAATTGTCTTTCGTAGCATTTCATATAACGCACTCCCGATTAACGACACATGAAGACCGGAAATCGCTAAAATATGCGAAATTCCGCTGTGTCGGTACAACTCCTTCGTCTCCTCGGACAAAAGAGCCCGCTCTCCCAGAAGCATGGATGAAATCACACCGGCTCCTTCTTCTCCCAGATAGGTAACATAACTATTCAGTAACATACTTTTTGCTTGAAATAATGCCTGATGCAGGCGATGATAAGTAAAGGAACGAATCCGAACGGTTTTCCCGTAGACAGTACCCGTAATCCCTTGAGAAAAATAATACTCCCTTGCATCAAACCCGCCCGGGTTCGACGCTTCTTCAAATACACTCCCGCTTCCGTACACAAAAATATCCTGCCCGTACTTTAACTCCCCGTTCTCCGCACCGATATCGTCAATGTAAACCAACAACTTTCCTACCGGCCGGTACTCTGTCGCCTCCCCCTCATAAGGTGCCGCCACCGCATCCGCAAGCTCCAGCCGGACACCGTCAGCCGTCCGCCGGATATGGGAAACCGTTCCCTCTGCCAGCACTTCCCTGCCTGCCTTCAAACATTCCGCAAAGGCTCCCGCATCCTTTTCGTAAGCATACACCGTTCTGCCCATAACTCCGTATCCCAGCAGTAAAAACAAAGGCGTCAGCAACAACAATTTATCCGCTATCGAAACCCGCCGTCGTCCCCTCCGAAGGCTTCGTAACAAACACATACTCCCTGCAAACAAGCCTCCCGCAACCGCCACGGTAATCCATCCGGAATATTTTTCCAAAAAAATTCCCAACACAAAAACGGCGGCACAAAGTACCGCCGGTCGTTTTAATAGAATAACCCGCTTCCCTACCATGAAACTCCTTTCCTATTCTTCCTCAATCACGTTTAAATTCCGCTCATACGGAACCGATAAATCCATTTTCTGATAAAGCTTCTCTTGTTTACCCTCTACAAGAAACTGCACCTGATAAATCCCCGGCAACTCCGCCAAGGTGTTCACCACCGAATAAATCACGATTTCCTCCGACACTTCCGGCAGCTTGTCCAAAAATTCCTTGCTGAAGTCCACCGTACACACATTATCCTTTGTGGAGACCGAAAGCAGCTTCACATCCTCCGAAAGTACCGGATACATCTCCGATGCTACCGGTCCGTTAATCAGTTGCTGCAGCACAATCTTTTCCTCCGCCTCCGAACCGATATACGGAATTTTCAGATTCGACGCCAACAGTGCGGTGCCGTCCTCATTGGTATAATATATTTTCGCATATAAAAATTGATAATAATTTGCATCCGGACCGGTACTGTCAATAAAGTCCGTTTCTTTCATAATACCCACCGGCATCTTTTCATTGTTCATCAACGGCTGTCCCGCCACATAAAACACCACAGAGTCTATTTTCTCCGTCTGACACAGAGTCTTAACAATGGCAGCCCGCATCAACACTTCACGAATACCGGTCACAGTCCCGTAGCTCTCATCAAACAACAAAGTGGTCAACCCGCTGGCCTCAATAAACACCTCCGGAAGTGCCACCGTCTCCGGTATCGCAGGGATATGTCCGTCCTTTGACGGCATCCGAAGCTTGGTAAGCAACTCCACCGCCAGCTTTGTTCCCTCCGGCGCCTTCGTATCATACCATTCCTCTGACAAACCGGTTTCCTCCTTGTCCGGATAATACACTAAAATGTCGCCTTCCCATAAGGTAGGCTCCGGATTCTTTTTACATCCTGCCGATAACAACAACGCCAGAACGAATACAACTATCCATCCTTTTTGTTTCATCGTCCGCCTCCTTACTGTACCGTCAGTACAAAGCTGAGCGGAATGCGCACCGTAAAAATGGATCCCACTCCCGGTATACTCTGTACCTTTACGGAACCCTTGTGCATCTGTACCGCACTCTTTGTAATGGAAAGTCCCAGACCGGTACCGCCGGTTTCTCTGGAGCGTGCCTTATCCACACGATAGAAACGGTCAAATACAAGTCCCTGTTCTTCCTCCGGAATACCTACTCCGGTATCCTCTACCTTTACATAAAAATATTTGTGATCCGCATTCAAAGACACCATCACTCTTCCGCCGTCGCGGTTATACTTGATTGCATTTTCGATTAAATTGGTAAATACCAGAGAAATCTTTACTTGGTCCACCTCCGCAAGTACCGTGCGATAGCTTTCAAAAACCATCTCGATACCGCGCTTTAACGCAAGCGGTTTCAGACGTTTTAAAATAACCTCTAACAGTTCGTTAATATTTACTTCCGCAATATTGAGCTCACCTGCGGTTTTATCTAACTTAACCAGTGCCAACAAATCATTTACGATTTGTGCTTCTCTGTCAATCTCCGCATTAATATCCGTTATGAATTCACGATACATCTCAATCGGCACATCCGGCTCCAAAATAAGAGAATCCGAAAGAACCTTTATCGCCGTAAGCGGCGTCTTTAACTCGTGAGAAACGTTGGATACAAACTCCTGTCTGGACTTCTCCGTGGCCGCCATACGTTCCATCATACGTCCTACGGCATCTCCGATCTGCCGTACCTCGGAAAAGCTGCCCGCTTCAATGACCTGCGTACTGTCTAAATTCTCGGTCACCTGCTCGATACCATCTGCCAGGGTATGCAAAGGCTTGGTCATTCCTCCCGAAAGACCGAGAGCAACCACCAATAAAACCAGCGCAGTACTGAAAAACAGTACCGACATATTATCCCGGAATACCTCCTGCTCTGTAAGTACATCCGCCAAAGAACTCTCCAACACCATAACACCGATTACCTGTCCCGTACTATCCGCACTGGCCCCCAGTATAATCGGCAATACCATCTCCGCCACACCTTCTGTCTCGTTATAGTAGGTCTTTATCTCACCACGCATGGCACAGATGGCCTCTTCGGAAATCATAGTCTTCCCTTGTTCTCTGTCCGCTGTATCCTTTACCGTCACCAGGCTGCCGTTTATCAGCATAATCCGGCCGTTTAACATTGCAGCCAGCGTTTGCAGCTGTGCCGTCACTTCCGGCTGGAGCTGTTGCTGCAAATAGCCGTTCTGAGCAATTTGCCCCGCAAGTGAGGTTCCCTGCTCCCGCATGGACTCTAAACGACTGTCATAGCAACGCTTCCAATGGGAGCTTTGCGTAATTTTCATACCTGTGTACAACGGAATGAGGCCGGCTGCCAAAATGATACATAACAGGCGAAAGCGCATACTTTTCCCTGCTTTTATCGAATTTTTAAACTTTGAAAAAATAGCCAACCCCCCATTTTGTATGTATGTAATCCGGCTCACTCGGATTCTGTTCAATCTTTTCACGCAATCTTCTCACGTGAACATCTACGGTTCTGACATCACCCGGATACTCATAGCCCCAGACAATGTTTAACAAATTCTCACGGCTGTATACCTTGTTCGGATTTGTCATGAGAAGCTCCAGCAAATCAAATTCCTTTGCCGTAAGATTAATCTCGGTCCCGCGAAGAAATACTCTGCGCCCGTCTCTCTCCAGACGAATCTCTCCCACAGTGAGGAAATTTGCTTCCGCTGCCGCCTCCGTCTGCTTTCTGCTTCGGCGCAAAATTGCCTTAATACGCGCCTTTACCTCAAGTATATTAAACGGTTTTGTAATATAATCATCGGCTCCGTACTCCAGGCCCATAATTTTATCGATATCCTCGCTCTTTGCGGTCAACATTACAATCGGAACATCCGAAAATTCACGAATCTGCTGACACACCTCAAACCCGGAAAGCTTCGGCAGCATCAAATCCAGAAGAATCACATCGTAAGACGTTGCCTTTGCGGCCGCTAACGCCTCTTCCCCGTCGTATGCGCAATCCACCGTCAGTCCTTCCTGTTCCAGGCTGAACTTAATCCCTTTCACGATTAACTTCTCATCATCCACCACCAAAACTCTTTTTTCCATAATCCACCTCTCATTTTACAACAATATGTTCTTTTACACGTTCAAACATCGCATCACCGATGCCGGAAACATTCTTCAGTTCCTCTATGCTTTGAAAAGGTCCTACCTTTTCCCGGTACTGCAAAATGCTTTGCGCTTTTGCTTTCCCGATACCGCTTAAGGTCATTAATTCCTCCGTATCCGCGGTGTTTAAGTTCACCTTTTTAGATTCGTCCGGCTCTCCGTCGTTTGCCGATGAGGTCCGCTCCGGCACAGACAAATCCTTCGTCTCTTCTTCCGTAGGCACATACACCTTCTGCCCGTCCGAAAGCAAGGCCGCCAGATTGTGATACGACCGATCCGCAGCTTCCGTAAAACCGCCTGCCGCGGCAATCCCATCCGCTACTCTGCTCCCCTCCGACAAAGCATACACGCCCTCCGTAACAACCGCTCCGCAGACGTGCACATACAAAAGCGTCTCCGGCTGCTCCCCGGAAGAAATTACCACACTCTCGTCCCTGTCTGCTTCCCGGGGCTCGCTCGTTATCCGGTCTGCATCTGTTCCGGGCGTATCTCGTTCCTCCGGCGCCTTTTCAAAAACGATTTGTTTCGATTCCGTTCCTACGTAGCGTATTCCCACATAGCCCACGCCGCAAAACACCACAAAACAAACCGCCAGAACCGGCTTGATTTTCTTCTTTTTGTCCATATATCCTCCCTACAAGGAATGGGGATGGACGCGTTCTCTCATTTTCTATTGTAACGGAACTTTTCTAAAAAAACAAGTGGTTTCCGATGGGAATTTACACCCCTTTCCCAAACGAAAACCACGGAAATCTCCTTTATTTTTCCCCTGCCGACTTAAACCAGATGACACCGCCTACGGTAATGGCTGCCGCACAAAGTTTCTGCCAGGAAAACGGAACCTTCTCCGTACCGAACAAACCGAATACCTCAATAAGATAGGAAGCTGCCAGCTGTGCGGTCACAATAAACATGGCCGATTTTGCCGGCCCCAAAAGGGCTACACTCTTAATTACCGTAAATGTAATAAAAGCACCTAAAATACCGCCTAACAAAAAATATTTCGGACTTACCTGAAACAAAGAACCGATGGCTTTTTCTTTCCCGGAAATAAACCAAGCCGCCACACAGACCAAAAGTGCGGAAAACTGTACAAAACCTGTCGCTGTCCATATACTTGTCTGCTTTGTTACTCCCGCATTCCACACCCCCTGAATACTCATCAACGCTCCCGAAATAATCGCAATCAATAGCCCCAACATGTCGATACCTCCTTTTCACGGAAAGTATGTGCACATCTTTTTACAAATATTCGGTGAAAAAGGGTTGTAATTCCGCAGTAGTTATGCCAAGATAGTAGCAAAGAAACCCGATTGGAGAAACCTATGAAAAGAGCAGCAGAAAAGAGCAACCTACAATTTAAAACAAGGCGTTTTCTCGCAGGTCGGCTCCTTGCCCTGCTTCTTTTGTTCTGCCTGTCTCCGCTTTCCCGTGTTTTCTACAGCATGGCAGTCATGTGTATTTACAGCAAAATGAACGAAAAAACAAGCCTTTTGTACACGGAAGAAATCGAGCTTTCCGTTCCGGGCGGTCTTTCCACCCTGCGCTCCGACTGGTATCCCTTTGTCATGACCTTCGAGGCTAACAGCGGTTTCCGCCGTTTTACAGGGGATTCATCTCTGTCCCTGACCATCTTATATAATTTTCCTGCATTCTCCCCGTTAAAAGGCTGTAGCAGACTTTATGACGAAACCTCACCTTACTACAACAGTTTTTACGGAGCCTATCTTGTAAAAGACACAGACGGAGATATCTATGGTTTTACAGAGCAGCCTGACGGCACATTCTATCCGGATACCGCAGCTGTAGCGGAAGTTCCCAAGTATGATTTTTGGAGACTGGTATTATCGGAGTTCGGTCTGACAAATAAAAATGCGGTCTTTGATTGGACGGTTACGGACATTTCCGAACCGCTTACTTATGCCGGAGAAGAAGGATTTTACCGCATGGACGCCACCCTTATCGTAAACGGCTCCTCCCATGTATACACAGGCTTTACCCAGTCCTATCTACAGTATGGGAAGCCGAATTTTCCTGTCACGAAGCCGCTGTCCCCGGTACCAATGTACGGCAGACTGTACGGCAAATATCTGGTGGACAAACAGGTATCGGTATTTTTCTATATTGTGGCGGCAGATAAGGAAGTACTAGAGGAATGCGATAAAGAGCTTCTCTCCAAAAGTTTTATTACTTACCGATAAGCAAAAACGGCCCCGGATTCTTCCACGAGCCGTTTTTTCTATTTTCTTCTCTAAGCATTCCGTGAAAGAATCTCACAGCCGTAACGCTTCATGAAATACGCTTTCACGCTTGCGTCTCGTTCCGCCAGTTTATTGCAGGCATCTGCCACTGCCCATCTTTTCTCTAAAATGGCTTTTTCATCCGCATCTTTCCCCCCGAAACGTTGCAAATACCCCTGTAAACAACTATAAACCACATACTCTGAAAGCAGAAGTTCTTCATATCCCGTATGTACTCTCATCTCCGCCAATCCTTCCGCAAGATCAAGAGATTTCTTTACTTTGTCTTCCAAACCGCACTCCGTACAGAACCAGATTTCCTTTATCTTTTTGTCCGTCGCGAAGCATGCAAGCTCATACATGTTCTGCTTCAGATACAATCCGAATTCCGGTGTATCCTTGGCAAATAACTGTTCTTTTTTCTGGTCACGGGTGTCATACCAGTTCGGGTATTTCTCCCGGTAAATTCCGAGAGCCTCTTCCGTTTTTCCTTCCGCATGAAGCAGTTTTGCTTTCATGTTCCAGGCATTCAGTCTCACCGTTTCCTCTGTACAACCGCTTAAAATCTTATCGCAGATTCCTAAGAACTCATCCTTATGCGCCAGTAACGTCTCCGTATCATTGTCGGCCATATCTCCCGCCAAATTCCACATATAATAGTGCATCACCAAATAATCATTGGGATAATCCCTATATGCCCTCACAATTACTTCTCGAGCCTTCGATTGCTCCGTCAGCCATAGGCTACGATAATAAGTCAGGGTTTCCGAAATTTCCGCCTGCACTCTCTCCTCGTCGTATCCCATGAGTTCATCCAAGGTCACTCCGAAATAATGTGCCAAAGGAAACAATAAGGTGATATCCGGGTAAGTCTCGTTTCTTTCCCACTTACTTACCGCAGTTACCGAAAGCCCCAGTACCTCCGCAATCTGTTCCTGCGTTACACTTTTTGCTTTCCGCAATCTTTTTATATTTTCTCCGATTCTGATCTCCATATAAATCCTCCTTTCGGAACAAACAATCCATACACGTTTTATCAAACATAAGCCGGCCTGCCTATACTCTTATCATAACAGAAAGATTTTAAATGTACAGAACCTGTTAAGCAATTTCAGTTAAACTTACGGTTTAATTTTTCCCTTCTAATTTCAAAAAGGAGCCGCCTTCTTTCAGCAGCTCCTTTGATTCGCAATACCTTTATATATTTAATTTCCTGATTGCTCCGCTTCTTTTACCGTACCTCGTCGAAGCACCGCGTAACATATCAGGCACACCACCGCCCCAAACAATACTCCGCCGAAAATCAGCAATGCACAGTGCATGAAAAACGCATCCGGCAACAGCAAAATAATCGGGTCTGTCCGGTAATCGAAGATCCAATAATCATTATTAAAAAACAACTCATGAAAAATTACAAACACCTTGTCCCAAAACAATGCCACCAAAATCCCCAGCACTATCGGTAACCCGCAGGATACAATTGCCGTCATTTTCAGATACCGGTATTCCCTCTTCCTTGCCATAAACACGATCCCGACCAGGCTTAGAATGCCGCCGAATACCGCCAGATACTTAAAGATATCAAAGATTTCCTTTACCTCTTCAAAGTGAATCTTCCCGGTCTCGGACATAGGCAAGGTCGGAAACTCTAAATTCCCATCCTTCCATGCCATGTTATAGTCAATGAGTGTATCATAATTCGCCTTGATTTCCTCTTCGGAAAGCCCTGTATACTCCGCAATCCCTAAAGTCTCCATATCGTGATAGTACAACGGCCGGAATGCCAACGTCCCCACCACGGATATTCCTATAATTGCTAATGTCAATACCAAGGCTAATCCCGCCTGCGCCCACCAGATTCCTTTTTTCATATTGTCGCACCTCACTCCTGCTCTTCTTCCTCCCTATTATAAAACAAAGCGTCCTTCCGTTGCAAGGCGGAAAGACGCTTTTCTTATTTCCTTTATCGAATCAGGTAGCAAAACCGGCGAACTGGTTCTGGTAAAGTTTCGCATATTCGCCGTTTTTCTCTAAGAGCTCCTCGTGGTTACCTTCCTCCACGATAACTCCGCCCTTCAATACCACAATCTTATCCGCATCACGAATGGTGGACAAACGATGTGCAATGATAAGGCTGGTACGATTCTTCATCAGAGCAAGCATTGCCTGCTGGATGTGCATCTCGGTACGGGTATCCACGTTAGAGGTTGCCTCATCCAAAATAAGTATCTGCGGATTTGCAATAACCGCACGGGCAATAGCAAGGAGCTGACGCTGTCCCTGGGACAGATTGCTTCCGCCCTCGGTCAATACCGTATCGTAACCGTCCGGCAAACGCTCGATAAACTTATCCGCCTTCGCGGTCTTTGCCGCAAACTTAATCTCTTCTTCCGTAGCATCCGGATTACCGTAACGGATGTTGGCACGGATGGTGTCCGCAAACAAAACAGTATCCTGCAAAACAATCGCAATGGAATCGCGTAAGGTCTTCTTCGGAAGTTCCGTAATGTCCATACCGTCCACATAAATCTTACCGCCGTCCAGCTCATAGAACCGGGTTAAAAGATTTACTACCGTGGTCTTACCGGAACCGGTAGCACCAACGATTGCGATTCTCTGACCCTTCTTTACGGAAAGGTTCATTCCCTTAAGCACCGGCTCATCCAGCACATAACCGAACTCAATGCCCTTGAACTCGATATTACCCTGAATCTGACTTACCTCTACATCAAGGGTACCTTCATCGATTTCATTCGGTGTGTCCATAATTTCGAAAATACGCTCCGCACCTGCCAAAGCGGTCATAATGGAAGCATACTGGTTAGCAATTTCGTTAATCGGACGGTTAAACTTCTTGGAATACTGAAGCATTGCCTGTATATCACCCGGGGTCATTCCACTACCGTTTACCATAAAGAAAATACCGAAAGCAGCAACCAACACATACTGTAAATTTCCGAGGAAATTCATGCACGGTCCCATAATGGATCCGAATACTCTGGATTTGATACTGGTCTTACGAAGCCCTTCGCTGATTTCATTAAAACGCTCGATGGACTCCCCTTCCTTACCGTAAGCAACCACCGTCTTATAGCCGATGACCATTTCCTCTACTTCACCGTTTAACTTCCCCAATAACATCTGCTGCTCCACAAAATAGCGACGCATAAACTTTGCCAGCTTTGCGGATACGAGTAAGGTCAGCGGTACGGTAATAAACGCCACCAACGTTACAATCAAATTACAGCGAATCATGAAATAAAGCGCTCCGAAGAATGTCAAAATACTGGAAAACAGTGACGCAATGGACTGAGAAACCGCATTGGATACGTTCTCTACGTCATTGGTCATACGGGACATCAAATCACCGTGACGACGATTATCGGTCTCCGCAATGGACAAACGGCTGATTTTTGCGAACAAGTCATTACGCATAGCAAATACCGTGTCCTGGGAAATCTTTGCGGATAAAATACTCTGCAAATAAGTAAAACCTGCGCTGAACGCAAACAAAACAATCATCTTAAGCAAAATCTGCTTCAGGCTGTCAAAATCCACTACAAACTTTCCGTTGACCAACTTGATGGTATCGATCGCCTGGCCCTGTAGGGTCGGTCCGAACAAATCAAGTACCGTTACCGCACTCATGGTCAGCAGTAATGCAAAAAGAAAGTATTTGCTTCTACCGATTACCTTCACCAGACGAAGCAACGTCTTTCCGGTATTCTTCGGCTTCTCTTTATTGAGGCGTGCGCCCATCATTCCTCCCGGGCCGCCCCTACGGCCTCCCGGACCGAAACCCGGTCCCGGACGTCCCATCGGCATCCCCTGTGTCGGCTGTCCCTGAGGTGGTTTATTCTGATTACTCATGTGCGGCACCTCCTTCCATATATGCACCGGACTTCATCTGAGAATCATAAATGTCACGGTAGGTCTCACTGCACTTTAATAACTCCTCATGAGTTCCGCAGTGTAGGATCGTTCCTTCTTCCAACACCGCAATACGGTCCGCCTGCTTTACGCTGGCAATACGCTGTGCAATCATAATAATCGTGGTATCGTCGAGCTTTTCCTTCAATGCACGTTGAAGCTTTCCTTCGGTTACAAGGTCAAGTGCCGATGTGGAATCGTCCAAAATCAACACCTCCGGCTTACGAAGCATTGCACGGGCAATGGAAACACGCTGCTTCTGTCCTCCGGAAAGGGAAGCACCCTTTTCCGCAATAAACGTATCGTACTGCTCGTTAAAGCCTTCGATAAAGTCTGCCGCCTGGGCAATGGTTGCCGCTTCCTTAATTTCCTCCATCGTAGCCTCCGGATTGCCCCAACGGATGTTGTTGGCTACCGTATCGGAGAAAAGCTCACTCTTTTGCATGACATAACCGATTTTCTCACGAAGTGCGGTCAAATCGTATTCCTTGACATCCACACCGTCAAACAGCACGGTGCCTTCCGTCGCATCATAAAAACGAGGAAGCAGATTTACAAGAGACGTCTTACCGCAACCGGTGGCACCGATAATGGCAAGAGTCTCACCCTGATTAACCTTTAAATTAATGTCATGAAGCACCGGATCGCCATGGGTGCCCGGATAACGGAAGGATACATTCTTAAACTCAATGGTAGCCTTTCCGGTTCCTTCCGTAACAGACCCGCCTTCAATCACCGGATCCGCATCAATGACTTCGTTAATACGGCTTGCGGATGCCATGGCACGGGATACGGACTGGAACATCATGGAAACCATCATAACAGACATCAAAATCTGAGTCACGTAAGAAATCGCCGCCATAATGGAACCGGTGGACATGCCTGCGTTCTCGATATGTATCTGGAAACCGCCGATGTAGATAATCGCGATAACCGCAAAGTTCATCACAAGAGTAATCACCGGTCCGAACAACGCCATAATCTTTAACACCTTAAAATTCGTTCCGCGAAGTTCGTCGTTCACGCCCTCAAAACGCTTAATCTCATACTCTTCCTGACCGTAAGCCTTTACCACTCTTGCTCCGCCTACATTCTCCTGTACCACGGAATTCACCTTATCAAGCTTCTTCTGTACCACGGAAAACAACGGTGTTGCCTTCATAAGAATAAAAGCTACCATGATAATCATCACCGGAAGGGCACAGGCAAGTACCACGCCAAAGCTTAAATCCAGCGTCAGCATCATGAGTGCTCCGCCGATAAAAAACATAGGAGCACGAACACACATACGCAGCAACATTTCCACAAACTCCACCACCATAGCAATGTCGTTGGTCATACGGGTAACCAACGAACCGGTCGTAAAATCATCGGTCTGCTCAATCGAAAGGGCCATTACCTTCTTATACGCATGCACACGCAAGTCCTTACCGAAGCTCTGGGCTGCTCTTGCCGCCGTGTAAGCACAGCACACACCGAAAAATCCGCCCACAAGAACAATCAATAACATCAAAAGACCGGTGCGGATGACGTAGCCCATGTCACCGTTTTCGAGACCTCTGTCCACGATACCGGACATCAGCTTCGGCTGCATCAGGTCCGCAAACACCTCTCCCATCATCATTAGCGGAGAAATCACTGCGAAAAACCAATACGGTTTTAAAAATCGAAATAATTTCTTCATCTTTCTCCTCCTTTACTTTTTTCGCTTTCCAAAACTCATAATTCAAAAAAGTTTACGTTAACACATCTTGCGTGTTGCCCGAAACCAATTAATTAGAATTATAACTCACTCAAAAAAATAAGTCAAGAATAGCTTCTGACTATTCTGTGACTTATTTGTGAACATTCTTTATCTTTTCTTCAAACGGTAGTCATCAGACATTACCCTGTTCCTTCCATTTTCTTTTCTCTTTGTACATCTGCTCATCCGCTTGTTTTACAACTTCTTCTACCCGAGCACCGACACCGGTCGCATATCCCACAGAAGCATGAAACACTGTTTTCCCTTGCTGGTTTATCTTTGCAAACCGCTTTTTCCAAGCTTCCAGCACTCGACGGATTTCAGTTTCATCCGCATGCTCCAGAATCAAAAGGAACTCGTCTCCTCCCACGCGGTACCCATGGCGCGATTCGGTGCACAGCTCCTGAATGGACATTCCCACCGTAGTGATTAAACTGTCACCCACTTCATGGCCAAAGGTATCATTCAACATTTTTAACCCATCGGCATCCCAATAAATCACACCGACTCTGTCTACCGTCGGATAATGCGTCTCCACCATAGCCATGTACTTGTTTTTATTATACAACCCGGTCATTCCGTCGGTTTCACTAAGCTTCCGTAGCTCCGCCTCCTGGATTGCTTTCTTGGCGGATGCGTGAGCCGCATGGCTACCGATAATAATAACCGCAAATAAAATCATGCAACGAGGAAGCGCATAATACAACGGCAACGTTCCCCACGGATTCGCATTGATTGCATCAAACACCGCCGTTTCGGTCTCCGGAGTCACGTATTTTGATAACGTTCCCGTGGTCAATACCAGCATATTAGCGTCACACAGTCCCATAAAATAGCCGGCCATCGTACTGAAAAGGATACTTACAATCGTAAGTCCGTATGTATAATACACCACTTTCCTCTTGTAGTACTGCATTGATAAGCACAGCGGTATCACTGCTACCAACACTGCCTGATACGTCAAAAAAGTCCCCAATGTGGTAGAAAATAACACCGTCAAAAACAACAACACGTACTTCATCCATGACTTTTCCGCGCCGCCGACACGACATACCAACCAGCACGTCAATGTAATTGCCATACTGATTAAATAGCTGACATTCATCAACTCGGAATCAATAATAAATATGTTAAATACATTTAACAGCCACACCGCAGTCATAATCAAAAAGGAATTTATCTGACATCGCACGGTATAGCGATTTGCTTTTGCTTCCAATATACTCATATTGGAAAGCATACCGTAATCAATTACCTTCATCTTAAAAATTCCGTCCGTTCCAGCCCCAGTCATTGACCCCATGATAGGTCACATACACTGCATTTCCCGGAATCCCAAGCTCCTTTTCGTACAGTGCACAAATCTTCTCTGTCAGGCTCTCATAGGCACTGCCGGAAGCCGCACCGAACAGGCTTACCGACACATAAGCTCCCTTTTCCAGCTTTTTTCCGCCCATGTACAAATCATAATTATCCTCAAATCCAACCATCAAAAAGCTTTCCGGTTTACCAAGCACGGCCATCATTTTCCCGAACTCGCCCTTTAACACATCCTTTTTATCCTGGGATACGGACACGGTAATCTTTGAATCAATAAACGGCATCTTTTAACTCTCCTTTTTCATTGCTTTCTTTTTCTTCTTCTCTCTATACATCTTTTTATCCGCTACACCGATACATTCCTCCAGACCGCTGTACGGATCCAGGCGGACCAGATCATAACCGAAGCTGACCGACAGTATTGCTTTTCCTTCATATGCTTCGTTATATTCGTCAATCGTCCTTTGGACTCTGTTCCAATAACTTTCGGCTTCCTGCTCGGAAAATGCGGTTCCCATAACGACGAACTCATCCCCACCGTAGCGAACGACATAAGAATCCAAGGTTTCTTCCTGTAAAATCCGCCCTGTATTCCGAATAATCCGGTCACCCTCTTCATGACCATATACATCATTAATTGTTTTCAAACCGTCAATATCCGCAAATGACAGGAATAAGTATAACTGTTTGTCGATACATTTTTCTTTTATAATGGCAAAATAACGTTCCATACCGAATCGGTTATATACTCCGGTGAGCGGATCCCGGATATTCGCCTCATCCAGCTTTACCATGGCATTAATCAACATGGTGTGTTTTCGCATATTCTCAACGGAATTGCCGATACTGTTCAACCAAACAATATACAGTGGGTTCGCAATCGGGAACATACTGTCTGCGAATACCAGATACCCGTAATTACGGTCCAGATAATGTAACGGCGAGAAAATATACAATCTCGCATCTCCGTTTCCTTCAAATAGTGTATCCAATCCGCATTTGGAAGGAAACGGATCTTTTTCAAAGAAATCTCCGTCTTTGTATGCAATTACCGGTCCCGCATCCTCCGTATATGCCAACCATTCTTCGGAGCTTCTGGTCTCCTGTTCTACCGTAGCATTCCGAAAAACATTATCGATAAATCCCTTGTTTACACAGCAATAAAACTCGCCCGGATTCATCTTCTTCACAAAATGCTGCACTATATTTTTCCAGCTGTCAAACCCCACTGTTTCCGTGATGTTTTTCTGAAAATTAATCAAGTGATGAATCATTACCTGTCGTGCCGAATCCGATACCAGCCCCCGTTGCGCAATGTTGCTTCTGTTTTCCCCTCGTTCTCTCTCATCGGCCCCATTCCCCAAAATCACCTCATCCGGGACTCTGTAGTCTGTCTTTACAGGCTCTCCTCCGATCAGCCGCAACAACGCCGTACATGCTTTCAATCCGATATCAAACGAATTCACGCGTATCGAAATAATTTGCGGATAGTGCAAGCGACATTCATGGGTATAATCATAACCGGTAATCAACACATCCTCCGGTACACGATAGCCCTCCTTTATTAAAATATCATACACGGTAATCGCCATCGTATCGTTCGAACATACAATTGCCTCCGGGAACGAAAGCTTGGACTCCAATACATCTCTTGCGGCTTTTTCACCACCGATTACATAAAAATCTCCTTGCGTAATTCGCTCCGGCTCCACCGGGATGCGATTTTCTTTTAAAACATCCAAATACGCCTTATAACGGGCCTCTGCATCTACATTACCTTCGATGCCTCTTACAAAATGAAGCTTCCGCATACCTTTATCTCTCACCAGGTGCTCCATAAGCCGACGCATTCCCGCATAATTATCCGCCCAAATCGCCGGTGCATTCTTGTAACGACATCCTACCGTAACGATCGGACAGGAAACCTTCTCTAACATCTGCTCGATTTTTTCTTTATTCTGCTTCAGATGAAACACGTCCGCAGATATAATAACACCATCAAACAAATTCAAATCCGGCAACATTACAATATTCACTTCTCCGAGATTGTGACTTCCTTTTTCGTAAATCCCCGTAAACCACACAAACGCAGCCACATTACAGCCATTGGACTTTGCACACAACTCGATTCCTTTTAAAACTTCTGCCTGATTATCCGTATCAAGGGCCGTCATGATGACCGCGATATTCTTACGTTTCATGATTTTCCTCCCGCATTTCGCAACTGATAGTATTCTCCGCTTCTTTTCTTCAACCCCTCTTTTTAGTGTATCATAACTCTGTCCTTTTTACCACATAAAAAAACGGAAAATTCATAGAAATCTTCCGTTTTCTTAATTCTTATTTACTTCTGCCGATGACTCTCGGAATACTGAAATATGCCACGTCACTTTTTCTTCCGCTTTCCCTAAGCATATCCTTATAACACTCTCTTGCCTCCTCCGCTATTACTCTGTCTTCCGCATCGGTTAGGCGCTCCACATGAACCAGCGCCGCATCCCCCAGCCGTTCCAACACTCCGAAATCTACCCTTTCCAACTTCCCGGTCCGATACGCATTTACATTGTATTTCGCAATCATACCATCTACGTTAGAGAAGCACAATACCGCAAACAACAACGTAAAACTCACAAACGCAGCCCTGCAGAACCGTAGCTTTGTAAACTGCGCCGCAATAATCAGTACAAAAAACACCGCCAGCACCAGCATAAACCAGGAGGTATAAATCCGGAGCGGGGTCATTCCCATTTCATTGATATACAGTACCATTTTGCTGATTGCCGACACAATCAAAAGCACCGTAAAACCGGAAAGCAAGGTACAATATACCTTCATTGCCACAGAAGGGCTACCGTCCTCCTTTCGCTTTAAAAACAAATTCATACAGGCAATGACACAAAGGTTAATCACCGCAATGGCACACAGCTCAAAAAAACCTTTTCTGGCATAAGAGGAATAGCTGTACTCTCCCGGAAGCGTTCCTCCGAAAGCCGCAGTAAAATAATTGAACTGCACCGCAATATACATCACATAAAAGATACAAATCGGTGTCACCATGGTATACCCCAGAATTGCCGGAAGCACCCGGCCTCCCTTTATGTTAATCAAAGGCCCGGTCCGTTTATTCTGCGTTGCCGCAAGTCCTCCGAATACATACAACCAGACCGGCACCGCAAATATCAGCTCCCAAACATATCGGAATTCAAAAGAAGGCATCATATCAAATAGGGATTCCATTTTGTCCGCAAACATGGCATCACTCCACATCAATAGATAAAACACCATAATTGACAGCGGAAGCGAACAAAGCAGTCCCAGCACCACATATAACATAGTTTTGCAACTTTTCGGATTCTTAAGAAACTTCTTTGCAGCCAACGGACCTTCTGCAAATCTTGTAAAAGGCTGAACACAGATTGCTTCCAGCAAATCCGCCACAAAATCCTCTCCGAACAGCTCCGCACCGCTAAGAGAAATACCCAGATATGCCAACAGTAAAAAGGTGAACGTCGCCGCCAGCGTATTGAGCAGTCCGTTGGTACAAAACAACGGCACCAGACAAAACGCTTCCGCCACGCAAAACAGCACAAACTGTCCCTTTGCCACGGCAAATCCTTTTACTCTCACATATACCGCTCCCAGTACTCCGGTAAGCAACCATACAACGCCTCCCCAAATGCCTCCGATATAACCGACGGCAAAATGAGTAAATCCAAAACTTAACACAAAGAAAAGCAGGCTTAACACCGCTTCCTTGGTGGAGAACTCCCGCTTATTTCCACCGTTGTCCTTCTTTTCCTTCTCTACCTCCACAAGGGCCATAGTCCCCTGCTCTACCGTTATCTGTCCGTCCATTTCTACTCCTCCTGTTCCTCTGTCCCCGGTCTTGTCGGGTCATACTCTAGAATATCTCCCGGCTGGCAGTTAAGTACCTCGCATATCTTTTCCAAGGTAGAAAACCGCACAGCCTTTGCCTTCCCAGTCTTAAGCACCGAAAGGTTCGCCGGCGTAATTCCGATTTTCTCTGCCAGCTCATTGGAAGAAATCTTCCTCTTTGCCATCATCACATCCAGATTAATTACAATTCTCATGCCACACCTCTCTAGATTGTAAAATCATTTTCTTCTCTGATTTTAATCGCCTGTTCAAACACATTTTTTACTACACGTAAAATCAATCCCATAAATCCGCTAGCAATCAGTACCACCACCGCAAAAGGCTTTAACACCGCAAGATACACAAATACCAGAACCTCTGCAAAGCAGCAATAAGAAATAATCCGAAGCATCGTCACGTTCTGTGTCACAAACGGCTGCTCCAGTCTGATATTACGAAGCAGTATATCCAGACAGACGAGCGCTACTACCGCAAACGGCACTGCGCAGTACAGTGTAATCAATACAGGGAAATACACACTCTCCTGCCCACTTGCCACCACCAGACTGTCATAGCGCTTCACTAAAAACGGCGCAATCACACAACATACCGCCACCAGTCCGTACACTACCTTTACCAAGACCGAAGTCAACATCACCGACTTATCTTTCCCTTTCATATTAAACCTCCGTTAAATTTTTCCAGTCGTTCTTTTGAAACAATCATAACATCATCATTATTCTTTGTCAATAGTTTTTTATCGTTTTTCGATATATTTTTATTATATTTCAGAATAAACAACAAAAAAACACTCCCAACGGTCACCCCGCTGGGAGTATCTGTATTATTCCTACGCACTTATCCGAGCAACTTTAATACACCGGCATGATTATTCATCTGCGCCTTCATAGCAAAAATGCGATACTGGGACAAAATATCATCCCGGTTCTTATTTATCATCGCTGTGCCGTAATCCGTATCCCGGATACGACTGTTGGCCGCCATAAGATTAAGACCCGCGTTCTCATTATAGTTTATGGTGTGATTCAGAACATTGGTCTTTGCACCCATTCTGCTTCTGGCCTTGCTGACCGCCTTGATGGCATTGTCGATGTCATCCAAGGAAAAATCGCCCATCACACTAAAGTCCGCAATCCCGAGAGACTCTAACGTAGAACTGTCCATCTGAATGGAAAGTCCGCCGCCGGACGGATTGGTTGCCAAAGAAAGGTCGGCCATACTGCCGTCTAACAGCTTCATGGTATTGAAATTCGTATTCTTCGCCGCATCCTGAACAGATGCCTTCAGACCGTCGATTTCCATCTGAATCAGCTCTTTATCGGAATCGGAATAGATGCCATTCCCGGCCTGAACCGCAAGCTCACGGATACGTTGCAAGGAATCCTGCATCGTGGAAAGAGACCCATCTGCCACATTTAACAGATTAATACCGTCTGCCGCATTGTTGGTACCGACGGCGTATCCGTTTGTCTGTGCCAAAAGCTTCTCACTGATTGCGAGCCCTGCCGCATCATCTGCCGCACTGTTAATTCGCTTACCGCTGACTAATGAGGTAAATAAACGCTGAGACTGAATTGCCGATACACTCATGGGAACTCCTCCTTTCCGTAGCATTCGTCCGACATAGCACTATACACCTTGTCCTATAAACATTATATCATACCTTGGAACAATTTGTCAAATTTTAACGTATGAAAGTCCCTATTTTCCTCTATGAAACTGCTCCTTTACTTCCGGCGAATCAGCGCCTCTACCTCTTCCTTCTCCGGCATGACCGCAAGAGCTCCCTTTCTCGTGGTCACAAGGGCCGCTGCCGCATTGGCAAAGGCAAGCATCTCCGTAAGTTCCTCTGCCTCATACGCCCGGAACCCATGCTCCAAAATATAATGCAGAACGCAGGCGCAGAAGGTATCCCCCGCTCCCGTGGTCTCTATGGTATCCACCTTATACCCCGGCACTTTGACAAAGGCCGCATCAGACAGTGCCATGCTTCCGTCCTTTCCGAGTGACACTAAAACGAGCGGAATATGATACTCTGCCTTTAAAATCTCTGCCGCCTTCCTATACTCCTTTCCCCCGGTCAGCCATTCGATTTCGTTATCGGAGATTTTTAAAACATCACACTGACGAAGGCCGTAAATCGTCCGCTCTTTTGCCGTTTCCAGACTATCCCACAGCGGTTCCCGCAGGTTGGGATCAAAGGAGATGAGAGCTCCCTCTCTCTTTGCCAAAGCCACCGACTCCTCCGTTGCCCTGCGACAGTCTTCCGCAGTCATGGACAAGGTTCCGAAATGAAACACCCGGCAATCCGTTACCAACTCCTTTTTTACCTCCTCCGGAGTCAACATCATGTCCGCCCCCGGATTCCGGTAAAAGGAAAACTCTCTATCTCCGTCCGCCAGCGTATGTACAAAGGCCAGCGTCGTATTAACCTCTTTATCTTCCACCAAACCGGAAGTATCGATTCCCGCATCCGTTACCGTTTGCCTCAGGCGTTTCCCAAACATATCCGCCCCTACCTTTCCCACAAAGGCCGTCCGGTGACCGAGCTTACTAAGCATGGCAAGTACATTACACGGAGCTCCGCCGGGATTTGCTTCCAGCAAAGGATTCCCCTGAGGACTGATTCCGTTTTCCGTAAAATCAATTAATAATTCACCCAATGCGGTTACATCGATTTTCTTCATAGGGCACTCTCCCTCCGTCTCTTACTCTCAGGCATATACAAGACCATCCGCCTCTTTTTTTATGTCTGCGATATGTCTCGCATCGTTCATCAGTTCAAATTTCGGTGCTATGAGCGCACCTTTCTCCCCGGAAAGGGTCACTATTGTGACTGCCGTATAATCCGGACAAATCGCCGAGCATACAAACGGGAAGGGCAGGTTGAAAAAGCGGGCCAATGCCGCGGAAGAAGCTCCTCCGTGACTCACCAACACAACGGTCCCGTACCGTACCTTTCCTACCCGGTAATAGTCACCCTCTCTTGTATAACCGAGTTCCGACAGCCATGCATCGAACGCTTCTGCCAAAGCATCCGCCGTTGCCAATACCTTGTTGTGCCGGTACAGCTCCGTCTCTCTCCAATCCGGATCTAACAGATTCTTTCCCTGCGCCACCAAATAGTCGGAAGTAAGCCACGGATGTCCGTCCTCGTACACCGGAGTCCCGTCTGCGGAGCCCCACTTGATTTCCCGCATAAAGTCCAAACCTTCCACCCCGAGACCGAATTTCTCATCAATATGCATTGCGGTCTCCATAGCTCTGCCGCAGGTAGAGGAAAAAATCTTCTCCACCGGTTCATCCTTTAACCGCTCCGCCACCGCCACGCCGTGCTTATGTCCCAGCGGCGTCAAACAATCCTTCTCATAATTGGGATGTCCGTGTCTTACGAATATAATGCGCATGTTTACTCACTCCTTAACCGCTTCATCTCCGCCGGGCACTTATGGGCCGTAAACGGTCCGTACTGACAGGCCTGACAACCGAAGCACTTGGTAAACGCCTTTCCCTCTATCACTGCATTGGCAAACTCCGGGTCTGCCAGAATCGCCTTTGCCACATCCACCGTATCCACATACTCATGCTCAATCAGATAATGAATCTGCTCCGGCCCGGTCAATCCGCCCACACAAGATACCGGCACTCTTCCGTTAAAATGCTCTTTAAAATATGCACCCAGACTCTGAATATCCGTAACCTTCTCATCGTGAAACGGTGCTACCGTTTCCAGAGAAGACATACCGGAGGATACCTGCAAATAGTCACAACCGGCCTTTACATACGCCTCCGCCACCGCGATAGCATCCTCAAGGGTATTATCGCATCCGGAAGTACGCACGGAAATCAAAAAGTCCGGTCCGCAAAGTTCTCTTACCTTTGCAATCATTTCACCGCAAAATCTGGCTCTGTTTTCCGCGGACCCGCCGTAGGCATCCGTTCTGAAGTTCGCCGACGGTGCCATAAACTGATTAATTAAGTACCCGTGACAGCCATGGAACTGCACGCCGTCATAGCCTGCCTTCTTTGCCCGTACCGCAGCATCAACAAAGGACTGCTGCATGGCATGTACTTCCGCAAGACTCATCTCCACCGTAGTATAATCCCCGCGGAAGCCCTGTCTTGTCACCGCAGACGGACCGATGGCCGGACCGCACTCCGGATTTGAGGTATAGCCGGTATGATTTAACTGGATAATCACTATCGCACCGTACTTGTGACATCCTGCGGTAATCTCCTTATGGCCCGCAATCTGCTCGTCGCTCCAAAGGCCCATATGGGTCTTACAAAATCTGCCGCCCGGGGTCACTGCCGTAGCTTCCACACAAATCAGTCCGCAACCGCCCTTGGCACGCTCTGTATAATGGGCAATGAGTTTTTCGTTTGCCTTGCCGGAATCATCGGTAAAGTCAAACTTTACCGTCGGCGCAAAGGTAATTCTATTTTTCAACGTATGACTTCCGATTTGAATCGGTGTATTGGTTTTTATCATAAAAAAGCACCTCCAAGTTCTATTTTAGAGCACTTGGAGGTACATTGTCAATCCATATAAAAGAAAGCTTTATTCAATTACTTTTACACCGTCACACTTTGCGATGGTATCGATAGTGCCGTCCTCGTTGTAGGTAAACTCCGCCACGCATACGGAACGATGGAACAGGCTGCCTCCCGGAAGCTCTCCGGTGTGATAGAACAAATAGGAATGTCCCTTAAAGTCACACACGCCCGGATGGTTGGTAAATACGCCTCCCTCTTCCGTCATCAACACGCCGCCGTACTTCCACGGCCCCGTCGGAGACTCGGAAGTAGAGTACGCCAGATGCTCATCCTTCTTATCCAGTCCGAAGGCTGCATACACCATATAATACAGACCGTTTCTCTTATAGAACCACGGTCCCTCCGCATAGGTGGTACCGGTCATGTGGCTGCCCTTTGCAAAGGACTCTTCGGTCATCGGAATCTTTACGATGCCCACTTCCTTGTTGTAGGAAATCATATCCTCGTTTAACAGCACATAGCGAAGCTCCGGATTCCCAAAGTACAAATAAGCCTGACCGTCATCATCAATAAACACCGTCGGGTCGATATCGTTCCAGTCGCCCTCATCCACCAGCGGATATCCCAAATCCTTAAACGGTCCCGTCGGGCTGTCGGATACACCTACCGCAATAGCCATACCCCCGTCCTTTTTATGTACCGGACAATAGAGATAAAACTTACCGTTACGCTCTACTGCCTGAGGTGCCCACGCTCTGTCGTCCGCCCAGCTGATATCATTCAGGGAAAAAATCGGACCGTGCTGCTCCCAATTCACCATATCCTTTGTGGAAAAGCAGTACCAATCCACCATGGTATAGAAATCGTTCACCAGCACATCTTCATCGTGCGTGGTATATACATACAACGTATCTCCCAACACCATCGGCGC